>NZ_JBQHDD010000001.1:0-929463 GCF_052068055.1 Micromonospora sp. L32 | reverse complement strand
TTTGAGACAATCAACAGGCCCGCACACGCGGCTTGAACCACTCAACCCCGCGAGTCAACCGAACCCGGGGCAGTCCCGAGGTCCGCCCTTCTCGTCTGCGTCGAGATCCGTGGACACGTCACCGGTCAGGCGATGCGGACAACACAGTGGTGGGCGCCTCTCGCACAGGCTCCTATCAGGTCACGACGCCTGACCGGTGACATGCAGCTGTCGGGGCCACCGAGCGGGCCGACGAATCGGGATGAGGACAGCAACCGTCGGTCTGCCGGTGAGTCAGACCAGCTCGGCGACCCACCTCACCATCCTCACTGATGCCGCCGACCCACACACCCTGGCCCTGGCCTGCTCGGCTTGCCTGGGTCGGTGGCGGGCGGGATGGCATCCCACCTCAGCCACTCACCCACCGCGCTGCACGAGGTGCTACGCGCGGACCGGAAGACGTCCAAGAAGTCTGCCGGCGGCGAGGGCAAGAACAAGGACAAGCCGGGCAAGAAGTCGGGCGCCAAGAAGGGCAAGAAGCGGTCAGCGGACCGGGAAGGCACCAGGGATGACCGAGGCTAATGGCACGCCAATGGCACGCGGCCTGGTCCTTGGCTACGGAACATCGAAGGCCCTGACTCGGACTCGTGTCCTGGCCAGGGCCTTCACGCCGGAGCGGGTGACGGGAATCGAACCCGCACTGTCAGCTTGGGAATCGCACAATATCGCTTCGACGTGGCGCCGCTTCTCCTGCTCGCCTCGGCCGTAGGCGGCCTCACGTAGCCCCCGATGACATCGGCTTGTGGCCCGTGGATGGCCCGTCTCAGGAGGCAGGCGGTAGGTGGTGTAGCAACGACGAGGCTTGTAATGTCACGAACGGGCCTCGCGACCCGGCATGCGGGTAGTGACCTCCTGCAGCGTCCAGCCGTTTCCGTCCGGGTCCTGGAATGAGGCGAACGAGTTGTAGCTATTACGTTCGGGGTCGGGGCCGGGTTGGCGCGCCTCGGGCCAGAAAGCGCCGCCGGGGCCGTGGTAGACCTCGGTGACGTCGACGCCCCGCTGGGCCAGCTCCTCCCGTGTGGCCACGACGTCGGAGGTCACTAGCTCTAGGTGCCGCATCGACCCCGGTGGAGCGGCTATCGGCAGGCCTTTGCCGAACGCGATGGACGTATGGCCGTCACCAGTCGGGGTCAGTTGCACGATGCGGACGTCGTCGCTGACCTTGATGTCTGCGTCCAGTCGCCAGCCCAGGCGATCCCGGTAGAACTCCAGCGCCCTGTCGACATCCGACACCGGGATCGTGACCACCTCAAGATTGACGTCCATCGTACCCACTCCTTGCCTGTCCTGTCTGCGGTGTTTTGTCCCGACGGCGGGAACCCTTTGGTCCTGGCCCCGGGCCACCCGGGCTCCCGCCGGCCATCAGTCACCAAGACCGGATCAACGCCCCTGTGATCGAGGAGCGGGAGCGGCTACTGCCGCCGCTGTTCCTACCGCCGGACGTTACCCCCGATTGGGCCACGTCGCGGAGGATCCGGAGGTTGTGCTGGCGGATCTCCGTCGCGAGGGTCCGTGGCCCGCTGCCGGTGACGAGTGGTTCGGTTGCGGACCAGCAGGCGGGACAGCGCTGCTTCGTTACGGTCCACGCTACAAGCACCTGGCGGAGTGACATGCGCGACCTCTAAGCAGGCCGATCGCGGAGGCGTGGATCTCCTCGTCGGGCAGTCGGCAGACCGTCCAGGGAGGCTGGTAGCCCTTGTGGTGCCCGGCGAGGAGATCCACGCCAGCTGATCTCCGAGGAGGGTCGGGGTTCGGGGCGGAGCCCCGAGGTCTTCTGGTCCTTGTCGTCCCTCAGCGTGGCCGGCCGGCCCGGCCGATGCCGGCCGAAGGTCGCCAGCAGGCCGGGGCCGGGCCGGCGCGGCCCGCTTGCGGGCCGCCTTGACCACGACCAGGTGGCGAGGCTCGCGGAGGCGTGCGGCGGTACGGGCTGCTGGTGCGGTTCCTGGCTTACACCGGGCTGCGGTGGGGTGAGGCATCCGCGCTGCGGGTGTCGCGGCTGGATCTGCTGCGGCGTCGGGTGACGGTGGCCGTGGCGTTCGCGGAGGTTGGCGGGGAGCTGGTGGAGGGCACGCCGAAGAACCACCAGCGCCGGTCCGTGCCGATTCCGCGGTTCCTCGTCGACGAGCTGGCCGCGCATGTCGCCGGAAAGCGCCGCGACGAGCTGGTGTTCACCGCCCCGAACGGCGGGCCGCTGCGCAACACGAACTTCCGGACGCGGGTCTTCGGGCCGGCGGCGGCCTCGGTGGGGCTGGCCGGGCTCACGCCTCACGACCTGCGGCACACGGCGGCGAGTCTGGCCGTGGCAGCCGGCGCGAACGTCAAGGCGGTGCAGCGGATGCTCGGGCACGCCTCGGCGTCGATGACATTGGACGTATACGCGGGGCTGTTCGGTGACGACCTGGACGCCGTCGCCAACCGGCTGGACGAGGCGTTCGCCGAGCGGGACAAGGACTATTCAAGGACTCGACCCGCCAGCGGCGACGTGATCGACCTTGGGAAACGGCGAAGCCCAGGCCGTTGACCTGGGCTTCTGTACCGAGCCGCCTGACGGAATCGAACCGTCGACCTACGCATTACGAGTGCGTCGCTCTAGCCGACTGAGCTAAGGCGGCAACGATCGTCAAGTGTACGGCACCGCCGGCCCACCGGCCGAGGGGGTTCCCCCACCCGGGAACCCGGACATCGGACGCGATCGGTCGTTCGCCGGACAGCGGTAGCGGCCGGTCGGCGCTACGCTCCGGCGGGTGACCGACGATCACCCCACGTCCGGGTCCGACGTTCCCGCCGAGCACGCCCCCGGCGAGCGGGCGGCCCGCCGGCCGCTCAGCCTCGACCCGGTGGAGCTGGGTTTCACCCCGCGTAAGCCGGTGCCCTGGCTGGCGCCGTTTTTGCTGATCAGCACCGGCATCCGGACGCTGCTGGCGATGCTCTTCGGGGCGTACCTGGACAAGCGTGAGCTGCAGAACGCGCTGGATTCGAAGATCGCGCGCCAGGTCGGGCCGGACGGCGGGCTCTGGCTGGACTACGTGGCCGACCTGGGCGACGGCTTCAACGCCACCTACTCGGTGGCGTACCTGCTCGCGCAGCGGGAGTTGGAGGTGGACGGGCACCGGCTGCCCCGCGCCCAAACCCTGGTGATGGGGGGCGACCAGGTCTACCCGTCGGCGGCGTACGAGGCGTACGAGGACCGGTGCAAGGGGCCGTACCAGGCCGCGCTGCCGGTGGCGCCGCCCGAGCGGCCGACGCTCTTCGCCGTGCCTGGCAACCACGACTGGTACGACGGCCTGACCGCCTTCCTGCGCCTGTTCGTCCGCTCCCGGGACCGGCATTTCGGCGGCTGGGGCACCGGGCAGTCCCGTTCGTACTTCGCGGTGGAGCTGCCGGCCGACTGGTGGCTGCTGGGCCTCGACGACCAGTCCGGGTCGTACCTGGACGACCCGCAGCTGGCCTACTTCGACGAGGTGGCCCGGCGGCTGGGCCCACAGAGCATGGTCATCCTGGCGGTGCCGGCGCCGACCTGGGTCAAGTCCGTCGACCACCCCACCGCGTACGACTCGATCGACTACTTCATCCGGACGATCCTCGCCCCCACCGGCGCGCACGTGCGGCTGCTCATCTCCGGCGACCTGCACCACTACGCCCGGTACGCCGGCCCGGAGCGGCAGCTCATCACCTGCGGGGGCGGCGGGGCGTACCTGTACCCGACGCACAAGCTCCCGGAGCGGATCGAGGTGCCGCCGAAGGACACCCTGTCCCGCCGGGCCAGCGCCACCCGCCCGTACGACCTGGTCGCCCGCTACCCGGACGCGGCCCGTTCCCGGCGGTACGGCTGGGGGATCTTCCCCCGGCTGCCGTTCCGCAACCCGGGTTTCACCACCCTGCTCGGGGCCCTGCACACGCTGCTCATGCTGGCCATGGCCGGGGTGACGGCGAACCGGACGGACAGCACCGAGCAGCGGCTGTTCAGCGTCCCATTGGTGATCATGCTGGGCGTGACGCTGCTCGGGGCGGCCCTATTCGCCAAGCCACCGAGCGCCGGCGGGAAACGGCACGTCCGGCACTGGATCCTCGGGGTGAGCCACGGTCTGGCGCAGGTGGGGCTCGCCGCCGCCGGCACCTGGGCCTGGCTGGCGCTGCCCTTCTACGACTGGCCCTGGCCGCTGCCGGCGGCCGCGGCGGCGGTCGTCTACGGCCCGGTGATCGGTCTGGTGTCCAGCCAGGTGGTGGCGGCGTACCTGCTGGTGGCGGGGGCGTTCGGGGTGAACGTCAACGAGCTCTTCGCCGGCCAGGGCATCGAGGACTCCAAGTCGTTCCTGCGGATGCGGATCGACCCCGACGGGTCGCTGACCATCTACCCGATCGCGGTCGACCGGGTGTCCCGGGACTGGCAGTTGAACCCCGACCAGTCCCCCACCGCCTCCTGGCTCACCCCGAAGACCACCCTCACCCCCCGCCTGGCCGAACCCCCGGTCACCCTCGACTGACGGCGTCGATCAAGAAGTTTGCGTCCCGATCCGGGCTCCGGCAGACGCAAACTTCTTGATCAACGGCCGAGGCCCGCCGGGCGCAGGGCGGGCGCGGGGAGGGTGGTCAGGCCGAGTAGTGCTGGTCGTGGGCCTGGCGGGGGGCGCAGACCGAGGCGCGGGAGCAGGAGCAGCGGGAGCCGTCGGCGTCCAGCCGTACCGTGACCGCGTCCCGGGGGACGCTGTGGCCGACCACCTTGCCGTCGCCCTCGGGCGTGGTGACCCGGCTGCCGATCGGCGGGGCGGACTCCTGGAATTTTTGGTACAGCGGATGTTCGTACTTCAAGCAACACATCAGCCGGCCGCAGGCGCCGGAGATCCGCAGCGGGTTGAGCGGCAGGTCCTGGTCCTTCGCCATCCGGATGGTCACCGGCTCGAAGTCGTTGAGGAAGGTCGCGCAGCACAGGTCGCGACCGCAGGAGCCGATGCCGCCCTGCACCCGCGCCGAGTCCCGGGCGGAGAGCTGCCGCAACTCGACCCGGCATTGCAGGGTCGCGCCCAGGTCGCGGACCAGGGAGCGGAAATCCACCCGGTGCGGGGCGGTGAAGTAGACGGTGGTCCGGTCGCCGCCGGCATCGCCCTCGCCCAGGACGTGGTCCACGGCGACGACCTTCATCGGCAGCCCGTGCTCCCGGATCAGCCGCTTGGCGGCCACCTTCGCCTCGGCCTTGCGCCGGCGCAGCAGCTCGTCGCGGCGCAGGTCCTCCTCCTGCGCCAGCCCGGCCAGCTTCGGGAAGCCGTCGGTCTCCTCCGACACCCACTGCGCCGCCCAGACGCACTCGGCCACCTCGGGCCCGTCGTCGGTCGGGACCAGCACCCGGTCGCCGACCTGCGGCCGCAGCTCGCCCGGGTCGAGATAGTAGAGGCGCCCGTACCGGTTGAAGCTGACCGCGCAGAGCATGCCCATGCGGTCCACCCTACGACGGACGACCGGCGCCGGCCCGGCCACCCGTCGCCGCGTGGTTACCCCGTGCAGTCATCCACGATCGTCGACTCGTTCCCTTGCCCCTCGCCCGGACGGCTGAATCGGGCCCCGGGGCGGGACAAACGCCCGGGTGGAGGCGTTGAGTGGAGGCAGACCTGCGGGGGGTGCAGGGAATGGCCACGGCGCCGCCGCCGGGCCCCGGTCCAGGCCGGGCGCCGCGCGCGGCGCCGTGGACCACCCGGTCAGCGACCCACCCGGGTGGTGCTGTCGTAGCGGACCGGGCCGCCGGTCGACGCCCGCCAGGTCGACTCGGCCAGGCTCGGCGTCCACTGGCGCAGCAGCGTCTCCGCCCCGTCGTACGCCACCCCGAGCACCGCGAGCACCCGGGTGGCGATCTCGGCCGCCGCGCCGGTGCCGCTGGCGCCGTCCCCGCCGGGCGCGGTCGCGGCGAGGACGCGTACCGCCTCGGTGGAGCCGAGCACCTCGGCGAGGACCCGGGCCACCGCCAGCCGGCTGCCCTCCACCCAGTGGGCGAGCGCGTCGGCGTACCCGGCGGTCGACTCGATCCGCCCGACCAGGCTCTCCGGCCCCTCGTCGAGGTGGCGCAGCAGCGCCGAGCGGGCCTCGTCGTACGCGGCGGCGGCCGGGCCGGACCACAGGCCCGGATCGGTGAGGGCGGCGCACGCGTCGTCGTACCCCCGGACCAGCCGGCGCACCGCGTGCCCGGCGGTCGTCAGCGGCGCCGGGTGCAGGTCGAGGAAGGCGTGCAGCGCGTCGCCGGGCAGCACCTGCATCCGGCGCAGCAGCGGCCAGAGCCGGTGGCCCTCGGGAGCGCCGGCGGCGAGCAGGTGGTCGACCCGGCGCAGCAGCTCCAGGCCGGGCTCGGCGAGCCGGTCCAGGGCGTCCATCAGCGTTCCCCGAACAGCCGCCGGCCGGCGGTGTCGTCGGTGCCGGCGTAGCGGTCGGCGGCGCTGCGGACGGCGGCGGCCGCGGCGGCGAGCCGGGCGGCGGCCGCCCCCGCCTCCCGGGCCCGGTCGCCGGTGGCGGCGGTCCACTGCCGGTGCAGCGCCCGGCCGACCTCGCCGGGGCGGCCCGGAGCGTCCGCGCCGAACGCCGGGTGGGCCGGGTCGGTGGCGGTCACCGTGCGGGCGAGCACGGCCAGCGTGTCGCTCGCCTCCTCCAGGCGGGCGGCGAGGGCGCGCAGCGCGTCCATCTCAGGCCCCTGCCAGCGGCCGGTACGCCGCGAAGGTCTCGTTGTGCAGCTTCTCCCGGGCCCACTGCGCGGCGTCCGCCGCGGCGGTGACGGCGGCCTGCACCGAGCCGGCGACGTCGCGCGGGTGGCGGGAGTGCAGCGGCCCGAGAAAGCGGACGTCGGTGATCCGGCCGCCGGCGGTCACCACCACCTCGACCAGCCCGTCCGGCGAGCGGACGGTGACCTCGACGGTGTCGACCGCCTGGTCGAACTCGGCCTGGAGGGACTCGATCCGGCGGTAACGCCGCACCGCCTCCTCGATCCACGCCTCGTCGATCTCGCGCGGCATCGGTTCTCCCCCCGGCCGACCATCACCCTGCGTGCCCTCACCGTCACCACGGCACACCGGACCGTACCGCACGCCCGCGACACCTGTCGATGCCTGTGGACAGCGGAAACTATCCCTTCCAGAGGGTGAGCATCATCGCCTCGACCGCGATCCGGGGCTTGACGTTCGCCTCGATCGCCGCCCGGCACTCCAGCACGGCCTCCAACCGCCGCAGCGCGCCCTCGGCGTCCCACTTCTGCGCGCCGGCCTCGGCCATCGCGGCGGTGTCGGTGTGCACCGGGGCCACCGGGGCGCGCAGCGCCATGGTGAGCGCGTCCCGGTAGAAGCCGGCCAGGTCGACCAGGGCCCGGTCCAGCGCGTCCCGCTGGGCGCGGGTGGCCCGGGACTTCTGCCGCTTCTCCAGGTCCTTGAGCTGCCCGGCGGCGCCGCGCATGGCGCCGGCCGCGCCCCGGCCGGTGCCGCCCGCGCCGAGCGCGGTCTGCAACGCCGCCCGTTCGGCCGCGTCGGCCTCGGCCACGGACGCCTCGGCCTCCGCCTCGGCCGCCTCGATCAGGGCCGACGCCGCGTCGAGCGCGGCACCGACGCCGGTCAGCCGGCGGGGCACCGCCAGCACCGCGTCCCGGCGCTGCCGCGCCTCGGGGTCGCGGGCCAGCCGCCGGGCCCGCCCGACGTGCCCCTGCGCGGCCGCCGCCGCCCACTGCGCCACGTCGGGCGCGATGCCGTCCCGGCGCACCAGCACCTCGGCCACCGCGGCGGCCGGCGGCTGCCGCAGCGGTACGACCCGGCAGCGCGACCGGATGGTCACCGACACGTCGTCCGGGTGGGTGGACGGGGCGCAGAGCAGGAAGACGGTCCGCGGCGGCGGCTCCTCGATCGCCTTGAGCAGGGCGTTGCCGGCGGCCTCGGTGAGCCGGTCGGCGTCCTCGATGATCACGATCTGCCAGCGCCCGCCGGACGGGGTGCTGGCCGCCCGGAGCACCAGCGCGCGCATCTCGCCGACCCCGATGGAGAGCCCCTCGGGCACCACCAGGCGAACGTCGGCGTGGGTGCCGGTCATCGTGGTGTGGCAGCCGGGGCACTCGCCGCAGCCGGTGCCGTACTTGCACTGCAACGCGGCGGCGAAGGCGCGCGCGGCCACCGACCGGCCGGAGCCGGGCGGGCCGGTGAAGATCCAGGCGTGGGTCATCCCCGCACCCGGGTCGACCCCCGGCTGTCCCTCGACCTCGGCCTGTCCCGACCCGACGGCGGCCGGGTGGGCGGCGCGCAGCACGGCGGCGGCCGCCGCGGCGGCGTGGCGCAGGGTGGCGACCGCCTCGTCCTGGCCGACCAGGTCGGCGAAGACGTCCGGCATCAGGTCCGGTGCTCCATCGTCACCAGCTCCGCGTCGGATAACTCGGGCTGCACCGAGGTGTCCGGCCCGTGGGCGGGGCGCGGGTGCACGATGGCGGCCGGGTCCACCAGGAACTCCTCGACCCGGCGGGCGACCAGGGCGGCGATCTCCTCGGCCGGCCGGGCGGCGTCCAGCACCAGGTAGCGCTTCGGGTCGTTGGCGGCGAGGTCGAGGAAGGCGTACCGGACCCGCTCGTGGAAGGCGAGCGACTCGGCCTCCAGCCGGTCGGTGCCCTGGTTGCGGGACTCCACCCGGGACAGGCCGGTGCGCGGGTCGACGTCGAGCAGCACCACCAGGTCGGGCTTGAGCCCGCCGGTGGCCCACGAGGAGAGCCAGGAGACCTCCTCGACCGGCAGCGTACGGCCGGCGCCCTGGTAGGCCAGGGAGGAGTCGACGTACCGGTCGCTGATCACCACCGCGCCCCGGACCAGCGCCGGACGGACCACGGTGGCGACGTGGTGCGCCCGGTCGGCGGCGTAGAGCAGCGCCTCGGCGCGCGGCGAGGGTGCCTCGGCGCCGGCGTTGTCGAGCACCAGCGACCGGATCCGCTCGCCCACCCCGGTGGCGCCCGGCTCGCGGGTGACCACCACGTCCCGGCCCTGCCCGCGCAGTCGCTCGGCGAGCGTGTCGAGCTGGGTGGACTTGCCGGCGCCCTCGCCGCCCTCGAAGACCACGAAGAGGCCGGAGGAGACGAACGGCTCGGCGGGCATCAGCGGGCGACCCCGGATCGAACCCCAGAGGTCGGCGAGGACCGGCACGCCCTTCTTGTCGTCCATCTGCCCGAACGCGCTGATCCCGGCGAAGATGCCGGCGGCACCGGCCGCGAGCAGCAGCAGTCGGGTGGAGGAGACGGAGACGCCGAGGTCGGCGATGGTGAGCTTGCGGGAGCCGCCGACGCCGACCAGGAGGCTGCTCAGCGCGATGGCCAGGATCAGCACCAGCCGGGTGCCGATCTGCACCACCGCGAAGACCCGACCGCGTACCTCGTCGGCGACCTCGCCGCCGAGCAGCGTGGTGCCGGCGAGGAAGGCCATCCCCGCCCCGGCGCCGACCAGGATCGCGCCGAGCATGGCCATCGACAGGTGGATGGCGAAGGCGAGCACCAGCACGGACGCGCTGGCCAGCACGATGCTCATGCCGAACCAGCGGCGGCGGGACATGTCCCGCACGATCATCGGGCCGAGCCCGATGCCGAGGGCCAGGCCGATGAAGATCGCCCCGAAGAGCATGTAGAAGGCGGCGTCGCCGGCGCCGAGCGAGGCGGCGAAGAACTTGGCCGTGCCGATCACGATGCCGCCGCCGGCGAACGCGCCGAAGATGCCCAGCACCAGGCCGCGTACCAGCGGGGTCTGCTTGATGAACTTCCAGCCCTCGGTGAACTGGCGCATCATGCTCTGCTCGGTGCGTTCCCGCTCGCCGGCCTGCGCCTGGCTGATCTCCTTGATGCCGAAGGCCACCACCAGCGCGGTGGCCAGCCGGGAGAAGGAGTTGAACCAGAGGGCGAGCTGGGCGGGCTCGGCCCAGCCCGGCATCTCGCCGCCGGTCGCCGCGCGGACGCTGCGGTCGAGCACCGCCAGGGCGATGGCGGCGGCCACCGGGGTCAGCCCGTACGTGGTGATCAGCGTGAGCTGGTTGGCGCTCTCCAGCCGGGCGCGCGGGATCAGGTTGGGGACCGCGGCCTCCTTGGCCGGGATCCAGAGCAGGGTGATGGTCTCGATCAGGAAGGTGGCGACCGCCGCCCAGGTGACCACCACGGCACCGCTGGCCCCGGTGAGGGCGAGCAGCGGGATCGAGGCGAAGAGCACGAAGCGCAGCAGGTCGCAGATGACCATCGTCCAGCGCCGGTCGAAGCGGTCGGCGAGCACGCCGGCCACCGGCCCGAGGATCAGCGCCGGCAGCAGCCGGACCGCGATCAGCGTCCCGAAGGCGGCACCCTTGGCGGTGCTGCCGGAGACCTGGGCGGCGGCGAAGACGGAGGTGGCGAGCAGGCCGAGCCAGTCACCGAAGGAGGCCGCGCCGAGCACGATCCAGAGCCGACGGAACGGCCGGATGCGCAGCACCGAGCGGATCGCGGCCGCGCCGGACCGGTCGGCCTGGGCTGCTCCGGACTGCGCCCCGGGCGTCGACACGCCGGGCGACTCGCCGTTCTTCTGGCTTTCGATGGCCGTACCTCCACGTGCCGGCCCAACGCTGGGCAGTCCCGGTGCAACACTCTAGTCCCGGTGGGGGGCCTCCCCACCGGCGACATTCTCCTGCTCGCCGAGCCTAGGCCGCGAGGACCAGCGACCGCAGCCCGGCGGTACATGAGGGTATTTCGCATTACTATCCCGGACAGTTAGCGTGCACCCGTGGCCATCGACAGCGACACCCTGCGCGAGCGCCTCGACTCGGCGACCGCCCACCTCGACCCGCCGTACGCCGTGGTCGACCTCACGGCCTTCGACGCCAACGCCGCCGCGCTGGCCGACCGGGCGGGCGGCAAGCCGGTCCGCGCCGCCAGCAAGTCGATCCGCTCCCGGGAGCTGACCACCCGGGTGCTGAGCCGGCCGGGCTGGGCCGGCGTGATGGCGTTCACCCTGTCCGAGGCGATCTGGCTGGTCCGCTCCGGGGTGACCGACGACGCGCTGGTCGCATATCCGACAGCGGAGCGGGCGGCGCTCGCCGAGCTGGCCGCCGACCCGGCGCTCGCCGCGGCGGTCACCCTGATGATCGACGGCACCGAGCAGCTCGACCTGGTCGACGCGGTCCGCGCCCCCGGCCGGCGGCCGGAGCTGCGGGTCTGCCTCGAACTGGACGCCTCCTGGCGACCGCTGGGCGGGCGGGTGCACGTCGGCGTGCGCCGCTCACCGGTGCACAGCGCCCGGGCCGCCGGCGCGCTCGCCGCCGCCGTCGCCGCCCGGCCGGGCTTCCGGCTGGTCGGGCTGATGGCGTACGAGGCGCAGATCGCCGGCCTCGGCGACGCGCCGCCGGGGCGGGCCGTCATGGGCGCCGCGATCCGGCTGACGCAGCGCGGGTCGTACCGGGAACTGCTGGCCCGCCGGGGCGCGGCGGTCGCGGCGGTACGCGAACACGCCGACCTGGAGTTCGTCAACGGCGGCGGCACCGGCAGCGTCGCCGCCACCAGCGCCGATCCCGCGGTCACCGAGGTCACCGCGGGATCGGGCCTGTACGGGCCGACGCTGTTCGACGCCTACCGCGCCTGGCGGCCCACCCCGGCGGCGTTCTTCGCCTGCGCGGTGGTCCGCCGGCCGACGCCGGAGCTGGCGACGGTGCTCGGCGGCGGCTGGATCGCCTCCGGCCCGGCCGAGCGGAGCCGGCTGCCCCGGCCCTGGCTCCCGGCCGGGCTGAGCCTGGTCGGCACCGAGGGAGCCGGTGAGGTGCAGACCCCGCTGGCCGGCGCCGCGGCGGCCGGGCTGCGGGTCGGCGACCGGGTGTGGTTCCGGCACGCCAAGGCGGGCGAGCTCTGCGAGCACGTCAACGAGTTGCACCTGGTCTCCGGTGACGAGGTGGTCGCCACCGTGCCCACCTACCGCGGCGAGGGGCACGCCTTCCTCTGACCGGGGCCGCCCGGCCGGGACCGTCAGCCGGGTTGGACGGCCTCGGTGGCGTTCACGTGGCGGTGCAGGTACTCGCGGATCAGCGCCTTGGCCTCGGCGAGGACCCGCTCGTCGCCCTCGGGCTTACGGCGGAACGCCAGCTTGATCAGGGCGTCCGCGGCCTCGACGGCGATCTCCAGGCAGAACCGCAGCCGCGGTTCGTCGGTCATGCCGAACCGCTCGGTCAGCACCCGGGCCAACTGGTCGGCGATCACGCCGTTGTTGTCCCGCTGCTCATCGAGCAGGTGCAGGTCGACCACGTCGCCGAAGTGCAGGGTACGGAACCCCGGGACCGTCCGGTGCATCGTGATGTACTCGTCGATCCCCGCGTCGACACCGTCCCACCAGTGGGTCAGGTCGTCCGAGGCGAACCGCTCGTCGAGCCGCTGCAGGTAGGACTCCATCGTGCGCAGGGTCAGCGCCTGCACGATCGCCCGCTTGTCCGGAAAGAACTGGTAGACCGACCCGATCGCCACCTCGGCACGTTCGGCGAGCAGCGTGGTGGTCAGTCCCTCGTACCCCACTTCGTCGACGAGTTCGGCACAGGCGTCCAACATCCGCTGGACCCGCGCGACACTTCGACCCTGCACCGGAACGCGGCGCAGCGGCCCGGTCGTGGCGGCTGGTGTGGACACTCGGCGCCACCCCCCTTCGACGGAAGAAACTATCTGGTTGTCACGAGTCCGTGACTACCGGTACAACGAGCGGACCTCGATTGCGGTATTTACCAGGAACAACGTTCCTGATATGAAGTCAGTTCATATTCATGTCGAGGAGCGCGCCGATGGCCGGTACCGCCACCGCATGGTCCAACTGGGCCGGCAACCAGCACAGCACCGCCACCGCCATCCTGCGCCCCGCCACGCTGGACGCCGTCACCGAGGCCGTCCGGGACGCCGCGGCCGCGGGTGTTCGCATCCGGGTGGTCGGCAGCGGCCACTCGTTCACCCCGATCGCCGTGGCCGACGGTCGGCGGATCGAGTTGACCAGCTTGGCGACCGACGTCCGGGTCGACCGGGACCGACGCCTGGTCACCGTGCCCGCCGGGATGACCCTGCACACGCTCAACGCGCTGCTCGCCCGGCACGGGCTCGCGCTGCCCAACCTCGGCGACATCGACGCCCAGACCGTCGCCGGCGCGATCTCCACCGGCACCCACGGCACCGGAGCAGGATACGGCTGCCTGTCCACCTTCGTCACGGCGCTGACCCTGGTCACCGGCACCGGCGAGGTGCTGCGCTGCTCCGCCGACGAGCAGCCGGACGTCTTCGCCGCCGCCCGGGTCGGGCTGGGCGCACTCGGCGTGCTGGTCGAGGTGACCCTGCGCTGTGTCGATGCCTTCGTGCTGCGCGCCCACGAGCGCCCGGCGCCGCTGGACTCGGTGCTCGCCGAGCTGCCGACACTGATCGACGCGCACGACCACGTCGAGTTCTACTGGTTCCCGTACACCGCGCGGGTGCAGGTCAAGACCAACGACCGGGTGCCCGCCGACGACCGGCCGCTGCCCCCGTGGCGCGGCTGGCTCGACGACGACTTCCTCGCCAACACCGTCTTCGCCGGGGCCTGCCGGCTGGGCCGCGCCGTGCCGGCGCTGGCCCCGACCATCAGCGCGGTCTCCGCCCGGGCGCTCACCGAACGCACCTACACCGGCCGCTCCGACACGGTCTTCTGCACCCCGCGCCGGGTCCGCTTCGTGGAGATGGAGTACGCCCTGCCGCGCGCCGCCCTGCCGACCGCGCTGGACGCGCTCCGGCGGATCGTCGACGGGCTGCCGTTCAAGGTGCTCTTCCCGGTCGAGGTGCGGTTCACCGCCGCCGACGACATCTGGCTGTCGCACGGCTACGGCCGGGAGTCCGCGTACGTGGCGATCCACCAGTACGTCGGCATGCCGTACGAGCCGTACTTCCGGGCCTTCGAGGAGGTGGCGACCGACCTCGGCGGCCGGCCGCACTGGGGCAAGCTGCACTACCGGGACGCGGCGTCACTCGCCACGGCGTACCCCCGCTTCGCCGACTTCCTGGCGGTCCGCGACCGCCTGGACCCCGACCGGCTCTTCACCAACCCGCACCTGGACCGGATCCTCGGCTGAGTGCTCCCCCGGGCGCCGAGGCGCCCGGGGCTGCGTCACTCGGCGGTGCTGGCCGCCTTCTTCGGGGCGGCCTTCTTCGCCGGGGCCTTCTTGGCCGCCGTCGCCTTGGCGGTGGTGGTCTTCTTGGCCGCGGTGGACTTGGCCGCGGCGGTCTTCTTCGCCGCCGTCGCCTTCTTGGCCGGGGCCTTCTTGGCGGCCGCCTTCTTCGGCGCCGGACCCTTCGCCCGCTTCTCGGCCAGCATCTCGGAGGCCTGCTCGATGGTCAGCTCCTCCGGGGTCTGGCCCCGGCGCAGCGACGCGTTGAACTCCCCGTCCGTCACGTACGGCCCGAACCGGCCGTCCTTGATGACCAGCGGCTTCTCGGTCAGCGGGTCGACGCCCATCTCCCGCAGCGGCGGCGCGGCGGCGCGACGCTGGCGGGTCTTCGGGGCGGCCAGCAGGGCCAGCGCCTCGTCCAGCGTGACGGTGAACATCTTGTCTTCGGAGTCCAGCGAACGGAACTCGTCACCGCGCTTGACGTACGGGCCGTAGCGGCCGTTGTTGGCGAAGACCTCGACCCCGTCGGGGGCCACGCCGATCAGCCGGGGCAGGCTGAGCAGCTTCAACGCCTCGTCGAGGGTGAGCGAGTCCGGCGTCTGCGAGCGCAGCAGCGAGGACTTCCGCTCGCCGCTGGCCACGTACGGGCCGAACCGGCCGGACTTGAGCAGGATCGGCTCGCCGGTGGCCGGGTCGTCGCCGAGCTTGCGCTCGCCCCCGCCGCCGAGGAACAGCTCGTGCACCTTCTCCGGGGTCAGCTCGTCGGGCGCCAGCCCCTCGGGGATCGGTGCCCGGTCGCCCGGGGCGCCGCCCTCCTCGCCCTCCGCCTTCGGCGCGGGCTGCTCGCCCGGCACCGCCCGCTGCAGGTACGGCCCGAACCGGCCGACCCGCACGACGACCTCGCGGCCCTCGTCGTCGGTGAAGAGCGGGATCGAGTTGACGCTGCGCGCGTCGATGTCGGTGATGTTCTCGGTGACCAGCTTCTTCAGCCCGCCGGCGTGGGCGATGGCCTGGTCGCCGGCGCCGTTGGCGCTGCCGAAGTAGAAGGAGGTGAGGAAGTCGACCGCCGCGTGCTCACCGCCGGCGATCTCGTCCAGCTCGTTCTCCATGCTGGCGGTGAAGTCGTAGTCGATCAGGCGCGGGTAGTGCCGCTCCAGCAGCCCGATCACCGCGAACGCCAGGAAGGACGGGATCATCGCCTGGCCGCGCTTGAAGACGTACCCGCGGTCCTGGATCGTCTGCATGATCGACGCGTACGTCGACGGGCGGCCGATGCCCAGCTCTTCCAGCGCCTTGACCAGCGACGCCTCGGTGTAGCGCGACGGCGGCTGGGTGTGGTGGCCCTGTGCGGCCAGCTCGTCGGCGGTCAGCGGCTGGTCCTTGACCAGGGTGGGCAGCCGGCGCTCGGCGTCCTCGGCCTCGGCGTTCTCGTCGTCGCTCGACTCGACGTACGCCCGCAGGAAGCCCGGGTCGGTGATGGTCTTGCCGGTCGCGCCGAAGTCGGCCTCCTCCTGGGCGGAGGAGACGGCGCGGATGCGCACCGAGACGCTGGAGCCGACGGCGTCGGTCATCTGCGAGGCGATGGTGCGCCGCCAGATCAGCTCGTAGAGCTTGAACTCCTCGGCCGACAGCTCCTTGGCCACCTCGCCCGGGGTGCGGAAGTTGTCCCCCGCCGGGCGGATCGCCTCATGCGCCTCCTGCGCGTTCTTCACCTTGCCGGTGTAGCGGCGCGGCTCCGGCGGCACGCTGCGCTCGCCGTACAGCTCGACGATCTGCCGGCGGGCCGCCGAGATGGCGGTCTCCGACAGGTTCACCGAGTCGGTACGCATGTAGGTGATGTAGCCGTTCTCGTAGAGGCGCTGCGCGGTGCGCATCGTCTGCTGCGACGACAACCGCAGCTTGCGGGCCGCCTCCTGCTGAAGCGTGGAGGTGATGAACGGCGCGTACGGACGGCGGCGGTAGGGCTTCTCCTCGACCCGGGTGACGGTGAACGGCCGCCCGTCGAGGCGGGCCGCCAGGCCCCGGGCGCCGCCCTCGTCGAGGTGCACCACGCCGGCGCCGGCCCGGACCCGACCCGTGGTCGGCTCGAAGTCCTTGCCGGTGGCGATCCGGTCGCCGTTCAGCGCGACCAGGGTGGCGTTGAAGCTGCGCGGGCCCTCGCCGGCGTTCCCCACGGCCAAGGTGGCCAGGATGTCCCAGTACTCGGCGGTGCGGAAGGCCATCCGCTGGCGCTCCCGCTCGACCACGATCCGGGTCGCCACGGACTGCACCCGGCCCGCCGAGAGCTTCGGCATGACCTTCTTCCACAGCACCGGGGAGACCTCGTAGCCGTACAGCCGGTCGAGGATGCGGCGCGCCTCCTGGGCGTCGACCAGGTCGCGGTCGATCTCGCGGGGGTTCGCCACCGCCGCCTGGATCGCCGGCTTGGTGATCTCGTGGAAGACCATCCGCTTGACCGGCACCTTGGGCTTGAGCGTCTCGACCAGGTGCCAGGCGATCGCCTCGCCCTCGCGGTCCTCGTCCGTCGCCAGGAAGATCTCGTCGACCTCCTTGGCCAGCTTCACCAGCTTGCTGATCTGCTGCTTACGGTCGGCGGAGACGACGTAGAGGGCCTGGAAGCCGTTGTCGACGTCCACCCCGAGCCGGGCCCACGCCTCGCCCTTGTACTTGGCGGGCACGTCGGCGGCGTTGCGCGGGAGGTCCCGGACGTGGCCGAAGCTGGCCTCCACGACGTATCCCGGGCCGAGGTAGCCCGAGATCGTCTTGGCCTTCGCCGGTGACTCGACGATGACCAGACGGGTGGTTCCAGCGTTGCTCGGCACGTCTCTCCCCGACCTCACTCCTGCTCAATGCCCGATTCGGGCCCTGTTGCACCTCACCGGACCACCGGCGGTCCGGATGTCCAACGTAACGCGCCGCCGGGGTTTCGGGTTTCGCGGGCGGCAAACAGCCTCCGCGCGGCGGGCGCCACGGCGCCGCGCGGGCTTCACGGGCCGGACGGCGCCACCGTACACCGTGGGTAGGGCCGGAGGCGGGCCACTGTGACGATGGCGGACCCTCGGCCGAGGGTCACCGAGCCGTTTTACCGGCCGAGACGCCGCCCGGCTGTCCCCGATCGGACACCTCGTCGCCGCGCCCGCCCGACCCGGCGTGATCGACTCCGTTACGGCGGGACGGCGGTGTCCCGGTGGCCCTGATGTCGCCACCTCGCCGACCTGGAGTTCGATCTTGCACACGTGCCTGAGTCGGTGGTCAGGTCGGGGTCGGCCAGGCCTCCGGCGGGGCGGCCGACGGCCGCTCGCCGACCAGCTCGGCCAGTCGGGTCAGCCGCCGACGGCCGGCGATCCGGAAGGCCGGCCCGCCGTCGTCGGGCTCCGACACCGCCGTCGGCAGGCCCACGGCGGCGAGCGCCGCCCGCACCGTCGGCCACCACTCCTGGTCACCCGGACCGAGCCCGAGCAGGAACCCCGCGGGGTCGGACCGGCCGGCGGCGGCCAGCCAGAGCCGCAGCCGCCGACCGTTGAGATGGAAATGCGCGGGCGGGCACTTGCGGCCCGCGTCGGTCAGCCAGGCCGTCGCCAGCGGCGCGAGGGTCCGCGCGTACGAGGTGCGCACGGCGTAGCGCTGGTCCTCGGTCGCCTCCCAGCTCGCGGCCAGCCCCCGCACTCCCAGCTCGGCGACGAGCACGTGCACCCGCCAGGCGGCGTCGACCACGATCGACAGTCGGGCGGTACGTCCCATCCGGCCCACCTCACCGGGGCCGGCGAGCAGGCCGGCCAGATCGGCGACGGACGGGTCCGCCGCCTCGGTGCCGAACAGCGAGAGCTGGCGCACCGGTTCGGGGGGTGAGTCGGGAGGGGTCAGCGACACTCCGGAACCTCGGCGAAGGCCTGTTTGAGCTCTTGATCGTTGAGCTGGCTGGTGTCCAGCGCGCTCGCGTCGTAATCCCTGGTGAGCGTCTCGACCGTGGCCTTGACGCCGTCGTAGAAGGTGGTGGCCTCGCCGGTGCCGAGCCCGTCGATGGTGTCCCGGGCCCGGCCGTACGCGTCCCGGACCTTCTCCAGGGTGGTCTGGAACCCCTTGGAGATCTCCTCGCCGTGCTCGGTCTCCGGCACACCGGCGTCGGCGACCCTGCGCCGGGCGGTCTCGCTGGCGTCCGCCGCACCGGCGAAGAGCCGGACCAGGTTCTCCTTGGCCTGCGCCGGGGTGGTCTGCGCGGTCATCTGCTGGTCGGTGCTGCTGGTCAGCTTGCTGATCTCGGCCCGCCAGGGGGTGAGCGCCTCGCAGACCGAAGCGGCCCAGGCGCGCGGGGTGGGTCCACCGCCGCAGGCGGCGACGGCGAGCACGAGCGTGGCCAGGACCACCGTGAGCTTTCCGGCGGCTGCCGCCCGGCACGTTCGCATGCGTTGCAGCGTACGGCCTCCGCGCCGATGCGCCACCGCTCAGGTTTGCCGCCTTCCGGGCGCGGCGGACGGGTTCCCGGCCGGCGGTCGGCCGACCGGGAACCCACCGTCGCCTCAGGCGTTGACCGTCTCCGCCCGCTCCGGGCTGCCCGCGCCGGAGCCGCCGTCGGAGGAGTCCATCGCCACGCCCTTGCGCTTGCTGAACACCACCGCGGCCACCACGATCAGGGTCGCGACCAGCGCGATCGTCACCCGCAGCGGGGTGTTGCGGTCGTCGCCGACGCTCCACGCCACCACGGCCGGCGCGATCAGCAGCGAGACCAGGTTCATCACCTTGATCAGCGGGTTGATCGCCGGGCCGGCGGTGTCCTTGAACGGGTCACCGACGGTGTCGCCGATGACCGTCGCGGCGTGCGCCTCGGAGCCCTTGCCGCCGTACGCGCCGTCCTCGACCAGCTTCTTGGCGTTGTCCCAGGCGCCACCGGAGTTGGCCAGGAAGACCGCCATCAGCGTGCCGGCACCGATCGCCCCGGCCAGGTACGCCGCCAGCGCGCCGGGCCCGAGGCCGAAGCCGACCGCGATCGGCGCGAGGATGGCCAGCAGACCGGGGGTCATCAGCTCGCGCTGCGCGTCCCGGGTGCAGATGTCGACGACCTTGCCGTACTCGGGGCGCTGGGTGCGGTCCATGATCCCGGGCAGTTCGCGGAACTGCCGGCGCACCTCCATCACCACGGCCCCCGCCGAGCGGGAGACCGCGTTGATGGCCAGCCCGGAGAAGAGGAAGACCACCGCCGCGCCGATGATCAGACCGACCAGGTTGCGCGGGTTGGACACGTTCAGCGAGTTGAGGATCTCGGTGCCGACGTCCCCGACCCCGGCGTCGGCGTACGCGGTGCGCAGGGTGTCGGTGTACGAGCCGAACAGCGCGGTCGCGGCGAGCACCGCCGTGGCGATCGCGATGCCCTTGGTGATCGCCTTGGTGGTGTTGCCCACCGCGTCCAGCTCGGTGAGGATCCGGGCGCCGTTCTCGTCGATGTCGCCGGACATCTCCGCCACGCCCTGCGCGTTGTCGGAGATCGGGCCGAAGGTGTCCATCGCGACGATCACGCCGACGGTGGTGAGCAGGCCGGTGCCGGCCAGCGCGACCGCGAAGAGCGAGAGCGTGATGGAGGTGCCGCCGAGCAGGAACGCCCCGAAGACGCCGGCGGCGATCAGCAGCGCCGAGTAGACGGCCGACTCCAGGCCGACGCTGATGCCGGCGAGGATGACGGTGGCCGCGCCGGTCTGCGAGCTCTTGCCGATGTCCTGCACCGGGCGCCGGTTGGTCTCGGTGAAGTAGCCGGTCAGCGCCTGGATGGCGGCGGCCAGCACGATGCCGATGACGACCGCGCCGATGGCGACGATCCGGGGGTTCTGGTCGACGTCGGTCAGCCCGCCCTCCAGCTCGGCGAAGGTCGCCGGCAGGTAGGCGAAGGCGGCGATCGCCACCAGCACCGCCGAGATCACCGCGGAGAGGTAGAAGGCCCGGTTGATCGCGGTCAGGCCGTTGCGGTCAGCTCCTGCTGGTCGGAGAGGCCGTTCATGCCGGAGATGCCCATGTGCGCGTACGCGGTGGCGTCCGACCAGCCGAAGGCCGTCTTCAGCGCGTTCTTCAGGCCCTCCGCCGCGTTGATCGTGTTCTGGTACATGTTCGCGCCACCGCCGAAGTCGAACGGCATGATGGTGAAGGTGTCGATGTTCGCGCCGAGCGCGGCGGCCTGGTTGATCAGCCGGGTGCCCCAGTAGTTCGGCCCGGTGGTCGAGGTGCCGAACGTGACGATCGTCTTGATCCCCGGGTTGTTCTGCTTGACGATCTTCAGCGCGCCGAGGATCCGGTCCTGCACCACCGCGTTCTCGAACTCGTCGCTGTTCTCGATGTCGATGTCGATCGCCTTCAGCCCGAACGCGTTGATCACCTGCTGGTACGCCCCGGCGAGCGCGGCGGCCGAGGA
Source organism: Micromonospora sp. L32 (assembly GCF_052068055.1). Lineage (NCBI taxonomy): Bacteria > Bacillati > Actinomycetota > Actinomycetes > Micromonosporales > Micromonosporaceae > Micromonospora > Micromonospora sp. L32. The sequence continues at coordinate 908,930 of NZ_JBQHDD010000001.1, read as the reverse complement.
GCAGTTCGGGCCGAGCTTGTTGCCGCTCCACCCGCCGATGGACGGGATCACGTCACCGCCGGCGGCCCGGATCGCGGCGATCGTGTTGGCGTGCGCGCCGCCGGTGAGCGGGCCGCTGCCGTCCCAGGCCGGGGTGCAGCCGCCGCCGGAGAGGACGAACGCGATGGTGAACCACTTGATCCCGGTCGCCCCCATCACCGTCGACGGCGCGGGCGGGTCGCCCCAGCCCGGGTAGAGGTAGGGCGCGGCGGCCATCGGGGCGGTGCCGCCGGTGCAGCCGGTGGTGGTGGCGGAGACCGGCGCGGACTTCGCCGACTCACCGGAGGAGTTGTACGCGGCCACCGTGTAGCTGTGCGCGGAGCAGGCGGCCAGCCCGCTGACCGTGGTCGAGGTGCCGGTGAGGGTGGCCCGGACGGTCGAGCCCTCGTACACCCGGTAGCCGGTGACCGTGCCGCCGACGGCGTTCCACGCCAGCGCGATCGAGGAGGCGGTGGTGCCGGTGACCCGCAGGCCGCCGGGGGTGGCCGGGGCGGACGGGTTGCCGCCGCCTCCGGTGCAGGAGCCGCCGTTGACCGTGCAGTTGGTCGGGTCGCCGTTACCGCTGACCACGAAACCGAACGAGGTGCTGGCACCCGGGGCGAGGGTGCCGTTCCAGGACTGGTTCACCGCGGTCACGTGCTGGCCGGAGGTGGTCAGCCGGGCGTCCCAGAAGGTGCCGAGCGAGCTGCCGGCCGGCAGGTCGAACTGCACGTTCCAGGAGCTGATGCTGGCCGAGCTGTCGTTGGTGACGGTGAACTTCGCCTCGTACCCGCTGCCCCAGCTGGAGGTGCGGACGAAGGCGGCGGTGGCGGCGGACGCGGCCGGTGGAGCCACGACGGTGGCCGCGACCAGGGCGGCGGCGAGCGCGACGGCGAATGTCGCCACGCGTGGCGAGCGGAGTTTCACGGTGGCCTCCAGGGACCTGTGGTGGGGGACCGCCCGGGGGTGGGCGGGGTCGCCGGCCCGCAGGAGGCGGGTCGGTGGCGCGGGAGGACCGGCCCGGCCGCTGCGGTGGGCCGGCGGTGCGGACGGCCCGGCCGGAGGTGGGCCGGGTGCGGACGGACCGGCCGGGGGTGGGCCGGGTGGTGCGGCGTGGCCGGCCCGCGGGACGGCGGACCGGCCACGCCCGTCAGGGCAGGGTGGCCAGGTGCGGCTTGACGGTGCGGGCGAAACCGTTGCCGTTGCTGACGTCCCAGTTCACCGACCAGGTCATCGCGCCCCGGATGCCCGGGTAGGTGCGCGGCGGCCGGAAGCTGCCGCAGTTGGTGCCGCGGGCCAGGCAGTCCAGGGCGGCGTTGACCACGCTCGGCGCGACGATGCCACCGCCGGCGGCGCCCGGTCCGGCGGGCAGGCCCAGGCCGACCTGGTCGGGGCGCAGCCCCGCCTCCAGCTGGATGCAGGCCAGGGCGACGATGAAGTTCACCGTGCCCTGCGAGTACGCGGCGTTCTGGTCGCAGCCGAGCATCGCCCCGGAGTTGTAGAACTGGGTGTTGACCACGGTGAGGATGTCCCGGATGTCCAGCGCCAGCTTGAAGTAGCCGGTGGTGGGCGACTGCATGTCGATGGTCTGCGGTGCCATCGCGATGATCAGGCCGGCCCCGACCTTCGCCCGCAGGGCGCGCAGCGCCTGGGCCATGTACGTCGGGTTGAGCCCGTTCTCCAGGTCGATGTCGACCCCGTCGAAGCCGTACCGGCGGATCAGCGCGTGGACGGTGTCGGCGAAGGCGGTGGCCGAGGTGGCGTCGTTGACCGCGACCCGGCCGGTCTCGCCGCCGACGGAGAGGATCACCTTCTGGCCGCGCGAGCGCAGGGTCTGCACGTCGGCGGTGAACTGCGCGTCGGTGTACCCGCCGAGTGCGGCCGACAGGCCGGGGTCGACGGCGAACCCGACCGCGCCGGGCGTGGCGGTGGCCTCGCCGAAGGCGACGGCGACGATGTCGTACTCGGCGGGCACGTCGCGCAGGCGCAGCTCGACCGCGGGGTTGTCGAAGTTGTGCCAGTAGCCGGTGAGCAGGTGCTTCGGCAGCCCGCCGGTGGGTGGCGGCGGGGTGGTGGTGGGCGGCGGGGTGGTCGGCGCCGGGGTGGTGGGCGACGGCGTCGGAGTGGTCGGCGTCGGGCTCGGCGGGGTGCTGCCGCCACCGCAGGGCGCCCCGTTCAGCAGGCAGTTGGTCGGCGAGCCGGTCCCGGTCCCGAGGAAGCCGAACGACACCGAGGCGCCCGGGGCGACGGCGCCGTTCCAGGACCGGTTGGTGAAGGTGTACCGCTGGCCGGAGCTGGTGAGCAGCGCGTCCCAGTAGCTGCCGACGGTGGTCCCGGCGGGCAGGTCGAAGGAGACCGTCCAGCCGGAGATGGTGCTGCCGCCGCCGTTGGTGATCGTGTACTTCCCCTCCCAGCCGCTGCCCCAGTCGGAGGTCTTGACGAAGCTGGCGGTCGCCCCGGCCGCGTACGCGGGCAGCGCGACCCACGCCGCGCCGAGGGTCGCGACCAGCGCGGCGACCAGGGAGAGGAGCAGGGTTCTGGAACGCGTCATGCGACCCTCCGTACTGCGATCGATCCATGGATGTCGACGTGCGCGCTTATTATTAAGACTGTTAACTGATTCTGTCCAGAGTGGTCGACCCATCGATCGGGGCCCGCGTCGCCTCGACGCGGGCCCCGGACGCGCTCAGCGCCGGAAGGTGAACCAGTTGACGTTGACGAAGTCGGCGCTCTGGCCGCTGCTGAAGGTCAGGTAGACGGTGTGCCGCCCGGTCGCCGCGGCGACGTTGCCGGGCACCGAGCGCCAGCTCTGCCAGCCGCCGGTGTTGGCGATGGCGAAGCTGCCGATCGGCGTGCTGGTCGGGCTGTCCAGGCGCACCTCGACCAACCCGCTCACCCCGCCGGCCGCCCCGGAGGCCACCCGGGCGACGAAGTCGCGGGGCGGGGTCGCGCCGAAGTCGACGTTGTCGTAGCGGACCCAGTCACCGCTGCGCACGGCGCCGATGTTCTGCCCGCCCTCGGCGCACGCCTCGACGATCACCCCGTTCTGCGCGGTGAACGCCTCGGCCTGGATCGTCCCGTACGCGTCGACGCCGCCGGACGGCGGCGGGGTGGTCGGCGGTGGCGTGGACGTGCCCCGCCGGTAGACCGCCACGTAGTCGACCAGCATCGGCCGGCCGGAGACGGTCGAGGCGGTCGGCGTGGCGTAGCCGGCCACCCCGTTCGGGAACGAGCCACCCATCGCGACGTTGAGCAGCAGGAAGTAGCCGGCGTGGCCGGTCATCTGGGTCCAGTACGGCTCGCCGACCTGGTTCTGGCCGACGGTGTGGAACAGCTGCCCGTCGACGTACCAGCGCAGTTGCTGCGGGGCGACCGAGGCGTCCCACTCGAACCGGTAGGTGTGGAAGGCGGACTGGCAGGTGCTGCCGGGGCAGGGCCGGGAGTTGCCGAGGCCGCTGAACTCGTTGCACGGGCCGCCCGGGGCGTACCCGCAGTGCAGCACGCCCCAGACCTGGTTCAGGCCGTTGACGTTCTCCATCACGTCGAACTCGCCGATGCCGGGCCAGTTCTGGTAGTTGCCCCGGTACGGCGAGCCGAGCGCCCAGAACGCCGGCCAGTACCCGGCGGCCTGCGCGCCGGTGACGTTGGGCATCTGGATCCGCCCCTCGATGGCGAGCACTCCCCCGGCGGGCGGCTTGAAGTCGGTGCGGACGGTCTCGATCCGGGCGGAGGTCCACCGGCCGGCGCCGTCGCGGACCGGGGTGATCCGCAGGTTGCCGGCGCCGTCGTGGGCGAGGTTGGTGGTGCTGGCGGTGTACGTCTGGATCTCGCCGGTGCCCCAGTTGGCCGGGCCACCCGGGTAGCTGGTGCCGGTGTCGATGATCCAGTTGGCCGAGGACGGCAGGGTGCCGGCGGAGCCGGTGAAGTCGTCGCTCCACATCAGGCTCCAGCCGGACGGGGGCGGCGGGACGGCGGCCTGCGCGGTCACGGTCACGCCGGCCAGCGCGGTGGTGGCGACGGCCAGCGCGACGGCCAGCGGGAGCCGTCGGCGCGACCGGGGTGGGCGGGGGGCGGCGGAGGCCGCCGGGGCAGGGTTCATCGGGGGTGCCTCTCTGCGGGGGACGGGTCGAGAGAGCGCTCTCTGACAGCGATTTGTACGCCGCCGAGCCGACATATGTCAACGCTTGTCGATGGGTTCCGGCTGCGGGCGGCGCAACGTCACCTGCTCCAGCGCCGTCCACGCCGTGGTGGTCACCAGGTAGATCACCGCCGCCAGCGGCACCACGAGCGCCACCAGCACGGTCACGTACGGCAGCAGCGGGATCAGCCGGCCCAGCGTGGCCGCGCCCGGTCCCTCGATCGGCGTACCGGCCACCGTGCCCGTCGACGCCGCGGCGCGCTTCGCCCGCCGGGAGGAGAACCAGGCCAGGCCGGTCAGCACCGCCAGCAGCAGGCCGAAGACCAGCACCACCGGGCCGGAGAGCCCGTCGCCCAGGTGCCAGCCCAGCGGCACCCCGCCCAGCCGCTCGTCGAGCAGCCCGCCGCCGCCCTCACCGGTGGCGAAGAGCCGGTACATGACCAGGAAGAAGGGCGCCTGGAGCAGCGCCGGCAGGCAGCCGGCGACCGGACTGGCGCCGGCCCGCCGGTAGAGCCCGAACAGCTCGGACTGCAACCGCGCGGGGTCGTCGGCGTACCGCTGCTGGAGCTGGCGGACCTCGGGGGCGAGCGCCGCGCGGCGCCGCTCCCCACGGACCTGCGCCAGGGTGAGCGGCGAGATCAGCAGCCGGACGGCGATGGTGAACAGGACGATGGCGGCGGCGGTGGCCGTCCCGCCGGTCAGCGGCGCGAGCGCGTCGGAGAGCCAGGTGACGGCGGCGCCGGCGGCAGCCACCGCGTCGTGCACGGGTGAGAAGGCGAGCATCAGGTGACCCCTCGGTCCGATCCCGGATGTCCCCCGGCCGGGGCCGGTGGGACGGATGACGACGGAATCGGCCGGGCGGCGACGCGCGGGATCAGCCCGCGACCGGACGCCACCCGGCCGAGGGACGCCACCCCGGGGCCCGGGGACGGGGCCGGCCGGCCGCGTCCGGATCGACCTGGCGCGGCACCCGCCGGCGCCGGGCCCGCTCCCGCAGGCCCACCGCCCGCCGGCCACCCCGGGCCTGGCCGCCCACCCGGCGGGGACGCGCCGCCAGCAGCGCCGCGAGCAGCAGCGCGGCCACCACCGCCGCGCCGGCGAGGAGTTCCGCCGGACGCTGCCCGAGCAGCGTCAGCTCGGTGAGCGCGTACGCCCACAGACCCGTCACCGCCACCAGCAGACCCGGCACGCGATCAGCCTAGGGTCCGCCGTCCACTCCACCGGCGGGATCGGCGACACGCCGCCCCGACGCGCCGGTCCGGCGTTTTCCGCCGCCGCCACCCTGGGTAACCAGAGCCCCGACCGGCGCGGACGGACCGTGACCGGGGCGAACGGACGGTGGTGGCGATGACCGGCCAGGTGGCGGCGGCGAGCCCGGCGGCCCCGAACGGCACCGACCTGCTCACGGTGGGCGTCGAGGAGGAGTTCCTGCTCGTCGATCCGCACACCGGTGCCGCGGTGCCCGCCGTCGACCTGGTGCTGGAGCAGGTGCCGGCGGAACTGCGCGGCCAGGTGGAGCGGGAGTTCCAGACCAGCCAGATCGAGATCGGCAGCCCGCCCGGGCTGGAACTCCGGTCGATCCGCCACTCCCTCGGCGTGCTGCGGGCCGCGCTCGCCGACGCCGCCGAGCGGGCCGGCGTACGGCTGCTCGCCATCGGCACCGGCCCGGTCGACGGCCCGGTCCCGCCGGTGGTCGACAAGCCCCGCTTCGACCAGATGATCGAGCGGTTCCGGCTGCTGGTGCCGGGCCCCGGCAACAACGGCATGCACGTGCACGTCGGCGTCCCCGACCCGGAGACCGGCGTCCAGGTGCTCAACCACGTCCGCCCCTGGCTGCCCGTGCTGCACGCGGTGACCACCAACTCCCCGTTCGCCCGGGGCGAGGACACCGGCTACGCGAGCTGGCGCTCGGTCGAGTGGGAGCACTGGCCGTCGGTCGCCCCCACCCCGTTCCTGAAGTCGCACGAGCACTACCAGCGGCTGATCCGGCAGCTCATCTCCAGCGGCGTGATGCTCGACGAGGGGATGCTCTACTGGTACGCCCGGCTGTCGGCGAAGTACCCGACGGTGGAGATCCGCATCGGTGACGTCTGCCCGTCGGTGGACGACGCGGTGCTGGTCGCGGCCATGGTCCGGGCGATGGTGGCGACCGCGATGACGGACATCGCCGAGGGCCGCCGCGCGGTCAACACCGACCACCACCTGCTGGTCGCCGCGCACTGGCGGGCCGCGCACGACGGGCTGGAGGGCGAGGGCGTCGACCTCACCAACGGCGAGCTGCGCCCGGCCTGGGAACTGCTGGACGCCCTGGTCGAGCGGGTGCGCCCCGCGCTGGAGAGCCACGGCGACCTGGCCGAGGTGACCGACCTGCTGGGCGGGCTGCGCCGGCACGGCAGCGGCGCCGCCCGGCAGCGGGCCGTCTTCGAGCGGACCGGCCGGCTGGAGGACGTGGTGGCGGACGTGGCGCGACAGACCCGCGGCTGAGCCCTGCGTGGAAGACTGGTCACCGTGGCACAACGGCTGATCGTCATCGGCGGGGACGCCGCGGGCATGGCGGCGGCCTCCCAGGCCCGCCGCCGTCGCCGCCGCGACGACCTGGAGATCGTCGCGTTCGAGCGGGGGCACTTCACGTCGTACTCGGCGTGCGGCATCCCGTACTGGATCAGCGGGACGGTCGAGGAACGCGACGACCTGATCGTCCGGTCCCCGGCCACGTTCCGCGAGGAGCACCAGATCGACGTGCGGACCCGCACCGAGGTCACCGGCATCGACCTGGACCGCCGCGAGGTCGTCGCCCGCGACCTGGACCGCGGCGGCGAGGTCCGCGAGCGGTTCGACACCCTGGTGTACGCCACCGGCGCGGTGCCGACGAAGCCCGACTGGGCCCGCGACGACGTGGGCGGGGTCTTCGGGGTGCAGACCCTCGACGACGGCGCGGCGGTGCGCGACTGGCTGGATGCCGAGCCGAAGCCACGCCGGGCGGTGGTGGTCGGCGGCGGCTACATCGGGGTGGAGATGGCCGAGGCGCTGGTCCAGCGAGGACTTTCGGTCACCCTGGTGGAGCAGGGCGAACAGCCGATGTCCACCGTCGACCCGGACATGGCGTCCCTGGTCGCCACGGCGATGCGCGGCCTCGGCATCGAGATCCGCACCGGCGTCCGGGTGACCGGGATCGAGGAGCGCGACGGCCGGGTCGTCGCGGTGGTCACCGACGCCGGGTCGCTGCCGACCGACGTCGTGGTCCTCGGCCTCGGGGTACGCCCCAACACCGCGCTCGCCGCGGCCGCCGGCCTGCCGGTCGGCACCACCGGCGGGGTCCGCGTCGACCGGCGGATGCGGGTGCCGGGGATGCCCGACGTCTGGGCGGCCGGCGACTGCGTGGAGACGCTGCACCGGGTCAGCGGGATGTCCGTGCACGTCCCGCTCGGCACGCACGCCAACAAGCAGGGCCGGGTGGTCGGGATCAACATCGGTGGCGGGTACGCCACCTTCCCCGGCGTCATCGGCACCGCCGTGACCAAGGTCTGCGACCTGGAGGTGGGGCGTACCGGGCTGCGGGAGCGGGAAGCCGCGTCGGCCGGCTTCGAGTTCGTCACGGTGCGGGCCGAGTCGACCAGCCGGGCCGGCTACTACCCGGGGTCCCGCCCGATGACCGTCAAGCTGATCGCCGAGCGTCCCACCGGGCGGCTGCTCGGCGCCCAGATCGTCGGCCGCTCCGAGTCGGCCAAGCGGATCGACGCGCTGGCCGTGGCGCTCTGGAACGGCATGACCGTGGACGACATGACCGCGCTGGATCTCGGCTACGCCCCGCCGTACGCCCCGGTGTGGGACCCGGTGCTGATCGCCGCCCGCAAGGCCGTCGACGCGCTGGCCAAGTAACCGGTCGATTGTGTGTGTGGAGTTGTTGTCGCCCCAGCGACAACAACTCCACACAGAATCAGTTCTGCTGGATCGGTGCGGATTCCGGGGGATGACGCGGGAGCGTTGGACTGGCTGCTGTTCGAGCAGGCAGGAGTGCTGAGCTGGGCGCAGGCGACCCGCGAGCTGACCCCGGCCAAGGTACGCCACCTGGTGGCCACGGGCCGGTGGGAGCGGATCTGCCGGGGCATCCTGCGGACCGGCGGTGGTGAGATCAGCTTGGATCAGCAGCGCTGGATCGCCGTACTGGCGGCCGGCGAGGGTGCGGTGCTGGCAGGGCTGGCCGCCGCTCGCGCCGGCGGCCTTCGCGGACGCTGGCGCTACGAGGCGGTGGACGTGCTCGTGCCGTTCCAGCGGCAGGCTCCCGACCTGCTGCGCCGTCTGCCGCTCGGCATGCCGGCGGTACGTGTCCGGCGGACTCGGCACCTGCCTGACGCCGACCGCCAGCGGGGACGACCCGACCGCACGACCATGGCGCGGTCCCTGCTGGACGCCGCGCAGTGGGTACGCACCGAGGACGAGGCGCAGGCGCTGCTCGCTGCTGGCTGCCAGCAGCGGCGCGTCACCCCGGCCGAACTGGGGGCGGCCCTGCAGCGCTTCCGCCGGCCACACCGGGCGGCGTTGATCAGGAGCACCATCGCGGACCTGACCGGCGGCGCCGAAGCGCTGTCGGAGATCGACCTGGTCCGGCTCTGCCGGCGGTACCGTCTCCCCCCGCCGGAGCTGCAGGAACGACGACGGGACGCGGACGGGCGGGTGCGCTACCTGGACGCGTACTGGCGGCGGTGGGGGCTGCACGTCGAGGTCGACGGCGCCCACCACATGGAGGTCCGGCACTGGGCCGCGGACCTTCGGCGGCAGAACCGGATCTGGATCGAGGGCGATCGTATCCTCCGGTTCACTGCGTTCGATCTTCGTCGCCGTCCAGCGGAGGTGGCCACCCAACTCCGCGCCGCCCTGACAACGGCGGGCTGGCAACCGGAATCGTGAAGAGTTGTTGTCGCAGGGACGACAACAGCTCTCCACGATTCGGCGAGGATGGCCGGGTGGAGATCCCGGAGGGGTTGTCCTGGGTGCGTCGTACGCCGGTAGGGCGGGACTGGTTGGCGACGCTGCCCCGGTGGCGGGACGAGTGCGTCGAGCGCTGGTCACTGCGGCTCGGGCCGCCGTTTCCGTACGCGTTCGCCTCCCTGGCGATGCCCGCCACGCTGCCCGACGGCACCCCGGCGGTGCTCAAGCTCCAGTACCCGGACGAGGACAGCCGCCGTGAGGCCGACGCGCTCGCGCACTGGGCCGGCGACGGGGCGGTACGCCTGCTCGCGCACGACCCGCGGCGGCGGGCGCTGCTGGTCGAGCGGTGCCTGCCCGGCTCGCCGGTGCACGAACTGCCGCCCGACGAGGCGCTGGACGTCGTCGCCGGGCTGCTGCCCCGGCTGTGGCAACCGGCCGGCGGGCCGTTCACCACGCTCGCCGAGGAGGCCGCCGGCTGGCGCGCGCGGCTGCCGGTGAACTGGGAGCGGGCCGGCCGGCCGTACGAGCGGCGGCTGCTCGACGCGGCGCTCGGCCGGCTCGCCGACCTCGTCGACGACCAGGGCGAACAGGTGCTGGTCAATCAGGACCTGCACGCCGGCAACGTGCTGCGCGCGACCCGCGAGCCGTGGCTGGTGATCGACCCGAAGCCGCTGGTCGGCGAGCGGGAGTTCGGGGCGGTGCCGATCGTGCGCGGCCCCGAGCTGGGTCACTCGCCGGCAGCGCTGCGGCGGCGGCTCGACCGGCTCACCGGGGCGCTGGGGCTGGACCGGGACCGGGTCCGGGGCTGGGCGATCGCGCAGACGCTGGCCTGGAGCACCGACGGGGAGGTCGTCTTCCCGAACCAGGTCGAGTCGGTCCGCTGGCTCGTCGACGGCGACTGAGCCGTCTCAGCCGCCCTGGCAGGTGGCGCACCAGTAGAGGTTGCGGCCGGCCAGCACGCCTCGGCGCACCGGCGTCGCGCAGACGTGGCAGGGGTCGCCGGGGCGGCGGTAGACGTACACCTCGCCGCCGTGCCGGTCGACGCGGGCCGGGCGGCCCATCGCCTCCGGCAGGTGCGCGTCGCGGACGGTGTCGATCCGGCCGCGGTCGACGGCCAGCGTCATCAGCTCGACCAGGTCGGCCCAGAGCGCGTCCCAGCCGGCCGGGGTCAGCTCCCGGCCGGGCAGCGTCGGCGGCAGCCCCGCCCGGAACAGCGCCTCGGTGACGAAGATCAGCCCGGTGCCGGCCACCACGGACTGGTCCAGCAGCAGCGCGGCGAGCGGGGTGGGACTGCGCCGGACCCGCGCCCAGGCCCGGCGCGGGTCGGCGTCGGCGCGCAGCGGGTCCGGGCCGAGCCGGTCGCGCAGCGCGGCGACCTCGGGCGAGGTCAGCAGCTCGCAGGCGGTGGGGCCGCGCAGGTCGAGCCAGTGCCGGTCGCTGGCGAGCCGCAACCGGACCTGCCCGACCGGGGGCGGCGGCTCCCCCGGGCCGTCGGTGAACTTGCCGTACAGGCCGAGGTGCACGTGCAGGGTCAGCTCGTCGGCGTAGTGGTGCAGCAGGTGCTTGCCGTACGCCTCGGTGCCGTCGAGGACGGTGCCGGAGAGCCGGGCGGCGCCCTCGGCGAAGCGGCCCTGCGGGCTGGCGGCGGTCACCTTGTCGCCGGCGAACAGCTCGGCGTGCCGGGCCGCCAGGCGGTGGATGGTGTGTCCCTCTGGCACGACGGCAACGGTAGCCCGGGTGTGGCGGATCGGGCCGCTGGGTACCACAGCGGTGATACGCGTGGCTGCCCACCGGCGCTTACCGAGGCCTCCACGCATCGATCAGGAGGTGTTCACAATGAAGATTCCTTCGCTGTCGCGCCGGACCGAGCCGGCGCCCACGACCGACCGTAACGGCGACGGGCGCGTCGACGGACACGACCGGAGCGCCACCGTCGACCGCCCGGCCGATCCGCCGGTGGTCACCGACCGGGACGCCGAGCAGACGACGTACCGCAGCAACGCGCTGGCCACCGACGGCGAGCGCGACGCCGAGACGGAGCGCCGGGCGGCCGAGCGCGCCGCGCTGGCCCGGGCGTCCACCGCCCGCTCCGAGTCGACCCGCGGCCCCTCCGGCCGGGTCGCCGCGATCGACGACGAGCCCCGGCGTACGACGTCGGACCGGCTCACCGGCGCGGACCGGGACGCCCGGCCGGGCACCGGCCTCGCCGACCCCACCGCCGAGCGGACGGTCGACGTGGACCGGGACGGTGTCCCCGACCGGGACGAGGCCCGCCGGGAGACCCCGGTGGTCGCCGGCCCGAAGCCGCGGGCCAGCCTGCTGGCCACCCTCGGCCTGATCGTCTCCGTGGTCGGTGCCCTGTTCGTGCTCACCGGCACGCTGGCCGGGTACGGCATCGCCGTCGGCGCGGCCGGCGCGGTGCTCTCCGTCCTCGGCCTGATGGCGACCCGGCGGCGGCACGTCGCCGGCAAGACCGACGCGCTGATCGGCATCCTGGTGGGCCTGGCCGCGGTGGTGGTCGGGGTGGTCGCGATGACCGGCCAGTTCGACTGGCCGACCGCCGACGGCGAGTGGATCTCCCGGTTCCGGGAGTGGCTCGACTCACAGTTTGTCGACCGGTTCTGACGGGCACCTTTCCGCTCGCCGGTGGTGCGCCGGCGACGCCCGATCAGTCTGGTGGTTCACCAGCCGGGCACGCATCCTTTCGGGGGCGGCGTTCGCCGCCCCCGAAGCGCGTCCAGGGGCCGTCACCTCCCGTTCCGGGGGTGGCGGCCCCTTCGTCATGTGGGTGGTAGGCGGGAACGCAACAGATCGCCGCCCGGCCGACGCCAGACGCAACGTTTCGTCGGCGTACGCAAGTCTCGGCGGTGGATGTCGTCGGCCGATGCCGCATACCGTTGACGGACGGCGCCAGCCCGTCGGCCGAGGTGGCCGGGCGCGCCCGACCCCCAGGAGCAGGACATGACGATGGACGCCATCAGCCAGCGCTTCCTGATGTGCCGGCCGACGTACTTCGCCGTCGACTACGCCATCAACCCGTGGATGGACCCGACCGCGCCGGTCGACGCCGACCTGGCCATCCGGCAGTGGGAGCAGCTGCGCCGGACCTACCTCGACCTGGGCCACTCCGTCGAGCTGATCGACCCGGTCGCCGGCCTGCCGGACATGGTCTTCGCCGCCAACGGCGGCACGGTGATCGACGACAAGGCCATGGCGGTGCAGTTCCGCGACCCGCAGCGCGCCGACGAGGCCCCCGCCTACCGCGCCTGGTTCGAGGCCGCCGGCTTCGAGATGTACGACCCGAAGCACGTCAACGAGGGCGAGGGCGACGTCCTGCTGGTCGGCGACTACCTGCTCGCCGGCACCGGCTTCCGCACCGCGCACGCCTCGCACGCGCAGCTGCAGGAGGTCTTCGGCTACCCGGTGATCACGATGCAGCTGGTCGACCCGCGCTTCTACCACCTGGACACCGCCCTGACCGTGCTCGACGAGCGGACCGTGGCGTACCTTCCGGAGGCGTTCTCCCCCGGCAGCCAGGCGGTGCTGCGCCGGCTCTTCCCGGACGCGGTGCACGCCACCATGGCCGACGCCGAGGTGCTGGGGCTGAACGCGGTCAGCGACGGCCGGCACGTGGTGCTGCCGGCGCAGGCCACCGACCTGGCCGCGAAGCTGCGCGACCGGGGTTACGAGACCATCGGGATCGACCTGTCCGAGCTGCGCAAGGCCGGCGGCGGACCGAAGTGCTGCACGTTGCGACTCCGTCAGGGAAAGGCGACCAAGTGATCGAGGACATGCTGCGGACTCCGGCTGCGGTACGGGACGCGGAGAAGCACACCGCGCACAACTACCACCCGCTGCCGGTGGTGATCTCCTCCGCCGAGGGCGCCTGGCTCACCGACGTGGACGGCCGTCGCTACCTGGACTGCCTCGCCGGCTACTCGGCGCTGAACTTCGGCCACCGGCACCCGACGCTGATCCGCGCCGCCCACGAGCAGCTCGACAAGCTGACGCTCACCAGCCGCGCGTTCATCCACGACCAGTTCGCCGACTTCTGCAGGGAGCTGGCCGAGCTGTGCGGCAAGGACCTGGTCCTGCCGATGAACACCGGCGCCGAGGCGGTCGAGACCGGCGTCAAGGTCGCCCGCAAGTGGGGCTACCAGGTCAAGGGCGTCACCCCCGGCCAGGCCAACATCGTCGTCGCCGAGGGCAACTTCCACGGCCGGACGACCACCATCGTCAGCTTCTCCACCGACGAGGACGCCCGCGCCGACTTCGGGCCGTACACCCCGGGCTTCACGGTCGTCCCCTACGGCGACCTGGACGCGCTGGCCGCCGCGATCGACGAGAACACCGTCGCCGTGCTGCTCGAGCCGATCCAGGGCGAGCAGGGCGTGGTGGTGCCGCCGGAGGGCTACCTGCCGGGTGTCCGCCGGGTCTGCACCGAGCGCAACGTGCTCTTCATCGCCGACGAGATCCAGTCCGGCCTCGGCCGGACCGGGCACACCTTCGCCTGCGACCACGAGGGCGTCGTGCCGGACATGTACCTGCTGGGCAAGGCGCTCGGCGGCGGCATCGTGCCGGTCTCCGCGGTCGCCGCGAACGCCGACGTGCTGGGGGTGCTGAAGCCGGGCCAGCACGGTTCGACCTTCGGCGGCAACCCGCTGGCCTGCGCGGTCGCCACCGAGGTGGTCCGGCTGCTGGCCACCGGCGAGTTCCAGCGCCGCTCCGCCGAGCTGGGCACGCGGCTGCGCGCCGGCCTGGAGGGGCTGCTCGGCAAGGGTCTGGTTGCCGTCCGGGTCCGGGGCCTCTGGGCCGGGGTGGACATCGACCCGGCGCTGATGAGCGGCCGCCAGGCATGCGAGCGGCTGATGGAGCGCGGCGTCCTGGCCAAGGACACCCACGGCTCCACCATCCGGCTGGCCCCGCCGCTGGTGATCACCGAGGAGGAGATCGACCACGCGGTGGCCCAGCTCGCCGCCGTGCTGGCCGGCTGACCTCGTACGCGCGAAGCGGGCGTCGGGACCACGGTCCCGACGCCCGCTCGTCGTTCGTCGGTCAGTTGCGGGGCAGGCGCATGGCCATGGTGGGCGCCTCGGCCATCACCGAGGTGGGGGTGAACGGGGCGCCGGTGGGCAGCTCGCCGGCGCGGCCGACCTGGACGCCCGGGTAGAGCTCGACCATGTCGGCGCCGCCGAGCACCCGGGACTGGTTCGGCGCGAGCGGGATCCGTTCCGCCTCGGTCATCGACCCGTGCGGGCGGATGCCGGAGCCGTTGGTGCTCACGTCGGTCACGATCACCTCGCCGACCCGCAGCTCCAGCTTCAGGTGGCTGCGGCTGATCCAGCGCCGGGCCTCGTCGTTGAGCCACTGGCCGAGCACGATCCCGCCGCTGGCCTCGGGCGCCCGCCCGACGAAGACCGGCTGCTCCTCGGTGAGCACGAACCGCCGCCGGACCAGGCCACCGATCCGGACCGCCAGCACCTCGGTGCGGGGCCGCGGCCCGGCGTCACCGAGCCGGGCGCCGTGCCGGGGGCAGGTCGGCACCCCGTTGCGCAGCGCGGGTGGCGGCTGGCCGGCCGGCGCGCGCTCGACCCGGGCCAGGTCGGCGAAGGCGCCACCGCCCCCGCCGCCGCCGAAGAGGGCGCAGCCCGGCTCCGGGCAGCGCCACTGCCGGGCCAGCAGCTTCGCCCCGACCGGCGAGCGGTCCCCCTCGACCGGGGTCGAGCCGCCGCCGACGTGCGCGACGAAGACCGGGCCGCCGGCGCCGGGCACCGGCGCGAGCACCCGGCCCGGCTGCTCCACCAGCCACGGGAACCGACCGCGCAGGCTGTCGAACCGGACCCGGGTGAGCACCGGCAGGCCGAGCAGATCGGCCACCTCCAGCATCCGGTCGCCCGGGTTGTCCAGCACCTCGACGAGGCCGTCGTCGGCCCAGCGCCGGACCACCATCCGCTCGTTCGAGGTGAGGTCGGCGTCGGAGAGCAACGCCCGGTGCACCACGGCGTAGACCGGGACGCTGTCCTCCTCCAGCTCGCGGGAGAGGGCGTCGATCACCATGCCGAGCCGCAACAGGCTGGCCGGCCGGCCACCGTCGAGGTCCTGGTAGCGGATCACCTCGGCCAGGTCGAGGACGGCCCGGGCCAGGGACGGGTCGGTGCAGACGCGCCCCTCGATGGCGTCCAGCACCTTGCTGATCTCGAATCTCATCGGACGCTCCGGACGATGTCGTCGATCTGGCGCGCCAGCTCCACGTCCCGGTGGGTGACCCCACCGGCGGAGTGGGTGACGCAGCGGAAGGTCACGGTCCGCCACCGGATGTCGATGTCGGGGTGGTGGTCGAGTCGCTCGGCCACCTCCGCCACCCGGTCGACCACGGCGATGGCGGCCGGGAAGCTGCCCAGCTCGACGGTGCGGCTGATCTGAGTCGGGTCGCCCGACCAGTCCGCCAGCCCGCCCAGCTTCTCTCGCACCGCCTCGGCGGTGAGCAGGTCTGTCATGGCCCGACCCTACCGGCACTGGCCTGGGCAAGTCGGACGCGCCGGAGGTGGGTCGACGCCCATTGACCGGGTGTGCCGGGTCGAGCACCGACGGCTACGAGGGACGGACATCGACACCCGACTGTCGCTTTCGCCCGCTACGCTGACCGACGGCCCGGCCGGTGGCGGGCAGCACACGCCGCACCGGCCCACCCTTCACGAGGAGTAATCCACAATGAACACTCGACGGCTGGCGACCACGGGGGTCGCGCTCGTCGCCGCGCTGGGTCTGCTGACCGGCTGTGGCAACCAGGACGGAGCGGACGCTCCAGCCGCCGGCGGAAGCGCCGCGAGCGTCGCCCCGAGCAGCAGCGCGTCGGTCGCTCCGCTCGACGAGCTGACCGCCGCCGCGCTCAAGCTCAGCGAGGACAGCGTCCGGGTCACCATCACCTCGTCGGTGGTCAACGGCGGTGGCCTGCTGGACCCGCGGACCAAGGCGATCGACATGACCCTCGACATGGGCAGCCAGGGCAAGGTCCGGATGATCACCCTCGGCGACGACGCCTGGATGAAGATCAGCGGCATGGCCGGCGCCCCGAAGAAGTGGCTGCACATGGACGCCACCAGGCTCGGCGCCAGCGGCCAGATGAACCTGATGCCGGACGGCGACCCGGGCGGCGCCAAGCAGATGATCAAGGGGGTCACCGAGGTCGAGAAGACCGGTGAGCACGCCTTCGCCGGCACCCTCGACTACACGAAGGCCAAGCCGGACGACAAGGGCATCAAGGCGCTCGGCGCCAAGGCCAAGGCGGTGCCCTTCACCGCGAAGACCGACGACCAGGGCCGACTGATCGAGCTGGTCGTCGACACCACCGTGCTGTCCCCGGCAGCCGGCAAGCTCAAGACCACCTACACCGACTTCGGCGCGGCCGTCGCCCCGCAGAAGCCGCCGGCCAGCCAGACCCAGGAGGCTCCGGAAGAGCTGATCAAGGCGTTCGGCGGCTGACCGCCCCGCACCCCGACGCGACGGGGCGGCACCGTGACCGGTGCCGCCCCGTCGTGCGTACGAGGGTCAGCCGCGCAGCGGCCGGCCCACCTCGTGCAGGTGCGCCAGCGCCTGCCGGTACGACTCGACCAGCCCGGTCTCGACGTACGGCACCTCGCGCTCGGCGCAGTACGCCTGCACGATCGGCTGCGCCCGGCGCAGGTTGCCCCGCGGCATGTTCGGGAACAGGTGGTGCTCGATCTGGTAGTTGAGCCCGCCCAGTGCGACGTCGACGAACCGGCCGCCCCGCACGTTGCGCGAGGTGAGCACCTGCTTGCGCAGGTAGTCCAGGTTGTCTTCCTCCGTCGGCATCGGCATGCCCTTGTGGTTCGGGGCGAACGCGCAGCCCATGTAGAGGCCCCAGAGCCCCTGGTGGATGGCGATGAAGGCGAGCGCCTTCGCCGGCGACATCACGGCGAAGATGAGCCCCAGGTAGCCGACGGTGTGCGCGACGAGCAGCAGCCCCTCCACGCCCCGGTGCCGCATCGGCGTGGACCAGCCGCCGTCCGACCGACCGACCAGCGCCTTGATGCTGGCCACGTGCAGGTGGAAGCCCTCCAGCAGCAGCATCGGGAAGAACAGCCAGGCCTGCCGCCGCGCCAGCCAGCGCAGGTAGGGCGGCGTCGCCGCCGCCTGCTCGTACGTCCAGACCAGCGCGCCGCCGCCGACGTCCGGATCCTCGTCGGTGTGGTTCGGGTTGGCGTGGTGCCGGTTGTGCTTGTCGACCCACCAGCCGTAGCTGAGCCCGACCGCCAGGTTGCCGGCGAGCAGACCGGCCAGCTCGCTCGGGCCCCGGCGGCGGAACATCTGCCGGTGCCCGGCGTCGTGGCCGAGGAAGGCGACCTGGGTGGTGGCCACCGCCATGCCCACCGCCATCAGCAGCTGCGCCCACGAGTCGCCGACCGCCACCACCGCGGCCCAGCCCGCCAGGAAGAAGGTCGCCGCCAGCGCGATGCGCACCGCGTACCGGCCGGGGCGGCGCTCGAGCAGGCCCGCCTCGCTGATCCGTCGGGACAACACGGCATAGTCACTGCCGCGTCGTACCGGTTGGTCCGCCACCGCTGAACGCGCCATCTCCGCTCCCTGTCCTCGATCGGGGCCGCACCCGTTGGCGGGCCCACCCTTGATTCTCGCGGCGACGGTTGCGCCTGGTAATCATGGCAACACCCCGATTCGTGGTGGTGTTGCCCCTACCTCAGCCCATTCGGCCGACGGCCGCGCGCAGCCGGGTCAGGTCACGGCGCCGCCGCTCGTAGGTGGCGGCGAGGGCGATCAACGCGAGCCCGCCGACGGCCAGGAAGATCCACCGGGGCAGCAGGTCCCAGCCGCGGACCAGCTCGTGCAGGGCCAGCAGGGTCAGCGTGGTCCCCCCGAGCACCACCGGCGCCTGCCAGCGCCGGGTGGCCCCGGCGAGCACCACGGCCAGCGCGGCGACCCCGAGCAGCAGCCGTCGCCAGGGTTGGGGCTCGGGGGCGACCAGCACCGACACCAGGCCGGGCAGCAGCCCGGCGGCCAGCCCGGGACCGAGCGCCAGCCAGCTGGTCAACCCCGGCCGGGTACGCAGCGCGACCACCCCGGCGACCAGCGCCAGCCCCGCCGCCGGCAGGGTGTACGCCTCCAGCAGCACCACCCCGCCGGCGGCGAGCAGCAGCCAGGCGCCGAGCAGTTCGCTGCCGCCGGCGATGCCCGCGAAGGCCCACCGCCGGTCGGCGGACTCGCCGCGACGCAGCACCCGCGGCGCCACCGCCGCGCCCCAGAGCACACAGACCGCCGCCGCGTGGCGCGGGGCGGACGCGGTGAGCAGGAGCGCCACCAGCGCCACGGCCTGGGCCGCGCCCTCGGACGCCCGTCCGGTCACCGGCGTGCGCCGGGCCAGCGGCGGCGCGGCGTACAGCACCGCCACCGCCACCGCGAGCACCGCGAAGCCGGCGGCCCGCAGCGGCAGCCCCGCGGCCAGCGAGGCAGTCACCGCGAAGCCGGTGGCCGCGGCGACCGCCACCAGGAAGCCGAGCAGCCGCACCTCGGCCCGCCGCCCGGCGACGCCGGCCACCGCCGCCGCCACGACCAGCAGCGCCAGGCCGGCGAGGGTGCCGGCCCGGGTGGCGAGCAGCCCGGTCAGCCCGGCCACGGTCCAGAGCGCCCCCACCGGCACCGCGACCGCGCCCAGCAGGGGGCCCGGGCGCCGCAGCGCGGCGGCCAGCAGGGCGGCCAGCCCGGTGAGCAGCGCCACCGCCGGCACCACCGGCCAGGGCACGCCGGCCGCCGCCAGCAGCACCGGCAGCGCGGCGGCGGCGAAGGGCAGTGCCAGCAGGGCCGGGACGGCCGCGCCGCCCCCGGTCCGCCGGCCGACCAGCGCGGCGGCGACCGCCAGCACCAGCAGGGCCGCGCCACCGGCCCACCCGCCGGGCAGCGGCCCGGTCGCGGGTACGCCCGACCAGGGCTCGACCGGCCCGTCGTACGGGGACAGCAACGCCGTCACGGCCACCGGGGCGGCGGCGAGCGCCGCGACCACGGCCAGCGCGGCGGCCACCACCCGACCGACGGCCGACGCCGGGGTGGCCCGGTCGACGACCACCAGCAGCAGCGCGGCGAGCGCGGCGTAGAGCGGGACCGGTTCGGCGGCCGGTACGACCACCGGCGCCAGCCCGAGCACGCCGAGCGCCACGGCGGCGGCGGTCGAGGCGTACCCGTCGAGGTCGGGCCAGTGGCGGCGGACCGCGCCGAGGGCGAGCAGCGGGACCACGGCGGCGGCGAAGCCGGCCCGCAGCTGCCACCAGGGGGCCGAGCCGGCGGCGAGGAGCGCGACGACCGTCCCCGCCGGCACGGCGAGCAGCGCCACGGCCAGCCCGCCTCCGGCGACGGCGCGCTGCGCCGGGGTCCCCCGGCGGGCGAGGGCCGCCACCGCCAGCCCGGCGGGCAGCAGCACCCCGAGCGTCACCAGCATGCCGCCCGGCGCGGCCAGGGCCACCAGCAGACCGTGCCCGAGCAGCGCCGCGCCGGCCAGCGACCCGACCACCACGGTCGGGGTGCGGCGAGCCGGCCGGACGACGGCCAGCAGGAGTGCCACCCCGACGACGAGATCGACGGCGAGCGCCGCCGGCCACGGCGTGGCGGCCACCGCCGGCAGGGCGGACGCGGTCAGCGCGACACCGACCAGCCCGGTCACCGGGCGGGCGCCCCGGGGCAGCAGCAGGCCGATCGCGGCGGCCGTCAGCGCGACGGCGACCGGAAGCTGCCAGCCCCAGCCGACCGCCGGGCCGGCCGCCGCGCCCCGCCACCCGGGCAGCGACCGGGCCACCGCGCCACCGGCGACCAGCAGGGTGGCCAGGACACCCACCTGGGCCAGCGCGCCGGCGACGAGCAGGGCGCCGACCCGGGGGCCGGAGCGCAGCCGCGCCGGGGCCACCCGGGCCGCCCCGGCCAGGGCGGCGGTCACCAGGGCGGCCGCCACCAGCAGCACCCCGGGGCGCAGCTCGGCCACCGGGCGGAGCAGCGCGGCGGCCAGCAGCGGCACCAGCAGCGCCGCCGCGACCTGACGGAACAACCGGCCGCCGGCGGTCCACGCCGCGCCGAGCAGGACCAGCCCCACCAGCAGCAGCGGCGCCCCGGCCAGCAGCGGCCGGCCGGCGGCCCGGCCCCAGGCCAGCGGCACCAGCGCGCAGCCGGCGGCGAGCGCCGTCGCGCCACCGAAGCCGAGCCAGGCGAGCACCTGTCCGGCCCGCACGACGGCCGGGACGCGCGGCCCGGCGACCGGTCCCCCACCGGCCGCCGGCCCCCCGATCCGCGCCCCCGGCCCAGCGGCCGGCGTCCCCCCGCCGACCACCGCCGGCCCCCCACCGGCCCCCGCCGACGCCGGCTGGCCGGTGGCCGTGTCCTGGTCCGCCCCACCAGCGGTGGCCGCACCGGGCGGAACCGGAGCGGCGGCCGGGGACGGCACCGGACCGGGCTCGGAACGCCCGGCCGGCGCCGCGGAGCGGCGACGCAGCGCGACCACCACCACGAGGTCGAGCAACGCCACCCCGAGCAGGACCAGGGCCCACCCGGCGGCATCGGGGCGGGCCGCCACCGCCGCCAGCGGCAGCACCGGCTGCGCGACGAGGAGCGCCGCGAACCAGGGCACGGTCAACCGGCTGAGCCGGGCGTACCCGGCGGCGATGGCCGCGCCGGCCCCCCCGACCAGCGCGGCGTACCGGGTGCCCGGCCAGTCGGCCACGCCGAACAGGTCCACCGCCCAGGCGGCGTACCCGTCGAGGACCACCAGCAGCAGCCCCACCGCGGCGAAGGTCTCCGCGGTGCCCCGCAGCCCGCGCCGCGCCGCGACCAGCGGCGCGGCCAGAGCCAGCACGGTGAACGCGGCCAGGATCGCGGCCCGCCCGGCGACCCCGACGGCGGCCCAGGCCACGGCGGTGAAGACCACCGCCGCGGTGCCGAGCAGCAGCCCGCCGAGGACGAACAGCAGCCCCTGCACCGTCCGGGTGGAGGTCTCCGGCCGTCCCGGCGGCGGCGGGACCGGGGCGGGTCGGACCCGGACCGGCGGTACCGGGGGCAACGGACCGGCCGGCACCGGCCGGGCGACCTCCGCGCGGACCCGGGCCGCCAGCTCCGCCCGCCGGCGCTGCGCCGCGAGCAGCCGACCGGCGAGCCCCTGGTACGCCTCGCGGGCCCGCTCCACCTCCTGACCGAGCGCCCGGATCTCCGCGTCCAGCCGGATCACCTCGGCGGCGGGCGGGTACGGCGGGCGGCCGCAGCCGGAGCAGCCGCGGACGAGATCGGCGGGCGCGCCGCAGCCGGGGCAGGGGTAGCCGGTGTTCTCCACCCGGCCATCCTCGCGGCCGGGCGGGGGCGCGCCCAGAGTGCGCGTACCTAGGTGTACCGGTGCGGTTTCCCTGCGACGGTCAGCCGAGCCAGCGGCCGTCGCGCATGAGGACCCGTCCCCGCATCTCGTTCACCTCGCGCCAGGCCTGGATGCGTCGCGGCCGGATCCGGAAGTACTGGTAGGGCTCGTCGAGTTCGCGCGGGTCGAAACCGGTCCTGGCCGCGAACGCGTCGCCCGCCTGCTGGCCGAGGTCGGCGATGGCCACCGGCTCGGCGGTGCCGTCGACGATCACGACGTCGCGCGTCGGCCCGAGGCTGAGCCGCACCCGGCCGTCCGCCAGCAGGTTGCGGCCGGTGACCGAGGCGCGCGACGTCGAGATGACGAACGCGGTCCCGTCCCAGAGGTACGAGAGCGGAATGAGGTGGACGCCGCCCGGGGAGCCCGACGTCGCGACCCAGAGATCGACCTCGCTATCCAGTTTCGCGCGGGTGTCCCGCAGCCTCTCCTCAAGCCCACGCGGCGGCGCGCCCGTCATGCTTCCCCCAGTCACTTCGTGGCGAGCCCTTCCTTCAGGGAATGGGCTCCGGCGGTCATCGGTCGGTTCACCCGGCGGCCGTCTCGTGATCGGCCGCCGGACAGGGCACGCAGCCGTCAGGGCGTGGGTGCCAGCGAGACGGCCTCCCAGGCGAACCCGTCCGGGTCGGTGAACGGCCCGGCAGGGCCGCCGATCATGAGCCGGTGCGATCCGGTGCCGTCGGGAGCGACGCCGACGTCCTTGGCAAGGGCACGGCGCCGGTACAGCGCCAGCTTGACGGGACTCGACCCGGCAGCGAACTCGACGTACATGCGGCTGAAGCTCTTCGCCACGGCAAGGCCGCGCTCGACGTAGAACCGCTTGCTCGCGGCCACGTCCGCGACCCCCAGCAGGAGCACGATCTCGTCGATCTGCCGGGTCGCCGGGCCGGTGTCCTTCTTCGCCGAGGTCGCGACCTTCCAGATCGTCCCGTCCGGGGCCTGTACGACACCGCCGTAGCCCCAGAGCGACTTCGCGGCCGGCTTCAGCGACGTGGCGCCGGCGTCCAGGGCAGCGCCGATGAAGCCGTCGACGGTGGCCCGCTGGGACACCGTGAGGGCCAGCATGAACCCACGGAAGCCGGTCGTCGGTGCCGCCGAGGCCCGCAGGCGGATCTGCGTGTCCAACCCGAAGGCGGCGGTGTAGAAGCGCTGGGCGGCCGTGGGGTCGGCCACTTCGAGGGTGACGGATTCGATGTTTGCCATGGTCGTCACGCTAGGTGCGGCTCGGCGACCGGCGCTTCTCGATTCCTGACCGGTCTGGTCAAGTGTTTCGCCACACACGGCGGCATCCCCGCCGCAGCGCCCGTCGCACGACGCCGGTAGGCGCTGGGCGGCATGCCGACCAGCTCGGTGAAGCGGGTGCTGAAGGTGCCCAGCGACGAGCAGCCGACCGCGAAGCAGACCTCGGTGACGCTCAGGTCGCCACGGCGCAGCAGCGCCATGGCGCGCTCGATGCGCCGCGTCATCAGATAGGAGTACGGCGACTCGCCGTAGGCCTGCCGGAACTGGCGGCTGAGGTGACCGGCCGACATGTTCGCGCCGCGGGCGAGCGCCTCGACGTCCAGCGGCCGCGCGTACTCCCGGTCGATCCGGTCGCGGACCCGGCGCAGCCGCGCGAGGTCATTCAGGCGCTGCGCCTCCGCGAGTGCGCGCCCCCATGAGGGGTGGCACATGGGAGTACTCCTTTCATCGATGCCCGCGAGCACCCCGGGTCGCCTGCCGAGCAGGCGGCCGGGTGCTCGACGACCGGAGGGCTCAGCGAAGCTCCTGGATGCGAACCAGGTTGCCCGCGGGATCGCGGAAGGCGCAGTCGCGGATGCCGTACGGCTGCTCGATCGGCTCCTGGACGACCTCGGCGTCGCCGGCCTGCAGCTTCTCGAACGTGCCGTCGAGGTCGTGGGTGGCCAGCAGGATCCAGCCGTAGGTGCCTTTGGCCATCATCTCGGCGATGGTGCGGCGCTCGTCCTCGGTGACCCCGGGGTCGGCGGCCGGCGGCGCCAGGAGGATGGACGTGTCGGGCTGGCCGACGGGGCCGACGGTGATCCACCGCATCTTGCCCTGTCCGACGTCGTTGCGGACCTCGAAGCCGAGGACGTCGCGGTAGAAGGCCAGGGAGGCGTCCGGGTCGACGTGCGGCAGGAAGCTGGTGTGAATGGTGATGTCCATGACGATCACGTTAGGCGCGGCACCAGGACCACACTTCTCGATTCCTGATCGATCCGGCCATTTGCTCGGCCAGGTACACCTAGGTACGCGTGTTCTCCTGCACCCAGGCGGCGTACGCCGGCTCCCCGCACTCCACCCGGGACACCAGGATCTCCGGCACCTCGTACGGGTGGGCGGCGCGGATCCGGTCGACCAGCGCGACCACCCGGTCGGGGGCGGTCTTGAACTGCACCGACCACTCGGTGCCGGTCTCGACGGCGGACCGCCACCAGTACGTGCTGTCGACCTGGCCGCCCACCTGCGCGCAGGCCGCCAGCCGCCCGGCGACCGCCTCGGCCGCGAGCGCGTCCGCGACCGGGCGCGCGTCCACCACCGTCGTGACCACGCAGATCTGTTCCATCAGCGCACCCTACGCGGCGTCGCCACAGGCGGCCCCGACCCGCGCGGTCAGC
Organism: Micromonospora sp. L32; assembly: GCF_052068055.1. Lineage (NCBI taxonomy): Bacteria > Bacillati > Actinomycetota > Actinomycetes > Micromonosporales > Micromonosporaceae > Micromonospora > Micromonospora sp. L32. Next base: position 884,815 of record NZ_JBQHDD010000001.1, on the reverse strand, counting down.
CGGTGGACACGCCGTCGCGGTTGGCGGCGATCCAGGTGTCGATCCGGGCCCACCAGTCGAAGAGCCAGTCGATGCGCTCCTGCCGGTCGGTCGGCACCTCCTCCGGCGGCACCGACCAGAAGCGCATCACGATCCGCTTGTCCATCGGCAGCTCCCGCCAGACGTCGGCCACGGTGAGCATCCGGTCCAGCCCGGTGTGCGCCACGAAGATCACCCCGGCGTCCGGGGCGGCGTCCAGCGCGGCGAGCAGTCCGCCGGGCTGAGGTGCCAGCACGTGCCGCATCCGCTCGGCGCGCGACGCCATCCGCTCCAGCCCGAGCGCGCGAAGCCGGGCGATGGCCCGCAGCCGGCGGCCGGGCGTGAAGTTGCCGCCCTCCGGAAAGATCACGAACGCGTCGTCGTCGTCGAGGTCGGTGGCGAGCTGGCCGATCTGCCGGACCGCCGAGTCACGGCCGTCCGGACCGGGCGCGATGAACCGGTTGGGCAGCCGGTTGAGCAGCACGTCGATCGCCGGGTCCCACTGGAGGCTCTCCTTGAGCACGATCCGCGGCTCGCGGTGGAACCAGTTGACCAGCGCGTGGATCAGGATGAACGAGTCGCCCGGTCCGGCGTGCCGGCAGAGCACCAGCTCCGGGCGGCCGGGCAGGGCCGTGTCCGGGTCGGTGCCGACCACGTCGATACTCAACCGCAGCGTCCAGCGGGCCTGCCAGAAGAGCACCCGCAGGAAGCGGCCGGCGAGCGCGTAGTGCGCGCGCTGGAAGGCCGGCGAACGCTTGCGCAGCCCGAACCCGGACGCCAGCCACAGCAGGAAGAGCGCGGCCAGCGCCGCCGCGTCCCAGACCAGGTAGACGGAGCCGATCCAGAGCAGGCGCAGCGGCCGCAGCCGGCCGGGCACGAAGGGCGACAGCGCCAGGCCGAGCAGCGCCCAGACCGGCACCGTGGTGACCACCGCCAGCGCGAGCAGCACCACGCCGGGGGCCAGCAGCATCCGGCGTACCCACCGGGGTGGCAGCGGCATCAGCGGTCCAGTTGGGTGGCCAGGTAGTGCCGGGAGGCGGTGTAGGCCCGGCTGATCCGCCGCCCCACCGCCGCCATGTCCCGGTAGGCCCACGGGCTGTCGTCCCGGGGATTCAGCCCACCGGTGGGCAGCACGTGCACCTCCACCCCGTCGGGCAGCGCCGCCATCTCCCGGGCGAACCGGTGCCGCCGGGCGATCTCGAACGCGACCTGGGCGATCTCCCAGGGCCGCCGGGGCGGCGTCAGCTCCCGTTCGATCCGACCCACCTGGAGTACGAAGATCTGCCGCGCGCCCAGCGCGACCGCCTCGCCGATCGGGATGGAGTTGACGATCCCCCCGTCGACGTAGTGCTGGTCGTCGATCCGGGCCGGTGGCAGCAGCCCCGGCACGGAGGCCGAGGCGAGCACGGCCGGCACCAGCGGACCGCTGTCGAACCAGTGCTCGGCGGCCCGCTCGATGTTCGCCGCGCAGCAGCGGAACGGCACCTTCAGGTCGGCGAAGGTGGTCTCGGCGCCCAGTTCGGACTCCAGCAGCTTGCGCAGCGGCCGGGGCGAGTGCAGGTGGGTACGCGCGGCGAACCGGCGCAGCTGGCGGGCGACCGAGTCGCCGTACACCTCGCTCGCCTCCGGCGAGGCCCAGAGCCGGACCAGCCGGTCGGTGACCGCCTCGGACGGGTCGGCGGCGACCAGCGCGCCGTTGACCGCCCCGATGGAGGTGCCGAGCACCACGTCCGGGCGGATCCGGGCGCGGAACAACGCGCGCAGCATGCCCACCTCGACCGCGCCGAGCACTCCCCCGCCGCCGAGCACGAACGCCACCGGACCCCCAGCCATGTCGTTCATCCTGGCACGTGCCCGCCGCCCGACCGGGTCCAGCCGCTGGTCACCCGGGTGCGGCCGGGCCCAGGTGGCGGCGTGCGAGCCGTCCACGACGGAGGGTGACCGCCAATCCGGACGACCGTTGACACGGCGGACACATTCCCGCAACCTGATACCGCCCCCACCCCCAGGCAGGTGCGATCACTGATGGCAGCGCTGCACGCCGGCAGGTTGCTGGCCCGCCGGTACCGGCTCGTCGACCAGATCGGGGCCGGTGGCATGTCGGTGATCTGGCGGGCCCGCGACGAGGTGCTCGACCGGATCGTCGCGGTCAAGGTGCTCGCCCCCTCCCTGGCCACGGACGCCCGCTTCCGGGACATGGTCCGCGAGGAGGCCCGCTCCGCCGCCCAGCTGGTCCACCCGCACGTGACCTCGGTGCACGACTACGGCGAGACGCTCGCCCCGGACGGCTCGATCACCTCGTTCGTGGTGATGGAACTGCTCACCGGGGAGGAGCTGGAGCACCGGCTCACCGAGGGGCCGCTGCCCTGGGCCGAGGCGGTCGAGGTGGGTGCCCAGGTCGCCGAGGCCCTCGCGGCCGCGCACCGGCTCGGCATCGTGCACCGGGACATCACCCCGTCCAACGTGATGATGACCCGGGTCGGCGCGAAGGTGCTGGACTTCGGCATCGCCACCCACGTCGGCGCCCCGGACGAGGACGAGGACGGCGGCACCTTCGGCACCCCCGCGTACGTCGCGCCGGAGCGGCTGGACGGAGCGCCGGCCCAGCCGGCCACCGACGTCTACTCCCTCGGCGTGCTGCTCTACGAGACGCTGACCGGCCAGGTGCCGTACCCGGCGGACACCTGGGAGCAGCTCGGCGAGGCGCTGGCCGCCGACGAACCGCCCACCCTGGACGGTGTGCCGGGGCTGCCGCCGGCGGTCGCCCGTACCTGTCTGCGCTGCCTGGCCCGCGACCCGCGCGACCGGCCCACCGCGCACCAGGTGGCCGCGGCGCTGCGCGACCAGCTGCTGCCCGGCGACCCGCAGGCGGCCACGATGCTCGCGCCGACCGTGACCCTGCCCGCGCTGCCCGGCCAGGCAACCGGGCAGGCAGCCGGGCAGGCGGAACCGGCCGGGCGATCCGCGCAGGCCGGAGGGCCGCTGCGGCGACGGCGGCCGCTGCTGGTGGTGGCCGCGCTGGTGGTGGTGACCACGGCCGCCGCGCTGCTCGCCCCGACCCTGGTGCCGGAGTCGACGCCGCCGCCGGACGCCCGGCGGACCGGCGCCCCGGCGGTGCAGCCGACGATCCCGCCCGCCGAACCGTCCACATTCCCACCCGAGTCGACCGCGGCGGCGACCAGCGCGCCGCCGTCCCGACCGCGACCCGCCCCGGACGGCGGGCAGGGCGCCGGTGGGCTCACCGAGGCCGCCGAGCGGCTGCGCCGACTCATCGACGACGGGGTGCGCAGCGGCGACGTCCGCGCCGACGTCGGCACCGACCTGCGCAACGTGCTGGCCAACCTGACCCGGTCGGCCGCCGACGGGCGGTCCGACCTGGCCGAGCCGGTGGCGCTGCTGCGCGAGAAGGTCACCCACCGCGTCGACGAGGGCGGCATCACCCCGGCGTACGCGCGCCGCCTCGACGCGGCCATCGTGGACCTCGGCACCAGCCGGGTCTGACCTCCGGTCGGGGCTGCGCCGGTCCCGCTGCCCGTGGTCAGCGGGTGGCGACCGGCGTCGGCTCCCGGGCCGGCGCGGCGGCGCCGAAGGCGAGCCGCCGGTACACCGCCTCGTAGCCCTCCGCCATCCCGTCGGTGGAGAAGCTCCGGGCCACGTGCGCGACGGAGGCCTGCGGGTCCAGCCGGTCCGCCGCGCGCAGCGCCGCCGGCAGCTCCTCGGCGTGGTCCCGGATCAGCCCGGTGACCCCGTCCACCACCAGCTCCGGTACGGCGCCGCGCCGCAGCGCCACGACCGGCGTACCGGTCGCCATCGCCTCCACCATCACGATGCCGAACGGCTCGTCCCACTGGATCGGCATGATCAGGCAGCGCGCGTCCACCATCAGCCGCATGGTCGCCTCCCGGTCGGCGTTGAACACCACGGTGACGTCCTCGTCCAGCAGCGGCTCGACGACCTCGGCGAAGTAGCGCCGCTCGGCGGGCTCGTTGCACTTGCCGGCCAGGGTCAGCGGCAGGCCGGCCGCCCGGCAGGCGCGGATCGCGAGGTCCGGGCCCTTGTCCGGACTGAACCGGGCCAGCCAGAGCACCGGGCCCCGGCCGGGGCCCTGCTTGTGCGGGAACTCCCGCACGTCCATCGCGTTGTGCACGGTCCCCACCCAGGGCAGGCCCGGGTTCAGCCGGCGCTGCGCGTGCGAGATGGCGACCAGCCCCACGTCCCGGTCGACGTCGCTGAGCACGGTGCCGTACTCGCCGACGGGGTTGCCGTGCACGGTGGCCACGGTCGGCACCGCCCGCCGGCCGGCGACCAGCGGGCCGATCGTGGTGTGGTCGTGAATCACGTCGAAGTCGGCCGCGGTGACCAGATGCCTCACCCGGGCCAGGTGGGCCAGCTCCGGCAGCGCCTCGCCCAGCCTTTCGTACTGGAGGTCCTCGACGGTGGAGACGAAGTCGGCGGCGGTGCCGTTGTGCCGGCCCGCGCCGAACAGGGTCACCGCGTGGCCGCGCTCGACCAGGCGGTCCACCAGCCCGTGCACCACCTGCTCCAGCCCGCCGTACCCGGGCGGCGGCACCGACAGCCACGGTGGGACCACCATCGCGATCCGCAGCGGCCCTCCCGGCGGGCTCTCCGACGGACGGTGGGTCACGGCCACAGGTCCTCCCCGTTGCTTCCCGGTGAGCGGGATCGGCGGCGATTTCCCCACCCCGGCTGCGCTAAACGGACATTCGTCGGACGCGACGGGCGGCTCACCCGGTGACGACGAGACGGTCGTCGACGGCCCGCACGCCCGGTGCCGACCAGGCGACCCGCTCCGCCTCGTCCCGCTCCCACCAGGAGCGGACGGTGCCGCCCAGGACGACGGTGTCGCCGGCCAGCTCCACGGTGATCGCCTCGGTGCCGGTCCGGCGGCGCAACGCCCGGCGCAGGTCCAGGGCGGTCTGCTCGGCGCTGGGCGGGGCCGGCGGCACCACCTCGACCAGGTTGGTCACCCCGCGTACGCCCCGCAGCCGGCGCAGCTCCTGCTCGGCGGTACGCCGCTGGTAGCCGAACTCCACCTCGCCGCGCAGCATCAGCCAGCCGTCGGAGACCGTCACGTCCAGCCGCTCGGCGGGCACGAAGCTGTCCCACTCCAGCGCCCGTACGGCGGCGAGGGCGAGTTCGCCGTCGTCCTGGCCGTCCAGGCCGGGCAGGCGTACCTCGATGTCGTCGGCGACCGCACGCACGCCTCGTACCCGGTGCGCGCAGCGCTGCGCCGCCCACTTGCGGGCGTAGCTGTCCACCCGGCCGGTCAGGGTGACCACGCCGTCGGCGACGCTCACCCCGATCTCGTGCGGCTGGGCCTGCGGGTCCCAGGCCAGTTCGTCGAGCACGTCGCGCTGGATGTGCGAATCGGTGCGGGTGGCCGCTGCCGTCGTCATGGCGTCCCCTCCCGTGCGGTCGGCTCCTGGCGAGGATGCCGACTCCTCGGGTGAGGCCGGCTCACCCTGGCGGGGTGAACCGGCACCGGACCGGCGTCGGGGGGCGGGGTGCGAAAAAAGGCGACGGGTGACGGAGCCAACCCCCTTGGCCCCGCCACCCGCCGCCCCGGAGGAGGCAGGTCTGGTGTTATGACGTCTCGGCGAGCGTCACGGTTGCCTTCGCCTCCGCACCATTTCGCTTGTAGGTCACCTCGACCCGGTCGCCGACCTTGCCGGCCTGCACGGCGCCGACCAGGTCGTTGGAGTCGTTGACCACCTTGTCGCCGAACCTGGTGATCACGTCGCCCCGCTGGATGCCGGCCTTCTCGGCGGCGCTGCCCGGCACGACGGCGGCGACCAGCGCCCCGCCGTCCTCGGCGGCGTTGACGCTCACCCCGAGGGACGGGTGGCTGACCTTCTCGCCGCGCTGGAGCTTCTCGGCGACGTCCTTGGCCTTGTTGCTGGGGATCGCGAAGCCGACCCCGATGTTGCCGCTGCTGCCCTGTCCGGCGGTGGCGATCGCGGTGTTGATGCCGATCACCTCGCCCCGGGTGTTGACCAGCGCGCCGCCGGAGTTGCCGGGGTTGATCGGTGCGTCGGTCTGGAGCAGCCCGGAGATCGAGCTGGCGCCCTGCTGCGGGTTCTGCTGCCCGTTCTCGCCGGCCTGGATGGTCCGGTCCCGGGCGCTGAGGATGCCGGCGGTGACCGAGCCCTGCAGGCCCAGCGGGCTGCCCAGGGCGAGCACCTGGTCGCCGACCTGCATCCCGTCGCTGTCGCCGAACTTCGCGGCCTTCAGGTCGCTGACGCCGCTGGCCTTGACCACGGCGAGGTCGGTCTTCGGGTCGGTACCGACGATCTTGGCCTGGGCGGTCTTGCCGTCGGCGAAGACCACCCGGACCGTGTCGCCGGAGGCGGAGGCGACCACGTGGTTGTTGGTCAACACGAAGCCGTCCGCGCTCAGGATCACGCCGGAGCCCTCGCCGTTGCCCGTGATGATGGAGACCACGCTGTCCTGCACGGCGGCGGCGATCTTCGGCAGGTCGGCGCTGTTGATCACCGGCGCTGCCGAGTAGGTGCGGGTGATGCCGCCGGAGTCGCCGTCGACCGCGAGAGCGAGCGCGCCGCCGGCCACGCCGGAGCCGAGCATCAGGGCGAAGACCGCCACGCCGGCGCCGACGAACTTGGCCACCTTCGAGGGGCGCGGGCCGGCGGCCCACGGCGGCACCGGCTGCCCGCCGTGCTGCGGCGGGACCGGCCCACCGGGCCCCTGCGCACCCGGGTAGCCCGCCGGCCAGCCGGACTGCTGCCCGGGCTGCCCGGGCTGGTAGCCGGCGGCCGGGTACTGACCGGCGGACGGATACGGCTGGTAGCCGGGTCGGTAGGCCTGGTCGCCACCGTGCGCCCCGCCCGGGTACGGCGCGGCGGAGACCTGACCCGCCTGCTGGTACCCGGCCGACGGGTACCCGGCACCGGGAGTCTGGCCGGCGTACGGCGCGGCGGAGGTCTGCCCGGCACCCGGGTACGGGCCGGCGGAGGTCTGGCCGGCGTACGGGGCGGCCGAGGTCTGGGCGTCCGGCGTGGTGGCGGCGCTCGGCTGGGTGCCGGCCGGCTCCCCCGCGGTGCCGGCGGCGTCGCCCGGGGCGGCCGGGCGAGGTTCGGTGGAGTCGGACTGCCCACGCTCGACGGGGGACAGCTCGGCGGTGGGGTGCGACGGCTCCGCGTCGGGGGCGGCCGGCCGCCGCTGCGGGTCGGTCTCGAACTCGGTCATGACTCCACTTTCTCCCGTCGCACTGGCACCAGCCTGGAACCCGCCTGAATGTTTTCTGAAAGTCACTCGATCTCGCCGTCGGCGTCCGGCAGCAGCGGCAGCCGGACCCGGAAGGTCGCCCCGCCGCCCGGGGTCTCGGCGACCTGCACGGTGCCGTGGTGGGCGGCGACCAGGGCGGCGACGATGGCCAGCCCCAGCCCGGTGCTGGTGATCCCGCTCGCCCGGCGGGTCCGGGCCGCGTCGGCACGGTAGAAGCGCTCGAACACCCGCTCGGCCTGCTCCGGGGTGAGGCCCGGACCGGTGTCGGCCACCTCGACCACGGCCAGGTTCCCCGGCTCGGCGCGCAGGCGCAGGGTCACCGACGCCTCGGGCGGGGTGTGGGTGAGCGCGTTGGTCATCAGGTTGCCGATCACCTGCCGCAACCGGGCGTCGTCGCCGTGCACCACCAGCGGGCCCGAGCCGGGCTCGATCTCCAGCTCGATCCGCCGGTCGGGGGCGACCACCCGCGCGGCCTGCACGGCGTCGGAGGCGAGCACCGGCAGCTCGATCGGGGCCAGCGAGAGCGGCCGTTCCCGGTCCAGCCGGGCCAGCAGCAGCAGGTCCTCCACCAGCAGCCCCATCCGGGCCGCCTCGTCCTCGATGCGGCGCAGCAGGTCGGCGGTCTGCTCGGGCGCGCGGGCCGCGCCCTGCCGGTACAACTCGGCGAAGCCCCGGATGGTGGTCAGCGGGGTACGCAGCTCGTGCGAGGCGTCCGCGACGAACTGCCGCATCCGCTCCTCCGAGCGGCGGGCCCGCGCCTCGGAGATCTGCGCGGCGTGTGCCGCGTCCCGGGCGCCGGCCTCGGCCGAGCGGGCGGCGGTCTCCGACGCGGCCCGGGCGGTGAAGGCGGCCTCGATCTGGGCCAGCATCGCGTTCAGGGCGCGGGAGAGCCGGCCCAGCTCGGAGGTCGCGCACTCCTGCCCCTCCTCCGGGTCGGGCACCCGTCTGGTGAGGTCGCCACCGGCGATCGCGGCGGCGGTGCGCTCGATCTCCACCAGCGGCTTGAGGCTGGTCCGCACGATCGCCGCGCCGATCGAGGCGAGCAGGATCAGCACCGCCCCGCCGACCAGGAGGTCTATCCAGACCAGCCGCTTGACGGCCAGGTCGACGTCGGTCAGGTGCTGGCCGAGCGCCAGGACGCGGCCGTTCCCCAGGTCGGTGTAGAGCATCCGCCACCGGGTCTTGCCGTCCTGGGACCGGACGGTGAAGGGTGCGCCCACCTGGTCGGCGAAGCCCTGCACGTCGGACGGCAGCGGCGGCAGCTCCTCCGCACCCAGGCCGGAGTAGCGGGAGGCGGGCCGAACCCCCAGCTCCGGAGAGGCCTGCGCGGCGACGTAGTCAGTGGGGAGACCGACCAGGATCTGGCCGCCCCGGGCCTGGTCGAGCGCGTCGGCCACCTCCATGCTGTCGCCCCGGAGCTGCTCGTCGACCTGGCTGATCAGGTAGTCGCGCAGGAAGTACGTGGTCAGTGAACTGATCACGACCAGCGCCATGGCGACCAGCGTGAGCACCGACGCGACCAGCTTGATCCGCAACGGGACGCTGCGGAGTCGACCCTTCGCGTCGTGCAGGACGCTCACGCTGTCGGCTTGCGCAGCACGTAGCCCACCCCGCGCAGGGTGTGGATCAGCCGGGGCTGGGTGTTGTCCACCTTGCGGCGCAGGTACGAGATGTAGGACTCGACGATGTTGTCGTCGCCCCGGAAGTCGTAGTTCCAGACGTGATCGAGGATCTGCGCCTTGCTGAGCACCCGGTTGGCGTTGAGCATCAGGTAGCGAAGCAGCTTGAACTCGGTCGGCGAGAGCTGCACCCGCTGGCCGGCCCGGTGCACCTCGTGGGTCTCCTCGTCCAGCTCCAGGTCGGCGAAGGTGAGCCGGGAGGGGGCGTGCTCGCCGGTGGCCGTACGCCGCAGCACCGCGCGGATCCGGGCGGTCAGCTCCTCCAGGCTGAACGGCTTGGTGACGTAGTCGTCGCCGCCCAGGGTGAGCCCACGGATCTTGTCGTCGGTGGCGTCCCGCGCCGTCAGGAACACCACCGGGGTGCGGGTGCCGCCCTCGCGGAGCATCCGGATGACCTCGAAGCCGTCCAGGTCGGGCAGCATCACGTCGAGGACCACGAGGTCGGGACGGTGGTCCTTCGCGGTGCTCAACGCCGCGCTGCCGCTGGTGGCGGTGGCCACGTCGAAGCCGGCGAAGCGCAGGCTGGCGGAGAGCAGTTCGAGGATGTTGGGATCGTCCTCGACGACGAGCAGTCGCGCCTCGGTCTGGGTAGCGGCCATGCCCGCCATCATCCGCGACGCGGCTGCGCCGGCGCTGGACGCTTCCTGAAAAGACCCTGTGAGCCGCGTCAGCGCAGCAGCCGGCGGAGCCCGTCGAGCGCCCCGTCGAGGACCCGGATCGCCGTACGCAACTGGTTGTCGGAGAGTCGGTGCGCCCGGACCAGCCCGCCGACCTCCATGGTGAAGGCGGCCAGCCGCTGGTCGAACTCCGTCAGCAGCGGTGAGGCGGCGGGGGCGGGAGCCGGCGGCGGCACCGGCCGGTCCCAGCGGGCCTGCCGGGTCTGCCGGGCCGCCTCGCGCAGCTCGCGCTTGAGGCCCCGGACCGAGCCGCGAACCTCGGTCTGGATCTCCCCGGCGAGGGTGGAGAGGTCCTGCACCGAGGCGGTGATGTCGGCCTCCAGGGTGGCCAGCTCGGCGGCGCGCTGCCGCAGCTCCGCCCGGCCGGCCTCGGTGATCTCGTAGACCTTTCGGCCGCCGGCCGCGGTGTGGGTGACCAGCCCCTCCACCTCCAGCCGCTGCAGGCGGGGATAGATCGTGCCGGCGCTCGGGGCGTACAGGCCGAGGAAGCGGTCCTCCAGCAGCCGGATCAGCTCGTAGCCGTGCTTCGGGCCGTCGTCGAGCAGCTTGAGCAGGTAGAGCCGGAGCCGCCCGTGACTGAACACGGCGGTCACGGCAGCTCCTCCCGGTCGTCGTCCACCGGACGGGCGAGCAGTGCGATGCTGCCCGACGTCGCGGAGGCCCAGAGTTTACCCTCGCCCGCCCCGAGGACTCCCTCGCTGTCGCGCACCGCGGCCAGCCCCCGGCTGGCCAGCACCTGCGGAAAGCCGCTGGTGATGCGACCGGAGGCGGTGTGCAGCCGGACGGCGAGGTCGCTGTCCTCCCGGACCCGGACGGTGATGCTGCCGGAGATGGTGCTGAGCCGGATCTCGCTGCGGCGGGGGTTGTCGAAGTCGCAGGTGATCGCGCCGGAGACGGTGTGCGCGCGGACCTGGCCCGGCGCGCTGTCGGCCAGGATGACCTCGCCGGAGACGGTCTCCAGGGTGACCTCGCCGGCCACCCCGAGCGCCTCCACCGGACCGGAGACGATCTTCGCGGCGGTGGCGCCGCGCAGCCCCATCAGGGTGATCTGGCCGGAGGTCACGTCGGCCCGGGTCCGCCCGCGCAGCCCGGAGGCGACCAGCGCGCCGTCGATCAGTTTGAGGGTGGCCGCCACGGGGGCGGGGACCGCGACGGAGACGTCGACCCGGGGCCAGCGGGCCAGTGGGCCGACCCACCGGAACACCTCCGACCAGCGGAACTTCCGCTCCTGGACGATGCTGAGCCGGCCGTCGCGGTGCTCGACGTGGATCGGCCGGCCCTCGCCGCCGGCCTGGGTGATGTCGACCCGGGCCGGGCCGTCGGTGGCGACCACGTTGAGCCGGCCGCTGATCAGCCGCACGTCGAGCTCGGTGACCGGGTCGTCCAGGGTGAAGCGTCGCGGCTGCTCGACCGTCCAGCGGGTCATGGCATCCTCCCCTCGATGCGCACGGCCGGCGGCCCACGCTCGGGAGGAGCGTAACGCGATACATCGCGATAGGACAAGACACGTCGCGAGTCGGGTACGCGTCAGGCCGCCAGGTCCAGCCTCCGTGCGGTCGCCGGCGCGGGGGTCGGGACGACCGCCCCGACGGGACCGCCGGCGGCCGGCGCGGTCACCGGCCGGAGCGTGACGGGCCGGGCCGGCACCAGGTGGACCGCCGACTCGGCGGCCCGGGCCAGCGCCCGCCGGTCCGCGTCCGGGGCCGGGTGCAGGGCCGCGGCGACCCGGACGGTGACCACCAGGTCGCGGGCGGCGAGCACCCGGCGTACCGACCGCCAGAGGGTGTCGTCGCCGAGGAAGGCGGCCGCCGTGGTGGCCTCGCCGGTCGCGGCGCAGCGGTAGCCGACGCGCAACGGCACCACCGGTGCCCCGGCGTCGATCGCCGCCTGGAACACGGCCGGCCGGAACCCCCGCCCCGGCCGGCAGTCGCCGGCGGTCAGGGTGCCGCACCAGGTCGTACCCTCCGGGAAGACCGCGACCGGGTCACCGGCCCGCAGCGCCCCGGCGATCCGGGCGACGGTCGCCGGCAGCTCGCGGGGCCGGGCCCGGTCGACGAAGAGCGCGCCGCCCGCGCGGGCCAGCACCCCGACCAGCGGCCAGGCCCGGACCTCCCGCTTGGCCAGCATCCGGGCCGGCGTGATGGCCAGCACCGCCAGCACGTCCAGCCAGGAGACGTGGTTGGCGACCAGCAGCGCGCGCCGGCGCGGCGGCCGGCCCCGCACCTCCAGCCGCACCCCGAGGGCGCGCGCCGTCGCCCGCGCCCAGTTGCGCAGCGCGGTCGCGCGCGACGCCGCCGGCAGCACCGGCAGCAGGCCGGCCAGGCCGGCCCCCACCAGCAGCATCCCGAGTACGCCCAGCAGCCGGGCCACCCGCCGGGCGGCCGGCACGGCGGGCACCTGGCCCGACACCGGCAGGCAGTCCGGACCGCAGCCGGAGGTGGGCCGCCACAGCTCGGCGCTCACTCCTGCGCCCCGCCGAGGAAGTGCCGCAGGTAGCGCGGGTTCATCCGGTCCAGGGAGAAGAGCACGTAGAAGTCGGCCACCCCGAAGTCCGGGTCGTACGCCGGCTCCCCGGCGACCCAGGCGCCCAGCCGGAGGTAGCCGCGCAGCAGCGGCGGGATCAGCGCCTGCCCGGCGGCGCCGCCCTCGGCGGTGTCCAGCGGGACCGCCCCCGGCTCGGCGAACCAGGGCCGCAGCGGACGGACCCGCAGCAGCGGCGGGGCCAGGTGCCGGGCGCGGGCCCGGGCCCACACCTCGGCGGCGGCCCGGCCCCCGTCGCCGACCGGCACCGAGGCGCAGCCGCCCAGCCAGCGGGAGCCGCGCAGGTGCAGGTAGCGGGTGATGCCCGCCCACATCAGGTTGATCACGGCGCCCGAGCGGTGGTCGGGGTGGACGCAGGAGCGGCCGGCCTCCACCAGGACGTCGCGCAGCGGGTCCAGGGAGGTCAGGTCGAACTCGCTCTCGGCGTACCGGCGGTCGGTGCGTCCCGGCGGCAGCAACCGGTACGTGCCGACCACCGCGCCGGTGCGCTCCTCGCGCACGATCAGGTGGTCGCAGTGGGTGTCGAGGTCGTCGACGTCCAGCCCGGCCCCGCCCGGGCGCAGGGTCGCGCCCAGCTCGGTGGCGAAGACCTCGTGGCGCAGGCGTTGCGCGGCCGCGACCTGGGTGGGGTCGTCGGCGATCAGCAGGGTGTATCCGCTGGTCGTCAGGGGTGCGCCAGCGGCGTGCAGAACGGCCATGGGACCTGTGTAGGTGTCCGGGGTTGCCGGCCGCCCCGGCGAAGGATGTCGATCCGGTGAACGGCGGTCGGCGGTCCGCCCCGAATCGCCGACCCGGGCTACCTGACCTTCCGCCGGGTCGGCGTGGCAGGCTGCCCGGGCGGACCCGGCGGCGGCGCCGGGCACGACGGAGGTGCGTCGATGATCATCGAGTCCCGGTTCAACGGGCCGCCCGGATCGGGCAACGGCGGGTGGAGCGCCGGGGTCTTCGCCGAGGCGTACGGGGGCGACCGGCCGGTCGAGGTGACGCTGCGCCGCCCGCCCCCGCTGGAGACCCCGCTGACCCTGGCTGACGGCGACGTCCTCGACCCGGACGGGCAGCTCGTCGCCCAGGTCCACCCGACCGACGACCCGCCCGCGGCGGTCGCCCCGGTCGACCCGGCGACGGCGGCGGCCGCCTCGGCCGCGTACCCCGGCCTGCGGGACCACCCCTTCCCCGGCTGCTACGTCTGCGGCCCGGACCGCCCGGACGGGCTGCGGATCTTCCCGGGACGGCTGCCGGACGGCCGCACCGCCGCGCCGTTCCGCACGCCCGACCGGGTGGTGCCCGCCACGGTCTGGGCGGCGCTGGACTGCCCGGGCGGCTGGGCGGTCATCGCCCCGGGCCGGCCGTACGTCCTCGGCCGGGTCGCCGCGGTCGTCGACGCGCTGCCCCGGCCCGGCGACGAGTGCGTGGTGACCGGCGAGCTGGTCAGCGGTGAGGGGCGCAAGGCGGTCGTCCGCACCAGCCTGTACGGCCCGACCGGCGCGCTGCTCGGCCGGGCCCGGGCCACCTGGATCGCGCTGCCCCCGGAACCCGCCTCTCGTCCCTGAGGACGACCGCCTCCTGCGTGAGGTGGAGCCCGGACTACGGACCGCGCCCGATTGACCGGGTTGCGCGCCCTTGCCAGGCTGTGCCCCGGCGCTCTCCGCAACGGCGCCGCACACCGCGGCGCGTGACGCGCCGCCGCACGGGAGGAGCACGATGTCCGACGGGCAGTGGAGCCCCAGCACCGGGACCGGCCAGATCGTGGTGTCCGGACTGACGAAGCACTACAAGAACGTCCGGGCGGTGGACAACCTGTCCTTCACCGTCGAACCGGGGCGGGTGACCGGCTTCCTCGGCCCGAACGGCGCCGGCAAGACCACCACGCTGCGCATGCTGCTGAACCTGGTCACCCCGACCAGCGGCGACGCCACCGTGGACGGGGTCCGCTACGCCGACCTGACCGACCCGCTGCGGCACGTGGGCGCGGTGCTGGAGGCGTCCAGCGCGCACAAGGGCCGTACGGGCCTGAACCACCTCCGGGTGATCTGCGCCGCGGCCGGGCTGCCCCGGCAGCGCGCCGACGAGGCGCTGGCCCTGGTCGGGTTGACCCCGGCCGCCCGGCGCAAGTTCAAGGGCTACTCGCTGGGCATGAAGCAGCGGCTCGGCATCGCCGCCGCGATGCTCGGTGACCCGCGGGTGCTGATCCTGGACGAGCCGGCCAACGGGCTGGACCCGGAGGGCATCCGGTGGATGCGCGGGTTCCTCAAGAGCCTGGCCCAGGAGGGCCGCACGGTGCTGGTCTCCAGCCACCTGCTCTCCGAGATGCAGCTGCTCGCCGACGACGTGGTGATCATCGCCGCCGGCCAGCTGATCCGGCAGGGGCCGGTCGAGCAGGTGATCGGCTCGATGGCCCAGGGCGTGCGGGTGCGGGTACGCACCCCGCAGGCCGAGGAGCTCGTCGCCGCGCTGAAGGCGCAGTCGGCCACCGTCACCCCGGACGAGCACGGCGTCCTGCTGGTGGACGGGGCGGACGCCCCGACCGTCGGCCGGGTCGCCCTGGCCGCCGGGGTGGAACTGCACGAACTCACCACGGAACGACCCGACCTGGAACGGGTCTTCCTGGAGCTGACGGCCGGGAAGGCGGGCATTCGATGAACCTGGTCCGAGCCGAACTGCTCAAGATCCGTACGACCAACACGTGGTGGCTGTTCGGCCTCGGCGCGCTGGTCACCCTGGCCCTGGCGTTCCTGGTCAACGCGGTCAACGCGAACCTCAGCCTCAGCGGCCCGCAGGACGTGGAGGGCCTGCCGCGGGAGCAGGCCGAGCAGGTCCTGGCCTCGGCCGACGAGGTCTACCAGGCGGCGAACCTGTTCACCTCGGGGCAGTACTTCGGGCTGCTCTTCGTGCTGCTGCTCGGCATCATCGTGGTGACGAACGAGTTCTACCACCAGACCGCGACGACCACCTTCCTCACCACCCCGCACCGGACGGTGGTGGTCACCGCCAAGCTGGTCGCGGCGGCGCTGATCGGCGCGCTCTTCTGGCTGGTCACCACCGTGCTGACCGTGCCGGCGACGCTGATCTTCTTCGCGGCCAAGGGGTGGGACGCGCACCTGGGCGACTGGGACATCACCCGCGCGATCCTGCTCAACCTGCTGGCGTACGTGCTCTGGGGCGTCTTCGGCGTCGGCTTCGGCGTGCTGATCCGCAGCCAGATCGGGGCGACCATCACCGCCGTGGTGCTCTACCTGGTCGGCACGACGGCGGCGAACCTGATCTTCTTCCTGCTCCAGCAGTGGCTGGAGCAGGACTGGATCGGCAAGCTGGCGGTGATCGTGCCGTCCACCGCGTCCTCGCTGATGATCAGCGGCACCGAACTGCCGGGCAGCCCGCCGCAGTGGGTGGGCGCGGTGGTCCTGATCGCGTACGCCGTGGTGACCTCGGCGGCCGGCAGCCTCATCATGCGGCGCCGCGACATCGCCTGAGTCGGACCCGGGCGACGGCCCCGGTCGGTGGCGGTGACGTCACCGACCGGGGCCGTCGCGTCTATCAGGAGTCGGCGCGACACGCAGGGTTTGGCGAACTTCTGGCATCTTCTGTGAAACGGGCCACCCGTCGGAGGCGGAAATGCCTGCGGCATTCGTACGGCGTAGCCTGGGAGCCGTCTCCCGTGCGCCGGTAACCGGGCACGGGTGCCGACCGCGTGACATACGAACCCGCGTGAAAGAGGCGATTACCGGCCGTGTCGACCCAGCAGACTTCGCAGGAGAACCCACTGGCGGGTTTCGGCCCGAACGAGTGGATCGTCGAGGAGATGTACCAGCGCTACCTCGCCGACCCGTCGAGCGTCGACTCGGCCTGGCACGACTTCTTCGCCGACTACCGGCCGGCCCCGGGCGCCGCCACGCCGCGCCCCGCCGAGGAGAAGGCCCCGGCCAAGGCCGCCCCCGCCGAGCCGGCCGGCCAGCCGGAGGCCGCCGTGACCGTGGCGCAGCCGGCCGCCCCCGCCAAGCCGGCCCCCGCCGCCAAGGCCCCCGCCAAGCCGGCGCCGGCCAAGGCCGCCCCGGCCAAGCCGGCCGCCAAGGCGCCGGCCGTGAGCGGTGCGGGCACCACCCCGCTGCGCGGCGTGGCCGCCAAGATCGTGCAGAACATGGACGCCTCGCTGGCGGTGCCGACCGCGACCAGCGTGCGCGCCGTCCCGGCCAAGCTGCTGGTCGACAACCGCATCGTGATCAACAACCACCTCGCCCGCGGGCGCGGTGGCAAGGTCAGCTTCACCCACCTGATCGGGTACGCGCTGGTCCGGGCGCTGGTCGAGCACCCCGAGATGAACAACTCCTTCGCCGAGGTCGACGGCAAGCCGGCGATGGTCCGCCCGGAGCACGTCAACCTGGGCATCGCCATCGACCTGGCCAAGCCGGACGGCTCCCGCAACCTGGTGGTGCCGTCCATCAAGGCCTGCGAGCAGATGGACTTCCGGCAGTTCTGGCAGGCGTACGAGGACGTGGTCCGGCGCGCCCGCCGCAACGAGCTGACCATGGAGGACTACGCCGGCACCACCATCTCGCTGACCAACCCGGGCGGCATCGGCACGGTGCACTCGATCCCCCGCCTGATGCAGGGGCAGAGCGCCATCATCGGCGTCGGCGCGATGGAGTACCCGGCGCCGTACCAGGGCATGAGCGAGACCACCCTGGCCGAGCTGGCGGTCAGCAAGATCATCACGCTGACCAGCACGTACGACCACCGGATCATCCAGGGCGCGCAGTCCGGCGAGTTCCTCAAGGTGATGCACGAGCTGCTGCTCGGCGAGCGCGGCTTCTACGACCAGATCTTCACCTCGCTGCGCATCCCGTACGAGCCGGTGCGCTGGATGCGGGACGTCGCGGTCGACTCCGAGGGCCAGATCAACAAGACCGCGCGGGTGCACGAGCTGATCCACGCGTACCGGGTGCGCGGCCACCTGATGGCCGACACCGACCCGCTGGAGTTCAAGATCCGGAAGCACCCGGACCTCGACGTCCTCCAGCACGGGCTGACCCTGTGGGACCTCGACCGGGTCTTCCCGGTCAACGGCTTCGCCGGCCGGCAGCGGATGAAGCTGCGGGAGATCCTCGGCGTGCTGCGTGACTCGTACTGCCGCCGGGTCGGCATCGAGTACATGCACATCCAGGACCCGGAGGAGCGCCGCTGGATCCAGGAGCGGATTGAGCGCCGGTACGAGAAGCCGTCGGCCGACGAGCAGAAGCACGTGCTCAACCGGCTCAACGCCGCCGAGGCCTTCGAGACCTTCCTGCAGACCAAGTACGTCGGGCAGAAGCGCTTCTCGCTGGAGGGCGGCGAGTCGCTGATCCCGCTGCTCGGCGAGATCCTGGAGTCGTCCGCCGAGGGCGGGCTGGACGAGGTCGTCATCGGCATGGCCCACCGCGGCCGGCTGAACGTGCTGGCCAACATCGTCGGCAAGCCGTACGAGAAGATCTTCTCCGAGTTCGAGGGCCACCTGGACCCGCGCTCGACCCAGGGCTCCGGCGACGTGAAGTACCACCTGGGCCAGAACGGCAAGTTCACCACCCCGGACGGCGACCACGCGGTCAAGGTCTCGGTGGTGGCGAACCCGTCGCACCTGGAGGCCGTGGACCCGGTGCTGGAGGGCATCGTCCGGGCCAAGCAGGACCGGATCGACCTCAAGCTGGAGGGCTACACCGTGCTGCCGCTGGCGGTGCACGGTGACGCCGCCTTCGCCGGCCAGGGCGTGGTCGCTGAGACGCTCAACCTCTCCCAGCTGCGCGGCTACCGCACCGGCGGCACCGTGCACGTGGTGGTCAACAACCAGGTCGGCTTCACCACCGCCCCGGAGTACAGCCGCTCCAGCCTCTACAGCACCGACGTGGCCCGGATGATCCAGGCGCCGATCTTCCACGTCAACGGCGACGACCCCGAGGCCGTGGTCCGGGTCGCCCGGCTGGCCTTCGAGTACCGGCAGGCGTTCAACAAGGACGTCGTGATCGACATGGTCTGCTACCGCCGGCGCGGGCACAACGAGGGCGACGACCCCTCGATGTCCAACCCGGAGATGTACAAGATCATCGACTCGAAGCGCTCGGTCCGCAAGCTCTACACCGAGGAGCTGATCGGGCGGGGTGACATCACCGTGGAGGACGCGGAGGAGCTGCTGCGCGACTACCAGGGGCAGCTGGAGCGGGTCTTCAAGGCCACCCGCGACGCCGCGACCACCCCGCGCAAGCTCAGCCGGCCGCGCCGCGAGGAGGAGCCGGAGCCGCAGGTGGAGACCGCCACCGACGCCGCCGTGGTCAAGGCGATCGGCGAAGCGCACGTCAACCTCCCCGAGGGCTTCACCCCGCACAAGCGGATCCAGCAACTGCTCGACCGGCGGGCCAAGATGTCCGTCGAGGGCAACATCGACTGGGGCTACGGCGAGATCATCGCCTTCGGCGCGCTGCTGCACGACGGGGTCACCGTCCGGCTCGCCGGGCAGGACTCCCGCCGCGGCACCTTCGTCCAGCGGCACGCCTCGGTGGTGGACGCCAAGACCGGCGACGACTACCTGCCGCTGAAGTCGCTCACCGGTGACGGCGAGCGGTCCCGGTTCTTCGTGCACGACTCGCTGCTGTCCGAGTACGCCGCGATGGGCTTCGAGTACGGCTACTCGGTGGAGAACGTCAACGCGCTGGTCTGCTGGGAGGCCCAGTTCGGTGACTTCGTCAACGGCGCCCAGTCGGTGATCGACGAGTTCATCTCCTCCGGCGAGGTGAAGTGGGGCCAGCGCTCCGCGGTCACCCTGCTGCTGCCGCACGGCCACGAGGGCCAGGGCCCGGACCACACGTCGGGTCGCCCGGAGCGGTTCCTCCAGCTCTGCGCGGAGGACAACATGCGGGTGTCCATCCCGACCACCCCGGCGAACTACTTCCACCTGCTGCGTCGCCAGGCCCTGTCGCCGAAGCGCAAGCCGCTGGTGGTGTTCACGCCGAAGTCGCTGCTGCGGCACAAGCTCTGCGTCTCCTCGGTGGAGGACTTCACCACCGGCACCTTCCAGCCGGTGCTGGCCGACACCGCCGCCCCGGCGCCGGAGCAGGTGAAGCGGGTGCTGCTCTGCTCGGGCAAGGTCTACTACGACCTGTTCCAGGCCCGGGCCGAGCGCGGCGTCACCGACACCGTGATCCTCCGGATGGAGCAGCTCTACCCGCTGCCGATCGAGGAGATCCGGGCCGCGCTGGCGCAGTACCCGAACGCCGAGGACTTCGCCTGGGTGCAGGAGGAGCCGGCCAACCAGGGTGCCTGGTCGTTCGTCGCGCTCAACCTGCTGGAGCACCTGGCCGACGTCCGGCTGCGGCGGATCTCCCGCCCGGCCGCGGCGGCCCCGGCGGTCGGCTCGGCCAAGATGCACGAGGTCGAGCAGACCGCGCTGATCGAGGCGGCCCTCCCCCGCCCGTGACCTGACCGCACCGCCGAGACCCGGGGCAGCGCCGTCCGCCGACGGCCCTGCCCCGGTTCCGTCGGCACCCTCCCGACAAGGACGTACGGATGTACTTCACCGACCGTGGCATCGAGGAACTCGTCGAGCGCCGGGCCGACGAGCAGGTCAGCATCGAGTGGCTCGCCGAGCGCCTGCGCGACTTCGTCGACCTGAACCCCGAGTTCGAGACCCCCATCGAACGCTTCGCCACCTACCTGGCCCGCCTCGACGACGAGGACGACGAGTAACCCCGGGACCATCCCGTCCGGCCCGGGTGGGTGGGACGGAGGTCCCGGGCGCGGGAGCGCGTGATCTCCTAGGGTGGGGGCGTGGCCCGCAGCGTCTACCTGACCAGCGTGGGGTCCGGCGGGGGGAAGTCGACCATCGCCCTCGGCCTCGCGGAACTCCTCTCCCGACAGGTCGAGCGGATCGGCGCGTTCCGGCCGCTGGTCGCCGACACCGGCGCCGACCCGATCCTCGCCCTGCTGATCGACCGCTACCGGGTGGACCTGCCGCAGCATGAGCTGACCGGCGCCACCTACGCCGAGGCGAGCGCGCTGGTCGCCGACGGCCGCCGGGAGGAACTGATCTCCCGGATCGTCGAGCGCTACCGCAGCGTCGAACAGCGCTGCCCGGCCGTGGTCGTGGTGGGCAGCGACTTCGCCGACGGCGGCGACGGCGCGGGCCCCCGCGAGCTGGCCTTCAACGCCCGGCTGGCCACCGAGTTCGGCAGCGTGGTGGTGCCGGTGATCGACGGCTTCGGGCAGGAGCCGGAGGCGATCGCGGCGGCGGCGCGTGGGGCGTACCACGATCTGGAGGACCTGGGCGCGACGGTGCTGGCGGTGATCGCCAACCGGGTGCCCGGGCCGATGACCCTGCCGGAGCTGCCCGTCCCCGCGTACGCCATCCCGGAGGTGCCGACCGTGTCGGCGCCGACGGTGGCCGAGGTGGCGGCGGCGCTCGGCGCCACCCTGCTCGCCGGGGACGACGCCGCGCTCGACCGCGACGTGCTCGACTACGTGGTCGGCGCCGCGCACGTGCCCACCCTGCTCGACCACCTCACCGAGGGGGCGCTGGTGATCACCCCGGGCGACCGGGCGGACCTGCTGGTCGCGGCCAGCGCCGCGCACGTCGCCGGGCAGGTCTCGGTGGCCGGGCTGGTGCTCACCTTGGGCGAGCAGCCCGATCCCCGGGCGATGCGGCTGGTCGAGGGGCTCAACACCGGGCTGGCGGTGCTCTCGGTACGCAGCGACAGCTACGACACGGTGGCCGCGTCCAGCCGGATCGAGGGGCGCCCGAGCCCGGCCAACCCGCGCAAGGTGGAGGCGGCGCTCGGCGCGTTCGAGGGCAACGTGGACACCGTCGACCTGGCCCGCCGGCTGCGGGTCAGCCGGTCCGAGCGGGTCACCCCGCTGATGTTCGAGTACGACCTGATCGACCGGGCCCGGGCCACCCGCCGTCGGCTGGTGCTGCCCGAGGGGGCCGAGGAGCGCATCCTGCGGGCGGCGGAGGTGCTGCTGCGGCGGGGCGTGGCCGACCTGACCCTGCTCGGCCGCCCGGACGACGTCACCCGCCGCACCCGGGAGCTGGGCATCGACGTCACCGGCGCCGACGTCGTCGACCCGGTCACCAGCGCGTGGCGCGACGAGTTCGCCGTCGAGTACGCGCGGCTGCGCGGCCACCGCGGCGTCACGGTCGAGCTGGCGCACGACGTCGTGGCCCGGCCCAACTACTTCGGCACGATGATGGTGGCCACCGGGCACGCCGACGGCATGGTCTCCGGGGCCACCCACACCACGGCGGCGACCATCCGCCCGGCGTTCGAGATCATCCGGACGGTGCCCGGGGTCTCGGTGGCCTCCAGCGTCTTCTTCATGCTGCTCGCCGACCGGGTGCTGGTCTACGGCGACTGCGCGGTCAACCCCGACCCGGACGCCGCCCAGCTCGCCGACATCGCCATGTCGTCGGCCGACACCGCCGCCCGGTTCGGCATCGAGCCCCGGGTGGCGATGTTGTCGTACTCCACCGGCGACTCGGGGGCCGGGGCGGACGTGGAGAAGGTCGCGGCGGCCACCAAGCTGGTCCGCGAGCGCCGCCCGGAGCTGCTGGTCGAGGGCCCGATCCAGTACGACGCGGCGATCGATCCGCAGGTCGCGGCGACGAAGCTGCCGCAGAGCACGGTGGCCGGCCGGGCGACGGTCTTCATCTTCCCGGACCTGAACACCGGCAACAACACGTACAAGGCGGTGCAGCGCTCGGCGGGCGCGGTCGCGGTCGGCCCGGTGATGCAGGGCCTGCGCCGGCCGGTCAACGACCTGTCCCGGGGCGCGACGGTCGCCGACATCGTCAACACGGTGGCGATCACCGCCATCCAGGCCGCCGCGGAGGCGTCATGACCGACCGGGTGCTGGTCCTCAACTGCGGTTCCTCGTCGGTGAAGTACCGGCTCTACGACGGTGAGACGGTCCGCGACTCCGGCACCGTGGAGCGGGTCGGCGAGCCGGGGGGCGGGCCGGCCGACCACGTCACCGCCGTCCGGCAGATCCTGGACCGACTCGACTTGGACGGGCTGGGTGCGGTCGGGCACCGGGTGGTGCACGGCGGCCGGCGGTTCAGCGAACCGGTGCTGATCGACGACGCGGTCCTCACCGCGATCCGGGAGCTGGTGCCGCTCGCGCCGCTGCACAACCCGGCCAACCTGGCCGGCATCGAGGTGGCCCGGGAGGCGCTGCCCGACGTGCCGCAGGTCGCCGTCTTCGACACCGCCTTCCACCATTCGCTGCCCGAGGCCGCCGCCACCTACGCCATCGACCGGGACGTCGCCGAGCGCTACGGCGTCCGCCGGTACGGCTTCCACGGCACCTCGCACGCGTACGTCTCGCGGCGCACGGCGGAGCTGCTCGGCCGACCGTACGAGGCGCTGCACACGATCACCCTGCACCTGGGCAACGGCGCCAGCGCCTGCGCGGTCTCCGGCGGCCGCAGCGTGGCCACCTCGATGGGCATGTCCCCGCTGGAGGGCCTGGTGATGGGCACCCGCAGCGGTGACCTGGACCCGACGGTCATCTTCCACCTGCGCCGGGAGGGCGGGCTGGGGGTGGACGAGATCGACGACCTGCTCAACCACCGCAGCGGGCTGCTCGGCCTGACCGGCGCGAACGACATGCGCGAGGTGCTCCAACGGCGGGCCGCCGGGGACCCGGCCGCCGCGCTGGCCTTCGACGTCTACTGCCGCCGGATCACCGGGTACGTCGGGGCGTACTACGCGCTGCTCGGCCGGGTCGACGCGGTCACCTTCACCGCCGGCGTGGGTGAGCACGCCGCGGAGGTCCGGGCCGCGGCGCTGGCCGGGCTGGACCGGCTGGGCATCGCCGTGGACCCGGCGCGCAACGCCGGCGCCGGCGACCGGGTGATCTCCCCCGACGGCGCCGAGGTCAGCGTGTGCGTGATCGGCACCGACGAGGAGCGGGAGATCGCCCGGGAGGCCCGCGTGGTGGCGGCGACCGCCGGCTGAGGGGAACCGGGTCGGCGGCGGCTCAGCCCAGGGCCAGCCAGCCGGCGACGGCGACCAGCAGCACCGCGACCGCGGCCGCGCCGGCGATCAGCGGCAGGCGGGACGCCACCTCGGCGGGCGCGGCGGGCTCCGAGTGGGCGAAGGCGCGGAACTGCTCGGTGTTGCCGCTGGGGTCCACGTACTCGTCAGACATGCCGGAGACCCTAGCGAAGCCGCGCACCCCGCACGGTCCCGCCGAACCCCGGGTGACGCTTGCGATCCGAGCGGTGGACGGGAACCGGCCGGGCGGCGGGCGGCACCCGGTCCGGACGGTGGGGCCGGGATGGGCCGCCGGCCCCCTACCGTGCAGGGATGGGGGTGCCGCGGCCGGTCGTCGCGTTGATCACGGCGCTGCTGGCGGGCTGCGCACCGGCCAATGCCGCGGTCGGTGGGCCGCCACCGGCCGGGCACGCCCCGGACCGGCTCCACCCGGTCGCGGTACGCACCCTCACCATCGACCCGACCGGGCCCCGGCCGCTGCCGGTGACGCTCTGGTACCCGACCGAGGGCGGGCGGGTCGCCCCGGGGCGGTTCCCGGTGGTGGTCTACAGCCACGGCCTGTGGAGCCTGCCCGAGCTGCACGCCGGGCTCACCACCCGCTGGGCGGCGGCGGGGTTCGTGGTGGCCGCGCCGACGTACCCGCACACCAACCTGCGGGCCCGGACGTTCAGCCGGGCCGACGTACGGCACCAGCCGGCGGACGGCTGGCGGCTGGTGCGGCACCTGGCCCGGCTCGACGCGGGGCGAGCGGACCCGCTCGCCGGGCACCTGGACGTCGGCCGGGTCGCCGCCGCCGGCCACTCGGCGGGCGGCTTCACCACCGCCGGCATGTTCACCTCGGGGCACTCGGCCCGGCTCCGCTCCGGCATCGTGATCGCCGGCGGCGGGCTGGCCGGCAGCTTCGCCGGGCCGGCCGCTCCCCTGCTCTTCGTGCACGGCACCGCCGACCCGGTGGTGCCGCTGGGCGTCGGTCGGGCCGCGTACGACCGGGCCGGCCCGCCGGCGGCCTTCCTGAGCGTGCTCGGGCAGGGGCACGGCGAGTACCTGACCCCGGGCGGCCCCGGCTTCGACCAGGTGCTCGCCACCACCACGGACTTCCTCCGCTGGACGCTCTACGACGATCGGGAGGCGGCCCGACGCCTGCCGGCCGACGCCCTCCGGCCCGGCGTCACCGCCCTCGACGACCGCCTGCGTCCCTGAGCGCGGGTGCCCGGCGGTCCGGCCACCGACCGTCCGCCGCAGGTCACACTGCGTCCAACAGTGGCCGGGCACCCCGGTGACCGGGGCACAATCGGATTCATGTCCCGTCGCCCCACCCCGGTCCTGCTCGCCACCGCCCTGCTCTCCGTCGGCCTCGCCGGCTGCTCGGCGGCTCCCGCCCCGACCGCCCGGCCGGCCGCCCCGCCGGAGCCGCCGAAGGCCACCACCCCGGCGCCGCGGGTACCCGCCGGCACCGCGCCGGGGAAGACCTTCGCCGTCGGCGTACGGCAGGTGAAGCTGAACCGGGACGGTGACCGCCCGCTGCCGGTGACCCTCTGGTACCCGGCCCGGGGCGCAACCGGTGGCGGGCCGGAGCGGGGGGCGGACGTGGCGGACGGGCGGTTCCCCGTGGTGATGTTCAGCCACGGCCTGAACGGCCGGCCCGACGACTACGCGGAGCTGCTCACCCGGTGGGCGGCGGCCGGGTTCGTGGTGGCCGCGCCGACCTTCCCGCACACCAGCCGGGGCGCCGACGGCAACGTGCTCGACGTGCTCAACCAGCCCGCCGACGTCTCGTACGCGCTGGACAAGGTGCTCGCGCTGGACGCGAAGGCCGGCGACCCGCTGCGCGGCCGGCTGGCCACGGACCGGGTTGCCGCGGCCGGGCACTCGGCCGGCGGGGTGACCACCATCGGCCTCTTCACCGCCGGCCGGGACGAGCGCCTCGACGCCGGGGTGGTCTTCGCCGGGACCGCGCTCGGGGTCGGCACCGCCTTCGCCGGGGCCGCCGCGCCGCAGCTCTTCGTGCACGGCGAGGCCGACGAGGTGGTCGACTACGCCGCCGGCAAGGCGGTGTACGACGCGGTCCCCTGGCCGAAGGCGATGCTGAGCCTGCCGAAGGGCGACCACGGCCGGGCCCTGCTCAGCGACGGCGCGGCGCTGAGGGTGGTCTCCGACACCACGTCGGAGTTCCTCCGCTGGACCCTCTACGGCGACGCGGCGGCCCGGACCCGCCTCCCCACCGACGCCGCCCGCGGCAACCTCGCCACCCTCGACGACCACCTCTGAGGCACTTTCCGAGAAAGAGTGGCCATCCGACGCGGAATGGCCACTCTTTCTCGGAAGGTGCGGGGAGCTTGGGGGGTCAGGCGGTGTGGTCGATGACGACCTTGCCGAAGACGTCGCCGGAGTGCAGGCGGGCGAAGGCGTCCTCGACCTTGCTGAACGGCACCACGCTGTCCACCACCGGGCGCACCTCGTGCTCGGCGCAGAAGGTCAGCAGGTCGGTCAGCTCGTCCGGGGTGCCCATGGAGGTGCCGAGGATCTCCAGCTGCATGGCGAAGACCCGCCGCAGGTTGATCTTCGGCTCGTGCCCGGCGGTCGCCCCGGAGACCACGATCCGGGCCAGCGGGGCGGCGGACTTCAGCGAGTGGTCGAAGGTGGCCGCGCCGACCGTCTCGATCACCACGTCGACCCGCTCGGGCAGGCGTGCGCCGGGTTCCAGCGCGGTCGCCCCGAGGGCGGCGATCCGCTCCCGCTTGCCGGCGTCCCGGCTGGTCGCGTACACCCGCTTGCCGTGCCCCACGGCGAGCGCGACGGCCGCGGTGGCCACGCCGCCGCCCGCGCCCTGGACCAGCACCGACTCGGCGTCGTCGATCCGGCCCTTGGTGGTCAGCATCCGCCACGCGGTCAGCCAGGCCGTCGGCAGGCAGGCCGCGTCGGTCGCCGACAGGCCCGTCGGCAGCGGGATCAGGTTCACCCGGGGTACGGCCACCCGCTCGGCGAGGGTGCCGGCGAAGTGCTCGGAGAGGATGGAGACGCCACGCGGGTCGCCGGGGGTGGGCACCACCGGGTAGATGACCACCTCGTTGCCGTCCGGGTCGGTGCCGACCGCGTCGCAGCCCAGGATCATCGGCAGCTGGTCGGGGGCCAGGCCCACCCCGCGCAGGGACCACAGGTCGTGGTGGTTGAGCGAGCTGGCCCGCACCTGCACGGTCACCCAGTCTTCCTCCGGGTGGGTCGGCTCGGGACGCTCGCCGACGGTCAACGCGGCGAGCGGATTGTCGGTGTCGAAGCTCGAGGCATAGGCGGCACGCATGGTCGGCACCGTAACAAGGAGAACCACCCCCGACCCAGGACCTACCCCACAACCCCGCCCTCCCCGGTCACAATCCCTCGCACATTCAGAGAAGGAGTGGCCTCCCGGCGTCGGGAGGCCACTCCTTCTCTGAAACTGGGTGTCCCAGTGGGCGGAGAGGTGCGGGCGGGAGACCGGTCAGGCGCGGGTGACGCCGTCGCGCCGGGCCGCCTCGGCGACCGCCGCCGCCACCGCGGGAGCCACCCGGGGGTCGAGCGGGGAGGGCACGATCGCGTCGGCGGTGAGCGACTCGGCCACCACCCCGGCGATCGCGTCCGCTGCGGCCACCTTCATCGCGTCGGTGATCCGGGTGGCCCGGGCGTCCAGCGCACCCCGGAACACGCCGGGGAACGCCAGCACGTTGTTGATCTGGTTGGGGTAGTCGCTGCGGCCGGTCGCCACCACCGCGACGTGCCGGGCGGCCACCTCGGGGTGCACCTCGGGGGTGGGATTGGCCAGCGCGAAGACGATGCCGCCGGGCGCCATGCCGGCGATCGCCGCCTCGGGGATCTGCCCGCCGGAGACGCCGACCAGGACGTCCGCGCCGCGCAGCGCCTCGGTGATGTCACCCTGGCGGCCCTCGGCGTTGGTGGACTCCGCCAGCTCGGCCTTGGTGCCGGTCAGCCCGGCGCGGTGCCGGCCGATGATGCCCTTGGAGTCGCAGACCACCACCTGGTCGGGGTTCACGCCGCCGGCGACCAGCATCTTCGTCACCGCCACCCCGGCCGCGCCGGCGCCGCTGACCGCCACCCGCAGGTCGCCGAGCTTGCGGTTGAGCAGCGCCGCCGCGTTGCGCAGCGCGGCCAGCACGACGATCGCGGTGCCGTGCTGGTCGTCGTGGAAGACCGGGATGGCCAGCGCCTCGTCCAGCCGGCGCTCCACCTCGAAGCAGCGGGGGGCGCTGATGTCCTCCAGGTTGATCCCGCCGAAGGAGGGGGCGAGCGCCTTCACCGTCGCCACGATCTCGTCCACGTCCTGGGTGTCCAGACAGATCGGTACCGCGTCCACGCCGGCGAACTGCTTGAACAGCACCGCCTTGCCCTCCATCACCGGCAGCGCGGCGCGCGGGCCGATGTTGCCGAGGCCGAGTACGGCCGAGCCGTCGGTGACGACCGCGACGGTGTGCGACACCCACGTGTAGTCGTCGGCCAGGGCCGGGTCGGCGGCGATCGCCTCGCAGACCCGGGCGACGCCCGGGGTGTAGGCGAGGGAGAGGTCCTCGCGGCTGGTCAGCGGGACCGTCGAGGTGACGGCCATCTTGCCGCCGACGTGCAACCGGAAGACGGGATCAGCGGGATCCACGGTGGACGCAGACATGGTGACTCCAGGATCTGTCGAGCAGACGGAGCGGCCGGCGCGGGCGCGAGGTGAGGCGCCTGGCGGCGGCACGCGGTGCGGGGGGTCACCCGGGCACTTTCCGAGCATAGTCACGCCAGGGGTGCGCCGATGTGAGCAGGGTCATAACGGGTCGCGTGGCAGCCGACCGGGGCGGGGCCAGTAGCGGCACACCACCCGTCCGAGCACGTCGGCCACCCCGTACGCCCGGGAGTCGTCGGTGACGAGTTCGTTGTCGCCGCGTACCCACCAGCCGCCGTCCTGCCGGCGGACCGCGCGCTTGACCACCAGCAGGTCGGGCCGGGTCCGGAAGACCGCGACCACGACGTCGCCCGGCCGGACCGACCGGCCGACCCGACGGACCAGTACGGCGTCCCCGTGCCGCAGCGTGGGCGCCATGGACGGACCGGTCACCCCGACGGCCGTGAGCCACCGGCGCAGCCGCGCCGCCGCCGGGCCCGCCCCCTCGACCGTCACCAGGTTTCCCCTCCACCCCTGCCGGGGACGCCCCCAGGAGTAATGTCGGCTTGGATCATCGCAAACATCCCGTGGAGGACCCAGATGCGACTTCCCCGCATCCTTACGCCCCGTCTGACCGCCAGCGCCCACTGCGACCTGCCGTGCGGCGTCTACGACCCGGCGCAGGCCCGGATCGAGGCCGAGTCGGTCAAAATGATCTGCGAGAAGTACCAGGCGAACACCGACCCGGAGTTCCGCACCCGGGCCATCATCATCAAGGAGCAGCGGGCCGAGCTGGTCAAGCACCACCTCTGGGTGCTGTGGACCGACTACTTCAAGCCGGCCCACTTCGAGAAGTACCCGCACCTGCACCAGCTCTTCAACGAGGCCACCAAGATGGCCGGCGCGGCCGGCGCCAAGGGCGCGACCGACCCGAGCAAGGCCGACGAGCTGCTGCAGAAGATCGACGAGATCTCGAAGATCTTCTGGGAGACCAAGAAGGCGTGACCCTGGCCTCCCCGGCACCGACGATCCGGCCGGCGCGTCCCGCGGACGTGCCGGCCGTCGTCGCGATGGTGCACGAACTCGCCGACTACGAGCGCGCCGCCGACCAGTGTCGGCTGACCGAGGAACAGCTCACCGCCGCCCTGTTTGCGACTGCTCCAGGTCGCGGCGCGGCGTCAGACGCGCCGAGCTGGAGCAGTCGTAGCCCGGCGCCGGCGTTGTTCGGGCACGTCGCGGTGGACGACCGGGACGAGCCGGTCGGGTTCGCGCTCTGGTTCCTCAACTTCTCCACCTGGGCCGGCGTGCACGGCGTCTACCTGGAGGACCTGTACGTCCGCCCCGAGCACCGGGGCACCGGCGCCGGCCGGCTGCTGCTCGCCGCGCTCGCCGCGATCTGCGTGGAGCGGGGCTACGAGCGGCTGGAGTGGTGGATGATCAACTGGAATCCGGCGGCCCGCTTCTACGCCTCCATCGGCGCGGTGCAGCTCGACGAGTGGGTGCCGTACCGGCTCAGCGGGCCGGCGCTGCACGGGCTCGCCGCCCAGTCGACCTCGGCCCCCGCCCGGCCGGACGCCTGAGGGGGTAGAGTCCCCGACCGGGGGGATGAGGCGTGACTCAACTGACCGGCCAGCCGACGACCGACGACGACGTCGTGCACCTCACGGTGCCCGCCGACGGCGGCTACCTCGGCGTGCTGCGCACCGCCACGGCGGGGCTCGCGGCCCGCCTCCAGTTCGCCCTCGACGAGATCGAGGACCTGCGCATCGCCGTCGACGAGGCCTGCGCGATGCTGCTCGCCATCGCCACCCGCGACGCCGAACTGGAGTGCCGCTTCTCGGTCACCGAGGACGCGCTCACCGTCGAGGTGACCGTGCCGACCGTGCGGGGCGCCACGCTGCCGTCGGAGTCCTCGTTCGCCTGGAAGGTGCTCACCGCGCTGACCACCGCCGCCTTCGCGGACGCGGCCGACGGCCGGGCCACCATCTCGCTGCTGACCCGGCGCTCCTCCGGCTACTGAGCCGCCGGGCGGCCCGCGGCGGTCACCGGAAGCCCAGGGCGCGCGTCGTGGGCGGGCTGACCAGCAGCGCGCAGACGCCGACCCCGAGGACCATCAGCGGTACGCCGAGCCAACCCAGGCCGCCGGAGATCATGAACCACCCGACCGGCAGCAGCATCAACTGGAGCACCATCGCCGGCGCGCGGGCACCGGCCCGGCGACGGGCCAGCGCCGCGCCGAGAGCCCAGAGGGCGGCGGCGCCGGCGAACGCGAACCCGGTCACGAAGAGTGCCGACACCAGATCGGTCTTGGTGGCGGTCAGGTCGGCCCAGATCAGCCAGGCGGCCAGCAGGGCCAGCGCGACCGCCTCGCCGCGCAGCAGCCGTACCGCCCAGCGCAGGGTGTCGGGCACCGGGTCGGAGTCGATGGTCACGCGCGCCACGATACCCGTGACGGATCGGGGTACAGTGCCGCCCATGCGGGCCGTCCTGGTGGTCAATCCGAAGGCCACCACCACCAGCGAGCGCAGCCGGGACGTCCTGGTCCGGGCCCTGCGCAGCGAAGTAGACCTGTCGGTGCGGTACACCCGGCGACGGGGTCACGCCATGGACATCGCCCGGGAGGCGGTCGCCGAAGGGGTCGACGTCGTCGTCACGCTGGGTGGCGACGGGACGGTCAACGAGGTGGTGAACGGCCTGATGAAGGCCGCGCCGCCGGCCACCCGCCCCGGCGGTACACCCGCCGAGCGACTGCCCGCGCTGGCCACCGTGCCGGGTGGTTCGACCAACGTCTTCGCCCGCGCCCTGGGGCTGCCCCGGGAGTGGCCGGAGGGCACCAGCATGATCCTCGAAGGGCTGCGGCTGGGCCGCTCCCGCACGATCGGGCTGGGTCGCGCCGACGACCGCTACTTCACCTTCTGCGCCGGCTTCGGAGTGGACGCGGCGGTGATCCACCGGGTGGAACAGGCCCGCAAACGCGGTCGCGTCTCCACCCCGGCGCTCTACTTCCGCTCCACGCTCAGCCAGTACTTCCTCGACTCCGACCGGCGGCACCCGGCGATCACCCTGGGGCGCCCCGGTGAGGCGGCCGAGGCCGAGCTGGCGACGGTGATAATCCAGAACTGCGCCCCGTGGACGTACCTGGGCGAGCGGGAGATCAATCCGAATCCGGAGGCCTCGTTCGATCTGGGGCTCGACGTGATGGCGCTGCGTCAGCTCCGGGTGGCCAGCACCACACGCACAGTGACGCAGTTCCTGTCCCGGCACCCCGATCCGCGCGGCAAGCAGGTACTCCGGCTGCACGACGTGCCCGAGTTCACGCTGATCAGCGCTCGCCCGCAAGCGTTCCAGCTCGACGGCGACTACCTTGGCGAACGGGAGAAAGTCAGATTCACATCCGTTCCCGACGCACTGAGAGTAATCTGCTAGGTCTCGGGTAACGCCCTAGGTTGACGGTCGTTACACCGCACGACGCGGTGGCCGCCACAACGAGGGGTTGGTGCCGGAAATGTCAGCAATGTCACGCGCACTGTACTATATTGATCCTCGACTGTGGTACGCCGGGTAACCAGGGACGCCTGGAATCCGGACAAAAGGGTCGTGAGCTTGCTCACCGTGCGGAGTTTTTCCGCGCGGCACCCTTGACATCGACAGCGTTCGTGAAAGTATTCACAAGCGAACTTGAGTTACCGGGACATTGCCTGGATATGCTCGGCAGGTTGAGCTGTTCCAGCAGGTCCAGGGACTGCACAGGCCTGCTCACGCACTGCCGAATAGTCAGACGCGAACCGTCACGACCGGCACTGCGGACGCATATAAGAAAAGCACCAGCGTTTCTGCCACCCATCCAGAATGAGGAGTGTTGCCGCCATGGACTGGCGCCACGATGCCGTCTGCCGCGACGAGGACCCGGAGCTGTTCTTCCCGATCGGGACGTCCGGTCCGGCCCTCCTGCAGGTGGAGCAGGCCAAGGCCGTCTGCCGGCGCTGCCCGGTGACCGACCACTGCCTGCAGTGGGCGCTGGAGTCCGGTCAGGACGCCGGCGTCTGGGGCGGGATGAGCGAAGAGGAGCGCCGCGCGGTGAAGCGCCGCGGCGGCATCCGGGTGCTGCGCGCTCACTCTGCCTGACCCACCACACAGTCGTACGCCCCGGCCGGGTCCACCGGCCGGGGCGTTCTGCTGTCCGGACGCCGCACGGCTGCTCCGATACCCGGCCGGGCACCGATCCGATCATCGACGGGACGGTGAGCCCGGTCACCACCGCTGCACCGCGTCGACCCGCCGCAGCACCAGCTCGGCCAGTTCGGGCGTATCGGTCAGCGGCTCGCTGACCGCCACCGCACCGGCCCGGCAGGCCGCCGCCACCACCCCGTCGTGGAAGAGCCCCGGGGCCAGGAAGTACGCCGCCACGGCCACCCGCCGGGCGCCGGCGGCGCGCAGCCGGGCCACCGCCACGTCGGTCGTCGGCGGCGCCGCCGAGGCGTACGAGACGGTGCAGGGGATCCGCAGTTCGGCGGCGAGCGCCGCGGCGACCCGACCCACCGAGCCGCGCGCCCGGGCGTCCCGGGTGCCCGCCGCCGCCAGCACCAGGGCGTCGAAGCCGTCCGGCTCCGCCTCCGCCAACCGCCGCCGCAGCCCGGCCAGCAGCCGGGCGTCGACCGTGCCGTCGGCGGGGCCGAGCACGTCGGTGACGCGTACCGCCAGCTCCGGCGCCGTGTCGCGAGCCGCCACCACCGCCGCCGGGATGTCCACCCGCCGGTGGTAGGCGGCGGTGAGCAGCAGCGGCACCAGCACCGCCCGGGTGTGCCCCGCCACGGCCAGCCCGCGCAGCACCGCCGTCGGGTCCGGTGCGGTGTGGTCCAGCCAGCTCGGCAGGACGGCCGTGCCGGGCCGGGCCGCCTCGACCGCCCGGGCCAGCGCCCGGGTCGCCTCGGCCGCCCGGGGATCCCGGCTGCCGTGCGCCACCAGCACCACCGGCGGACGGCCGCCGCCCGGCGCCGGGCAGGGCCGAATCCCCCGCGCCGGCCCCGAATGGTCGCCGACCGGCACGGCCGGTCCGCCGGCCCCCGGCGTGGTCTCCCCCGCGCCGGGAACCGGCCCGGTCAGACGTGCAGGCCGCACTCGGTCTTCTCGAACATGGCCCAGCGGCCGGCCCGCGGGTCCTCACCCGCCTTGGTGCGACGGGTGCACGGCCAGCAGCCGATCGAGCCGTAGCCGCGACTGAACAGCTCGTTGACCGGGATGTCGTACCGGGAGATGTAGGAGTCCACGTCGGCCTGGGTCCAAGCCGCGATCGGGTTGACCTTCACCTTGCCGCGCCGGGCATCGAAGGTCACCACCGGCGTGTTCGCCCGGGTGGGCGACTCGTCCCGACGCAGCCCGGCGGCCCAGGCGTCGTACCCGGCCAGGGCCCGCTCCAGCGGCTCCACCTTGCGCAGCTGGCAGCAGTCGTCGGGCGAGCGGTTGAACAGCCGGGGGCCGTACTCGCCGTCCTGCTGGCCCACGGTGAGCCGGGGGCGGATCGAGCGGACGTTGACCGGCAGCCGGCGGGCCACCTCGTCGCGCACCTTCAGCGTCTCGGGGAAGTGCAGCCCGGTGTCGAGGAAGACCACGTCGACGCCGGGAGCGACCCGGGAGACCAGGTGGGCCAGCACCCCGTCGGCCATCGAGCTGGTCACGCAGAACCGGTCGCCGAAGGTCTTGGCGGCCCAGCGGGCGATCTCCAACGCCGGGGCGCCCTCCAGCTCCCGGCCGGCCCGCTCGGCCAGCGCGCGCAGCTCCTCCGGGTCACGCCGGGCCGGTTCGGCCGGCTTCGGGCCGCCGATGCCGACCAGGCCCAGGTTCGTAGCGGAGGCCAGGTTCATCGGGCCACCACCTTGGCGAGCAGGCCGGTGAACCGCACCGTGAAGACGCGGGCGCAGGCGTGGCACTCCCAGGCGCCGTGCCCGGCCTCGTTCGGCCGCAGGTCCTCCTCGCCGCAGTACGGGCAGTACAGCGGCGCGGAACGGGTTTCGCTACTCATCGAAGCTCCTCCTCGTCGACCCTGATCACCCAGTTGGCGAACGTCTCGCCCTCGCTCCGGCCGGCCAGGTAGCGGCGGGCCAGTCGTTCCACGTACTCCGGGAGCTCCTCGGCGGTGGTCTTGAGGCCGCGCAGCTTGCGCCCGAAGCCGGCCGTCTGCCCCTGGGCCATGCCCAGCCCGCCGCCGAGGTGCACCTGGAAGCCCTCCACCTGGCGGCCGTCCGGGCCGACCACCAGCTGCCCCTTGAGGCCGATGTCGGCGACCTGGGTGCGGGCGCAGGCGTTCGGGCAGCCGTTGAGGTGGATGGAGATGTCGGCGTCGAAGTCGCGCAGCCGCTCCTCCAGCCGGGCCACCAGTTCCTCGCCGCGTCGCTTGGTCTCGACGATGGCCAGCTTGCAGAACTCGATGCCGGTGCAGGCCATGGTGCCGCGCCGCCAGGCCGACGGCCGCGCCTCCAGGCCGATCCCGCGCAGCGCGTCGACCAGGGACTCCGTCCGCTCCGGCGGCACGTCGAGCACCAGCAGCTTCTGGTACGGGGTGAGCCGTACCCGGTCGCTGCCGTGCGCCTCGACCGCGTCGGCCAGCTGGGCGAGCTGACTGCCGGAGACCCGCCCGACCACCGGGGCGGCCCCGACGTAGTTGCGCCCGTCGCGCTGGCGGTGCACGCCGATGTGGTCGACCGGCTTGTCGGGCAGCTCCGGGGCCGGGCCGTCGAGCAGGGTCCGCCCCAGGTACTCCTTCTCCAGCACCTCGCGGAACTTCTCCACGCCCCAGTCGGCGACCAGGAACTTCAGCCGGGCCCGGTTGCGCAGCCGGCGGTACCCGTAGTCGCGGAAGATGCCGACCACGCCGGCCCACACGTCCGGCACCTCGTTCAGCGGCACCCAGACGCCCAGCCGCTTGGCCAGCATCGGGTTGGTGGAGAGGCCGCCGCCGACCCAGACGTCGAAGCCGGGGCCGTGCTCCGGGTGGTCGACCCCGAGGAAAGCGACGTCGTTCGCCTCGTACGGGGTGTCGACCAGCCAGGAGATCGTCGTCTTGAACTTGCGCGGCAGGTTCGAGTACGCCTTGTCGCCGACGTACCGGCGGACGATCTCGTCGATCGCCGGGGTCGGGTCGAGCACCTCGTCGCGGGCCACCCCGGCGACCGGGCTGCCGAGCACGATGCGCGGGCAGTCACCGCACGCCTCGGTGGTCTGCAGGTCGACCGACTCCAGCCGGCGCCAGATCTCCGGCATGTCCTCGACCCGGATCCAGTGGTACTGGATGTTCTGCCGGTCGGTGATGTCGGCGGTGTCCCGGGCGAACTCGCGGGAGATGTCGGCGATCACCCGGAGTTGGGCCAGGTTGAGCTGGCCGCCGTCGACCCGCACCCGGAGCATGAAGAACTCGTCCTCCAGCTCGTGCGGCTCCAGCACGGCGGTGCGCCCGCCGTCGATGCCGGCCTTGCGCTGGGTGTAGAGGCCCCACCAGCGGAACCGGCCACGCAGGTCCTGCGGGTCGATGGCGGCGAAGCCACGGTGGGCGTAGATGTTCTCGATCCGGGCCCGGACGTTCAGCGGGTCGTCGTCCTTCTTGATCCGCTCGTTGGCGTTGAGCGGCTCGCGGTGGCCGAGCGCCCACTGCCCCTCGCCGCGCGGACGACGGGGTGCCCG
Organism: Micromonospora sp. L32; assembly: GCF_052068055.1. Lineage (NCBI taxonomy): Bacteria > Bacillati > Actinomycetota > Actinomycetes > Micromonosporales > Micromonosporaceae > Micromonospora > Micromonospora sp. L32. The sequence continues at coordinate 849,318 of NZ_JBQHDD010000001.1, read as the reverse complement.
GGCGGCGGGCGCCGTCGGGGTCTCCGGACGGGCCGGGGTGCTGCTGACCGCCATCGCGGCGTCCTCCGTTGTCTGCTGTGCCTCAGTGGATGCGCGGGCGCGGCGGCCGACCCGTGGGACGGGCCGAGGACAACGGTGTCGGAACGGCCGGCGCGCAGTACGCGCCCGAGACGGATGGGTCGGGCGTCGTCAGTGGGCCGGACAGATCGCGCTGCGCACGCGGCCGTAGTCGACGTGGCGACGGGCCACGAAGCGGCGGACGACAGCGGCGGTCATGGGGCCATGCTGCCACACCCCCGGGGGGCCGGCCAACGAGCGCGTGCGCCATCCCACATCACGGGCCGCGGCCGCCGCCGGCACCGCCCCCGCGCTGCGACCGCCTCCGCCAGCCCTTCGACCTCCGCGAATGGGTTGCCCGGGCAGGGTCCGCATCTGCCGGTGTTCCCTCACGCCCAGTGCTTCCTCACGCCCCGACGGTCTTTCAGGCCCGGTACTTCTTCCCGACGTCCTTCAGGCCCGCTGCTTCTTCACGCCCGGCCCTTCAGGCCCGGTGGTTCTTCAGGCCCGGTGGTTCTTCCGGCCCCGTGGTCTCCACGGCCCCTGCTGGTCGACACGGCCTCCCCCACTCCTCGGGCGGCCCCTGATCGGCTCGGGTCCCTGCCATCACCTGCCCTGCGCCGGCCCTTTCGAGCTGATGTCGTGAACGAATCAACGGCCGCCCGCCGGATCCCTGCGGTCACGTCATCGCACCGGCCGAGTGAGGCCGGTCGGGGGCGGAGAAAGAGCGGCGCAGGCTGTTCGCAGCACTGCTGAATCGTCTACGACATCAGCTCGAAAGGGCCCGCACGAGGCATCCAGCCCGCTTCCCAGGGCCACCACCCGGCTTCCGCCCAAACCCTCCAAGGCCAGCACCAGGCGTCCGATCAAGCTACGTGGGGCCAACGCTGACATCCAGCCACGCTTCCCCAGGGCCAGCACCGGGCGTCCGGCGACGCTTCCCCAGGGCCAGCGACGGGCGGCCGGTCGAGCTGCGCGGGACAGCGGTGAAGCTCTGGCCGTGTTCGTGGGGATGGGCGGCACGGCGGCCGGGGCCGCTGTGGCAGCGTGGCCCGGCGCGGTGTGGGACGCTCGGCGCGTGGGCAGTATGTCCGGAAAGCGGCATGCGTTGGAGGGGTGGGCGCGGCTCGTCTGGGTGCCGCCCCTGCTGGCCACGCTGATCGTCGGGCTCTACGGCATCGGCCACGCCCAGCCCTGGCGGGACGAGCTGGCCACCTGGAGTGCCGTCACCCGCCCGCTGGGCGACCTGCTCCGGCTCACCGGCACCGTGGATGCCGCTACCGGGCCGTACTACGTGCTCATGCACGGCTGGGTCCGGATCTTCGGGGACTCGGCGACGGCGCTGCGGCTGCCCTCGGCGCTGGCCATGGCCGGGGCGGCCGGGCTCACCGCCGTACTCGGCAGGTGGCTGCTGGGGACGCGGGCCGGCCTGCTCGCCGGCCTGCTCTTCGCGGTCCTTCCCGGCACCTCCCGGTACGCCCAGGAGGCCCGCCCCTACGCGTTGGCCAGCCTCTTCGCGGTGCTGGCCACCCTGCTGCTGGTCGCGGCGCTGCGCCGGCCCGCGTGGACCCGCTGGGCCGGGTACGCGACGGCGGTCGCCGCGCTCGGCCTGACCCACCTGCTGGCGCTCACCCTGCTGGCCGCGCACGCCGCGGTGGTGCTGGTCGCCTGGTGGCGCGGCCCCACGGCGGCCGGCCTCGCCCCACCGCCCGCACCGGCGGCCGGACTCAACCCGCCACCCGCCAACCCGGCGGACCGAGAGCCGACTGCCGACCTACCCGCCCCGGCACACGACCGGAACGGGACGGCGGACCGCCGGAACGGAACGGCCGATCCGGACGGGCGGTTGCCGGTGCGCTGGATGCTCGCCGTGCTGCCGGCGCTCGCGCTGCTCACCCCGCTGCTGCTCACCGCCCGTGGGCAGCGCTCCCGCCAGCTCGACTGGGTCGAACCGGCACGGCTGGCCGACCTGGCGGCGCTGCCGGGCGGGGTGGCGCAGAGCTCGGTGGTGGGCGGCCTGCTGGTCGGGCTGGCCGCCCTCGGCGCGGTCCTGGCTGGTCGCCGGGCGCTGCTGCCCGGGCTCTGCGTGCTCCTGCCGGTGCTGCTGGTCTTCGTCGGCGCGCTGGTGGTGGCCCTCTGGGTGCCCCGCTACCTGGTCTTCACCGTGCCCTTCGCGAGCGTGCTCGCCGGCGCGGCGCTGGCCAGCGCACCGACAGCCGACCCGCCGGCAGACCAGCGCGGGCCGGATGCGTCGGCCCGGGCCACGGCCGCCGGCCCAGCGGCGTCGGCGTCGGCTTCGGCGGCATGGGCGTCGGGGGCGCTCGCGGTCGTGGTGCTCGCCGGGCTGCTCGGCCTGCCCGACCAGGCGGCGCTGCGGCGGACGCACGGCTGGCCGCGCAGCGCGACCGTCGACTACCGGGGGGCGGCGTGGATCGTCGCGGCCGGCCAGCAGCCCGGCGACGCGGTCGTCGTCCACCCCCGGGACGGCTGGCTCTTCCTCGACCTCGGGCTGACGTACCACCTGGGCGGGGCGCGGCCGCGCGACGTGCTGGTGGTACGCGACCAACGGCAGCGCGCGGACCTCTGGGCCACCGAGTGCGCCCGGCCGGCCGAGTGCCTGGCCGGGGTGCGGCGGGTGTGGCTGGTGGTCGCCGGCCGGCGACCCGATCCGCTGGCGGCGGTGCCCGGCGCCAAGGGGGACGCGCTGCGGGCGGGCTTCACCGTCGGTCAGGTGTGGCAGCGGCCCGGTGTCACCGTCGCTCTGCTCACCGCGCGCGGCTAGCCGCGCTCTCCCCGCGCCAGCGGCACGACCAGCACGGCCTCGGTGCCGCCGGCCGCGCCGGGGCGCAGCTCGATGCTGCCGCGCAGCTCCCCGGTGACGAGCGCCCGGACGATCTGCAGGCCCAGCCGGCCACCGCGCTCGGGGTCGAACTCGGCCGGCAGGCCGCGCCCGTTGTCGGCGACCGAGACGTGCAACTGCTTGCGGAACCGGTGCGCGGTGACCACCACCTGCGGCGCGGCGCCGCCCTCCGGGCCGGCGACGCCGTCCTCACCGGCCGGCGGGAAGCCGTGCTCGACGGCGTTGAGCAGCAGCTCGTTGAGGACCATCACCAGCGAGGTGGCGATCTCGGCCGGCAGGACGCCGAAGCTGCCCTTGCGGCGCATGCCGACGCTCACCTCGGTCGCCGCGACCTCGGTGGCCGCGCTGGCCACCCGATCGACGATCCCGTCGAACTCGACCGCCTCGTCGCTGGACATGGAGAGCGTCTCGTGGACGAGGGCGATCGAGGCGACCCGGCGTACCGATTCCTCCAGCGCCACCCGGGCCTCGGGCATGGACACCCGGCGGGCCTGGAGGCGCAGCAGCGCGGCGACGGTCTGGAGGTTGTTCTTCACCCGGTGGTGGATCTCCCGGATGGTGGCGTCCTTGGTGATCAGCGCCCGGTCGCGGCGGCGTACCTCGGTGATGTCGCGGACCAGCACCAGCGCGCCGATCGGCACGCCGGCCGGCATCAGCGGCAGCGACCGGGTGAGCATGGTGGCGCCCCGGGCGTCGATCTCCCGCCGGGGCGGGGCCTCGCCGCGCAGCGCGGCGAGCACGCCGTTGGCCGCGTCGGTCCCCTCCAGCGGGTCGCTGGCCAGCCGCCGGTGCAGCTTGGCCAGGTCCTCCCCGACCAGGTGGGAGGCGTAGCCCAGCCGCCGGTACGCCGACTGCGCGTTCGGGCTGGCGTAGGTGACCTTGCCGTTGGCGTCCAGCCGGACCAGGCCGTCGCCGACCCGCGGTGCCGAGGTGGTCTCGCCCGGGTGCCGGGGCGGCGGGAAGGTGCCGTCGGCGGTCATCTGGGCCAGGTCGTCGGCGGTGGTGAGGTAGTTCAGCTCGAGCTGGCTGGGCGTACGGGCGGTGGAGAGGTTGGTGTCCCGGCCCACCACGGCGACCACCTCACCGGACTCGCCGTCGACGGTGCGCAGCCGGACCGGGATCGCCTCGTGCCGGGCGGGCACGTCGCCGTACCAGACCGGGTCGCCCTCCCGCCAGATCCGGCCCTGCCGGTAGGCGACCTCCAGGTGCGCCACCTCCGGCCCGCCCACGATCCGCCCCACCTGGTCGTCGAGGTACGCGGTGGGGGCGGTCGTCGGGCGGACCTGGGCGACGCAGAGGAACGTCCCGTCGCCGTCCACCGGCACCCACAGCAGCAGATCGGCGAAGGAGAGGTCGGACAGCAGCTGCCAGTCCCCCGCGATCCGGTGCAGGTGGTCGATGTCGGCCGGCCGGAGCTGGGTGTGCTCCTCGGCGAGGTCGCGCAGCGTGGACACGAGACACAGCGTGCCACGCCGGGCCTCACCTCGTCGCGGTGACCTTCTTCAGCCCGCGCGGGGCGTCCGGGTCCTCGCCCCGGGCCAGCGCCAGCGACAGCGCCAGCCGTTGCAGGGGCAGGATGTCCAGCAGCGGGGCGTACCGCTCGTCGACCTCGGGCACGGCCATCCGGGTGGCCCCCTCGACCTCGGCGGAGCCGACCACCACCACGTCGGCGCGGCGTTCGCCGAGCCGGGGCAGCACCTCCTCCATCGACCGGCCGCCGGGGCCGGAGCCGACCACGGCCAGCACCGGCACGTCCGGGTCGGTCATCGCCAGCGGGCCGTGCAGCAGGTCGGCGCCGGAGAAGGCGAGCGCGGGCAGGTAGGAGGTCTCCATCAGCTTCAGGGCGGCCTCCCGGGCGGTCGGGTACGCGTACCCCCGGCCGGTGGTGACGAGCTGGCCGGCGAAGCGGTAGCGGGGCGCGAGCTGGGCCGGGGTGGGGTCGGTCAGGGTGCGCTCGGCCAGCCCGGGCAGGGCGTCCAGCGCGGCCCGCTCGTCGGCGGGGAGCACCCCGTCGCCGGCCCGGACGCCCTCGACCAGCATCAGCAGGGCCAGCAGCTCGGCGGTGTACGTCTTGGTGGCGGCGACCGCCCGCTCGTGCCCGGCGGCGATGTCGACGGAGAGTTCGGCGGTCTCGGCCAGCGGCGAGCCGGGGGCGTTGGTGACCGCCAGGGTGAGCGCCCCGGCGTCGCGGGCGGCACGCAGCACCTCGGTGAGGTCGGGCGACCCGCCGCTCTGGCTGACCCCGACGACCAGGGCGTCGGAGAGGTCGGGGCGGGCCCCGTAGAGGGTGACCACGCTCGGCGAGGCGAGCCCGGCCGGCAGACCGAGCCGGATCTCGGTCAGGTACGCCCCGTAGAGCGCGGCGTGGTCGGAGGTGCCCCGGGCGGTGAAGACCACGTGCCGGGGCCGCCGCTGCGCGATCACCGCCGCGACGCGGGCGATCGCCCCGGCGTGCTCGGCGGTGAGCAACCGGGCGTAGCCGGCCGGCTGCTCGTCGATGTCGGCGGCCATCCCGGCCCCTGGACGCGTCACGGAAGCTCCTCCCACTGCGCGATTGCCGCGCGTTTCATGCTCAGTCTTGCACCATTGCTCGCGTCTGATCAATCGTACGAGCAGGAATGCGCAGTGGATCACCAGATCGGCGCGCCATCCCCTAGGCTTGCCCAGCCCTGGAACTGCGAGCGAGAGGCCGACGTGTCGGAGGGACCTGACGAACCCGTGCTGTCCGCCGCGGAGGAGCTCGCGCTGGCCCGGCTGGCGCTCGACGAGGGTGACCTGCCGCACGCCGCCGGTCACCTCGCCGCCGCCATCGTCCAGGCCCCGACCCTGCCCGAGGTGCACGAGACGCTGGCCCGCATCGCCGCGGCCTCCGGCAACGACCTGGAGCTCTTCCCGCTCGGCCAGCGGGTCTTCGTCGGCGCGGTGGTGGCCCGGGCCCATCTGCTCGCCGCCGCCGGGCGCCCGGCCGAGGGGCTCGACCTGCTGGTCGCCGCCACCGGGCACGCACCCGGGGTCGACTGGGCCGGCGTGCCCTGGGTGAGCGCCCCCGAGCTGGCGCGACGGCTCGACCCGGAACGCGCCGCCCGGATCCTGATGCAGGTCTGCGCCGCCGTGCCCGACCCGGTGCCCCGGGCCGGCCGGCCGCCGCTGCTGCCGTACCTCACCCTCGCTCGCAACGCGGTGGCCGCGCATCCGCGCCACGCGCTGCTGCTGGGCGCGGCGTCCGCGCTGGCCCGGCGCCTCGGCGAGGTCGCCCTCGCGGTCACCTGGGCCAGCCGCGGGGTACGCGTGGAGCCGTCCAAGCTCGGCGAGGTCTGGCTCGGGTACGCGTACCGCAGCGCGGGCCGGACCCGGGACGCCCTGGCCGCCCTGGAACGGGCCGTCGACCACGATCCCGACGACCTCGCCGTGTACGCGGACATCGCCGGCACCCTGGCCGACACCGGCCGGCTGGACGCGGCGCTGGAGTGGATCGACCGGGCGCTGGCCCGCGACCCCACGTTCGACTGTGCCGTGCACACCGCGCACCGGCTGCGCTACCTGCGCGACGGGGACGTGGCGCACCTGGTCGCCCTCGCCGACTTCGTCCGGGACCATCCCGACGACAGCCACGAGCACGGCGACCTGGCCGAGTGCTGCCGGGGCCGGCCCTGGCTCGGGCAGGTCACCCCGGCGGCCGGCGCGATGGTCGACGCGCTCCGCCGCGCCCTGGCCGCCGACGGCACGCCCGGCGCCTCGGTACGGCTGGCCGCCGTCGAGCCGCCGAGCGCGATGCGTACCGTGGCGGCGGCCGTGCCGGGCCTGGACGTCGAGGTCACCGGCGTGGCCGACCCGGACCCGCGGGAGCCCCGCCGGGCCACCACCTGCCAGCTCTGGCGCTACGACGGCAGCACCGCCGCGCCCACCCTGCCGGTCCCCTCCGCCGACGCGGCGGACCGGGTCCGCCACCTGGCGCATCCCGCCTGGCCCCACCCGCCGGCCGCGTACGACGCCGCAGTGGGGCTGGCCACCCTGGAGCTGGGCGACCTGCTGGGGCTGCTGGTGCATCCGCCCGAGGCGCCCGCGACCGCGCTGGGGCGGGTGCTGACCGGGCAGGACCCGTCGCTCTGGGTGCGGTGCGTGCAGGTCTGGGCCTGCCTCGGCCTGCTGCACCACCGCACCGACGAGCCGTGGGCGGAGTCGACCCGGCGCCGGGTGCTGGTCGAGCTGGTCTGGGGTGTGGAGGACTGGATCACCGAGGCGGCGCTGTTCGCCCTGGTCACCGCCGCCTGGGTCGACCCCGCGGTACGCCCCGACGTGGCCCGGGTCGTCGCCGAGCGGCTCGCGGACGCGGCGGAGGTGGCCCGGGACCGGCCGGTGCCGATCGCCACCTCGCTGGCCCACCTGGCGCTGGCCACCCCGGCCCTGGACGAGGCGACCACCGCGCTGGCCGACCGGATCGTCGCCGCCGCGACGGCGCCACCGCCCCGCCGTCCGGGCCTGCTGGCCCGCCTCCGCGCCCTCCTGTCCCGCGCCCTCCGCCGCCCCTGACCCCGCCCGACCGAGCGCCACCCCCGCTCGCGGTTTGCGGCGTGTCGCGGTGTCCGGTCGCCGGGACACCGCGACACGCCGCAAACGGGGTCGATCATGCCCCCGGGGAGGGGACGACGCGGCCGCGACGGAGCCGGGTCAGGCCACCGGGGCCTTGCCGAGGGCGGTCTCGGCCTGCTCCTCGGGCGTCGCCCCGGCCGGGGCGTCGTTGGACGACCGCAGCGGGACCTCCTTGATGAACCAGGCGAGCACCGGCACGACGACGGTGAAGAGGACCGCCCAGAGGAACACGTGGGAGATCGCGCCGGAGAGGCCGCCGAGCACCAACTCGCGCGCCTGGGCCGGCAGCTCCTTGAGCTTCGCCAGGTCCATCCCCTGTCCCTCGCCGGCACCGCCGCTGAACGCGCTGCCGGCCGCGGAGTCGGCCAGCCGGTTGGCGAAGATGGCGCCGAAGAGCGAGATGCCGAACGAGCCGCCGATGGAGCGGAAGAAGGTGGCCGCGCCGCTGGCCGCGCCGAGGTCCTTCTGCTCGACGCTGTTCTGCGCGATCAGCATCGAGGTCTGCATCAGGAAGCCCATGCCGACGCCGAGCACGACCATGTAGAGCGAGGACTCGACCTTGCCGGTGCCCACGTCGAGGCGGCTGAGCAGGAGCATGCCGGCGGTCATCACCACGCCGCCGACGATCGGGAACATCCGGTACCGGCCGGTCTTGGTGATCGCCCGGCCGACCACCAGCGAGACCACCAGCATGCCGAACATCAGCGGGAGCAGCAGCAGGCCGCTGTTGGTGGCCGAGGCGCCCTGCACGGTCTGCTGGTAGAGCGGCAGGAAGTTCATCGCGCCGAACATCGCGAAGCCGAGCAGGAAGCCGATCACCGAGATCAGCGCGAAGTTGCGGTTGGCGAAGAGCCCCAGCGGCAGGATCGGCTCGGGAACCCGGCGCTCGACGAGGCCGAAGGCGACCAGCGCCACCACGGCGAGCACCGCCAGGCCGAGGATCTGCGGGGAGACCCAGTCGTACTCGTTGCCACCCCAGGTGGTGAGCAGGACGATCGCGGTGATGCCGACCGAGAGCAGGGCGGCGCCCAGCCAGTCGATCTTGTGCTCGGTCCGGTACTTCGGCAGGTGCATGGTGGTGGCCAGCACCAGCAGCGCGACCCCACCCAGCGGCAGGTTGACGTAGAACGCCCAGCGCCAGGAGAGGTTGTCGGTGATGAAGCCGCCGACCAGCGGGCCGGCCACCATGGCGATGGCCATGATGCCGGCGATCATGCCCTGGTAGCGGCCGCGCTCGCGGGGCGGCACCAGGTCACCGATGATCGCCATCACGCCGACCATCAGGCCACCCGCGCCCAGGCCCTGCACCGCGCGGAACGCGATCAGCTCGACCATGCCGTCGCCGGGGCCGCCGAGCATGTCCGAGCCGGCCATCCCGCAGAGCGCCGAGCCGACCAGGAAGACGACCACCGAGGTCAGGAAGACCGCCTTGCGCCCGTACAGGTCGCCGAGCTTGCCCCAGATCGGGGTGGAGACGGTCGTGCCCAGGACGTACGCGGTGACGACCCAGGTGAAGTGGTCGACGCCGCCGAACTCGCCGACGATCCGCGGCAGCGCGGTGCTGACGATCATGTTGTCGAGCATCGCGAGCATCATCGCGATCATCAGGCCGAACAGCACGACCCTGACGTTGGGTCTCGCCGCCGTCTGGCTTTCCTGACTCATGGGTAAGCTCCCCCGGAGAAGTGTCGCACTTACTTGCCGCCCGGCTAGTTACCTTACTAGCCGCACGGTAAGTTGGACAGCGAGAGACCGTCAAGCGAGTTGGGTGGTGCAGGTGAGGGAGAGCACAGGCGGCACGCGTGAGCGTATCCAGGCCGTCGCGCTGGAGCTCTTCACCGAGCAGGGGTACGAGCGGACCTCGCTGCGCGAGATCGCCGAGCGGCTCAACGTCACCAAGGCGGCGCTGTACTACCACTTCAAGAGCAAGGACGAGATCGTCAACAGCCTGGTCGAGGACCGCGTGCGGCGGATCGACGAGCTGATCGCCTGGGCCCGGTCGCAGCCGCCCACCCGGGATACCCGGCGGGCGCTGCTGAACAGGTACGCCGACATGATGTTCGCCAGCGAGCAGCCCTCGGTGATGCGGTTCTTCGAGCAGAACCAGACCGTGTTGAAGAGCCTCTCGGCCGGCATGCAGATGCGTGAGCGGATGCTGGGCCTCGCCGACCAGCTGTGCCAGGGCGACAAGTCACCCGCCGCCCAGCTGCGCGCGACCCTGACCCTCTTCGCGGTGCACAGCAGCTGGTTCGCCGTGCGCGCCCCGCACATCACCGACCAGGAGCGCAAGGAGATCGCGCTGGAGGTCGCCGACGAGCTGCTCGCCGGGATCGGTGAGCCGGAGCCGGACGCGACTCAGGACTGAGCGGTCAGCTCCAGCCGCAGGCCCAGCAGGTCCACCCCGGGCACCGGCGACCAGTCCTTCTCGCGCAGCCGGACGAAGCCCATCCGCTCGTAGAGCCGGTGCGCGGGCGCGGCGAACCCACCGCGTACGCAGATCACCACCGCCGTGCAGCCCAGCGCAGCGGCCCGGTCGACGCAGGCCCGGGCCAGCACCGCCCCGGTGCCCCGACCCTGGGCCGCCGGGTCCACGGCGAGCATGCGGAACTCCGCCTCGCCGGGACCGGAGAGCTCCGCGTACGGGCTGCCGGGCAGCACGAAGGTCACCGAGCCGAGCACCTCGCCGGTCGCCTCGTCCACGGCCACCAGCACCTCGCCGTGGGTCGCCCGGTGCGTCACGTCGGCGAGCACCTCGGCGTACCCGTGCTCGCCCTTGAGCTGCCCGTCCGCCTCGTACGCGGCCACCGTCAGCCGGGCGACCGCGGCGAAGTCGGCCGAGGTCGCCGGGCGGACCAGCAGGCCGGTCAATCGATCACCGCGATCAGGTCACCGTCCTGCACGACGTCGCCCTCGTTGACGGCGAGCTGCTTGACCACGCCGTCGGACTCGGCGACGACGGGGATCTCCATCTTCATCGACTCCAGGATCACGAGCGTGTCCCCCTCGGACACGGTGTCCCCGGCCGACGCGACGACCTTCCAGACGTTGGCCACCATCTCGGCACGGATCTCCTCGGCCATCTCCCGGCCCTCCCTCTCGCGATTGCCTGCCGACGTATCCAATCATGCGGCGGCACGCGATGGGCGGGGAGCGGGCGGCGCCACGTCCACGACCGGAAACGCCGCGCGCCCTCCCCGCCCCGGCGGACGATGGCGGATACCGGCCGCACTAGCATCAGCGGGTCGGACCCTGGCGCCGGGAGGACCGGTGCGTGCACCGGCGCCGAGGGTCGCCGCAGCAGGGATCCGCCCATCACGAGGAGGTCAGCATGGCGAAGAAGTCCCGTAGGAAGAAGGCCCGTAGGAAGAACGCCGCGAACCACGGCAAGCGCCCCAACTCCTGATCTCGCACGGCGGGACCCCGCCGTCGCGGTCAGCACCGCCGGCCCGAGGGCCGGACAGACCGGTGGCCCGGGTCGAATCGACCCGGGCCACCGTCGTGTTCCGCGTACGTTCAGTCGGCCAGTTCGCGCGACTCGGTCGTCTCGAAGACCACCAGCTCGGTCAGGCGGATCCGCAGCCGCTCGCGCAGCTGGTCGGGGGCGGCCTCGTTGCCGCAGCAGCGGGCGACGAGCGCCTTCACCTCCTGCTCGATGCCGTACTCGCGCAGGCAGTGCCCGCACTCGTCGAGGTGGTGGCGAATCAGGGTGCGCCGTTCCTCCGCGCACTCCAGGTCCAGGTAGAGGTAGACCTCCGCGAGTACCTCACGGCAGTCCGTCTCGTGCGGCTCTCCACAGCTCACGTCACACCTCCCGGCCGGCAGCGGCGGTCGAGCCCTTCGAGGACTGCGCGGCGCTGAAACCGCGCTCCGCGGCGTAGCGCTCGAGCAACTTCCGCAGATTACGTCGGCCCCGGTGCAGCCGGGACATCACGGTGCCGATCGGCGTGCCCATGATGTCGGCGACCTCCTTGTAGGAGAACCCCTCGACGTCGGTCAGGTAGACCGCCAGGCGGAACTCCTCCGGCAGCTGCTGGAGGGCCTCCTTGACGTCGCTGTCCGGCAGCCGGTCCAGCGCCTCGGTCTCGGCCGACCGCAGACCGCTGGAGGTGTGCGACTCGGCCTCGGCGAGCTGCCAGTCGGTGATCTCCTCGGTGGGCGCCTGGATGGGCTGGCGCTGCCGCTTGCGGTAGGTGTTGATGTAGGTGTTGGTCAGGATCCGGTAGAGCCAGGCCTTCAGGTTCGTGCCCTGCTCGAACTGGTGGAAGGCGGCGTACGCCTTCAGGTACGTCTCCTGGACCAGGTCCTCGGCATCCGCGGGGTTGCGTGTCATCCGCAACCCGGCAGCGTAGAGCTGGTCGACGAAGGGCATCGCGTCCCGCTCGAAGCGGGCCCTGCGCTCGTCCGTCTTCTCGGTGGTCAACCGCACATCCCCTCGCGTCGGATGCTTCCCCGCCGAGGATACGCGTACGGGCCTGCCGGCAGATTCGGTTCCGCCGGGTGTGCCCGCTCTCACCACCGCCGTGCCGCCCACCGTCGCGGGCCAGTCCGGTCCGCCCAGCAGCTGCCGGAGCTGCCGCGCTTCCCGTTCGTCCCGTTCCCGGCTCCGTGTCTCGGTCGGCACCGGTCACCCCCCTCGCCAGATGTGTCGCTCCGGTGGTGGTAACGCCCGGTCGGGGTCCGGACATTCCGCCAGCCGCCCCCGTTCCTGGTCCCGGCCTCGGAGGAGACCGACGCTGGGACCAGGAAGGGCCTGGGAGGACGGTGCCGTTCGCCCGGATCGGGCGGCCGGCACCATCCGATGCAACGACCCTGCGCCGCCCCGGTCACGCTCGTCGGGCGGGGCGGCCGCACGCCGTGGCTCAGGGCAGCGCCCAGCCCCGCTCGCGCAGCCAGGCGAGCACGGCGGTGGCCACGGCGGCCGGATCCTTGCGCAGGTCGTGACGCTCACCGGGGCGGACGACCACGCGGACCGAGGCGTCGGCCTCGGGCACGCCGAAGGGATCGCGGTCGCCGTTGACCACCAGGGTGGGCAGCCCGGTCAGCAGCTCGGCGGCGCGGGACCGCTCCGGCCGGCCCGGCGGGTGCAGCGGGAAGGCCAGCGCGACCACCCCGGCCGCACCCACGGCCGCCGCCGTACGACAGGCCACCCGGGCACCACTGGAACGCCCGCCGACCAGCAGCGGCACGTCCGGGTGCCGGGTACGCAGTCCGACGGCCACCGCCGTCCACGCCTCGTCGACGTGCCCGGCCGGTGCCGGCGCCCGCCGCCCGGCCACCCGGTACGGCTGGGTCACCCGCGCCACCGCCACCCCCGCGCCGACGGCCGCGTCCCGGACCGCGAGCAGGTCGGGGGCGTCCACGTCGCCACCCGCTCCGTGCCCGAGCACGAGCAGGGCGACCGGCGGGCCGGCCGGCAGGTCGGTCTCGACCCGGGCCGGGCCCCGTGGAGTGTCGATCTCGTCGCGGTGCGGCACCGGCCCATTCTGCGCCGTATGGCCGCCGGACACGGCGACCAGGCCGGCCGGGACGCCCGACGGTGGGGCGACCCCGGCCGGTTCAGTCGACGAGCGGTGCCGTGGCGTTCGGGTGCGGCCTCAGCTCAGCGGCACCAGCGTGAGCAGGCGGTCGCGCACCGGCGGGCCGGCGTCGTCCGCGGCGTCCGGATCCGGCTGCACCTCGCTGCGCCAGGCGACCAGCATGGCCCGCCGCTCGCGCGGCGTGGTGCCACCCCAGACACCGTGGCAGTCGCCGACCTCCAGCGCCCAGGCCAGGCACGAGCCCTGCACGTCGCAACTGCGGCAGAGCGCGACGGCGGCGTCGGCCGGCTCGTTGGGCGCCGGAAAGAATGTTTCCGGATCGACGCTCTGGCAGGTCCCTCTGGTCCGCCAGGCCTCGTCCTGGCGGCGTTCGCGCAACGCCCGCAACAGTCGCGGATCTCGTCGTGCGGCGGCCACCTCGTGCGGTCGGGGCATACGCGCCCGGGTCATCACACCCACCTCCCCCGTGGGACCGGCAAGATCGACGGGCATCGTTCGCACCGCGCGAAGACGCTCCCAGTGCCGGCGCTGTGTTCTATCGCACCCGTGCACACGGAGACAAGAGGATGTGCACAAAGATGACTGAAGATCCGAGCGAAATTTCGCCCGGAACTCTGGCAATTCGTACGCGACAATGTCGCGAATCGCGTTCAGAAAAGCGTCATTTCCCCCTCGACGCGCTCCTCGGGCAGCGGCACCCGCTCGATCAACCCCGGGCCGTCGTTGCGCACGTCGCCCACCGCCGGACCCACCGGCCGGATCTCCAGACCGGCGAGCCAGTCGACCGGCGGCGGGGCGAGCAGCGTCGCCGGGTCGTCGGCCGGCCCGAGCCAGGCCGCCCAGCGGTCGGCGGGCAGCAGCAGCGGCATCCGGTCGTGCACCTCGGCCAGCTTCCCCACCGCGGCGGTGGTGAGCACGCTGAAGGTGAGCAGCGACTCCCAGCGCGACCAGATGCCGGCGAACGCCAGCACGGAGCCGTCGCGGGGGGTCATGTAGTAGGGCTGCTTGCCGCCGGCGGGGCGGCGCACCCACTCGTACCAGCCGTCGGCGGGGACCAGGCAGCGCCGGCGGGCGAACGGGTCGGCGTACGCGCGACTGGTGGCGACCGTCTCGACCCGGGCGTTGATCATGCGGGCGGCGCCGGCCGCCGAACGGGACCAGTGCGGCACCAGGCCCCAGCGCCCCGCCGACAGCACCCGACCGGCCTCGGCGTCCATCCGCACGACCGGCACCGGGTCGGTCGGCGCGACGTTGTGGTCGGGCGCGAGCCGGCCCTCGGTGTCGTCGTACGACTCGAACAGCGCGCTCAGGTCACCGGCGCTCCGGGTCGTGGCGTACCTCCCGCACATGGCGCACACGCTAACGCCCCGCCGGCTTCCCGGCTGTCCCGCCAACCGGGAGTAGGACCAACGGCCGGCTCCACGGGCCGGCGAGCTTGGCAGAATGTAACCGTGGGGAATCCGACCGCGACCCGGCCGCAGCCGTGGACCGCACCGACCGCCAGCGATCCGGTTGCCGCGACGCTGCGCCTGCCCGGCTCCAAGTCGATGACCGCCCGGGCGCTGGTGCTCAGTGCCCTGGCCAGCGGTCCGTCGACCCTGCACGGGCCGCTGCGCGCGCGGGACACCGAGCTGATGGCCGCCGGGCTGCGGGCGATGGGCGCGCACATGTCGATCTCCGACGACGAGCGCTGGCTGGTCCGGCCGCACCGGCTGGTCGGTCCGGCCCACGTCGACGTCGGGCTGGCCGGCACGGTGATGCGCTTCGCGCCGCCGGTCGCCGGCCTGGCCGAGGGACGGGTCACCTTCGACGGCGACCCGCAGGCCCGGGTCCGCCCGCTCGGTCCGCTGATCGGCGCACTGCGCTCGCTCGGCGTACGCGTCGAGGCCCCGGCCGCCGGCAGCCTGCCGCTGACGGTGCAGGGCACCGGCCGGGTCGCCGGCGGCGAGGTGGTGATCGACGCCTCCGCCTCCAGCCAGCTCGTCTCCGGCCTGCTGCTCGCCGGCGCGCGTTTCGACCGGGGCGTGGTGGTGCGCCACCAGGGCCCGCCCGTCCCCTCCGCGCCCCACCTGCGGATGACCGTGCAGATGCTGCGGGCGGCCGGCGCCGCGGTCGACGACAGCGTCCCGGACGTCTGGGTGGTCGAGCCCGGCCCGCTGGCCGGGCGCGGCTGGGAGATCGAGCCGGACCTCTCCGGCGCGGTCCCGTTCTTCGCCGCCGCGCTGGTCACCGGCGGTGAGGTAACGTTGCAGGGCTGGCCGCGCAGCAGCGCGCAGCCGGTCGAGCAGCTCCGCTCGCTGCTGCACCGGATGGGCGGCGAGGTGACGCTCGGCACCGCCGGCCTGACCGTGCGCGGCACCGGCACGGTGCACGGGCTGGAGGCCGACCTCTCCGACGTCAGCGAGCTGACCCCGGCGCTGACCGCGCTGGCCATGCTGGCCGACTCCCCGTCCCGGTTCACCGGCATCGCGCACATCCGCGGCCACGAGACCGACCGGATCGCCGCCCTGGCCCGCGAGTTCACCTCGCTCGGCGCCGACCTGACCGAGTCCTCCGACGGGCTGGAGATCCGGCCCCGCCCGCTGCGCGGCGGCACCTTCCGCACCTACGCCGACCACCGGATGGCGCACGCCGCCGCGGTGGCCGGGCTGGCCGTCCCCGGTATCGAGGTGGACGACGTGGCGTGTACCTCCAAGACCATGCCCGAGTTCCCGGCACTATGGTCGGCAATGGTGACCGGCAAGAGCTGAGGCGTAGAGGGGGCGGTCCTGGCGACCAGACGGCGGGAGTACGACGAGGACGACGTACGGGTCCGGCCCGGAAAGTCCTCGCGTCCACGCACCCGTACCCGCCCCCGGCACGCCGACGCGGTCGACGGCTTCGTGATCGCCGTCGACCGGGGCCGCTACACCTGCGTGCTGGCCGGCGCCGACGCCGACGACACGGTGACCGCGATGCGGGCCCGGGAGCTGGGGCGCAAGTCGGTGGTGGTCGGCGACCGGGTGGGCCTGGTCGGGGACACCTCCGGGGCGGCCGGCGCGCTGGCCCGGATCGTCCGGATCGCCGAGCGGCGCTCGGTGCTGCGGCGGACCGCCGAGGACGACGCGACCACCGCCGAGGGTCGGCTGGAACGGGTCGTGGTCGCCAACGCCGACCAGTTGGTGATCGTCAGCGCGCTGGCCGACCCGCCGCCGCGCACCGGCTTCATCGACCGCTGCCTGGTGGCCGCGTACGACGCCGGCATCGAGCCGCTGCTCTGCCTAACCAAGGCCGACCTGGCCGGGCCCGAGCAGGTGCTCGGCTACTACACCGAGCTGGAACTGCCGTACGTGCTCGTCCGCCCGGACTCCGACCTCGACGCGCTGCGGTCGCTGCTCGCCGGCCGGGTCTCGGTCATGGTCGGGCACTCCGGGGTGGGCAAGTCGACGCTGGTCAACCGCCTGGTGCCGGACGCCGCCCGGGCTGTCGGCGTGGTCAGCGCGATCGGCCGGGGCCGGCACACCTCCACCAGCGCCGTGGCGCTGCGGCTGCCGCCCGCGCCGGGCGTCGACGGCGACCCCGGCTGGATCATCGACACCCCCGGGGTACGCAGCTTCGGGCTCGCCCACGTCTCGGCGGAGAGCCTGCTGCACGGCTTCGCCGACCTGGTCGAGGCGACGGTGGACTGCCCGCCGAACTGCCCGCACACCGCCGACGCGGCCGACTGCGCGCTGGACGCCTGGGTGGCCGCCGGCAAGGCCGATCCACGCCGGCTGGCGTCGTACCGTCGGCTGTTGTCCTCGCGGTCCGGGGAGGGTGACCCGCGCGGCGAGGCCGACCAGCGGAATCCGGGCGACCCGCTCGCCGGGTCCTGAACCGGGCGTGGCTACGGTTTCTCCCATGACCGGGTACGCCGACGACATCGCCCTCGCCCACCAGCTCGCGGACGCCGCCGACGCCATCTCCACGGCCCGCTTCCGGGCGCTCGACCTGCGGGTCGAGGCAAAGCCGGACCTCACCCCGGTCTCCGACGCGGACACCGCCGTGGAGCGGGAGATCCGCGCGCTGCTGGCCGACCGCCGTCCCGGCGACGGCCTGCTCGGCGAGGAGTACGGCGAGCAGCCCGCCGCCGGGCCCGGGGGTCGGCGCTGGGTGGTCGACCCGATCGACGGCACCAAGAACTTCGTCCGGGGCGTGCCGGTCTGGGCCACCCTGATCGCATTGCTGGAGGGGGACCGTCCCGTGGTCGGGCTGGTCTCCGCCCCGGCGCTGGGCCGCCGCTGGTGGGGCGCGCTCGGCGAGGGCGCGTACGCCGGGCCGGACGCCGCCTCCGGCACGCCGATCCGGGTCTCCGCCGTCGGCGACCTGGCCGACGCGAGCTTCTGCTACTCCTCGCTGGGCGGCTGGGAGGAGGCGGGTCGGCTGGACGCGATGCTCCAGCTCATGCGGGACACCTGGCGCAGCCGCGCGTACGGCGACTTCTACGGTTACATGCTGCTGGCCGAGGGCGCACTGGACGTCATGGTGGAGCCCGAGTTGTCACTCTGGGACGTCGCCGCGCTGGTGCCGGTGGTGACCGAGGCCGGGGGCGTGTTCACCGATCTGTCCGGCCGTGGAGTCCCTGCTGGGGATGGTTCCGGGGAGCACAGCGCCGTGGCCAGCAACGGCCTGCTGCACGCCGACATCCTCGCCCGGCTGGGTCGGCCAACCGCGCGCTGAACCCCGGGCACCCTCTATCCTCGCCAGGTGGTGTCCTCCGGTTGGTGCTTCCTCGCGGCCATGATCGTCGCGTACGGCTTCGCCAACATGCTGCAGTCGGTCGCCGCCGCCCGGACGACCGTGCACCACACCTTCGATCCGGGGCTGCTGCTGAAGCTGGCCGTGCACCGCACCTACCTGGTCGGTCTGCTCTGCCAGGTGGCCGGGTTCGTGCTGGCCTTCCTGGCCCGCCGGGACCTGCCGCTGTTCCTGGTGCAGGCCAGCGTGGCCGCCGGGCTGGGGGTCACCGCCGTGCTGGGCGTGGTGGTGCTCAAGTGGCGGCTGCCGAAGGCGGAGGTGGCCCTGCTGGTGCTGCTCTTCGGCGGGATCACCGCGCTGGTGCTCTCCGCCCAGCCGGCACCGTCGAAGTCGCTCGGCACCGCCGGCCTGGTCGCTCTCGCCGTGGCGCTGGGCGGCATCGGGGTGCTCGGCTTCTTCGCCGTCCGCCTGCACGGGCCGCCCGGGTCGGTGGCGCTCGGCTCGCTGGCCGGGATGGCGTTCTCCGCCGCCGCGGTGGCCGCCCGCCCGCTGGCGTCCGCGCCGACGGCCGAGGCGTTCGTCCAGGACCCGCTGCTCTACCTGCTGATCGCCCACTCCCTGGTCGGGCAGCTGCTGCTCGGGCTGGCGATGCAGCGCGGCTCCACCACGGCCGCCGTCGCCGCGATGGACGCCGCCGGGGCGGTGCCCGCCGCGATAGTCGGCCTGCTCCTGCTCAACGACCGGATCTGGCCGGGCCGGGAGTGGCTGGCCGCGGTCGGCTTCCTGGTCACCCTCGCCGCGGTCATCGGGCTCACCCGGTACGCCGAACCACAGCACCACCATGCCGTCGTCCGGCGACGGGAACGGATCGCGGTCGGCGCCGGCTCCGGCCGACCACCGCTGTGACCGACGGTCAGGCCTCGACCGGCTTACGCCGGAGCACCACCCGCTCGTAGAGCCGCTCCAGGGCGCTGGCGGTGCGCTCCCAGGTGTAGCTGCACCGCACCCGGTCCACCGCCGCGTGCCCGTACGCGAACCGCCCGGCGTTGTCGGCCAGCAGCCGGCGCAGCGTCACGCCCAGCGTGCGGACGTCGCCCGGGGGCACCAGCCGCCCGGTGACCTCGTCGACCACGGCGTCGGCGATGCCGCCCATCGCGTACCCGACCACCGGTACGCCGCAGGCCATCGCCTCCAGCGACACCCGGCCGGCGGAGGAGTAGTGCGGGGTGCAGGCGACCACGTCGGCCGAGCGGTACCAGGTGGCCATCTGGTCGTGCGGTACCGCCCCGACCAGCTTCACCTGGTCGGCGACCCCGGTCCGCTCGGCCAGCTCGCGCAGCCGGCGGGCCTCGGCGTGGGTGGCCAGCTCCTCGGGCGGCGGGCCGCCGGCGATGACCAACTCGGCGTCGCCCACCAGGCGCATCGCCCGGATCAGGTCCTCCTGGCCGTGACCGGGCGACAGCCCGCCGACGGAGAGGATGCGGGCCCGCTGGTCGCGGGGGGCCGCCTCGCCGTCGGGGTGGAACCGCTCGATGTCCACCCCGGCGGGGACCATCGCCACCGACGTGCGTTGCAGGCCCATCCGGGTCAGTTCGTCCACCTCGTCGTTGCACTGCGCGACCGCGATGTCGACCGCACGGGTCAGCGCCCGCTCCAGCGGGATCCGCTCCCCCGGGCCGTCGTACTGCTGGCCGAGGTGGCGCAGCTGCTCGACGCCGAGGGAGTGGAAGGTCTGCACGACCGGGATGTCCGTCTCGCGGACCGCGTGGGCGGCGGCCAGGCCGCCGATCCAGTAGTGCCCGTGCACCACCTCGGGGGTCCACTCCGCGGCCCAGCGGTCGGCCAGCCACCGGCCGAACTCCGACACGTACGGCACCAGCTCGGCGGTGGGCGTGATCCGGGCCGGCCCGACGGGCACCCGTTCGAGGCGGTAGCCGTCCACCTCCACGGCCTCCGGCAGGGCGGGGTCGTCGCGGCGCTCGTAGACCCGTACGTCGTGGCCGCGCCCGGCCAGCTCGGCGGCGACCCGGGCGATGTGCTCGTGGGTGCCGACGGCGGGGGCGTCCGCATGCCGGGCCGAGCCGGCGTGCGCGCAGACGAGGCCGACGCGCAT
Organism: Micromonospora sp. L32; assembly: GCF_052068055.1. NCBI lineage: Bacteria > Bacillati > Actinomycetota > Actinomycetes > Micromonosporales > Micromonosporaceae > Micromonospora > Micromonospora sp. L32. Next base: position 829,445 of record NZ_JBQHDD010000001.1, on the reverse strand, counting down.
GGTCACCTCCATGCGATTCGTGAGGGATGGTCCTCCGGTCAGAGGGTCCCATTAACCCGGCCCCGGCGAGCCGAAACCTGGCAGATCGGGAGCAGTCGGAACGCCGCCGGCCGACCGTTGCAGGCACCCGACCAGCGAGCCGCCGGCAGGCCCCCGCCAACGGACTTTCCGCAGGTCCCACGCGATTTCGCGGGGGGTCCGGCCGGGTGAGCGGAGGCCGGTACCCGGCCGTTCGGGGTGATCGGTTTACGCCATCGTCCAGCGGGGTGTCCGGAAGGCCCGGAAGGCCGGGATCGCCGCCCCGGCACGCGCCGGCGCAGGACCCCCCGACCGCGGGCTCCCGGCGACCGCCGGGCGGCCGCCCCAGCCCTCGACCCCGGGCTCACGCGGGCCGCCCGACCCGGTGCCGATCCGTGCCCACCCGGCCGCATGACCCACTCTGGTCGGGGTACCGACGAAGAATGCCGCTAACCCGCAGTCTCTCGGACGCCGTCGTGGTGGTCACCGGCGCCTCGAGCGGCATCGGTACCGCCACGGCCTACGCGCTGGCCCGCCGGGGCGCGGACATCGTCCTCGCCGCCCGCAGCGAGCCCGCCCTGGAGGACGTCGCCCGGCGCTGCCGGGAGCTGGGCGGGCGGGCGCTGGCGGTGCCCACCGACGTGACCGACCCGGTGGCGGTCGAGGAACTGGCCGCCCGCACCGCGGCCGAGTACGGCCGGATCGACGGCTGGGTGAACAACGCGGCGGTCAGCGCGGTCGGGCTCTTCGACGAGATCCCGGTGTCGGAGTTCCGCCGGGTGCTGGAGGTCAACCTGCTGGGCGCCGCGTACGGCATCCGCGCCGCGCTGCCCTGGTTGAGCCTCTCCGGCGGCGGGGTCGTGGTCAACAACGCCTCGGTGCTGGCCGAGGTGGCGATGCCCTACCAGTCGGCGTACAACGCCACCAAGCACGGCATCCGCGGGCTGGCCGACACGGTCCGGCAGGAGCTGCGGGTCACCGGCCGGGGCAACATCTCGATCTGCACCGTGCTGCCGGCCACCATCGACACCCCGTTCTTCCGGCACGCCGGCAACCACACCGGGCGCGAGCTGGTCCCGCCGCCGCCGGTGTACCCGCCCGAGATGGTGGCCGAGACCATCGTCCGGCTGCTGCGCCGCCCGCGCCGGGAGGCGTACGCCGGCGGCGCGGCCCGGCTGATCGGCCTGCAGTGGCGGCTCGCGCCGGCGCTGGCCGAGCGGGCCCTCGGCTGGTACGCCCACCGGACGCAGTTCGGGCCGTCGGGCGCGGCGGACAGCACCGGCAACGTCTTCCGCGCTGACGCCGAGGCGCAGCGCGCGGGCGGCTGGCACGGCCGACGCCGGCAGGTGGTCCGGGTGACCGCCGCGTTCGGGCTGGCTGCCGCCGGGACCGCGGTCGGCACGATGGCCGCGATGACCCGCCGCTCCCGGGCGGAACGGCGATGACCGGCACGGAGCGGCCGGGTGCGCGTCCGGCCGCCGGCATGCACAATGGGACGATCATGCCGACGGACGCGCGATGCCTGGTGGAGGCGGACGAGTCGTCCGCGACCGTGCGGCTGAGCGGCGTGCTGGAGCCCACCACCGCCGACCGGGTCCGCGACGCCCTGCTGGCGCGACTGAGCGACCGGCCCGGCCCGATCGTGGTCGACGTGGCCCGGCTCCGCTCCACCGACGGCAGCGCCGCGCGTCTGCTGGCCGAGGTCCGCCGCGCAATTGCCGACTGGCCCGCCGCCGACCTGCTGGTGCTCGACCCGGCCGGCACGGTCACCGGCGCCGACGCGACCGGGCTGCCGGTGTACGCGACCGCCGACGAGGCGACCGCCGCGCTGGCCCGTACCCCGATGGCCGCGCTGCTCGCCGCGGACCTCGCGCCCACGGTGGGGGCCGCCCGGCAGGCCCGGGCGATGATCGCCGACGGGTGCGCCCGCTGGGGTGTGCCGCAGCTGACCGAGCCGGCGTCGATCGCGGTGACCGAGATGGTCAACAACGTGGTGGCCCACGCGCGGACGCCGATGACGGTCCGCCTCGCGCCGCGCGACAGCTCGTTGCACGTCGCGGTCCGCGACCACTCCCCCCGACAGCCCGCGTACGCCGGCCTGGCTCCGCTCACCTCGACCGGCGGCCGTGGCCTGCTGCTGATCGACACGGTGGCCCGACGCTGGGGCAGCACCCCGGTGCCGAACGGCAAGGTGGTCTGGTGCGTGCTCCACGCCGAGGACGAAGCCGCGCGCCAGGGCTGACTCCTCCCTTTTCGTCCCGATTGCGGGGTCCGGCTCCGGTTACCCCGGGCATGGCAGTGGGTAGTGATCAGTCATGCGCGACGACGAGTACCCGACCCCCCTCTCCGACCCTGAGGCGGAGGGTCTGCCGCAGACCGCCGACGACGACTCCACCGCCAACGACGACGTCCTCACCGGCCGCGAGGCCGACGGCCCGGAGCCGGCCCAGCTGCCCGGCGACCGCACACCGGTCGCGGTCGACAGCTTCGGCACCACCGCCGAGGAGCAGCTCGAAGGGGAGTCGCTGGACTACAAGCTGCAGCGGGAGCAGTACGAGCGCGCCGCCGACGACCCGCTGGCCGGCCCGGTCGACCCGGACATCGCCGCCGAGGCGGACAGCGACGAGGCCGCCGCCGAGGCGCAGCTGGACGCCGATGTGATGAACCCCGGTCCCACCTCGGACCCGCACTCCCCGGTCTCCATCTACGACCACGGCAAGCTGGGCACCATCGCCGACTCCCAGGTGGGCCGGCTGGTCGAACCGGACGAGGGGGCGCACACCGACCAGGAGACCGACTCGGTCGCCTACGACGCGGGTTCGGCCGGCGGCGGGGCCACCGCCGAGGAGCTGGCGATCCACGAGACCCGGCCGCCGGAGTCGCACTGAGCCCGACGGACCTCTCAGTCGTCGAGCCCGCGCTCGATCGCGTAGCGGGTCAGTTCGACCCGGTTGTGCAACTGGAGCTTGCCCAGCGTGTTCTGGACGTGGTTCTGCACGGTGCGGTGCGAGAGCCCCAGCCGCTCGGCGATCTGCCGGTACGACAGCCCCTTGGCGACCAGACGCAGCACCTCGGTCTCCCGCTCGGTGAGCCGGGGGGCCGCGTCGTCCCGGCCCGACCGGGCCCCGCCGTCCGTGGCGCCGGCCAGCCGGCGGTACTCGCCGAGGACCAGTCCCGCCAGGCCGGGCGTGAAGACCGGTTCCCCGGCGGCGGTGCGGCGCACCGCGTCCAGGAACTCGGCCGGCGCGGCGGACTTCACCAGGTAGCCGGTGGCACCGGCCTTCACCGCGTCCAGGACGCTCTGCTGCTCGCCGCTGGCCGACAGCATCAGCACCCGCACCTGGGGCAGCACGGCCCGCAGGCCCCGGATCACCTCGACTCCGGAGATGTCGGGCAGCTGGAGGTCGAGCACCACCACGTCGGGCCGGGCCGCGGCGGCCACCCGGACGGCCTGCCGCCCCTCACCACTGGTCGCCACCACCCGGTGGCCGGCCTCGGTGAGGTCGCGGGCCACCCCCTCCCGCCACATCGGGTGGTCGTCGACCACCATCACGCGTACCCCGGTCACCCGTCCTCCCTCGGTACCACCAGCTCGACCTCGGTGCCCTCCCCCGGCGCGGAGACGACCCGCACCTCGCCGCCGAGGTCGGCGATCCGGCCCCGGATCGACTGGCTCATGCCCAACCGCCCCTGCCGGGCCGCCTCGACCAGCCGGCCCGCTCCGATGCCCGGGCCGGCGTCACGCACCGACACCGTCACCGTCTCCCCCTCGTCCTCGACCAGCACCCAGGCGCGCCCGTCGGCGTGCCGCCGCACATTGTCCAGCGCCGCCGCGGTGGCGGCGGCCAGTTCCCGGGCCACCGGGGCGGGCAGCGGGACCGGGGTGGCCGGGGCGGAGACGGAGACCGTCGCCGAGGCGTACCGGCCGAGCAGGGCGCGCAGGTCCAGGGTGCCGGTCGGCTCGTCGGCGGCGGGCGCCGGGTCGACCCCGGCGATCAGGGCGCGCAGCGCCGCCTCCTGCTCGCCGGCGAGCCGGGCCAGCTCACCGGCCTCGCCGTCGAGGTGGGCGCCGCGCCGCTGCACCAGGGCCAGCACCTGGAGCACCGAGTCGTGGATGCCCCGGGCCAGCCGCTCCCGCTCCCGGGTGGCCGCCTCCAGCTGCACCGCCCGGTGCAGCCGCTCCTCGGCGGTCACCGCCAGCCGCGCGACGTGCCCCACGATCACCCCGGCGAGCAGCAGCAGGATCACCCCGGTGAGCGAGGACGGGCCGATCCGTCCCCGGCTGGCCAGGTCCGCCGCGCCGAGCGCCAGCGCCGCGACCGCGCCGCGCCGCCGCCCGCCGGAGACCGCCCAGGCCAGCACCGGGCCGGCCAGCCAGACCACGGCCAGGGTCGGCACACCGGCGGCCAGCGCCGGGCGGCCGACCACCCACGGGGAGACGGCGAGGACGACGAGCACGACGCCCAGGTCGGCCAGGAGCAGCGGCCAGTGCCGGTTCGCCGGCCGGGCGTAGCCGGCGGCGGTCACCCCGGACCAGGCCAGCATCGACAGCAGGACGGCGCCGGCGGCGAGCGGGTGGGCGTACCGGTCGGCGTCGCGGAGCACCAGCAGGCAGACGTACCCCAGGGCGGCGAAGCGGAAGACGGCGATGGAACGCCACAGCGGCACCTCGAGACCACCCGGCGGCGACGGCATGGCCGTCACGATGCCACAGCCGCCGGCCGGCTCGGCGCCGCCGCCGGTCGCGGTACGGAGAACCCTGACGTACGGTGGAAATGCCGCGAAACTCCGAGACCGGCTGTCGGGACAGGGCCATGACGAACGCAGATCCGCCCCCGCCGCGTACGGTTGTGCCCATCGAATCTTCCGTTCTGATCACCGAGGCCTTCGGGCAGGCCCAGGTGACCGAGCTGCGACACTCGGTCACCTCCTGCGCGCACGCCGCGGGGCTGAACGGCCAGCGGCTGGACGACTTCGTCCTCGCCGTCAACGAGCTGATCACCAACGCGGTCCGGCACGGCGGGGGCCGGGGCTGGCTGCGGCTGTGGCGGCGGGCCGACGAGCTGGTCTGCGAGGTCTCCGACCACGGCGCGGGAATCAGCGCGCAGCGGCTCGGCGACCACAGCCGCCCCGCGCCGGACACCGCCGGCGGGTGGGGGCTCTGGCTGGCCCGGGAGTTGAGCGACGCCATGGAGGTCGAGACCAGCCCGGCCGGCACCACGGTACGGATCAGCGCCCTGACCCGGGCGCTGCGCCGCGCGGGCGGCCCGACCGGCGACTGACCCGGCCCGAGTCAGCCGAAGAGCGCGCTGACCGACTCGCCGTTGTGGATCCGCCGCATCGCCTCGGCCAACGCGGGCGCCACCGAGAGGATCTCCAGCTTCGGCACCCGCTTCTCCGCCGGGATCGGGACCGTGTTGGTGCAGACGATCTCCAGCACCCCGTCCTCGCCGCTGAGCCGCTCCAGCGCGCCGCTGGAGAAGAGCCCGTGGGTGCAGGCGAGCCGGATCGAGCGCACCTTCCGCTCGCGCAGGTGCGCCATCAGCTCGATCACCGTGCTGCCCTTGGCGATCTCGTCGTCGAGGACGATGACGTCCCGGTCGGCCACGTCGCCGATCACCGTACTGATCTTGACCCGGTCGTCGCTGAACCGCTGTTTCGCCCCGGCCGCCACCGGCGTGCCGAGCATCCGGGCGAAGGCGGCGGCCTCCTTGGCGTTGCCCAGGTCCGGCGAGACCACCACGGTGTCGGTCAGGTCGTAGCGCCGGAAGTGGGCGGCCAGCTCGCGCAGCGCGTGCAGGTGGTCGACGGGAACGCTGAAGAAGCCGTGCACCTGCGGCGAGTGCAGGGTCATCGCCAGCACCCGGTGCGCCCCGGCCGAGGTGAGCAGGTCGGCGACGAGCCGCCCGCCGATCGAGATGCGCGGGGCGTCCTTCTTGTCCGACCGGGCGTACGCGTAGTGCGGCAGCACCACGGTGATCCGGCCGGCGGACGCGCCCCGGGCCGCGTCGATCATGAGCAGCAGCTCCACCAGGTGCTCCTGGACCGGCGGCACCAACGGCTGGATCAGGAAGACGTCGCGCTCCCGGCAGTTCGCCTGCAACTGCACCTCCAGGCAGTCGTTGGCGAACCGGGAGACCCGCACCGGGTGCAACGGGACGTCGAGGTGGGCACAGATCTCGGCGGCGAGTTCGGGATGGGCACTTCCGCTGAACACGGCGATGTCACGCACGGTCCAGATCGTACGGACGCCGCCGGCCGGACGACGCGTGGGCGACGGCGCGACCAGGTCGAGTGACTACGCCCAGCGGTTGCCGGTGAGCCTCTCGTAGACGTCGACGTAGCGGGCCCGGGTCGCCTCGACCACCTCGGCCGGCACCTCGGGAGCCGGGCCCTGCTTGTCCCAGCCGCTGTCGGTCGCCCAGTCCCGGACGTACTGCTTGTCGTAGGAGAACTGCACGCGGCCCGGCTGGTACGACTCGGCCGGCCAGAACCGGGACGAGTCGGAGGTCAGCAACTCGTCGCCGAGCATCAGGGTGCCCTCCGGCGTCCAGCCCAGTTCGAGCTTGGTGTCGGCGACCAGGATGCCCCGGTCGGCGGCCAGCTCGGCGCCGCGGCGGTAGACGTCGAGGGTGATCTGGCGCAGCCGCTCGGCGGTCTCCGCGCCGACCTTGTCCACCACCTCGGCGAAGGTGATTGGCTCGTCGTGCTCCCCCACCGGCGCCTTGGTCGACGGGGTGAAGATCGGCTCGGGCAGGATCGACGCCTCGACCAGGCCGCGCGGCAGCGCCACGCCGGAGACGGCGCCGGTGCGCTGGTACTCCTTCAGGCCGCCGCCGGTCAGGTAGCCGCGGGCGACGCACTCCACCGGGACCATCTCCAGCCGCCGACAGCGGATCGCCCGGCCGGCGAACTCGGCGGGCACGTCGGTGGTCGAGATGATGTGGTTCGGCACCAGGTCGGCGAGCTGCTCGAACCACCAGACGGAGAGGGCGGTGAGCAGTCGACCCTTGTCCGGGATCGGCGTCGGCAGCACCACGTCGTAGATCGAGATGCGGTCGGAGGCGACCAGGATCAGGTCGTCGCCGTCGGCGTAGACGTCCCTGACCTTGCCCGAGTGCAGAAGTTCCACGCGCCCTAGTACATCAGACGACGTCGGGACGCCTGGTGCGGCCACCGGCCGTCCCGAGGCCGGCGGGCCCGGGTCGGCTCGGCGCGCATCGATGCCGGTCAGCGCCCGAGCGACCGTCCCCGCCGCCGCCGGCCGCCCGGCGTTGACACCCGGGCTCACCGCCTGCGTGAATGGTCCGGCCCGCACCGCCGCGCACCAGGAGCCCCCCGTGCCCGCTGCCCGCCCTCCGCGCCCCCGGCCCGGCGCCGACCCGGACCGGCGGCGGCTGCTCGGCGCGCTGCTGGCGGTGCCGGCGCTCGCCACCGGCGGCCTCGCCGGGTGCAGCGACGGCCCGGCCGCCCCGGTCGACGAGAACGGGCCGATCGAGTTGTCGGTCTTCTGGTGGGGCAACACCCGGCGCGCGGAGGCCACCGAGCGGGCACTGCGGCTCTACTCCTCGCGCAACCCCCGGGTCACCTTCCGGGTCACCTGGCAGGCCGCCAGCGGCTACTACGACCGGCTCGCGACCCAGGCCGGCGGCGGCAACGTGCCGGACCTGTTCCAGGTCGACGACACCGTGCTGACCGAGTACGCCCAGCGCGGCATCGCCCTGGACCTCAGCCCGTACGCCGCGGACGGCCGGCTCGACCTCGGCGGCCTGCCGCCCGGGCTGGCCGACTACGGCCGGGTGGACGGTCGGCTGTACGGCGTCCCCGCCGCGCAGACGCACGTCGCCGTGGTCTACAACAAGGACCTGCTGCGCCGGCTCGGGGTGCCCGCCCCGACGATCATGCCGTGGGCGGACTACCTGGCCTGGGCCGCGCGGGTCACCCAGGCCAGCGGCGGGCGGGTGGCCGGCACCATGGACCCGTCCGGCGACCACCGGGCGCTCTGGCTCTGGCTGCGCGGCCAGGGCGGCAAGTTCTACCAGGGGCGGCAACTCGGCTTCAGCTCGGCGGCCCTGGTCGACTGGTTCGAGCTCTGGCAGCGGGCCCGCAACGACCGGGCGACCCCGGCCGCCGCGTTGGTGGACCGGGCCGACGGCGGCGAACCGGCCCGACAGCTCGTGGTGACCGGCCACACCGCCGCCTCGTTCGCCTGGTCGCACCAGCTGCCCGAACTCCAGCGCTACACCGACGACGAGTTGGGGCTGGCCGCCTTCCCCGGGCCGCCGGCCGCCCAGTGGGATCTGGCCTCGATGTACTGGGCCGGCTTCCACGGCACCCGGCACCCCGGCGTGGTGGCCGACGTCGTCACGTTCCTCACCACCAACGTCGAGGTGGGCCGGATCCTCGGCACCGACCGCGGGCTGCCCGCCGACCTGGCCGTGCGGCAGGCCGTCACCCAGGCGTCCGACGATCCGGTGGTCAAGCGCGTCGCCACCTTCGGCACGTCCCTCAACGACCTGGTCGGGCCCGCCCCGGCCCCACCGCCCCGGGGGCACGCCCGGGTACGCGCGCTGCTCACGGCGGCGGCCCAGGACGTCCGGTCGGGCCGGGTGGGAGCGCGGGCCACGACGTCGAAGTTCATGGCGCAGGCGCAGGGGGCGCTGGCCGAGTGACCCCGGCCGGCGTCTGCCGGCCGGGGGCAACCGGATCAGCTCGGCGGACGGTTGCGGCGGTTGCGCATCAGCCGCAGCACCAGGAACACGATCAACCCCACCACGACGAGGCAGCAGAGCAGGCCCAGGATGCCGCCACCGCCCCGGCCCCTGCGCCGTGCCGCCTCCACCACCAGCTCGCCCTGGCCCGTGGACGCCCAGGCCGCGACCGGTACGAAGACCGAGAGCACGACCGCACCGAGGACCGCGCTCAGCCGGCCCCACCACCTGTTCCAAGATGACATGCCCCCATCCTGACCGAGCCGGGCAAGCGAGGCACGCCGGACGGATGGGAAACCTCCGGCGGGCGGAAACGGCGAAGGCCCCGGAGCTGGGCTCCGGGGCCTTCGAACGAGTAGCGGGGACAGGATTTGAACCTGCGACCTCTGGGTTATGAGCCCAGCGAGCTACCGAGCTGCTCCACCCCGCGTCGGCTCCATAAGCCTAGCGCATCCCCCGGACCGAGATCAGGCGGGTCCCGGATCGGCCATCGGGGGCCGCGCCGGGCGGGGAAAAAGCGAACGGCCCGAGGATCAGATCCTCGGGCCGTTCGTCGTGGTAGCGGGGACAGGATTTGAACCTGCGACCTCTGGGTTATGAGCCCAGCGAGCTACCGAGCTGCTCCACCCCGCGTCGACTCGCTAACCGTAGCCTACGAGGCCCCGGACCCGCAAAACGGGCCCGGGACCCACTCAGCGCAACCAGTTGCGGATCGCCAGCACCGCCCGCCGGCTGTCCGCGTCGACCTGCGACTTCGGGCTGGAACTGCCCTCCCAGCCCTGCTCCCAGAGCACCGTCACCACGTTCCCGATCCGGATGGCCCGGATCAGCCGGACCTCCTCGTCGCCGGTCGGCTGGTCGTTGACGTCGAGGAAGGGCTTGCGCATCTCGAACAGCACCGACTCGTCGCCGTAGCCGCTGCTGGGCAGCAGCTTCTGCCGGGACTTCACCTTGCCGACCGGCTGCTCGGCGCAGTCACGCACCGCGTCGCGCACTTCGTCGAGCGCAGCGGCGGCCTTACCGTCGCGGTAGATGGTGATGCTGTGCCGGTAGAGACCATCCGGGATGTTCCCCTCCGGCGTGCCGGCCAGCTTGAACGGCACCGTCCGGACCCGCTGCCGGACCGTCCCCGACGCGCCCGGCTCCGCCCCGCAGAGCGCGGGCAGCACCTGACCCTCGCCGAACCCGGCCCCCGCCCCGGTGTCGTTCGCCGCCGCCAGCGCGAAGAAGGCGGAGTCGGGAATCGAGGTCGGCGTCCGGACGGGCGGCGGGACGCCGACGCTCGTCGGTGACGTCGACGGCGATTGCTGCGACACCGACCCGCTCGGGCCGGGCGAGGTAGCCGACGGGGTGGGCGTCGGGTTCGACGGCACCGGCGAGGGCGGGGCCGGGGTGTCGGCGGGCGGCCCGACCCGGGTGGCCGGGCCGGCGGTGAGGACGAACTGGGCGCCGACGGCCGTCCCGCCGACCAGCGCCGCCGCGGTCAGCACCCCCAGCGCCGCCCGGGTCCGCGCCCGCCGGTCGGCGTACCGACGCACCAGGTCGGGCGCCGCCAGGCCGCGTGGGTCGGTGTCCTCGGCGAGCGAACGGTAGAAACCGGTCAGTTCACGCGACATCGTTGACCTCCAGCTTCTCGGACGCGACCCCGGGCAGCAGCTCGGCCAGCCTCGTCCTGCCCCGGGACAGCCAGGACTTCACGGTGCCGGTGGGCGCCCCCGTCTCGCGGGCGATCTCCTCCACCGGCATGTCGAACAGGTAGTGCAGGGCCAGCGCCTGCCGTTGGTTCGCCGGCAACTGCCGCAGGGCAGCGACCAGCAGGACGGTGTCCTCGCCCGGTGGCCGTACGTCCTCGGGTAAGCCGGTGCGGCTCACCGCCGTGCGCCAGCCGCGCAGCCGGCGGAACCGGTCGGTGGCCAGGCGGCTGACCACCAGCCGCAGCCACGCCTCCGGCGCCGGATGGGTGGCCAGGCTGCCCCACTGCCGCCAGGCCCGGGCGTACGCCTCCTGCACGAGGTCCTGCGCCTCGCCGTGGTCACCCGCCACCGCGTGGCCGTACCGCAGCGTCCGCCCGGAGGTGCTCCGGTAGAACTCGTCGAAGCTCTGCGCGTCCCTCATGCTCACACCACGTCTCCCCGTTTCCCCCACCTGCTGACAAGACGGTGGACGGGGCCGTTCGGTTGCAGGGATCGGGTCGGAAAAGCGACAAGCCCGCGACCGGAGAACCTGCAGGTCCTCGGGTCGCGGGCTTGTCGGGTCGCGCTGCGGCTCAGCCGCTCGGCGTCGGTGCCGGCGCGGACGGGCTGCCGCTCGGCGTCGGGGCCGGCCCGGCGGTCTGCTGCGCCTGCTGGAACGCGGTCATCGCCTCGTCCAGCGCCTTGAGCGCCCGGCCGTACCGCTCGAAGTCACCGGACGTCTGCGCGGCCTTGACCTCGACGATCGCCGTCTGCACCCGCTCCGCCGCGGCGGCCAGCTCACCGGTCAGCGGCGGCGGGTTGGTGCCGCCCGGGGGCGGTGGCGGGGTGCCGCCGGGCGGCGGCGTCGTGCCCTGCCCGGCCCGTTTGCCCTGGTCGACGAGCTGCTTGATGCCGTCGGTGAGGTTGTCGGCCAGCGCCACGTAGGAACCGCCGTCGCCGTACGAGAGCAGCACCTTCTGCAGCAGCGGGTACGCGTCCTGCTGGTTGCTCTTCACGTAGACCGGCTCGACGTAGAGCATCCCGTCGCCGAACGGCAGCGACAGCAGGTTGCCGTACTGCACCTGGGCCTGGTTGGAGGAGAGCAGGTTGAGCTGCTGCCGGATGTTGGCGTTGTTGGTCATCTGCTGGTGCACCTGGACCGGCCCGGAGACCCGGGTCTGGTCCGGCAGCTCCCACACCTCCAGCTTGGGCTGACCGTCGACGTACGACCCGGAGATCAGCGCGGCGAGGTTCTGCCGCCCGTTCGGGGTGACCGCCGCGGTGATCTGGAAGCGCGGCCCCTGCTGCCCGGGGAACTGGGTGAACAGGTAGTACGGCGGCTGCTTCTGCCCGCTGTCCGGCGCGTCCGGCACGTTCGGCACCTGCCAGAAGTCCTGGCCGGAGTAGAAGTCGCCGGGGTCGGTCACGTGGAACTTGGTGAGCAGGTTCCGCTGCACCTTGAACATGTCGGCCGGGTAGCGGAAGTGCTCGGCCAGCTCCGCCGGGATGGCGGTCTTCGGCAGCACCAGGTCGCCGCCGAACGCCTTGTTCCAGGCCTTGAGCACGGGGTCGGTCTCGTCGAACTCGTAGAGCCGCACCGTGCCGTCGTACGCGTCGACGGTGGCCTTCACCGAGTTGCGCATGTAGTTGACGTTCTCCCGGGCCAGCTGGAACGTGCCCCGGTTGGTCAGCTCGTCGGCGGTCTCGGTCTGCAGGTTGACCCGCTCGGCGTACGGGTAGGTCGCCGCCGTGGTGTAGCCGTCGACGATCCACTGGATCCGGCCGCCCACCACCGCCGGGTACGGGTCGCCGTCGAGGGTGAGGAAGGGGGCGACCTTCTCCACCCGGTCCCGCGGGTTGCGCACGTACAGCAGCCGCGAGTTGTCGTTGACCGCCTCGGAGAGCAGGAAGTTCGACTCCTGCTCCTTGATGGCGTAGAGCAGCCGGCGGGTGAACGAGCCGATCTCGACGCCGCCCTCACCGGTGTAGGTGTAGTACTGCTCGCCGCCGGTGGTCGGGGTGGGCCGGTCGAACTCGGCGTTGCGGGACTTGTCGGACTGCCCGACGATCGCGTAGTCGTCCTCCTTCATCCGCTCGCCGTAGTAGATCCGCGGCTGGGTGGCCGGGATCTGCTCGGCCTGCGAGGAGCACGCCTCCTGCGCCTTCTCGCCGAGGAAGCCGGAGACGAAGTACGGCTGGCCGCCGCAGACCACCTGGTTGGCCGGGGCCGCGACGAGGCCGTACCCGTGGGTGAAGACGGTGTGCCGGTTGATCCAGTTGTTCTGGGTCAGCTCGCCGTAGTTGATCTCACGGACGCCGACCACGTAGTCGGAGGTCTTGTTCGCCACCGAGTACCGGTCGATGTCGAGCTTCGGCCCGAAGTCGTAGAAGCCGCGGACCTGCTGGAGCTGCGTGTACGTCTCGGAGACCAGCTGCGGGTCGAGGAGCCGGACGTTCGGCACCACCGAGGTGTCGGTGGCCAGGTTCGCCGGCGGGGTGAGGTTGCTCGCCGCGTACCCGGTGGTCTTCGTGTCGCCCAACCCGAACGCGGCGCGGGTGGCCCCGATGCTGCGTTCGATGTACGGCGCCTCCTTGTCCCGGGCGCTCGGCTTGACCTCGAAGGTCTGCACCGCCCACGGGTAGATGCCGCCGATCGCGACGGCGGAGACACCGAGCAGGGCCAGCGCGATGCCCGGCCAGACCAGGTTCCGCATCACCGCGTTGGAGAAGACGATGATGGCGATCGCCACCACCACCGAGATGTACGCCAGGATCTCCTTGGCCGGCAGCAGCGCGTTGACGTCGGCGTAGCCGGCGCCGTAGAGCTTGGCGCCCTCGTTGTACTCCAGCAGCATCGCCCGCCGGTCCAGCACGTACGCGACGGCCTTGAGCAGCACGAAGACGGCGACCAGCGTGGAGAGGTGGGCCCGCGCGGCGTTGGTCATCCGGTCGCCGACGCCCTGCAACCGCACCCCGCCGAAGATGTAGTGCACGGCCAGCGCGCCGAGCAGCGCCAGCACCACCGCGGTGAAGCCGACGCCGAGCAGGTACCGCCAGAAGGGCAGCTGGAAGACGTAGAAGCCGACGTCGACGCCGAACTCCGGGTCCTTGACGCCGAAGTCGCCGCCGTTGCGGAAGAGCAGCCACTGGTTCCACCGGCTCTGCGCGGAGAGGCCGGCGAAGAGCCCGAGCACGACCGCGGTCAGGCTGATCCAGGTGCCGATCCGGGGCGTGAGCAGCATCCGGTAGCGCTCCAGGGTGGCCTGCTCCAGCGAGTGCGGCCGCAGCGCGGGTCGCAGCCGGTACGCCAGCCAGAGGTTGCCGCCCACGAAGAGCCCCAACCCCACGCCGATGGTGAGGAAGAGCAGCAGCCGGGTGACCAGCACCCCGGTGAAGACCTGGGTGTAGCGGACCTCTTCGAACCAGAGCCAGTCCGTCCAGGCCTGGACACCCCAGCCGAGCAGGGTGAAGAGCACGAACACCCCGACCAGGACTCCGATGGTGACGCGTCCGCGCCGGCTCATCCTCGGCAGGGGGCTGCTACGCATGACCACTGTTGGCTCCGCACGCTCGATGTGATCGGCTCCGGACAGGCACCCAGAGTACGGGGTGTTCCTGAACGTGTCGGTCCAAGGTCACGGCGGGCTGCCGCGGTGCCCGGGCTCAGCAACGGATCGGCTGCCCACCCGACCGCAACGTCTCCAGCGCCGTCAATGCCTCGTCCAGCGAGCCGACCCTGATCAGGGGCAGGTCGGGCTGCGGATTGCGGACCGCCTCGGCGCAGTTGTCCGCCGGCACCAGGAAGACCTTCGCGCCGGCCTTCTTCGCCCCGACCAGCTTCTGGGCGATCCCGCCGATCGGACCGACCCGGCCCTCGTCGTCGATGGTGCCGGTGCCGGCGATGATCTTCCCGCCGGTCAGGTCGGCCGGTTCGAGCTTGTCCACGATGCCGAGGGCGAACATCAGCCCGGCGCTCGGCCCGCCGATGTTGGCCAGGTCGATCTTCAGCGTGAACGGGTGCGGCTGCCGCTGCTCCGGCACCAGCCCGACGCGCGGCCGGCCGTCCTGCTCCCGGCTGGTCACCGTGGCCGTGCCGGCCACGCCGTCGCGGGTGTAGCCGATCCGCAGCGCGGTGCCGGCCGGCTTCGCCCGGACCAGCTCGACCAGCTTGGTCGCCGTGGTCACCTTCACGCCGTCGACCGTGGTGATCACGTCGCCGGCCTTGAGCACGCCCGCCGACGGGCCGTCGGAGGCGACCTCCTTGGCCACCACCTGCACCGGGTAGCCGAGTTCCACCAGCGCGGCGGTCTCGGCGCTGGTCTGCGAGTTCTGGAAGTCCTCGGCGTTGCGCTTCTCCACCTCCTCCTGGCTCTCGTTCGGCGGGTAGACCAGCTCGCGCGGCACCACCGCCTCGTCGGCGGAGAGCCAGCCGGCGATCGCCGCGCGCAGCTTGACCGTGGGCTGCACCCCCACCGTGGTCATCCGCAGCTGACCGACGGAGTTGGACGTCGACCGGCCGGTGACCTGGATGACCTCCTTGCCGTCCGAGGTGCCGAGGGTGTTCACCGTCGGCCCCGGGCCGAGCACCACGTACGGGATGGGCGCGCCGAGCACGCCGATGCTGAGCAGAGTGGTGAGCAGAGCACCGAGGAGGACGGTCACGCCGCGACGTCTCATGCGGCAGAGCGTACCGATTCAGGCGGTGCCGCCCGGGCGGCCGAGGCCGACTTCGCCCTCAGCGCAACGACAGCGAGGGCGACCTGGGGCGCGGCGCGCGTACCGTAGACGTCGTGCCTGATATTCCGTTCGGTTTCGCGCTCCCGGGTGGGCAACCACCAGACCCCAACGATCCCGCGCAGATGCAGCAGTTCATGTCGCAGTTGCAGCACCTGCTCTCCGCGTCGGGCAGCGGGCCGGTCAACTGGGACCTGGCCCGGCAGGTGGCCGCCAGCCAGCTCGCCGCCGCGGGCGACCCGGCGGTGTCGCCGTACGAGCGGCACGCGGTGGAGGAGGCGCTGCGCATCGCCGACCTCTGGCTGGAGCCGGCCTCCGCGCTGCCGTCCGGCATCCGCACCTCGGTGGCGTGGAACCGCAACGAGTGGATCTACAAGACCCTCGACGTCTGGCGCAAGCTCTGCGACCCGGTGGCCAGCCGGATGGTCGGCGCGATGGGCGACCTGGTGCCGCCGGAGGCGCGGGCCCAGCTCGGCCCGATGCAGTCGATGGTGGCGACCCTGGGCGGGGCGCTCTTCGGCGGGCAGCTCGGCCAGGCGCTCGGCTCGCTCGCCGCCGAGGTGCTCTCGGCCGGCGACATCGGCCTGCCGCTGGGCCCGGCCGGCACCGCCGCGCTCGTCCCGGCCAACATCCGGGCGTACGGCGAGGGCCTGGAGCTGCCCGAGGACGAGGTACGCCTCTACGTCGCCCTGCGCGAGGCCGCCCACCAGCGGCTCTTCGAGCACGTCCCGTGGCTGCGCGGGCACGTGCTGACCGCGGTGGAGAACTACGCCTCCGGCATCCGGGTCAACCGAGAGGCGATCGAGGAGGCGATGGGCCGGGTCGACCCGACCGACCCGGAGTCGATGCAGGCCATCGCCCTGGAGGGCATCTTCACGCCGGAGGACACCCCGGCGCAGAAGGCGTCCCTGGCCCGACTGGAGACGGTGCTCGCGCTGGTCGAGGGCTGGGTCTGCCACGTGGTCGACAACGCCGCCGGCGAGCGCCTGCCCAGCGTGGTCCGCCTCGGCGAGGCGTTCCGCCGCCGCCGGGCCGCCGGCGGTCCGGCCGAGCAGACCTTCGCCGCGCTGGTCGGGCTGGAGCTGCGACCGCGCCGGCTGCGCGAGGCGTCGGCGCTCTGGGCCGCGCTCACCACGCACCGGGGCATCTCCGGCCGGGACGCGGTCTGGGGCCACCCCGACCTGCTCCCCTCCGACGACGACTTCGCCGACCCGGTGGCCTTCGCGACCGCTCAGCTCGACCTCGACGACGAGCTGGCGAACTTCGACTTCACCGCGCCGGGCGGCCCGGAGGAGCAGGCGCCGGGTGACGGCACCCCGCCCCGCTCCGACGACTCCGGGGACGACACCGACAAGTCCTGATCCGCACCGCACCGGCCGGGCCGCACCCCACGCGCGCGCCCGGCCGGCGGCGTCTGCACGCCCGTCCGGTGGGTCGCCCACCGGCTTCAGAGCGGTCAGCTTCGGCGGGCGGGGCCGGAGAGGAGGGCCCGGGTGGCCTCCCAGCCCTCGACCGCCGGGTTCAGGGCGGCCAGGTCGGCCGGGCCGCGCAGCCGCCGCCAGGCGGGAGTGACGGCCACGTCGCCCGGGGCCGGCGCCGCGCGGCGCACGTCCGCCGGCACCGCCGCGTCGAGGTCCACCGCCGGCAACCATCCGGGTACGGGCAGCCGGGTCGCCACCCCGAGCAGGCCGGGCCCCTCCCCCTCGACCGGGGCGACCGCCACGGGCCGGCTGGTGAGCGGCCGGAGCAGCTTGCCCAGGGTCAGGCCGGGCAGGTCCGGGGCGTCGGCGGCAACCACGGCCGCCTGGTCGTACCCGGTCAGCGCGGCCAGTACGGCGTTCACCGTGGGCTCGGCCACCTCGTGCACGGCGGTACCCGGCCAGATGACGGCGTCGGCGAGCCAGCGGTCCGCCGGGATGACCGCCACCGCGGTCTCCACCTCGCTGAGCGTGGCGAGCATGTCGACGGTGTCCTCAGCCAGCGCGGTACGCCAGTCCACGGCATCGATTCCCGGCGGCGACCAGGTCACCGGGCCGAGCAACGCCACCACCACACGTCGGGTCACCCTCCGACCCTAACGTCCGGGGTGATCGACTCCGGGTCGCGGCAATGGCGGTATCGGAGGCGGACGGATGCCGCCACGTCGCCGACCTGGAGTCGATCATCATGCGGTGGCGGGAGGGGGGCCGGGCAGAGCGGTGCGGGTCAGCCGGGGACGGGTACGGCGGAGGCGGCGGCGACGCCTTCCAGGTAGCCGCGGGCCCGCTCGGTCTTCGGGTACCGGCCGACGAGCTCCCAGAACCGGGCGTTGTGGCTGGGCACGATCAGGTGCGCCAGCTCGTGCAGCAGCACGTAGTCGAGCACCCAGTCCGGCATGTCCTGGAGGCGGTGCGAGATCCGGATGGTCCGGTCCGCCGGGGTGCAGGACCCCCACCGGCCGTTCTGGTTGGTGACCCAGCGGACGCTGGCGGGCAGGGCGTCGCTGCCCTGGTCGGGGAGGTAGAGGTTGATCAGGCGCAGCGCCCGGTCGAGCAGTTCGGTGTCGGAGCGGGCGAGCCGGCCCTCACGGGCGGCGAGCCGGGCGAGCATCCGGTCGACCCACTCGCTCTCCTCGGCCCGGGAGAACTGGTCGGGGATCAGCACCACGACCCGCTCCCCGTCGCGGTAGGCGGACACCGTGCGTCGCCGGCGCTGACTGCGCCGTACCTCGACGACCGGCTTCCGCGCCCCAGCCATCAGTGGGCCGCGCAGCCGTGCATTCCTGCCACGAGGGAAAGCTAATGCGTACTGACCAGGGGTCCGCAAGGGTCAACACCGCGACACGCGCCCGGAAAATGGTGGTTGGTCGCGAGGAGTCCCGAAAAAAACTGTGGATGACCATGTCGGGCCGCCCCGGTCACCCTTCGTGGCGGCCGGAGAGGCACTTCGACGCTCGCGTCTCACCCACCGTAGGTGATCACCCTCCGCAGCGCCGCTCGGGCCCCGTCCGGGCGTGTTTGCGGGTCTCCGACCGGCGTGTCCCCGGCAAACTCACTAATCCGGCCCATTCCGGCATGCACACTCTCGACGTCGACTTCCTCACAGTGTCGATGCACAGCTGACATGGATTCGCCCAGATCTGGGTAGGGTCCGCCAACCAGCGGTCACGAAGGTGTCCGCGGAGAAAGACCCAGCGTCTGGGCCCCGCGTGGCCCGCCGCCGGGAGACCCGCCGGGCCGGCTCGCCCGGCGGACGAGACGAGGAGGCTACCGTGGCCGACCAGGCCCAGACCTACAACGGTTACTGCGTCAAGTGCAAGGAGAAGCGGGACTTCGAGGGGCGCATCGAGGTTTCGAAGACCGGGATGAACATGGCCAAGGGCAAGTGTCCGGTGTGCGGCACAACAGTGAACCGCATCCTGGGCAAGGCCAAGGTCTGACCCGTACGCGTTCCGGGGGGAGGGGTGGCCGGCGGCCACCCCTCCCCCGCGCCGTTCCCGGGGGCACGACGGTGTCGGGAGGGCGACAGAGTTACCCGCCGGTTGTGGATATCCCGCCGCTTCCTGTGGACAGCGCTGGACAGAGCGCCGCGCACCTGTGGACAACGATCGACGGACAGCGTGGATTCGGTCACGATCCGTCGTCATGAGCCCGTCGACCCGCCCGGCCCACCCGACCCTCTCCCGCCCGCCCCTGCCCCGCCCGACGCTGCTGCCCGGCCTGACCCGGCTCTGGCGCGACCGGCACACCCTGCAACTCGGGCTCGACCCGGGGCGCGCCGTCCTGCTCGAGGTCGCCGACCCGCGCGCCGCGCGCCTGCTCGACCTGCTCGACGGCAGCCGCAGCGAGCGCGGGATCCTGGCCGATGCCGCAGCCGCCCGGATCGGCCCGGACGAGGCCCGCGAACTGCTGGACGCGCTGCGCGCCGCCGGTCTGGTCGTACCCGCGCACACGCTGCTCCCCCGGGACCTGGCCGGCCCGGCGCGCAGCCGCCTCGCCGCGGAGGCCGGGGCGCTCGCGCTGGCCGCGCCCACCCTGCCCGGCACCCCGGCGCAGGTGCTGCGCCGGCGGCGGACCGCCCGGGTGGTGGTCGCCGGCGCCGGCCGGCTCGGCGGCCCGGTCGCCGTCGCGTTGGCGCAGGCCGGAGTGGGTCACGTGGCACCCGAGCTCGCCGGCGCGGTCGGCCCCGCCGACCTGGTCGGCACCGGGCTGGCCGCGTCCGACGTGGGACGCCCGCTGGCCGCCGCGCTCCGCTCGGCGATCGGCCGGACCGCCCCCGGCACGCAGACCCGCCCGTTGCGCCGCGCTCGGGTGGAGCTGGTGGTCCACCTCGGCGCCGACCGGCCAGCCGCTCTGCTCGCCGCCGGGTACGCCCAGCGTCGCCAGCCGCACCTGCTGCTCGGCCTGCGCGAGGGCGTACCCGTGGTCGGGCCGCTGGTGCGACCGCCGGTCGGCCCCTGCCTGCACTGCCTGGACCTGCACCGGGCCGACCGGGACCCGGGCTGGCCCGGGCTGGCCGCCCAGCTCGCGGCGGACCCGGCCGACCAGGCGTGCGCCGCCGCGACCCTGCTGGCCGCCGTCGGCTACGCGGTCGCCGAGGCGCTGGCCCACCTCGACGGCGGCGCTCCGGAGACGCTCGGCTGCGCCGTGGAGATCGGCGCGGCGGGCCGGTTCCGGCGCCGGATGTGGCCGCCGCACCCCTCCTGCGAGTGCGCCGGCCGCCGGCGCTGACCGGCCGCCCGCAGCAGCGGGAGGACGGCCGGAGGCGAGGTCGGGCGGCGCGTCGGCCCGCTCGGGCGGCGGGGCGGGTGGGGCCGGAGGGGGCGCGGAGGAGGGAAGCCGCGGCCGAGCCCGGCTTCGGAGCAGCAGCGGGCCCACCGAGTCGGTAACAATGACCAAGTGACCGACATCCCGCGCCGGGCCGTGTCCCGGACCGCCAAGCTCGCCGCTCTGCCGCTCGGCTTCGCCGGGCGGACCGTCCTCGGCATGGGTAAGCGCGTCACCGGGCTCGCCTCCGACGTCATCTCCGCCGAGATCCAGCAGCGCACCGCCGAGCAGCTCTTCAGCGTCCTCGGGCAGCTCAAGGGCGGGGCGATGAAGTTCGGTCAGGCGCTGTCGGTCTTCGAGGCGGCGCTGCCGGAGGAGATCGCCGCCCCCTACCGGCAGGCGTTGACCAAGCTCCAGGAGGCGGCCCCGCCGCTGCCCGCGGCGACCGTGCACAAGGTGCTCGCCGAGCAGCTCGGGCCGGACTGGCGGGACCGGTTCGTCGAGTTCAACGACACTCCGGCCGCCGCGGCGAGCATCGGGCAGGTGCACAAGGCGATCTGGCGGGACCCGGAGACCGGCGAGGCGCGGACCGCGGCCGTCAAGATCCAGTACCCGGGCGCCGGTGACGCCCTGCTCGCCGACCTCAAGCAGCTCTCCCGGCTGGGCGGGATGTTCCGGGCCATCCAGCCGGGTCTCGACGTCAAGCCGCTGCTGGTCGAGCTGCGGGAGCGGGTCACCGAGGAGCTGGACTACGAGCTGGAGGCCGAGTCACAGCGGGCCTTCGCCGCCGCGTACGCCGACGACCCGGAGATCTTCATCCCGGCCGTGCTCTCCAGCTCGCCCCGGGTGCTGGTCACCGAGTGGATCGAGGGGACGCCGCTGGCGGACATCATCCGCGAGGGCACCGAGGAGCAGCGGGACGAGGCGGGCCGGCTGATGGCGACGCTGCACCTGTCCGCGCCGCCCCGGGCCGGCCTGCTGCACGCCGACCCGCACCCCGGCAACTTCCGGCTGCTGCCCGACGGTCGGCTCGGCGTGATCGACTTCGGCGCGGTGGCGCGGATGCCGGAGGGCACCCCGGAGCCGATCGGCCGGATCGCCGGGCTGGCGTTGCGCGGCGACGCGGACGGGGTGGTGGACGGCCTGCGGAAGGAGGGCTTCGTCAGCTCCACGGAGCCGATCGACGCCCACGCGGTGCTCGACTTCCTGCGGCCGATGCTGGAACCGATCGCCGCCGAGGAATTCCGGTTCAGCCGGGCCTGGCTGCGGTCCGAGGCGGCCCGGCTGGCCAGCCCGAAGTCGCCGACCTACCAGCTCAGCCGGCAGCTCAACCTGCCCCCGTCGTACCTGATGATCCACCGCGTGACGCTGGGTTCGATCGGGGTGCTGTGCCAGTTGGAGGCCAAGGCGCCGTATCGGGGGATCCTGGAACGCTGGCTGCCCGGCTTCGCGCCGGTGGCCTGACCGGGACGTAACGACGCGGGGGCGGTGACCGGATTCCGGTCACCGCCCCCGCGTACTCGGTAGGGATCTAGAGAGCGCCCAGGTCGCGAGCCGACTGGCTCCGGCTCTTCATCGCGACGGTACGGGCGGAACGGGTTGCCTCAGTGCTCGTGGTGGTACGACCGGCCTGAGGCCGGCGCATTCGAGCACGGGACAACGCTTCGTGGAGTAGTTGCATCTCGGTTCCGTTCGGGTAGTTCAGCAGCATTGGTTTCGGCTTTCTCGCGGCCGGTGTTGGACACCGGCGGGGTTGGAACGGGAAGTTGTCAGGCCGCCAGCCGGACCGCGTTGCGCGACGTGGCCACACCACTGGCCACCAGTCGCGCCTCGGCCTCGACCCGGAGCGCCGCGTCACGGGCGAGGTCCTCCTTGCGCGGACGGCCACGGGGCCGCTTGCGCGGGACGACCGCGCCACGCTCGAAGATCTCGCCGCCCCAGACGCCCCACGGCTCCGCCCGCTCCACCGCACCGGCCAGGCACTCGACGCGCAGCGGGCAGTCCCCGCAGAGCGACTTGGCCAACTCCAGCTCGGCGGGCTGGTCGGAGAACCACAGGTCAGGGTCGAACTTCCGGCAGGGCAGGTTCGCCTCCATCTCGACGCTCACGTCGAGCGGGGCCAACGCCAGACTCATCGCCCGGTCACCTCTCTCTCACTTCGATCTCGTGGATCGCATTTCCGACGTACGGCGGGGCAAAAAACTGAGGCCGCGGATCCCGGTGAGCGGGTTCCGCGGCCTCGAGGTGAGCCGGTGGTCTGGGATTCAGACCGGTCTACCTCGAGGTGGAACGCCGCGGACATCCGTGCGCTTCTTGGCGACACCGATGCCCATGCCCGTGAAGCCACTGGTCCCCTCGACTCCGATCGGTGCGACGGTCAGGGTCAGCTCGGCCTGAGCCTGGACCTGGTGCACCTGCGGAACCGACGGTCGCGTGGCGGCAAGGGCCACCCGGACAGTCGACAGCGGAGCGCAGGCAGCTGGCATCGCCGCCGGACGCTCATAGGTGAAGATCTCCACGGGTGCCACCTCCCTCACGTTCCTCGTGCCGACTTGGTCTCCCACCCCGTGAGCAGCCGGAATGGCGCCGCTCCCGAGGTGTGCCATGAGGCTATTCCTCGCCCGGGGGCGAGGGCAAACGAATTTACGACGAGATTTCGAAAGTTTTTTGCGGCGCGATGTCGTCCACCGCCGCACCGTCCACTAGCGCCAGCACCGCCTCGCCGTAGAGGCCGAGCTTGCGCGGTCCGATCCCGGCGATGGCGATCAGCTCCTCGGTCCGCCCGGGGCGCCGCTCGGCCAGCGCGGTCAGGGTGGCGTCGGTGAAGACGACGTACGCCGGGACCTTCTGCGCGCCGGCCACCCGGGCCCGCCAGTCCCGCAGCCGCTCGTACAGGTCCTCGTCGATGTCGGACGGGCAGGTCGGGCAGCGGCCCAGCTTGCGGTCCGGGCCGGCGAGCAGGGTCGCGCCGCAGATCCGGCAGGAGACGATCTGGGTGGCGGGGCGGCGCGCGGCGGTGCGCTTCGCCACGCCGCCGCCGGCCCGCTCGCCGCCGCCGGAGCGGTCCAGCTGCGGCAGGAACCGGGACGGCCGCCGGGCCCGTCCGCCCGGCGAGCGGGCCGAGGCGTACGACAGCCAGAGCCACTGCCGGGCGCGGGTGATCCCGACGTAGAGCAGCCGGCGCTCCTCCTCGACCTGCTCCGGGGTACGGGCGTACGTGGTGGGCAGGGTGCCCTCGGAGAGCCCGACCAGGAAGACCGCGTCCCACTCCAGCCCCTTGGCCGAGTGCAGCGACGCCAGCGTCACCCCGTCGACGGTCGGCACGTGCTGCTGGGCGGCACGGCGGGCCAGTTCCTCGTTGAAGTCGCTCAGGGTCACCGGCCGCTCGATGGCGGCGGCCTCGCCGATCGGCAGCACCTCGGGCGTTGCCGCGTACTCCTCGGCGAGCTGGACCAGCGCGGCCAGCGCCTCCCACCGTTCCCGCGCGGCACCGCCCGCCGGGGGCGCGTCGGGGGCCCAGCCCACCGCGGCGAGCGCCTCGACCACGGCGGTCGGCAGCGGGGTCTCCCCCGGGATCGAGCGGGTGGCGGCCCGCAGCGCGACCATCGCCTGGCGCACCTCGACCCGCTCGAAGAACCGCTCCGCCCCCTGCACCACGTACGGCACGCCGGCCTCGGTCAGCGCCTTCTCGTACGCCTCGGACTGCGCGTTGGTCCGGAACAGCACGGCGATCTCCTTCGCCGGAGTGCCCCCGTCGACCAGGGTCCGGCAGCGGGCGGCGACGGCGTTCGCCTCGGCCGGCTCGTCGGTGAAGATCCGCAGCTCCGGCTCGGGGCCCGGCGGGCGCTGCCCGTGCAGCTCCAGCCGCAGCCGCGCCTCGGCGCCCCGGGCCTGCGAGATCACCGCGTTGGCCAGCCCGACCACCTGCGGGGTGGAGCGGTAGTCGCGGACCAGCCGGACCACCGTCGCGCCGCGGTGCCGGCGCGGGAAGTCGACCAGGTACGACGAGGTGGCCCCGGTGAACGAGTAGATCGTCTGGCTGGCGTCGCCCACCACGGTCAGGTCGTCCCGGCCGCCGAGCCAGGCGTCCAGCAGCCGCTGCTGCAACGGGTTGACGTCCTGGTACTCGTCGACGACGAAGTGCCGGTACTGGCCGCGTACCTGCTCGGCGACGTCCCGGTGCTCCTCGATCCCCCAGACCGCGGCGCGCAGCATGTCCTCGAAGTCGATCACGCCGTTGGAGCGCTTGAGCCGTTCGTACGCGGCGAAGACCTCGGCCACCTTCGCCGGCTCGTACGGCGTCTCGCGCAGCGCCTTGGCCGCGGCGACCACGTACTCCCCCGGCTCGACCAGCGACGACTTGGCCCACTCGATCTCGCCGGCGAGGTCGCGCGCGGCGGCCCGGTCGGCGCGCAGGCCGACCTTGGCGGCGGCCAGGGTGACCACCCGCACCTTGCTGTCCAGCAGCTCGGGCATGGCGCGCCCCTCGAGCAGCCGGGGCGCGAAGTAGCGCACCTGGCGCAGCGCGGCGGCGTGGAAGGTCCGCGCCTGGACACCGGACACCCCGAGCACGGTGAGACGGGCCCGCATCTCGGCGGCGGCCCGGGCGGTGAAGGTGACCGCCAGCACGTGCCGGGGGGAGATCTCGCCGGTCAGCGCGCGGTGGGCGATCCGGGAGGTCACCGCGCGGGTCTTGCCGGTGCCCGCGCCGGCCAGGATGCAGACCGGGCCGGCGGGGGCGGTCACCGCCGCGCGCTGCTCCGGGTCGAGCCCGGCGAGCACGACTTCCGCCGCTGAGTGAACCCCCACAGCGAGGAATCATCTCAGCTCCCGCTGATGTTGCAGCGGTTAGCCTGACCTGAACGACAGGCCGGGCGACGCGAGCACTTGGAGGACCTGACCATGTTGACGATGTATTCCACCCCGTGGTGCGGCTACTGCCACCGGCTCAAGTCGCAGCTGGACCGGGAGGGCATCGGGTACGAGGTGGTCGACATCGAGCAGGACCCGAAGGCGGCCCAGTTCGTGATGAGCGTCAACGGCGGCAACCAGACCGTCCCCACGTTGCGCTTCGCCGACGGCAGTGCCCTGACCAACCCCTCCATCACCCAGGTCAAGCAGCACCTGGCCAGCCTCGCCGGCTGACCCCTCAGGAGTCAGGAGAAGTGGTCGTTCCCCCCGGAACGGCCACTTTTCCGTGTCCGGGTGCGGGCGCTCAGAGGCGGGTGGCGTCGGGGGTGAGGTGTTCGGCCGGGTGGGGACGGCGGGGCGACGGGACTCCAGCGGGCGTCCCGGGCGGCGGGGAGAGCCGGCGGCCGCGCCAGAGCCAGGCGCCGGCGGCGGTGGTGATCACCCCGACCAGGACGAACAGCAGCCGGTAGTCGAACACCCCGACGAGCAGCGCGCCCGCCCCGATGGAGCACGCCTGCGGGCCACTGACCAGCGCCTCGGACGCCGCGGCGACCCGGCCCAGCAGCCGGGGCGGGGTGCGCCGCTGGATCAGCGTGGCGAGCCCCACCATGGTCAGCGGCAGCGAGACCCCGGCCAGCAGCAGGGCCAGCACCCCGAGCCGGAGGTCCGGCCAGGCCAGCGCCAGCGCGGCCGGGCCGAAGAAGGTCACCCCGGCGGCGAGCGCCCCGACCTCGCCGATGCGGCGTACCACCGCGGGTGAGAGCAGGCCGCCCACCAGCCCACCCACCCCCTGCACGGTGACCAGTACCCCGACGAACGCGGCGTCGCGGCCCAGCCCCTGGTCGACGTACGCGAAGATCAGCGACTCGCTGAAGCCCATCACCAGCGAGCCCAGCCCGTAGCCGAGCAGGGCCCGGCGCAGCGCCGGCTCGCCGGCCAGGTGCCGCAGCCCGGCGCCCAGCTCGGCCGGCCAGCGCAGGGTGGCCGCCGCCGGTTCGGTCTCGGCCACCCGGAGCAGCCCGACCACGGCGGCGGCGGTGACGAACCCGACCATCGCCAGGGTGGTGAGCAGCCAGCCACCGACGGCCGCGTAGAGGGCCGCCCCGGCCAGCGGGCCGCCGAGCCGCAGCCCCTGCCGCACGGTCTGCAGCGCCCCGTTCGCGTCGGCGAGCAGTTCGCTGGGCACCAGCTGCCGGATCAGGCCGCTCAGCGTCGCGCTGAGCGTGAGATACGACAAGCCGTACAGCGCGGCCACCACGTAGATGATCCAGACATCGGCGCGGTCCCGGACCGCGAAGAGCGGGGTGAGCAGCATGGCGGTGCCCAGGTTCGCGGCGACGAAGAACGGCCGCCGCCGGTAGCGGTCGACCACCCAGCCGACCAGCGGCGCCAGCGTCATCGGGGCGACGATCGCGAAGATGGTGGCGCCGGCCAGCCCGTCGGAGGAGGTCAGATCCTTGACCCAGATGGCGAGCGCGAGCAGCAGGATCGACTCGGCGGCCATGCTGGCCAGCAGCGCGCCGAAGAGCAGTCGGAAGTCGGGGCGGCGCAGGACGGTGCGCATGAGGGTTCCCTCCGCGGGGATGGCGCCGGTCGGCGCGTCAGGGGAGGTGCGGCCGGCCCGGTCATCGTCGCCCGGACGGCCGACACCTTCCACAGTCCTCTTTTTGTCTCGTGACACGCCCTCGCCGGAACCTCCGGCACCGGTCGCGCCGTCCATACTGACCGTGGGGGGCGAATTTCATACAGTTACCGTCGCGTCCGCGGCGGTCGACGCGAAACGAGGACACCCGTGCCTCCTGCCGTGCCCAGTCCGATCCTGCGACGACGCAGGCTCGGCACCGAACTGCGCCGCCTGCGCGAGGCGGCGGGACTCACCGGCGACCAGGTCATCGAGCGGATCGGCTGGGCGTCGGCGTCCAAGCTGTCCCGGCTGGAGAACGGGCGCAGCCGCCCGGACCCGGACGACGTACGCCTCCTGCTGGACCTCTACGGCGCCGAGCCGGAACTGCGCGACGACCTGATCGGGATCACCCACGAGGCCGGCGACATGCGCGGTTGGCGCAAGTCGTACCCGGTGATGACGCAGCAGCAGCTCGGCTGGGCGGAGATCGAGGCCGGCTGCGCGGAGATCCGCGAGTACAACCCGGTGCTGGTGCCGGGGCTGCTGCAGACCCCCGGCTACGCCCGGCTGCGGATCGTCTCGGCCGACCGGGCGGCCAGCGCGACCGGCGACCCCGAGGCCGGCGAGGACCCGGAGACCGAGGTACGCGCCCGGCTCGCCCGCCAGTCGCTGCTGGACCGGGTCGACGGCCCCCGCTACACGGCGGTGCTGGAGGAGGCCGCGCTGGGCCGCCGGGCCGGGCCGCCGGAGGTGCTGCACGAGCAGTTGGTGAAGCTCTGTGAGCTGGCCATCCTTCCCAACGTCACGCTGCACCTGCTGCAACGCGACACGGTGATCGGCGATTTCTACCTGCCACCCACCGCCTTCTCGCTCTACCGGTTCGCCGATCCGCAGGATCCGGAGACCCTGGCGATCGAAGGTGGCTTCATCGACGTCATGTCACACGAGGCAAACCCGGTAAATCGCTATAAAGTGGCCTTCGAGTGGCTGTGCTCGGCGGCGCTCTCCGCATCGGACACCCTCTCCTGGCTCTTCGAGGCGACGGGGCGGCTGACCGACTCGGCAGCCCCGTCCACGTCGGCCCACGGGTCGGCACCGCCGGTCCAGCGCCGGCGACACTCCGGGCGCCTGACGGAACGGTGATCCACACCGGACCCCGTCGGGGCCGGGCGGGCCACTCGTCCCCATCGGAGTTCCAGGAGCAGGAGCAGAACCATGAACGACATCCGCAACACCGTCTCCGCCCGGCAGCTCGCCGACGCCCCGTGGCGCAAGAGCACCCGCAGCCAGACCTCGAACTGCGTGGAGGTGGCGCCGCTGGGAGCCGGTCCGGCCGTGGTCGCGCTGCGGGACAGCAAGGACCCGAGCGGGCCCGTGCTGCTGTTCAACCGGGCCGGCTGGCTCGGCTTCGTCGGCGGCGCGAAGAACGGGCAGTTCGATCTGAACTGATCCGGTGACGCAGCGAGGGGCCGTCGGCGCACCGCTGGCGGCCTCTCGTCGTCTCCGCCGGCGCGAACGTCCGGACCGGGCATCGGATGATCGGACGAGAGCGGACGGATGGCCGCGTTTCACTTGCTGGGACGACGTGCGGGCGTAACATGACGAAAGAGTGACGTGGAACTTCCACAGCGTGCTCGCCCCGTCGCGGTCCATCCGGAGACAGCCATGCGTTTCCTGATCGTTCGTACCGACATCCGCACCGCCGCCGACAACGACATCGCCGCCGCCTGGGCCGGTGGTGGCCTGCTGCGGGACGAGACGACCGCGCCCGAACCGCGCCGTCAGATCGTGCACGCCGAGGACCGCGACGCCGCGCTGCTGCTCGCCCGCGCGCTGTCCACCGTCGGCGCCGTCCGGTCCGGCCGGCAACGGGTCAAGGTGCTCCCACTCGACGATCCCGGCGTCGTCTACCAGGAGTGGTGGGAGGCCAGCGGCACCTGAGAACCACCGACGTCCGCCGTGGTCGGACCGGCTCCCCCGCCGTGTTCCTCGCCTCATCCGCCACGACGGTCCGTGTTCCCGGCCCGGGATCGTCGCGGCAACGACGGTCCCGGGCCGGGACCGCGTCCAGGCCCGGTGCCCGGACCGTCAACCGGTCAGCAGTGCCCGTCCAGCCAGCGGTGGATGAGGAAGAGGGCGATCGAGGAGGGCGGCGGCAGGATCACCCGGTCCCCGTCGCCGGCGTCCACCGCCCGCCCGGCCAGCACCGCGCCGACCTCCCGCCGGGTGAACCAGCGGGCGTACGCGATCTCGGTCGGGTCGAGGAGGACCGGCGCCTTCGGGTCCGCCTCGGCCAGGAAGCCGAGCATCAGCGAGCCGGGGAACGGCCAGGCCTGGCTGCCCGCGTACCCGATCCGCTCGACCGCGACCCCGACCTCCTCGTGCACCTCGCGCAGCACGGCCGCCTCGGCCGACTCCCCCGGCTCGACGTAGCCGGCCAGGCAGGAGAAGCGGCGCTCCCCCGCCGTGCGTGGCCAGGTCGCGTTGTTGCCGAGCAGGCAGCGCCCGTCCGGACCGTCCACCCCGTCGTGCACCAGCACGATCATCGCCGGGTCGGTGCGCGGCCAGGCCCGGTGGCCCTGCGCGTCCACCCGGGACCAGCCGCCCTCGTCGATCTCCGTCCGGTGCCCCGTCCGCGGCGACCAGCCGTGCCCGAGATGCCAGTTGACCAGCGCCAGCGCGGTGGTGAAGATGCCCGCGTCCCGGTCGCTGAGCAGGTGCCCGACGTCCCGCAGGTGCACCGCCCGGGTGTCCGGCAGATCGGGCAGCGGCGCGTCCACCGCGAAGACCGGCGCCCCGTCCGGCTCCAGGCCGAGGAAGAGCGGCGCGGCGTCGGCGATCCCGTTCAGTTCGCCCGGCTCGCGCAGCACCAGCGCCGGCGGGTTGGCATCGGTACGGACCAGCGTCATCCCCTCCCGCGACGAGTCGAGCACCAGCACCCGGGACCGCCGCCAGGCCTGCGCCAGCCAGTCCGGGTCGGTACGCCGGTGCGCGGCCCGGTCCAGGGTGGTGCGGGCCAGCGGCGGGGCGGGCTCGCCGCTCACGCCGACTCCCGGCGTACCGGGGTCAGCGCGGCCAACTGTCCCTCGATCCGGTCGGCGTCGCCCAGCACCACGGTGACCGCCTTCGTCGGGGCGAGGTAGCGGGCCGCGACCTCCGCGACATCCTCGGGGGTCGCCTTGGCCAGCCGGGCGGCGTGCTCGGCCAGAAAGTCCAGTCGCAGCCCGTTGCCGGCGTACGCGCTGGTCAGCGAGGCGAGACCGGCCTGCGTGGACATGCCGAGCTGAAGGGTGCCCAGGGCGTACTGGCGGGCCTGCTCCAGCTCGTCCGGCTTCGGCGGCAGCGAGGCGAGCCGGCCCAGCTCGTACGTCGTCTCCAGCAACGCCGGGCCGGTCACCTCGGTGGCCACCTCGGCGGCGGCGACCAGCACCGAGCCGGCGACCGAGTGCTCGACCGACGAGTGCGGCCCGTACGTGTAGCCCTTGTCCTCACGGATGTTCTCCACCCAGCGGGAGGAGAAGTAGCCGCCGAAGACCAGGTTGGCCAGTTGCAGCGCGGCGTGGTCCGGGTGGGTGCGCGGCACTGCGGGCAGCGCGATGCGCAGCGAGGACTGCACCGAGCCGGGCCGGTCGACCAGCAGCAGCGGACCGGGCTCCAACGGCGGGGTCGGCGGCAGGTCGACCCCCCGGGTCTCGCCGCGCCAGCCGCTCAGCGCCTGCTCGGCGGCGTCCAGCGCCCGCTCCGGCCGCACGTCGCCGACCAGCACCAGCACCGCCTCGGCCGGGTGCACCCGCTCGGCGTGCAGTTTGCGCAGCGTCGGAGGCTTCACCGCGCGGACCTGCTCGGGCTCCGGGGTCTGCACCCCGTACGGGTGGCTGCCGTAGATCCGCTTGAGCAGGGCCGTCCGGGCCAGGTGCGCCGGCTGGCTCTGCGCCACCTGGATCCGGTCGATCAGCCGGTCCCGCTCGGTGCCGACCCAGTCGGCCGGGTACGTCGCGTCGGTCAGCACGTCGGCCGCCAGCTCCAGCATCCGGCCCAGGCCGGTGACCAGGGCGGCCCCGGAGAGCATGAGCCGGTCCGGGTCGATGCCGGCCGAGAGCCCGCCGCCGACCTTCTGCAACTCGGCGGCGATCTGGGTGGCGGTGTGGGTCTGCGTGCCGGAGAGGATGGTCTGCGAGAGCACCGCGCCGCGCGCCAGGTGGGTACGGCCGAACGGCAGCCACAGCCGCAGCTCGACCAGGGGCACGGCGGGGCGGCGTACCGCGATCACGGTGAGCCCGTTGGCGAGCCGCCGCTCGGCCTGCTTCGGCACCTTGAGCTTGCGGGTGGGGCCGAGCGGCGGCAGCGCGCGCGGCGTGGCAGGGGCGGTCGTCGTCACCGGGCCACCTTCGTTCGCGACTGCGGGGCTCGCAACCCCGGCTCACTCCTCGCGCTCACCGGGGTCACCTTCGTTCGCGACTGCGGGGCTCGCAACCCCGGCTCACTCCTCGCGCTCACCGGGGTCTCCTTCGTTCGCGACTGCGGGGCTCGCAACCCCGGCTCACTCCTCGCGCTCACCGGGGCGTCTTCCGTTCGCGACTGCGGGGCTCGCAACCCCGGCTCACTCCTCGCGCTCACCGGGCACCTCCGGGAATGACCTCGACGGCGGCGCGGCGCTCCGGCCGCAGGGTGGCGGCGGCGGCGCGGACCTGCTCCTCGGTGACCTCGCCGACCAGCCGGGGCAGCTCGTTGAGCAGGCCCGGCTCGCCGCGCTGCTGTTCCAGCACCGCCATCCGCAGCGCCCGACCGAGCACCGCGTCGGTGTCCCGCAGCAGGTGGGTGGCCATCCTGGCCTGGGTACGCGCCAGCTCGCCCTCGATCAGCCCGTCGGTGGCCAGCCGGTCCATCTCCTCGTCGATGGTGCGCAGCACCTTGTCCACGTCGCCGCCGGGTGGCAGGTGCGCCTGGAGCAGCAGCGCGGTCGGGTCGCGCACGTCGAACGGGTCGCCCATGAAGCCGAGGTAGCCGCCGAGGCCGGTGACCGTCCGGTCCCGCTGGACCAGCCGCTCGACCAGCCGGGAGGCGTCGCCGTCGGTGAGCACCTCGGCCAGCACCACGTAGGGCAGGTAACCGCCGAAGTCGTCGATCGGGTCGGGCACCCGCCACGCCCCGGCGACCGCCGGCAGCGGCGCCAGCGTGTCGGTGTACGTGCTGCGCCGCTCGGCGGTCAGGTCCGGCTCGGTGAAGTCGGGCCGCCGCGGCGCGGGTCGGGCCGGCACGTCGGAGAAGTGCCGCTCGATCAGGGTCATCGCCTCGGCGACGTCGATGTCCCCGCTGACCGCCAGCACCGCGTTGCCGCTGGCGTAGTAGCGGCGGAAGAAGTCGGCGGCGTCGGCGACGGTGGCCGACTCCAGGTCGACGAAGGAGCCGTAGCCGTCGTGCGCGTTGGGGAAGGTGTCGAACATGACCGGCGGCAGGGTCAGCCACGGGAAACCGCCGTACGGCCGGTTCAGCACGTTGACCCGGATCTCCTCCTTGACCACGTCGACCTGGTTGCGCAGGTTCTCCTCGGTCAGCCGCGGGCCGCGCATCCGGTCGGCCTCCAGGAACAGCGCCCGTTCCAGGGCGTTGCTCGGCAGCGTCTCGAAGTAGTCGGTGTAGTCCAGGTGGGTGGAGCCGTTGAAGGTGCCGCCGGCGCCCTGGACGTGCCGGAAGTGGGCCAGCTTCTCCAGGTTCTCCGAGCCCTGGAACATCAGGTGCTCGAAGAGGTGGGCGAAGCCGGTACGCCCCTCGGGCTCGGACCGGATGCCGACGTCGTAGACGACCGCGACCCCGATGACCGGGGCGCTGCGATCGGGGGTGAGGACCACCCGCAGGCCGTTGTCGAGGGTGTACCGCTCGACCGGATATTTCGTCGCGGGGATTCTGACTCTGCGCGTCGGCACGAGATCGACCCTAGCGCGTTGGCACCCCCAACACCGGCGACCTCCGCGCAGAAGCGGTCGGCACCGGCGGGTGCTCCGCCGCGGGGGGTGGTGCGCCGCCGGACGGCGGTTCGGCGGGCGACCGACCGACGCCGCCAACCCCACCGAACAGGTGGGAATTGCCGAGATTCCCCCGGCAGGCCGTCCCGGATCGTGGATGGGTCTTGACGCCGGCCGGCCACTGCCCCACTCTTCCTACCAATCAAGTAGGAATACTGCGGATTGGATGGACGATGAGACGGCTCCCCTTCCGTCGGTTGGTCTCCCTCGCCACCCTCGCCGTCATGGGCGTGGCGACGGCGGGGACCACGGCGGCGTGCGGCGACGACAGCGAGGCCGGCGGCTCCGGCCCGGTCACCCTGCGGCTGGGCTACTTCCCCAACATCACCCACGCCCCGGCCGTGGTCGGCGTGGAGAAGGGCATCTTCACCGAGAGGCTCGGCACCGACGTCAAGCTGGAGACCAAGACCTTCAACGCCGGCCCCGCCGCCATCGAGGCGGTCTTCTCCGGCGCGCTCGACGCGACGTACATCGGTCCGAACCCGACCGTGAACGCCTTCTCCAAGTCCAAGGGCGAGGCGGTCCGGGTGATCTCCGGCGCCGCCTCCGGCGGCGTGGCCCTGGTGGTCAAGCCGGAGATCACCTCGGTCGAGCAGCTGCGCGGCAAGAAGATCGCCACCCCGCAGCTGGGCAACACCCAGGACGTGGCGCTGCGCTACTGGCTCAAGGAGAAGGGCCTGAAGACCACCAAGGAGGGCGGCGGCGACGTCACGATCGTGCCCCAGGAGAACGCCCAGACGGTGGAGACCTTCGGCAGCGGCGCGATCGACGGCGCGTGGGTGCCCGAGCCGTTCGTCTCCCGGCTGGTCAACGCCGGCGGCAAGGTGCTCGTCGATGAGCGTGACCTCTGGCCGGACCGGAAGTTCGTCATCACCAACCTGATCGTCAGCACCAAGTTCCTCAAGGCCCACCCGGACGTGGTGAAGAAGCTGGTCGAGGGGCAGGTCGCCGCGAACGAGTTCGTCAACAGCAAGCCGGACGAGTCCCAGCAGGCGATCTCCGCGGCCGTCGGCAAGATCACCGGTAAGCCGCTCGACCTCAAGCTGATCAAGCAGGCCTGGCCGACGTTGGAGTTCACCAACGACCCGATCGCGGCCTCGCTCAAGACCGGGCTCGACCACGCGGTCGCGGTGGAACTCACCCAGCCGGTCAGCCTCGACGGGCTGTACGACCTGACGTACCTCAACGAGGTGCTCAAGACGCAGGGCAAGACCGAGGTCGCCCAGCCATGACGTCGACCACGACGGCGCCGGGAAGCGCGACCACCGCGGTCGCGCTCTCCGGCGTGACGAAGGTGTACGGGCGCGGGGCGAACGCCGTCCTCGCCCTCGACGGGGTGAGCCTCGACGTCGCGCCCGGGGAGTTCGTCTGCCTGGTCGGGGCCTCCGGCTGCGGCAAGAGCACCCTGCTGAACCTGGTGGCCGGCCTGGACCGGACCAGCGGTGGGCGGATCGCGCTGGCCGGCGACGCGAGCCCGGGGCTGATGTTCCAGGAGCCGGCGCTCTTTCCGTGGCTGACCGTCGAGGCCAACGTGGAGGTGCCGCTGAAGCTGCGCGGGCTGCCCCGGGCCGAGCGGCGCGAGCGGGTGGCGGAGCTGCTGCGCACCGTCCACCTGGCCGAGTTCGGCCGCAAGCGCCCGCACGAGCTCTCCGGCGGGATGCGCCAGCGGGTCGCGCTGGCCCGCACCCTGGCCCTGGACACCCCGGTCCTGCTGATGGACGAGCCGTTCGGCGCGCTGGACGCGATGACCCGGGACATCCTGCACGACGAGTTGGAACGGATCTGGTCCGAGCGACAGCTGTCGGTGCTCTTCGTGACCCACAACGTCCGCGAGGCGGCCCGGCTCGCCGACCGGATCATCCTGCTCAGCAGCCGACCCGGCCGGATCATCTGGTCGACCGAGGTGGACGTGCCCCGACCCCGGCGCATCGACTCCCCCGAGGTCGCCGCGATCGCGGCCGAGGTCACCGACCGACTTCGTACGGAGGTGGGCCGTCATGGCCGGTGACACCCTCACCGGGGCGCCGCGTACCGACGCGGAGATCTCCGGGCTGGACGCGCTGGAGATCGCCGGTCGGGACAAGGAGGTCTCCCGGGGCGCCCGGCTCTGGGCGGCCACCTGGCCGAAACTCGCCGCGCTGGCCCTGGCCATCGCCATCTGGCAGGTGGTGGTCTGGAGCGGCTGGAAGCCACCGTGGTCGCTGCCGGGACCGGTGGTGGTGGGCGAGGAGCTGATCCGGCAGGCGAGCGGCGCCCAGCTGTGGGAGGGCATCGCGATCACGCTGCGCCGGGCCGCCGTCGGGTACGTCTTCTCGGTCGCGGTGGGCCTGCTGGTCGGCCTCGCGGTGGCCCGGTCCCGGGTGCTCCGGGCGGCCATCGGCTCGATGATCACCGCCCTGCAGACCATGCCGTCCATCGCCTGGTTCCCACTGGCGATCCTGCTCTTCGAGCTGAGCGAGAAGGCGATCTTCTTCGTGGTGGTGCTCGGGGCCGCCCCGTCCATCGCCAACGGGGTGATCAGCGGCGTCGACTACGTGCCGCCACTGCTGCTGCGCGCCGGCCGCAACCTCGGCGCCCGGGGACTCAACCTCTACCGGTACGTCATCGCACCGGCCGCGCTGCCGGCGATCGTGGCCGGCCTGAAGCAGGGTTGGGCCTTCTCCTGGCGCAGCCTGATGGCCGGTGAGCTGCTGGTGGTCGGCATCTCGCAGACCTCGCTCGGCGCGCAGCTCACCTACGCCCGGGAGCTGGCGGACTCGCCCTGGCTGCTCGCCACGATGATCGTGATCCTGGTCGTCGGCCTGCTCGTCGACGCGGCCTTCGGCGCGGCGGACAAGGCGATCCGGCGCCGCTGGGGCGTGCTGGACCAGGCCGGTCAGTGACGTGTACGTCTCCGCGCGCAGCGACTACGCGCTCCGGGCGATGCTCGCCGTCGCCGCCGCCTCGACCGGCGGCGACGGCGGTCCGGTGGGCTCGGAGTCGCCGACGGCCCCCGTTCCGGCGGGCGGGTCGGGTACGCCTACCGGCTCCCGGGCCGGGCCGGCCGGCGGGTCGGTGCCGGCCGGCGGGCCGACAGCGCCCGGCGGGGCCGGTGGCGAGCTGGTGAAGGCGGCGGCCCTGGCGGAGAGTCAGGGCATCCCGCTCAGCTTCCTCCAGGGCATCCTGCTGGACCTGCGCCGGGCCGGGCTGCTGCACAGCCACCGGGGCACCGAGGGCGGGTACGCGCTGACCCGGCCCGCCGGGGAGATCAGCGTCGGGGACGTGCTGCGCGCCGTCGGCGGCTCGCTGACCACGGTGCGCGGCCTGCCGGCGGAGGACGCCGGCTACCACGGGGTGGCGACGGGGCTGCGCGACGTCTGGCTCGCGGTGCACGGCGCGATCGCCGTGGTGGTCGACCGGACCACGCTGGCCGACCTGCTGGTCCGTCGCGAGCGTTCCACCATCGGGTGACGGCCGGTCGGTCCTCCCCCCGGAGCCCGACCGGCCACCCCCGCGTACCGGCCCCTCGCCGGCCGCTGTCCCGCGACCGCCCCCGGCCAGCCGGAGGTCGGTCCCCCGCGCACCGGCCCCTCGCCGGCCGCGGCCCCGGGACCATCCCCCGGCTAGCCGGAGGTCAACTCCACCGCCGGGCCGGCCGAGCCGGCCGGGCTGCGCAGTTCCACCAGCCCGGCCGGGGCGGCGCGCCCCGGCCTCGGGTGCCAGGGCGCGAACGCCGCGACCATGGCGAGCACCAGCCCCGCGCCCGCCACCGCGAACACCACCAGCAGCTCGCGCACCGCCCCCGAATCGGCGTCGCCCGCCATGGTCACCCCTCCCGTGCCCGGCCGCCCCCCGGCCGGATCTTCCCCCCGGGTACAAGCTTCGATCAGGCAGGGGCCTCGGGACAGTCGCCGATCGGACCCAACCTCGCCTGTTTGCCGACTCAGCCGGCCGAACGTTCACCCAGCGTGGCCGTCCGGCCCCGCCACGTCGACGATTTCCAGCGATGCCGCGACTCCGGGCCGGACGGGACGTGCCGGAAACCGAAACAGCGGCCGCGCGACCGCCGTCGGGCGGTGCGCGGCCGCTGCGGGCCGGACAAGGTCAGGCGGTACGCGGGCGGCGCGGGCGCCGGGAGCGGCCCGAGGTGCGGTGCGCGGAGCGCGCGCCGTCCCCGCCACCGTTGGCCGTACGCGCTGCCGGTGCCGGCTGCGGGACGGCGATGGTCACCGGCAGGCCGGACGGCTCCCGGGCACCGGTCACCCGGGCCAGCGACCCGTCGTTGAGGCGTACCTGGGTCGACTGCGGCTTGATCCCGGCCACGCTCATCAGCCGGGAGACGTCCCGGCGCTGCTCGGGCAGGACCAGTGTGACCACGGTGCCGGACTCCCCCGCCCGGGCGGTACGACCGCCCCGGTGCAGGTAGTCCTTCGCCTCGGTCGGCGGGTCCACGTTGACCACCATGTCCAGCCCGTCCACGTGGATGCCGCGGGCCGCCACGTCGGTGGCGACCAGGGCGGTCACCTGGCCGGTGCGGAACTGCTCCAGGATCCGGGTGCGCTGCGGCTGGGACTTGCCGCCGTGCAGGGCGGCGGCGCGTACCCCCTTGGCCAGCAGCTGGCGGGCCATCCGGTCGGCGCGGTGCTTGGTGGCCATGAACATGATGGTGCGGCCCTCACGGGCGGCGATCTGGGTGAGCGCGGCCGGCTTGTCGGCCGCGTCGACGTGCAGCACGTGGTGCGTCATCGCGGTCACCGTGGCGGTGCCCGGGTCGACCGAGTGCGAGACCGGGTTGGTCAGGAACCGGCGGACCAGCTTGTCCACGCCGCCGTCCAGGGTGGCGGAGAAGAGCATCCGCTGGCCGTCCGGGGCGACCTGCTCCAGCAGCTTGGTGACCTGCGGCAGGAAGCCCATGTCGGCCATCTGGTCGGCCTCGTCCAGCACCGTGATGGCGACCTGGTCGAGGCGGGCGTCGCCCCGGTTGATCAGGTCGTGCAGCCGGCCGGGGGTGGCCACCACCACCTCGGCGCCGGAGCGCAGGGCGTCCGCCTGCCGCTGCAACGACAGGCCGCCGACCACGGTGGCGCAGCGCAGCCCGACGGCGCGGGCGTACGGGGCGAGCGCGGTGGTGACCTGCTGGGCCAGCTCACGGGTCGGCACCAGCACCAGCGCCAGCGGGCGACCGGGGCGGGCCCGACGGCCGGCGGTACGCGACAGCAGCGGGAGCCCGAAGGCGAGCGTCTTGCCCGAGCCGGTACGGCCGCGCCCGAGCACGTCGCGGCCGGCGAGCGAGTCCGGCAGGGTGGCCGTCTGGATCGGGAACGGCTCGGTGATGCCCTGCGCCGTCAGCTCGGTGAGCAGCGCCGGCGCCAGGCCGGTCGCGGCGAAGGTGGGAATGGTCATGGTCATGCGGAAATGCCTTCCTCGACGCGGCACGTGTCGAGGGAGGGCGCCGGTGAATCGGCGCTGTCGCCGGCGGAGCGGATCCGCCGCGACTCACAAGCACGAACCGAAGGGGTACAGGCCGGTCCGCCGCAGCACGCCACTCCCGCCGGAGCGGGGGGCGGCGCGGCGGACCGGTCCCGTCACCGCGCCCGGAGGGCGCGGAGGTGTTACGGGTCGATCCGAAGATCAGGGTGTTACGGGTTGATCCGAGGATCAGAGCGGGCGGATGTTCTCCGCCTGCGGGCCCTTCTGGCCCTGGGTCACCTCGAACTCGACCCGCTGGTTCTCGTCCAGGCTCCGGTAGCCGGAGGACTGGATCGCCGAGAAGTGGGCGAAGACGTCAGCGCCGCCGCCGTCCGGGGTGATGAAGCCGAAGCCCTTGTCAGCGTTGAACCACTTGACGGTGCCAATAGCCATGTGTTCTGTCTCCTTGACGGAACGTCGAACCCGCACCTGTTGCGGACTCGAAGAGGAGCGCTCCGCGCGGGAATGCGCGAATCGCTTGTCGCTTCTGGTCGCCCCGCCCGGAGAACTCCGGACACAACAAAGAGCGCCTGGGGCCACAATCCGCCAGGCGCACACAGAGTCTCTGGAAACCAAAACTGCAACGGGACGAACCTATCACGGATTGCCCGGCGCGCCACCCCCGGGCCGAAAT
Source organism: Micromonospora sp. L32 (assembly GCF_052068055.1). Lineage (NCBI taxonomy): Bacteria > Bacillati > Actinomycetota > Actinomycetes > Micromonosporales > Micromonosporaceae > Micromonospora > Micromonospora sp. L32. The sequence continues at coordinate 790,924 of NZ_JBQHDD010000001.1, read as the reverse complement.
TCCGGTACGCCGGAGATCAACGCGGTGAGCCCGTCGCCGTCGAGCAGGTCCGTCGGCCGCACCGTCACGCCCTCCCGGACGTAGTGGAAGGCCGCGCCGACCCGGTCGACCGGCACCCCGGCCAGCTCGGCCCAGGCCAGCCGGTAGACGGCCAGCTGCACCGCCGCCACCTCGGCTTCCCGGCCGGTGGGCCGGCGGCCGGTCTTCCAGTCGACCACGTCGTAGCGGCCACCGGGGCGGGTGAAGACGGCGTCCATCCGGCCCCGGACCACCACCCCGGCGAGCACTGTGGCGAACGGCACCTCCACCTCCACCGGCACCCGCTCGGCCCACTCGCTGGCCAGGAAGCGCTCCTGCAACTCGGCCAGCGCCTCGTCCGGCGCGGCGTCCGCGTCGGCCGCGCCGGGCAGCTCGTCCACGTCGAGCAGCCGGTCGGCGCCGAAGCGCTGCTCCAGCCAGGTGTGGAAGGCGGTGCCCCGCCGCGCGTACGGGTTGGGCTCGGTCGGCATCGGCCGGCGCAGCGTCCGGGCCAGCGCCTCCGGGTCGCGGCGCAGCGCCACCAGCTGGGTCACCGACAGGTGCCCGGGCAGCGCCACCTCCACGGCTTCGGCCTGCCGGAGCAGCTCGGCCCGCTCGGCGAGGAGCAGGTCGGCCTCCCGCCGCCAGCGCACCACCTCCGGATCGTCCACCTCGGTCGGCCGCACCTCGCCCGGGGCCGGCTCGGCCTGATCCTCGCCCGAGGCCGACTCGGACCGGCCCTCGGCCGGGGCCGAATCGCGGCGGGCCGCGGCGGGGTCGGCGAGGAACCGGCGGACCAGCGCGGCGGCCTCGGCCAGCGCCGGCCGGCGGGCGCCCAGCGGGTCCGCCGGCCACTCCGCCCGCAGCACCATCTCGGTGGTCGGGTTGACCGCGTCCCCGGCCGGCTCGGGCGCCCAGGCGTCGACCAGGTGCCCGGTCGCGCCGTCGAGGCAGGCGTCGTGCACCTCGCGGAGGAAGACCGATGGACCCCGGAAGCGTTTGGTCCCCTCCCCCCACCAGTAGCCGGAGCAGAGCAGCAGCCGACGCGGCCGGGTCACCGCCACGTACGCCAGCCGGCGCTCCTCCCGCTCGTCGTGCGCCCGCCAGGCGTCGGTGAAGTCCTCCACGGCCCGGGCCACCCCGCGCTGGTCCTCCGCCCCGGCCAGGCCCAGCTCGGGCAGCCCGTCGGCGTCGCCGCGCAGCGGGAACGGCAGCACGCCGAGCCCGCCCAGCCAGTGGTCCGAGTTGCGCACCGGCCCCGGCCAGCCTCCCCGGGTCAGCCCGGCGACCGCCACCACGTCCCATTCCAGCCCCTTGGCGGCGTGCGCGGTGAGCACCTGCACGGCGCCCTCGACCACCTCCACCTCGCCGGGGGCCAGGCCGCGCTCCTCGTCCTCGGCGGCGGCCAGGTAGGCCAAAAACCCGGCGAGGGTGGCCCCCGGGGTCTCGCCGCTGAACCGGGCTGCCACGTCGCCCAGGGCGTCCAGGTGGCCCCGGGCCAGCCCGGCGTCGCCGGCGCCGTCCCGGCCGGCCCGGACCGCCACCTCCACGTCCAGGCCGATGGTCCGCTCGATGTCGGCGATCAGCTCCGGCAGGGTCTGGTCCAGCCGGTAGCGCAGCAGCGCCAGTTCCATCCCGTACGCGCGCAACCGCGCGTAGCCCTCGGCCGAGTACGCCTGCGCCGGCCCGAGGTCGGCCAGCGCCTCGACCAGCGTCGCCTCGTCCAGCACGTCCACCGCGATCTCCGGCCCGTCGTCGCCGGTGAGCCGGTGCCGCGCCCGCGCGATCGCCCGGGCGCGCCGGTGCAGCGCCACCAGGTCACGCGGCCCGATCCGCCAGCGCGCGCCGGTGAGCAGCCGCAGCAGCGCCGCCCCGTCGGTCGGGTCGGCGAGCACCCGCAGGGTGCAGACCACGTCGCGGACCTCGGGAGTGTCCAGCAGGCCACCCAGGCCGACCACCTCGACCGGCAGGCCGCGAGCCCGCAGCGCCGCCTCGATCGCCGGGATCTGGCTGCGCAGCCGGACCAGCACGGCGGTGGTGGGGCGCTGCGGCACCGGGATGTGCTCGGGCAGCGCCCCGGGCAACCGGGCGGCGCCCCGCCAGGCGGCGAGCACGCTGTCGGCGATCCAGTCGGCCTCGTCGGCGTACGTCTCCAGCAACGCGCAGTGCACGGTGCCGGCGGCGTGGCCGCCCGGGCTGCGGTGCGGGATCGGGTCCCGGACGCTCAGCGCCGCGCGCAGCTCGGGCACCCGGGCGCCGGCGGCGCGCAGCGGCAGGGAGAGCGCGTTGGCCACGCCGAGGATCTCCGGTCGGTTGCGCCAGCTCGTGGTGAGGCTCAGCACCTCGGCCGGGGTGCCGTCGGCGCGGGTGAACTCCGTCGGGAACCGCTCCAGGGTGCCGGCGCTGGCCCCGCGCCAGCCGTAGATGGACTGGCACGGGTCGCCGACCGCGGTGACCGGGTGGCCGCCGCCGAACAGCGCGTTGAGCAGCACCACCTGGGCGTGGCTGGTGTCCTGGTACTCGTCGAGCAGCACCACCCGGAAGCGGTCCCGCTCGACCGCGCCCACCGCCGGGTGGTCGCGGGCCACCCGCGCGGCCCGGGCGAGCTGGTCGGCGAAGTCCATCGCCTCGAAGTCGTCCTTGCGCCGCGCGTACGCCCGCACCAGCGGCAGCAGCTTGAGCCGGGTCTGCTGGAGCTGCAACGCCCTGCGCACGTCGGCGTAGACCCGGCCGGGGCGGGACTGCACGTCGGCGAAGAAGCGGCCGGTCCAGGCGGCCAGCTCGTCCGGGTCGACCAGGTGCTCGTCCAGCTCCCCGGCCAGCGCCAGCACCGCGTCGGTGATGGTGCTGGGCATCCGGTCGACCTCGGACATGTCGCCGTCGTAGTTGCGCACCAGCAGGTCGACCAGCTGCCAGCGGGACGCCTCGGTGAGCAGCCGGGTGGTCGGCTCGTACCCGGCGCGCAGCCCGTGCTCGGTGACGATCCGGCCGGCGTACGAGTGGTAGGTGGAGACGGTCGGTTCGCCGGCGAGCGGGTCGTCCAGCGGGTCGCGCCCGCGCCGGCCCAGTCGCCGGACCAGCTGGTCGAGCCGGGTACGCACGCGGTGCGCCAGCTCACCGGCCGCCTTGCGGGTGAAGGTGAGGCCGAGGATCTGCTCCGGCCGGACGTACGAGTTGGCGACCAGCCACACCACCCGGGCGGCCATCGTCTCGGTCTTGCCCGATCCGGCGCCCGCCACCACCAGCAGCGGTTCCACCGGCGCGGCGATGATCGCCGCCTGCTCCCGGGTCGGAGCCGGCAGCCGGAGCAGCTTCGCCAGCTCGACCGGGGTGTAGCGGGGCCCGGCGTCGGCGGCCCGGGGCGCCGGGGCGGCGGTGCTGAACAGGGTCGGCTGGGTCACGGCTCCTCCGGGGTGCGGGTCGCCGGGGGCTCGACGACCTGGCGCCCCTGCCCCGAGACCGGGCAGCTGGTGCGCACCGGGCAGACCCGGCACTTCGAGTTGGCGACCGCGGCGAAGGTGGCGGCGGCCATCGTATCGGCGGTGCGCCGGACCAGGGCGGTGGCCCAGCCGGCCTCCGGACCCTCCCCGGCGGCGGCCTGGGCCTGCTCCTTTGCGTCCTTCGCCCCCGTGCCGAGCTGCACCAGCGCGGCACCGCCGGACTCCTCTCCGAACTCGGCGAACGCCCCCGCCTCCACCGCCGCCTGGTACGCCCCGAGCTGCGGGTGCTCGGCCACCTCCCGCTCGGTGACCGCCGTCGACTTGCCGGTCTTCAGGTCGATCACCACGAGCCGGCCGTCGGCGTCGACCTCCAGCCGGTCGACCCGGCCGGTCAGCTCGACCGGGCGGGTCGGGTCGTCGAGGCGGACGGCGAACTCGTGCTCGATGGCGAGCAGCCGGCGCGGGTTGCCGGCGAGCCAGCGCAGCAGCTTGTCCACCATGGCCTCGGCGCGGGAGCGTTCCGGGCCGACCATCCACCGGGCGGCCAGCTCGATGGCGTCGAACCGGGCGGCGACGTACTCCAGCAGGGCGGTGCGGTCGGCGCTGGCGTCCTCGGCGAGCATCGCGGCGGCGTGCACCAGGTTGCCGACCCCCTGCGCGGCGCTGGCCGGGCCGCTGCCGCCGTGCCGTTCCAGCAGCCAGCGCAGGCTGCACCGCAGCGCGCTCTCCATCGCCGACGGGGTGACCCGGACCGGCTCGCCCTCGTCGACCAGCGGCCGGTCGTCGGAGAGGCCGCGCAGGCCCCACCAGTCGTCCGGGTGGGCGCCGGGGATGCCGGCGGCGGCCAGGCGGGCCAGCTCGGCCGCCGCCGCGCGCCGCCGGGCGGGTGGCGCCGCCGGCTCGGTGACCGCGGTACGCAGCTCCGCGACCAGCGCGGACAGGGTGAGCGCCCGGGGCGGACGCCCGAGCGGCAGCTCGCCGGGTTGATGGGGCTCGTCGTCGTCCACCGCCGACGACACGGTAGCGCCGGGCTGGGCCGCTGCCGCCGAGGCGGTCAGGGCGGCGCCGTCGCCCGGCCGGTCGGGGGCGACCCGGCCAGTGACCGCGGCACGGTCGCTGGGCCCGTCCGGGGCGGTCGCTGCGGCACCGTCGCCCGGCCGGTCGGCGACTGGACTCGTCACCGCGGCACGGTCGCCCGGCCGGTCCGCCACCGGGGCGGTCGCTGTCGCGCCGTCTCCCGGTCGATCCGGCGTCCGGCCGGTCGCCTTCGATCCGGTCGACGTCAAGTCGGTCGGCTTCGAACCGGGCACCGGGCCGGTCGGCTTCGGGCCGGGCACCGGGTCGGTCGGCGCGGGGCCGCCCGACCCGGTCGCGGGTGGCTCGGTGGTGCCCAGCTCGTGCAGAAAACGGCTCGGCTGCTCCTCGTGGTCGTCGCCGCCGACCGCCGCCGAGGCGACCGCGGTGACCAGCAGCCGGCGCCGGGCCCGGGTCACCGCGACGTGGAAGAGCCGACGTTCCTCGTCGAGCAGGGCCGAGGTCTGGCCGACCATGCTGGCCCGGGTGCCGGCGCCGTCGGCCCGGCCGGCGAGCACGTCGACCAGCCGCTCGGAGCCGAGCAGGCTGCCGCGCAGCCGCAGGTCGGGCCAGATCCCCTCCTGGACCCCGGCGACGGCGACCAGGTCCCACTCCAGTCCCTTGGCCGCGTGGGCGGTGAGCAGCCGGACGGCCTCGCCCCGGTCCGCGCTGGCGGCCAGGGTGTCGGCCGGCAGGTCCTGGCCGAGGACGTGGTCGAGGAAGACCTCGGTACGCGCGCCGGGCAGCCGGTCGGTGAAGCGGGCGGCGGCGTCGAAGAGCACCATCACCGCGTCGAGGTCGCGGTCGGCGGCCTCGGCCCGCCAGCGCTGGGCGGTCTCGTGCTCGCCGGTGGCGGCCCGACCCCGGTTGATCGCCCCGGCCCAGCGCTCGGCGAGGCCGCTGGCCCGCCACACCGCCCAGAGCACGTCCTCGGCGGTGGCACCGGGGGTGGCCGCCGCCGTCCGCGCGGTGGCCAGCAGCTCGGCCACCGTCCGGGCCGGCTCGACCCAGCGCCGGTCGATCGCGGCCAGCTCCGCCGGGTCGCGCAGCGCCTCGACGATCAGCTCGCCGGAGGGGCGGCGGTCCCCGGCGGCCAGCGCGAGCGCCCGCAGCCCCTGGCGCAGCCGTCGCTCGGCGAGCGGGTCGGCGCCGCCCAGCGGCGAGTGGAGCAGGGCGACGGCGGTCTCCTCGTCCAGCCGGTCCGGTTCCAGCGCGCAGCGCAGCAGGAGCAGCAGCGGCGCCACCGCGGGTTGCAGGTGCAGCGGCAGGTCCTCGCCGTGCACCACGGTCGGCACCCCGGCGGTGTGCAGGGCGCGGCGCAGCGAGGGCAGGTGCAGGTTGGTCGAGCGGACCAGCACCGCCATCCGCGACCAGGGCACCCCGTCGAGCAGGTGCGCCGACCGCAGCGCGTGCGCGAGCCAGGCCGACTCGCTGGTGCCGGAGCGGAACGTGCGCACCTGCACCGTGCCGGGCGGCGCGTCGGGCAGCGGGTGCAGGGCCCGGTGCGCGGCCGGGCCGCGCAGCCGCCGGGCCAGCCGCCCGGTGGCGGCCAGCAGCCCCGCCCCGGCCCGGTACGACGTGGTCAGCACCACCTGCGCGGCCGGCGCGCCGGAGGCCGTCCGGAACCGGTGCGGGAAGGTGTGCACCACGGCCGGGTCGGCACCCCGGAAGGCGTACGTGGAGGAGTCCGGGTCGGCGAAGGCGACCAGGGGCTTGCCGCCGCCGGCGATGACGGCGAGCAACTCCTGCTGGGCGGGGTCGGTGTCGGCCAGCTCGTCGACGTAGACGTGGGCCAGCCGGCGCCGCTCGGCCGCCAGCAGCTCGGGGTCGTCCAGCAGCATCCCGGTGGCGGCGCGGACCAGCTCCGCCGGGTCGTACGCGATCGAGCCACGGTTGGCGACGTCGCGCAGGGCGAGCACGGCGACGTACTCGCGGAGGAAGCGGGCGGCGGCCGGCCAGTCGGCGCGGCCGAGCTTCTCGCCGAGCCGGGCCAGCTCGACCGGCCCGACGCCGCGCTCGGCGGCCCGCATCAGCAGATCGCGCAGCTGGCCGGCGAAGGCCCGGGTACGCAGCGCGGGGCGCAGGTCCTCCGGCCAGCCGACCGGGTCGTCGCCGGGCTCCTCGCCCACCACGTCGAGCAGCTCGCGGATGATCAGATCCTGCTCGGGACCGGTGAGCAGCCGGGGCGACGGCTCGCCCCGCTCGGCGGCGGCGCGGCGGAGCAGCCCGAAGGCGTACGCGGGGAAGGTGCGCACCAGCGGCTCGCGGACCACCCGGGCGGGCCGGGCCGCGGTGCTGCTGGCCGCCCGCCCGTCCTCCGGGAGCTGGCCGGCGCCGGCGATCCGCGCCTCGATCCGGTGGCGCAGGTCGGTGGCCTGCCGCCGAGCGAAGGTGAGCACCAGGATCCGCTCGGGGTCGACCCCCTCGGCCACTCGGGCGGCGACCGCCTCGACCAGGGTGCTGGTCTTACCGGTGCCCGGGCCGCCGATGACCAGCATCGGCCCGTCGGTGTGGCCGACGATCTCCGCCTGGAGCGGGTCGGTCAGCCGGGCACCGGGCTGCGCGCCATCGACCGCCGACCCCTCGGACCGCGGCTCCCCCTCGACGCCCGCGCCCGCCCGGCCGTGTCCCTGAATCGCTCCGCCGGCTGGCCGGTCCCCCCGAACCGTCGCGGCGGACCGCTCCGCCCCCGGGCCCGGTCCGGCAGGCCGGCGCACCAGCCGGTACCCCTGCACCCCCACATCCCACCACGCCCCTACGACACCCACCCCGCCCCCACCCCGCCGGACATTTGTCGATCATGAAGTTGTCGCCACGACACGCCGGCATCGAGGGCAACAACTTCATGATCAACGGGCGGACCCGGGATCAGGTGAGGTGGGATTCGAGGAGGTCGAGGGCGGCGGGGACGGTGTCGGCGACCAGGAGGAGGCCCAGGCCGGCGGGCTTGAGGAAGGTCTGGTCGGCGAGGGTGGCGAGCCAGTCCAGCAGCGGACGGTAGAAGCCGTCGATGTCGACCAGCACCATCGGCTTGGCGTGCAGGGCCAGCGTGGCGGTGGTCCAGACCTCGAAGAGCTCGTCCAGGGTGCCCAACCCGCCCGGCAGGGTGAGGAAGGCGTCCGACTTGTCGACCATCAGCGTCTTGCGGCTGGCCATGCCATCGGTGACCAGCAGCTCGTCGGAGGCCAGGTCGGCGACCTCCAGGTCGACCAGCGCCTGCGGGATCACCCCGACGGTGCGCCCGCCGGCCGCCCGCGCGCCGTCGGCCAGGGCACCCATCATCCCGACGCAGCCACCGCCGCTGACCAGGGTGTGTCCGCGCCGGGCGAGCTCCGCGCCCGTCTCGGCCGCCAACTCCAGCCAGCGCCGGTCGAGGGTACGGGAGGAGGCGCAGAAGACGCAGATCGCCGCCACGGCTCAGCCCTTCCGGCCCGCGCCCGACCCGGTCGGGCCGGCCGGCCCGCCGCCCTGTTCGCGGCTGCCCGCGCTGTCCGCGGCGGCCTGCTGGTCGGCGGCGGTCCGCGCGACGGCCTCCTCGCGTACGGCCTCCTGCTCGACGGAGAGGGCGGCCTCCGCCTCGACGATGTGCCGGACCGCGGCGTCCACGTCGTCGGTGAGGCAGATCAGGTCCAGGTCGACCGGCCCGATCTTGCCCTCGGCGGCCATGCTGTCCCGCAGCCAGTCCAGCAGCCCCCGCCAGTACGCGGTGCCCATCAGCACCACCGGGAACCGGGTGACCTTGCCGGTCTGCACCAGGGTGAGCGCCTCGAAGAGCTCGTCCATGGTGCCGAAGCCGCCGGGCAGCACCACGAACGCCTGGGCGTACTTGACGAACATGGTCTTGCGGGCGAAGAAGTACCGGAAGTCGATGGCCAGGTCGACCCAGTCGTTGAGCCCCTGCTCGAAGGGGAGTTCGATGCCGAGTCCGACGGAGAGTCCACCGGCGTCGCTGGCCCCCCGGTTCGCCGCCTCCATCACGCCCGGCCCGCCACCGGTGATCACGGCGTAGCCGGCGCGGGCCAGGGCGGCCCCGAGCTCCCGGGCCAGCCCGTACTCGGGGCTGTCCAGGGTGCTGCGGGCGGAGCCGAAGACGCTGACGGCGGGCGGCAGGTCGGCCAGGGTGTCGAAGCCCTCCACGAACTCGGAGAGGATCCGCAGCGCGCGCCAGGCGTCCTTGGTCTTCCAGTCGCCCCGGCCCCGGGAGTCGAGCAGCCGCTGGTCGGCGGTGCTGGTCGGGATCGCGCCGCGGCGCAGCGTGACCGCGCCCCGGTGCCGCTCCGGATCGCGGCCCGGCTGCCGCCCGTTGCTCTGGCTCATGGGAGCAACCGTAATGGAGCGGCACCGGCCGGGTGCGGTGCCAGGCGAGCCGGAGAAAAAGTTCGCGATCTTGGGCAACTAATTCTGTCGCCCGTACGTCTTACTATTCACATACCGGGTATGCCCCGGCGCGCGCCTTCGGGGGAGGAGCAAGCGTGATCAACAACAACGAGCGGATGCGGATCCGCCGGCAGATGCAGCGGCGCATCCGGGACGTGGTGGCCGAGCGCCGCCGTGCCCGACAGTTGGAGTCCCCGGCGGCACCGACCGCCGACCCCGAGACCACCGACTCCCCTGCCCTCACCACCGCCTGACCACCCACCGCACTCCGCACCCACTGCCGAGGCCCGGGCGCGCCTCGCCGGCCCGGGCCGCCCGGTGCTTGGTGGCGATCAAGAGGTTTGCGTCACCTGAAGGGCCTCTTTAGACGCAAACCTCTTGATCACCGAGGCGAGCGGACCGGGAGCGCGGGCCGAGCCGGACGAGAAGCGCGGGGTCAGGCGGAGGCGAGCCAGCGGTGCAGGGTGGCGGCACCGTCGCGGATCTTGGTGATCTCGACGTGCTCGTCCTTGTGGTGGGCCAGGTTGGGGTCGCCGGGGCCGAAGTTCAGCGCCGGGATGCCCATCGCCGCGAACCGCGCCACGTCCGTCCAGCCCAGCTTGCCGATCGGCGCGGCGCCGACGGCGGCGAGGAACTCCTGCGCCGCGGGCGACTCCAGGCCGGGGGCCGCGCCCGCCGCCGCGTCGGTCACCGTCAGGTCGAAGCCAGCGAAGACCTCCCGCAGGTGCGCCTCGGCGGCGGCCGGGTCACGGTCCGGGGCGTACCGGTAGTTGATCTCGATCTCGCAGCGGTCCGGGACGACGTTGCCGGCCACCCCGCCGGCGATCCGCACCGCGTTCAGTCCCTCGCGGTAGTCGCAGCCGTCGATGGTGACCCGTCGGGCCTCGTAGCCGCCCAGCCGGCGCAGCACCTCGCCCGCGCCGTGGATGGCGTTCACCCCGTGCCAGGACCGGGCGGCGTGGGCGCGCTCGCCGTACGTGGTGACGACCGCCCGCATGGTGCCCTGGCAGCCGGCCTCGACGATCCCGTACGTCGGCTCCAGCAGCACCGCGAAGTCGGCCTCCAGCCACTCCGGGTGCGCCTGCCCGACCAGGGTGAGCCCGTTGTACCTCGACTCGATCTCCTCGGCCTCGTAGAAGAAGTACGTGACGTCGTAGCGCGGGTCGGGCAGGGTCACCGCCAGGTGCAGCGCGAACGCCACCCCGGACTTCATGTCCGAGGTGCCGCAGCCGTACATCAGGTCGCCGCGCATCGTCGACGGGAAGTTGTCGTTCAGCGGCACCGTGTCCAGGTGGCCGGCGAGCACCACCCGGGACGCCCGGCCCAGGTCGGTACGGGCCATCACCGTGTTGTTGTGTCGGAACGTGGCCAGGTGCGGCACGCCCCGCAGCACCTCCTCGACGCAGTCGGCGATCGCCTTCTCGTTGAGGGAGACGGACTCTATGTCGACCAGGGCACGGGTCAGGGCCACCGGATCAGCCAAGACCTCGGGGGTCAGCGGGTTCTCCATGCTGGGCACGGTACCGTCAAATTCGGTGCACGCGGGCAGTGAGCCCGCCTGCCCCGCAGCCGCGAACGAGAGGTGTAACAGTGACGTCCGCAGTACCCGCCTGGGGCATCGGCCTGGCCACCGTCACCGCTGACGACCAGGTGCTCGACACCTGGTACCCGACCGGCAAGCTCGGACTCGGCGAGCTGCCGCTGGTCCCCGGCGAGGACCAGGGCGACGTGCTCGACCTGCCGCCGGGCGCGATCGGGGAGCGGGCGCTGCCGGGTCTGCGTACCGTCGAGGTCACCACCGTGCTCGGCTCGCTGGACGACCCGATCAAGGACGCCGCCGACGCGTACCTCCGGTTGCACCTGCTCTCCCACCGCCTGGTGCGGCCCAACGAGGTCAACCTGGACGGCATCTTCGGCAAGCTGGCGAACGTGGCCTGGACGTCCGCCGGGCCGTGCCCGCCGGAGCGGGTCGACGAGCTGCGGGTGATCGAGCGGGCTGCCGGCCGGTACCTGGCGGTGTACGGAGTGGACAAGTTCCCCCGGATGACCGACTACGTGGTCCCCTCCGGGGTCCGGATCGCCGACGCGGACCGGGTCCGGCTCGGCGCGCACCTGGCCGCCGGCACCACCGTGATGCACGAGGGCTTCGTCAACTTCAACGCCGGCACGCTGGGCACCTCGATGGTCGAGGGGCGGATCGTGCAGGGCGTGCTGGTCGGTGACGGCTCCGACATCGGCGGCGGGGCGTCGATCATGGGCACCCTCTCCGGCGGCGGCAAAGAGAAGGTCAGCATCGGCGAGCGGAGCCTGATCGGCGCGAACGCCGGCGTCGGCATCTCGCTCGGCGACGACTGCGTGGTCGAGGCGGGCTGCTACATCACCGCCGCGTCGAAGATCACCCTGCCGGACGGGCGGGTGGTCAAGGCCCGCGAGCTCTCCGGCGTGGACGGCCTCCTCTTCTGGCGCAACTCCGTCACCGGCGCGCTGGAGGCGAAGCAGCGCACCGGCAAGGGCATCGAGCTGAACGCCGCCCTGCACGCCAACGACTGACGGACCGGTCGGGGCCGGGGCGAACCGCCCCGACCCCGACCGGCGTCCCGGCCCACGGCGGTGAGACCGCGGGCCCGGCGTCGCTCACCGCAGGCGGTACGCCTGGACGATCCGCTCGGTCACCGTGTTGCCGGCGGTGTCCCGGGCGGTGGCCCGCAGGGACACGTGACCGGGGCCGGCCGGGTGCCGCAGCAGCGCGACCCAGCCCTTCCCGGGCACCCGCAGTACGGCGGCCTTGCGCCAGGTCTTCCCGCCGTCGTACGAGGCGTCGACGGTCAGCTTCTCCACCCCGGCGGCCGGCGCCCCGGGCTGCCGCTGCACCTGCACCGGCACGGCGAAGAGGCGGCCGGCCGGCGCGCTGTTGTCGACCCGCAGCGGCGGGGCGAAGCGCACCGCCATCAGCGGCAGCCGGGCCGGGGTGTCACCGGCGACGTGACCGGACCGGAAGGTCCACGTCGACTCCACCTCGGTGCTCAGGTCGGTGAAGCTCCGGGTGGCCGACACCGTCAGCTTGTAGTCGGCCGCCGCGGGCGGCACGGTGAACTCGCCGTAGCCGGCGTACTCGCTCTCGCCGACCAGCTTCCCGTTGCGCCACAGGGCGGTCCGGGCGGTGTCGGTGACCGACCCGCCGGGGTGCCCGGCGGCGTCGCTGTGCACCGGCAGGCCGACGAAGATGAGGTCACCGGTACGGCTGACGCTCTCCTCCGGCCAGCGCGGGGCCGGGAACGACGGCCCGTACGGAGCCTGGTTCCAGGTCTCGTGGACCGTCCGCCCCGCCTTGTACGCGGTCGGCACAGAGAACAGCGCCGCCTTCGGGTCCAGCCAGCCCTCCTCGTCGACCACCCCGAAGTCGATCTCGGACTCCCAGCGCACGCCCCTGGTGTTGTAGTGCTCCACCCGCTCACCGGGCACCTCGGTCGGCAGGATGATCGCCGAGGCACCGGTGTTGTACTCCAGCTCCGGCACGACGAACCGCTCGGCGACCATCCCCGGGTAGCCGCCCCGGAACCGGTGCACCACGGTGGCCAGGTCACCGGCCCGGTAGTGCCGGACGAAACCGGTCGGCATCCGGCCGGGGACCGCCTCGCTCAGCGCGTACAGGTAGGGGCTGCTGGCGGCCTCCCGGTCGGCCCACTGGCTGCTGACCGTCGAGACGAACCGGTCCGCGGAGACCGGGCTGCCGAGCTGGGCGGTGGTCAGGCCGGCGAAGCTGTCGGCCCAGAGCCCGAAGCCGTAGCTGCTGCCATCGTCGCCGAAAAAGACCGCGCTGACGTCGATCAGCAGCGGCGTCGCGTCCCGCTTCGGGATCGTGGTCAGGACCGGCTTGCCCCGCCGGGCGTCCACGGTGACCGAGAGGTCCCGGTCGACGGTCAGCTCGGGCTGGGCCAGCATGGTGAGCCCGCCGGCTTCGCCCTCGGGGGCGGGCTCGAAGATGAGCGTGCTCAGGCCGTAGCGCCCCTTGGGCAGCCGGACCTGGGCCACTCCGTCGGGGTCGTAGGCGTCCCGGACGTCGAAGCGGTCCAGGCTGGCCAGGCTGGTGTAGTAGTCCGCCGTCGTCGCGCCGGACCGGTCCAGGTGGGTCAGCGTCAGGGTGTAGCTCTCCACCTCCCGGTTCACCGCCACCGGGGTCACCGCGACGGTGGCGCCGGAGCGGGCGACGACCCGGCCGGTCCAGTAGCCGTCGGCGGCCCCGAGCCGGGTGTCGGCGGTGACGGTGGTCTCCGCCCGACCGCCCGCGGGCACGGTCACCCGGGTCGCGCCGAGGCGGAACATCCCGGCCGGCGCCGGCTGGCCGCCCGGACCGGTGATCTCGGTGCTCAGGTCGAGCGTGACGGCGGTCGGGCCGGCGTTGCGCCAGGCCACCGTGCGGGTGATCGGCGCGTCGTCGCCGTGCGGCCAGAGCGCACGGCCGAAGGAGACGCTCACCGGGTCACTGGTCACCTGCTGGCCGATCGCGCGGGTCAGGTCGACCCGGCCGGCCCCCTGCTCGTACGCGGTCTGCGCCGGGTGCGGCTTCGCGGCGGCCATCAGGGTCGCCTTGAACTGGCCGGCCTTCCAGTCCGGGTGCTGCTGGGCCAGCAGCGCCACCGAGCCGGCCACGTGCGGGGTGGCCATCGAGGTGCCGGAGAGCGCGACGTACTTCTCCCCCACCGGGTCGCCGATGCTGCCGCTGGCGGACCGGGCGGCGACGATGTCGACGCCGGGCGCGGTGATGTCGGGCTTCACCGCGTCGTCGCCCACCCGCGGGCCCCGGCTGGAGAACTCGGCAAGCTGGTCGTCGCGGTCCACCGCGCCGACGGCGAGCGCCGCGTCGGCGCTGGCCGGGGAGCCGACGGAGGCGTCCGACCCGGCGTTGCCGGCGGCGGTGACGAAGAGGGTGCCGGTCTGCGCGGTCAGCGTCTGCACCGCCTCCTCCAGCGGGTCGACCTCGGGGAAGTCCCAGCCGCTGAGGCTCATGTTGACCACGGCGGCCCGCTTGTCGACGGCGGCCCACTGCATCCCGGCCAGGATGGCCGAGTCGGTGCACCCGATGTCCTCGCAGACCTTGCCGTTGAGCAGCGTGGCGTCCGGCGCGACGCCCTTGTACCGGCCGCCGGAGGCGGCGCCGCTGCCCGCGATGGTGGAGGCGACGTGGGTGCCGTGGCCGACCGTGTCCCGGTCGTCGGTGACCTCGGTGAAGTTGCGCGACTCGGCCACCTTGCCGGCCAGGTCGGGGTGGCTCGTGTCGACGCCGGTGTCCAGCACCGCCACGCTGACGCCCTTGCCGGTGAAGCCGGCCGACCAGGCGGTGGGCGCCCCGATCTGGGGCACGCTGTGGTCCAGGGTGACCCGACGTCGGCCGTCGAGCCAGATCCGCTCGACGCCCCCCGCCGCGCCGAGCCGGGTGCCGGTGGAGCCGGTGGTGACCGCCGCCCACGCCTGACCGGCGGTGGACTTGCCGGTGGTGAGGGCGGCGCCGCGGATCGCCGGCAGGTCCCGGGTCACCCGGGCGCCGGGCAGCGCGGCCACGCCGCGCCGGGCCTCCCCGGAGGCGTACGACACCAGCAGCGGCAGGTCGTCGCGGCGGGCGTCGTCGTAGCCGGCGGAGATCAGCTCGGTGACGTCGAAGAGTCGGCGGTCGACCCGGCCGGCGCGGATCAGCGCCAGCGCATCCTGGGGCACCACGGTGAGGTGCCCGCGCTCCCGGCGTACCACGAATCGCACATCGCTCCGGCCGGCGGCGGGCCGGACGGCGGCGTCGCCGGAGCCGGTGACGGTGACCCGGTCCCCGGTGACCAGGGTGACGGTGGTCGACCCGCCGGTCGGGGCGGACGGTTTCCCGGCCGGCCGGGACGCCTCGGCGCCCGCCGGTGCGGTCGGTGCGGCGGCCGATGCGGTGGCCGGGGCGCCGAGCGCCAGGCCGAGCACCAGCCCGAGCGCGACGGTCTTCCTTCTGGTTCTGTGCAACGGATCCTCCTCGGGAAGCGTCTTCATAGACGGGAGTCGCATTGACGGGGACCAGAATTACATACCGGGTATGCACAAGGAAAGTCCGGAATATGACGGTCCCCGCCCCTGGCGGGGACCCGGCCAGCGATGATCGCCCGGTGACGTCCATGCGGGAACGAATGCTGGCCGGCGAGCCCTACATCGCCAACGAGCCCGAGATCATCGCCGACCTCGACCGCGCCGCCCAGCTGATGGAGCGCGTCAACACCACCGCCGCCACCGACCCGCAGGGCCGCCTGGCCGCGCTGCGCGAGCTGCTCGGCTCGCTCGGCGAGGGCACCTGGATCCGTCCACCCTTCTACTGCGACTACGGCTGGCAGATCCACCTCGGCCCGCGCTGCTTCGTGAACTTCAACGCGGTCTTCCTCGACGTCGCCCGGATCACCATCGGCGCCGACGTCCAGATCGGACCCAACGTGCAGCTGCTCACCCCCACCCACCCGATCGAGCCGGGTCCGCGCCGGGAGAAGTGGGAGGCGGCGAAGCGGATCACCATCGGCGACAACGTCTGGCTCGGCGGCGGGGCCATCGTGCTCGCCGGGGTGACCGTCGGCGCGAACACCGTGGTCGGCGCCGGCGCCGTCGTGACCAAGGATCTGCCACCGAACGTGGTCGCCGTCGGCAATCCCGCCCGCCCGGTGCGCACCCTCGAATAACCCGGTTGACCTGCTAAAACAGCAGACGTGCGGGTGGCCGGAACCGGGCACCAGGGTGCACTCTGGGTAGTGAGCGCGACACCAGGGGGCACGGATGGGCGATCGGGTGCTCGAACTACGGGTGCACGGGGTGTCCAACACTCCGCCCGACCAGCTCCTCGGGCTGCGGCCCGAACCCGCCGAGGCCGGCCCGCAACCCGCCCGGTCGTCGACCCGGAGGCGCTGCACCCCAGCGGCGGCGAGGTCGCCGACCCGCCCATCCGCAACCACAGCGGATACCCGGAGGCGGTGGAGTTCCAGCGGGAACGAGCCCTGGTCGCCCGGCTGCTGCGGCGCGGTGTCCCGTCACCCCGGCGGGGGGTCGGTTAGGCGTACCACCAGGTCGGCGTAGTTCGCGGTGTTGCGGACCAGGGCGGCGTTGGTCTCGTCGCTGCCGTACGCCCAGGCCGCCGCCTGCTCCGGCGTCCGCCCGTACGCCTCGTGCCGGGCGACGAGCCGGCGCAGCCGCGACTCCGCGTCCAGGTCGACGAACCACGCCTCGTGCAGCAGCGCCCGCACGTCGTCCCACGGCGGGTCGCTGAGCAGCAGGTAGTTGCCCTCGGTCACCACCAGCCGGACCGAGGGCGGCACCTCGATCGCCCCGGCCACCGGCTCCTCCAGATCCCGCCGGAACAGCGGCGCGTAGACCGCGGTCGGCTCCAGCCGTCGCAGTCGGCGCAGCAGCGAGACGTACCCGTTGGCGTCGAAGGTGTCCACCGCGCCCTTGCGGGCGGCGCGGCCCAGCCGCTCCAACTCGGCCTGGGCCAGGTGGAAGCCGTCCATCGGCACCAGCCGGGCGCTCGGGCCGATCGCCGCGACGATCCGCTCGGCGAGAGTGGACTTGCCCGCCCCGGGCGCCCCGGCGATGCCGAGCAACTGCCGGGGCCCCGCCTCGGCCAGGGCACGAGCCCGGGCCACCAGGTCGTCGAGCGGGAGCGGGGTGGCCTCGGGCATCAGGGCAGCACCGGGTCGCTGACCGTGAACCGGGCCCGCACCACGGCGTGCACGGTCTGCAGCTGCGGGTCGAGTTCCAGCTCCGGCGGCGCGCCCGTCTCCATGCGGTGGGAGAACGCCGCGCCGGCCATCGGGGCGAACCCCTCCTCCGCGTCGGCCAGCTCCAGCAGGGCGGTGACCCGGGCGCCCAACGCCTCGGCGTACTCCCGGGCCCGATGCAGCGCGTCGGCGATGGCGGCGTGCCGGGCCTCCCGGTGGGCCGGGCTGTCCGGCCGCAGCGACCACCAGGGGCCGGCCACCTCGACCTGCTCCTGGTCGGCCAGGCGGAGCATCAGTTCGGCGAGGACGGCGAAGTCGGTGACGGTGACGCTGGTGGTGACACTGCCGTGGTAGCCGACCACTCGCTCGCCGGAGCGGTTGGTCTCGGGGCGTACGCGCAGGTCGCCGGCCTCCCGGCGGTCGAGGGCGGCGGCGTGCTCGTCGAGCAGCACCCGCACCGCGGCGGCCCGCTCGGCGAGCCGGGTCAGGGTGACCTCCCGGTCCCGCTCGCGGGCCGTCGCGGTCACCTGGAAGCGGGCCAGCTCGGGCGCGACCTCCCGGTACGCCTCACCGCGTACCGCCACGACCGGTCCGTCCGTCACGCCCTCACCCTAGCGGCGGGCCCGGTGCGCCGTCCGGTTCCACGGCCAACCGACGGGCCAGGTACTCGACCTGGTCGCCGGTCGTCCGGCACCCGTCGAGGTACCCGCCGGCCGCGCCCAGTTCGAGCAGGAAGCGCAGCTCCGCGTCCCCGCTGCCGGCCAGCGGGAAGGCCCGACGCAGCTCGACCGTCGCGCGGCCGGCCAGCGCGGCCCGGGCGTCGCGGCCCTCGCCGTGTCGGGCGGTGAGCGCGGCCCGGTCGTCGTCACGCAGCGCGGCCGCCAGTTCGTCCAGGAAGGAGGTGACCGAGGTCAGCGCGGCCAGCACCGCCGCCCGGTTGGCGAGCAGCATGTTCGCCGTCCGCTCCGGTGGCGTGCCGGCGACCCGGGTGCCGTCGCGGAAGCTGCCGGCGGCGAGGCCGAGGACGGCGTCGCGCAGCGGGGAGCGCTCGGCCGCGCCGGCGAGGGCGCCGGCGAGCAGGTGCGGCACGTGCGAGGCGAGCGCGACGACCGAGTCGTGCCGATCGGCCGCCATCGGCACCACCCGGGCGGCGAACACCTCCATCACCAGCACGGTGAGCCGGCGGAAGGCGGCCAGGCCGGGACCGGGCGCGGGGCAGAGCACCCAGGCCGCGTCGTCGAAGAGCCCCGGCACCGCAGCGGTCAGGCCGGCCCGGTCGGTGCCCGCCATCGGGTGGCCGGGGACGAAGCGGTGGGTCAGCCCCTGCGCGGCGGCGAACGCGGCCAGCTCCGCCTTGGTGCTCCCGACGTCGGTGAGCAGGCAGTCCTCGGCGGTCACCGCGGCCACCTCGACCAGGGTCCGCGGCAGGGTGGGCAGCGGCCCGCAGAGGAAGACCACGTCCCGGTCGGCCACCGCGTCGACCAGACGCTCCGGTGCCGGTACGCCGGCCCGCCGGGCCTGCCGCCGGGTCGCCTCGTCCGGGTCCCAGCCGGCCACGTCCAGCCCGGCCGCGTGCAGCCGGAGCAGCACCGAACCGCCGATCAGCCCGGTGCCGACCACCGCCGCCCGGACCACCCCGCCGGCCCCGCCCATCGGCGCGTCAGGCCCGTGCGAGCCGCGCGGCGACCGCCGCGACGTGCGCGTCGGACTCGGTCAGCGCGGCCCGGACGTGCTGCGCCCCGCCGGGGCCGTAGAAGACGCCGGCGGCGACCAGGATGCCCCGGCGGGCCAGCCAGTCCACCGTTGCCCAGCAGTCCTCGCCCCGGGTCATCCACAGGTAGAGCCCGGCCTCCGAGTGCTCCACGGTGAAGCCCGCCCCGGTGAACGCGGCGAGCAGCGTCTCCCGCCGGGCCCGGTAGCGTTCCCGCTGCTCGTCGGCGTGCGCCTGGTCGGAGAGCGCGGCCACCATGGCGGCCTGCACCGGCGCGGGCACGATCATGCCGGCGTGCTTGCGGATCTTGAGCAGCTCGGCCACCGGCGCCGGGTCGCCGGCGACGAAACCGGCCCGGTAGCCGGCCAGGTTGGAGCGCTTGGAGAGCGAGTGCACCGCCAGCACCGAGTCGTACGACCCGCCGCAGACCTCGGGCGAGAGCACCGAGACCGGCTCGGCGTCGGCCGTCCAGCCCAGCGGCAGGTAGCACTCGTCGCTGGCCACCACGGCGCCCCGCTCGCGGGCCCAGTCGACCACCTTGCGCAGGTGGGCGGTGGGCAGCACCCGACCGGTCGGGTTGCCGGGCGAGTTGACCCAGACCAGGCGTACCCGGGAGGTCGGGCCGACCGCGGTCAGCGAGTCGGCGCGGACGGTGGTGGCGCCGGCGAGCCGGGCCCCGTCCTCGTACGTCGGGTAGGCGATCGACGGCACCACGACCACGTCACCGGGGCCGATCCCGAGCAGGGTGGGCAGCCAGGCGACCAGTTCCTTGGAGCCGATCGTGGGCAGGACGCCGAGCCCGTCGACCCCGGCCCCGCAGGTGCGGGCCACCCAGCCGGCGATGGCGTCGCGCAGCGCCGGGGTGCCCGCGGTCAGCGGGTATCCCGGGGCATCGGACGCGTCCGCCAGCGCCTGCCGGATCACCGGGGGCACCGGGTCGACCGGCGTGCCCATCGAGAGGTTGATCAGACCGTCCGGGTGCGCCGCGGCCACGGTGGCCGCGGCGTCCAGGGTGTCCCAGGTGAACTCGGGCAGCCGCGACGAGACCGGCGCGGGCCGGTTCAGTGGCCCTCTCCGCGCGGCGGCTGGGCGGCGACGAACGTCGCGTCCTTCTCCACCTTGCCGATCTTCGACGCGCCACCCGGCGAGCCGAGGTCCTCGAAGAACTCGTAGTTGGCCCCGGTGTAGTCCTTCCACTGCTCCGGGACGTCGTCTTCGTAGAAGATCGCTTCGACCGGGCAGACCGGCTCACAGGCACCACAGTCGACGCACTCGTCGGGGTGGATGTAGAGCATCCGATTGCCCTCGTAAATGCAGTCGACCGGGCACTCCTCGATGCATGCCTTGTCGAGCACATCCACGCACGGCTCGGCGATGATGTAGGTCACCGGTCTTCTCCTCCGCAAGACTCGCCGCGATCACCCGCGACGCTAAGAGCCTAGTATCTCGCCGGGGAGGAGGTCGATCGTGCTCCGACAGCAGGACGTGGGCCACCGGATCGTGGTGCGCCGCATTGTGGGGATTCGCGAGGGCCGCCCCCTCTTCTCGGACGCTCTCGGCGAGCTGGTCGAGCTGACCGAGACCCATCTCACTCTCGCCACCAGGCAGGGCCGGCTGCGGGTACCGGTGACCGAGGTGCACCGGGCCAAGCGCGTGCCGCCGACCCGCCGGCCGACCGCCTCGGCCGTGATCGAGCTGGAGCTGGCCTCCGACGAGGCGTGGCCCGCCGCCGTCCGGGACCGGCTGGGCGACTGGCTGCTGCGCTCCGCCGCCGGCTGGTCCGGCCGGGCCAACTCCGCGCTGCCGGTGGGCGACCCGGACCGGCCCCTGCCGGCCGCGCTGGACGCGGTGGAGCGCTGGTACGCCGACCAGGGGCAACCGGCCATG
The DNA here is from genome assembly GCF_052068055.1 of Micromonospora sp. L32. Classification (NCBI taxonomy): domain Bacteria; kingdom Bacillati; phylum Actinomycetota; class Actinomycetes; order Micromonosporales; family Micromonosporaceae; genus Micromonospora; species Micromonospora sp. L32. Next base: position 770,690 of record NZ_JBQHDD010000001.1, on the reverse strand, counting down.
GTGAACACCCCGCTCCCGCTGGCCGCGCCGGTCGGCGCGGAGCTGGACGCCCGGGGCTGGGGCAGCCGGCCACCGGTGCTGGTGCAGACCGTCGCCCTCGCCGCGCTGCCGCCGGCCGCGTCGGCCCCGGCCGGCTCACCGCCGGTCGAGCTGGCCGCCGCGCCGTCGGACGACTGGCTCGCGATCGCCGCCGGCCGCAAGGGCGGCCTCCCGGACGCCGCCCGGCACGTGCTCACCGCCGTGGCCCGGGTCCGCTTCGCCCACGTGTACGCCGACGGCACGCTGGTCGCGATCGGCCGGGGCACCGTCACCGGGCGGGGACGCTGGCTCGGGCTCAGCCTGATCGAGGTGGTGCCCGAGGCCCGGCGGCGCGGGCTGGCCGGCCGGGTGGTCCGGGCCCTGGTCGACTGGGGCGTGGCGGAGGGAGCGACGCACGCCTTCCTCCAGGTGGAGCAGCGCAACACCGCCGCGGTGACGCTCTACCGGGGACTGGGGTTCACCACCCACCACACCTACCTGACCCGGGTCGCCCCGGACTGAGCACAGGGACGATTCCCGCAGGTCGTTCGGGGTACCGGAAGAACTGGACGCGGCACGACGCACGTCGTGACGCCTCCTTCGACCCCGGACCAGGAAGGACCTGCTCGATGGCCACGCGCAGCGGATCGGGACGCGCCAGCGCCTCGACGGCGACGAAGAACGCCCCCGGCAACCAGACTCCGAACACCCCCGACGTCAACGAGAGCGAGATCGCCCGCCTGAAGGTCGACCAGCTCCGCGACCGACTGCGCCGACGCGGCATCACCGGCACCGCCGACATGCGCAAGGACGAACTCGTCGACGCCCTGATCACAGCGCTGCGCGAGGGCCGGAAGACCACCCGCTCCCGCAACACCTCCGGCAGCGGCCCGGCGTCGCGCTCCGACGGCGGCTCGCGGGGGAACTCCCGCGACGGCGGCACCGCCCGCGGCCGGGGCGGGTCGCGCGGCGGCGGTTCGCGCGGGGCGCAGACCGGCGAGCAGCCGGGCAACCAGACCCCGAACACCCCCGACGTCAACGAGAGCGAGATCGCCCGCCTCAAGGTCGACCAGCTCCGCGACCGACTGCGCCGACGCGGCATCACCGGCACCGCCGACATGCGCAAGGACGAACTCGTCGACGCCCTGATCACGGCGCTGCGCGAGGGCCGGAAGACCAACGGCTCGGGCTCCGCCCGCTCGGCCAGCTCGGGCTCCGGCCGCTCGGATTCCGTGCGCTCGGCCGGCTCGGATTCCGGACGCACTGGCTCCGGACGCTCGACGACCGGCGGTAGGTCGGCCACCCCCGACCGCTCCAACCCGCGTCGGCCTCGGCCCGAGTCGCCGGAGGTGGAGCTGGCGGAGGTGGAGCGGCGGGCGGCGGAACTGGCGGACGTGACGCCGCTGGCCGTCGAGGTCGAGGAGGTCGAGCGGCGGGCGGCGGAGCTGGAGGAAGCGGTGTCCGAGTCGACGACGACCGCGCGCCCGAATGCCCGCGTCCCGCAGCCCCGGGCCGGAACGGACACCAGGGACCGGGCCTCCTCCCCCGCCAGCTAGGCGAGCAGCAGGGTCGGGGGCCGTCACCGGCCCTCGACCCGGCCCGGCCCTGCCCGGCTCGGGGCGCGCCCCGTCCGCCGAACCACGGATGCTCCGGACGCGACAGCGCGACCTCCCGCACCGGGGCCGGCCGGAGGACGACACCCGTACGAGCGATATGCCTGAGAGTCATAAATATGCCGCTCAGGCATATCGCTCACACCGACGTTGCCACCGACGCCACGACACGCCGGACCGACGAGTGGGCCGCGCCGATCGGGACCGGAGAACTCGACGCCTCAGCGGCGGACGACCCGGCGCGGCTTGGCAGACTTGATCTCGGCGTACCGCTTGAGCTGCTGCGAGCGGTGGTCGAGGCCGAGCGCGGTGAGCAGCAGGTAGCCGACCGCCACGCCGGCCCCGGCGGCCAGCAGGTAGAGCCAGATCTGGGCGAAGAACAGCCCGGCGCCCCCGCCGAACGGGTTGTTGCCGACCAGCAGCGGCCCGACCAGCACGGTCAGCAGCAGCGCCACCAGCACCGCCGCGCCGACATCGGTGCCCCAGGCGCCCGCCGGACGGGTACGGCCCTGCACGAAGACCACCCCTGCGAGGATCAGCCCGATCACCACGAACATGCCCAGCGAGACCCGGTCGGCGGCGGTGTCGTTCCCGTCGAAGCCGAGCTTGATGATCACCCGAGCCACCACGTTGACCGCGAACAGCGCCCCCGCGAGCACGCCGACCGCGCGCCACCGATTCCCCATCGCACGCCTCCCGCCGTACCGCCCGCCCCACTGGCGAGCCTTCTGGCAGGAATGTCTACCACCACAGGCTGTGCGGCGTCATCACCCGTCGTGACGTCGTTGCGGCGGGCCGAGGATCTGCCGGAACGCCATCACCGCGAAGGTCATCGCCCCGGCGGTGATCATGCCCAGCCCCACCCAGTTGTCGCCGGCGACGAGCAGGTCGCCCTCGGTGGTGCGGACCGCCGCCACGGCCATCAGCACGAACCACGGCAACGCCGGCAGCGCCACCGCCCACTTTCGGCCGACCGTGGCGTACGCGAACCAGCTCACCGCGACCGCCGCGCCGATGGTGACCAGCACCGACACCCCGATCAGGTGACCGCCCACCCGGACGGTGGACAGCAGCAGCCCGAGCAGCGCCACCAGCACCCCGCCGACCACCGAGACCAGCCCGCCGGCGATCCGCAGGGCGACGTCGAGCAGCCGCGTGGACCGGCCCGGGGGCGGCGGTGTGACCTGCTCCTCGACCACCGTCATCGGCGCGGCGGGCAGGGTCACCGGAGCCCGGCCACCGCGACCGGGGAGCGGTCGGTGCCGTCCGCGGCCAGCCCGGCGAAGAGGTCGTCCTCCCAGCCGTACGGGCCCTTGCCGGGGCCCTTCTCGCCCACCGCGAGGGTGAAGTACTCCACGCCCATGAACTCGGCGCCGAAGTTGCCGGCGATCGAGTACAGCCACGAGGTGGCCGGGATCTGGGTGGCGTGCGCGCGCATCGCCGCCTCCTTGGCGGCATGCTGGTCGGTGGCGTCGATCCGCGCGGCGATCTGCGGATCGGGCGTGCCGAAGGGCAGCTCGTCTGCGCTGTCGATGCCGTCGAAGGGGTTGTCGGACGCCTCGGTGAAGGCGGTCAGGCCGGCCTCCAGCACGCTGCGCGGCATGGCCGTCCAGTAGACCTTGGCCGGGGCGAAGCCCTCGGCGGCGGCCAGCTCGTGCGCGCGCATCGCCACCCGGTGGGCCTGGATGTGGTCGGGGTGGCCGTAGAAGCCGTTCGGGTCGTACGTGATCATGACCTGCGGGCGGACCTCGCGCATGATCTCCACCAGGTGCCCGGCGGCCTCGTCGAGGTCGGCCTGCCAGAAGGCCCGGGGGTGCTCGTTGGTGGCGAGCCCCATCATGCCGGAGTCGCGGTAGCGGCCGGCGCCGCCGAGGAAGCGGTGGTCGGTGACGCCGAGCGCGGCACAGGCGGCCGCCAGCTCGCCGATCCGGTAGCCGCCGAGCTGGTCGGCCTCGGCGGCGGCGAGCTGCGCCAGCTCCGGCACGTGGATCTCGCCCTCCTCGCCGAGAGTGCAGGTGACCAGCGTGACGTGAGCGCCGCTGGCGGCGTACCAGGCCATCGTCGACCCGGTGCCGATGGACTCGTCGTCGGGGTGCGCGTGAACCAGCAGAAGGCGTCGATTGGGCAGCGTCGTCACGTCCGTCACTCTAACCGGCGGTCTCCGTCCGCCGAGCCTGACGCGTCCGCCCAGGTCGGCCACATCACGTCGCGAGCCGCCCTACGATCTGGAGCTGTGGACTTTCCCGAGCTGGCCGCCCGCACCCGTCGGTTCAGCCACGGGGCGCCGCGCGCCGTTTCCGTGGCCGACGACGGCTCCCGGGTGGTCTTCCTCCGCTCGGGCGGTCCCGAGGACCCGGCCGAGCAACTCTGGTCGCTGGAGGTCGCCAGCGGCGAGGAGCGGCTGATCGCCGACCCGGCCGCGCTGCTCGGCGCCGACACCGAACCGGGCGCGCTCGCCCCGGGCGAGCGGGCACTGCGCGAACGGCTGCGGCTCAGCAGCGCCGGCATCGGCTCGTACGCCCTGGACGCCGCCGGCCGGGTGGCGGTCTTCGCGCTGGCCGGGCGGCTGTTCCGGGCCGACCTGGTGCACGGCGACGTGGTCGAGGTGGAGACCGTCGGGCCGGTGATCGACCCGCGGCCGGACCCGACCGGCGAGCGGCTGGCGTACGTCACCGACGCCGCCGAGGGCGTCCGCCGGGGCCAGCTGCGGGTGGTCGAGTCCGACGGCACCGACACCCTGCTGGCCGGCGAGGACTCCGGCGTGACCTGGGGGCTGGCCGAGCACGTCGCGGCCGAGGAGTTCGACCGGTTCCGCGGCTACTGGTGGGCGCCCGACGGCCGGTCGGTGCTGGCCGCCCGGGTGGACGAGTCCCGGCTGCCGCGCTGGCACCTGCACGACCCGGCCGACCCGACGAGCCCGCCGACCACGGTCGCGTACCCCCGGGCGGGCGGGCCGAACGCCGAGGTCAGCCTGCACCTGCTCGACCTCGACGGCGGCTGGGTCGACGTGCACTGGGACCGCGAGACCTACCCGTACCTGGCCTCGGTGGGCTGGGCCGACGGCGGGCCGCTGATCACGGTGCTGCGCCGCTCGCAGCAGCACGGCCTGGTGCTGGCCGTGGACCCGCGCACCGGGGAGACCCAGGTGCACGCCGAGCTGGCCGACCCGCGCTGGGTGGAGCCGATCCCGGGCACCCCGGCGCACCTGCCGGACGGCCGGGTCCTGGTGGGCGGGGAGCTGGCCCACGACGGGTACGACGCCCGCTGCCTCTTCGCCGACGGCACCCTGCTCACCCCGCCCTCGCTATACGTCCGCCGGGTGGTGGGGCGGCTGCCCACCGGCGGCGGCCCGGCGGACCTGCTGGTCGAGGCGAGCGAGGGCGAGCCGAGCCAGCGCCACCTGTACCGGGTCCGCACGGTGATCGGCGGCGGCGTGGACGCCCGCCGGATGAGCGGCACCCCCGGCTGGCACACCGCCGCGGTGGGCGGGGACGTGCTGGTGGTGGGCACCGCCTCGCTGGACGACGCGGGGACGAGCTGGTTGGTCTGGCGCGGCGACCGGGAGGTGGCCCAGTTGCGCTCGCTGGCCGCCACCCCGCCGTACGCCCCGCGACCGATGCTGGTCCGGGTGACCGACCGGCGGCTGCCGTCCGGCGTGCTCTACCCGAGCGACCACGTCAAGGGCACCCGGTTGCCGGTGCTGCTGGACGTGTACGGCGGTCCGGGGCACCAGGAGGTGGTGGCCGCGCGGGCGGCCTGGCTGGAACGGCAGTGGTGGGCCGACTCCGGCTTCGCGGTGGTGACCGTCGACAACCGGGGCACCCCGGGGGTGGCGCCCTCGTTCGAGAAGGCGGTGCACCGCCGGCTGGCCGACGTGATCCTGGCCGACCAGGTGGACGCGCTGACCGCGCTGGCCGGCAAGCACCCGGACCTGGACCTGGGCCGGGTGGCGATCCGGGGCTGGTCGTTCGGCGGCTGGCTGGCCGGGCTGGCCGTGCTGCGGCACCCGGAGCTGTTCCGCTGCGGCATCGCCGGCGCCCCGGTCACCGACTGGCACCTGTACGACACCGCCTACACCGAGCGCTACCTGGGCCTGCCGGACGACGGGATCGACGTGTACGGCCACCACTCGCTGGTGGAGCTGGCCGCCGAGCCGCTGCTCGAGTCGGAGCAGGCCCGGCCGCTGCTGCTGGTGCACGGCCTGGCCGACGACAACGTGGTGGCCGCACACACGCTGCGGCTGTCGGCGGCGCTGCTGGCCACCGGGCGCCCGCACGCGGTGCTGCCGCTGACCGGGGCCAGCCACCTGGCCGCCGACGGGCTGTCCGAGCGGCTGCTCCGGCTGGAGCTGGACTTCCTGCGTACGCACCTCTGAGACGCGGAAGGCCCCGGCCGACACCGTTGTCGACCGGGGCCCGTCCCTACCGCGAGTTACTGCTTGACGTGCGCGTTGACGAAGGACGGGTAGCCGAAGACGCTGGAGATGAAGACCCCGCCGGCCTTGGAGCCGTGCACGACGTAGGCCACGTCGACGTAGAGCGGCACCACCGGGGCGTGCTCCTTCATGATCCGCTCATCGAGCTTGCCCCACTCCGGGCCCTGGTCGGCCGGGGCCATGGCCAGGATCCGGTCGAACTCGGCGTTGATGGCCGGGTCGTTGAAGTAGGACTGGTTGCTGTTGCCCTCGGCCTTGATCGACCGGCCGTCGTAGAGCACCGGCAGGATGGACGCGCCGCTCGGCCAGTCCGCCGCCCAGTTGCCGATGTACAGGTCCCAGGGGTTGTTCTTCTTCTTGATCTCGTCGAGCTTGGCGTCGTCCGGGATGTTCCGGATCGTGATCTTGAAGCCGGCCTTCTCCAGGTTGCTCTTGATCTGGGTGGCCATCTCCTGCTCCTCCGAGTCGTCGGAGGCGCCGAGGACGAGCTGCGGGGTCTGGCCGCCGAGCAGCTCCTTGGCCTTGTCGATGTCGCCGCTGGCGCCCGCCGGGTACGCGTCGTACGCCTTGTAGCCGATCGTCGCCGGCGGCATCAGCGTGGTCAGCGGGGCCGCCACGGTGGAGCCACCGATGGTCTTGATCAGGCCGTCCCGGTCGATGGCGTAGTTGAGCGCCTGCCGGACCTTGAGGTCGGTGACCCGCTGGGTGTTGATGACCAGCTGGTTGGCGCTCGGCGTCGGGGAGAGGATGGTCCGCGACTTCAGGTTGGCGTCACCGGCGACCTTGGCCACCAGCGAGGCGGGCACGAAGTTCCACGCGAGCGCGCTCTGGTCGGCGCCGTTGTCGGCGATCACCCGGTTGTTCGCGGCGTCGGCGGTCGGGCCGAACGTCCAGACGAACTGGTCCGGGTACTGGTGCCGCACCGGGTCGGTCTTCGGGTCCCAGTTCGGGTTGCGGTCCAGGGTCAGCTGCACGCCGACCTGGTGCTTGGCGACCTTGTACGGGCCCGACGAGAACGGCTTCTGGTCGAGGTTGACGCCGGTGTCCATCTCCGGCTTGAGCGGCGCGGTGGTCGGCAGCGAGACGGCGAACGGCAGGTCGCAGCGGGGCTTGGCGAACTCGAAGCGCAGCGTCTTCGCATCCGGCGTGGTCAGGCCCGGGGGCAGCCCGGTCTTGTTCTTCGTGAAGTCCCACTTGGTGTCGAACTGCGGGCTGTCGGCCAGCCACTCCTGGATGTAGGTCGGGCCGCCGGGCAGGTCCGGGTCGAAGGAGCGGGCGATGCCGTACGCGATCTCCTTGGCGGTGATCGCGCTGCCGTCCTCGAACTTCACCCCGTCCTTGATCTTGAATTCCCAGACCTTGCAGTCGTTGTTGACGTTGGTGCCGGGCGTCTCGGCCAGGTCACCCACCAGCACCAGGCCGCCCTTGCCGTCGTCCTTCCAGGTGGTCAGGTAGCGGGCGAAGAGCGGGTTGGCCATCAGGCCGGCGAACGAGTACGTCCGCTGCGGGTCCAGGTGGGAGATCGGCGTCTCCCGGATGATGCTGAAGGTGCCGCCCTTCTGGGCCCCCTCGACCTCGGCCGCCGGCCCCTGGGAGTCCTTCGGGTCGGTCGCGATCACCCCGGTCTGCTTCCGGTTGTTGTCCACCACCGGGCCGTCGTCCGTGTTCTTCGTGCACGCGCCCAACGCCACAACCAGTGCGATAGCGCCGGATGCGGCTGCCGCCACCCGTGGTCGCATGTCGTACCTCCTCCACCGTGTGCTCTGCGGGCGCCGGGCGGGGACCCGCCGACGTCCCGAGGATCGTAAAGAAGAAAACCTTCAAGTTGTGTAACAGTTGTCGCTAAATTTCAACGACGCGTACATCGGGTGTCCGCTCCCGACCCGCGACGGCGTCAGCCAAGCCGGACCCGCGGGTCGATCGCGGCGTAGAGCAGGTCCACCACCAGGTTGGCGACCACCACGAAGAAGGCCGCGATCAGCACGGTGGCCATGATGGTGGGCAGGTCACCGCCCTTGACCGCGTCCACGGCGGTACGCCCCAGCCCGGTCAGGCCGAAGGTCAGCTCGGTGATCACCGTGCCGCCCAGCGCTCCGCCGACGTCCAGCCCGGCGATGGTGACCACCGGGGTGATCGCCGCGCGCAGCGCGTGCCGCCCGTACACCTGGGGTTTGGCCAGGCCCTTGGCGCGCGCGGTCCGGACGAAGTCCTCCGACAGCGTCTCCAGCATCTGTGCCCGGGACAGCCGCGCGTAGATGGCGGAGAAGAGGAAGGCCAGCGCGACCCAGGCGAGCACCAGCCCGCTCGCCCACTTCAGCGGATTGTCGAGGATCGACGTGTAGCCGGGCACCGGCAGCAGCCGCGTGGTGTAGACGAAGACCAGCAGCAGCACCGCGCCGACGAAGTAGAGCTGCAACGAGGCGCCGGTCAGCGAGAAGCCGATCGCGGCCCGGTCCACCCAGGTGCCCCGACGCAGCGCGGAGATCATGCCGAGACCCACCCCGAGCAGCAACCAGAGGATCGCCGCCGGGATCACGATGCTCAGCGTCACCGGCAGCACCCGGGCGATGGTGTCGGAGACCGCCTCGTTGGCCACGTAGGACCAGCCCAGGCAGGGGGCTTCACACCGACCGCCCTGGGCGCTGCCCAGGTCCCGGCCGGTGAAGATGCCCTTCATGTAGCCGGCGTACTGGGTGACGAGCGGATCGCGCAGCCCCAACTCCTGGCGTACCCGCTCCAACCGCTCCGGGTTGCAGTTCTTCGGGCACATGCCGCTGACCGGGTCCCGGGGCAGCGCGAAGAACATCAGGAAGGTCAGCACGCTCACCACGAAGAGGGTGAGGGCGGCGGAGAAGATCCGCTTGATCAGGAAACGGGCCATGTCGGCACCCCTACCGCGACGACTTCGGGTCGAGCGCGTCGCGCAGCGCGTCCCCGAAGAGGTTGAAGGCCAGCACCAGCAGGAAGATCGTGACGCCGGGGAAGAAGACGTACATCGGGTCGGTCTCCAGGTACCGCAGGCTCCGGAAGATCATCCGGCCGAAGCTCGGCGTCTCCTCGGAGAGCCCGACGCCGATGAAGGCGAGCGCCGCCTCGCTGGTGATGAACTGCGGCACCGCCAGCGAGAAGGCCACCAGGACCGGCGCCCAGATGTTCGGCAGCAGCTGCCGGAAGAGCATGTGCCCCAGGCCGGCGCCGCTGGCCCGGGCCGCCTCCACGAACTCCCGCTCGCGCAGCGCGATCACCTGCCCGCGGACCAGCCGCGCGGTGCTGGTCCAGCCGAAGACCGCGAAGATCCCGATCAGCATCGCCACGCCGAACGCCTCGGGCACCGCGGCGCGCTGGCCGTAGAAGCGCAACACCAGCGTCGGCGTCAGGGCCAGCGCGATGATCAGGAACGGCATGGCCAGCACCAGGTCGGTGATCCAGGTGATCACCGCGTCGACCCAGCCGCCCAGGTAGCCGGCGACGACACCGAGCGTCACGCCGAGCGCGGTGCTGAGCACCGCCGCCGAGAAGGCGATCAGCAGGGAGGTCCGCAGCCCGTACACCATCCGGATGAAGATGTCCCGGCCGGTGCCGGGCTCCAGCCCGAACCAGTGCTCGCCGGAGATGCCGCCCAGGTAGCCCAGCGGCATGCCGCAGCACGAGTCCAGCTTGTCCTTGAAGTCCTCGCCTGGACCGACGCCGTACACCATCGACAGCAGCGGGGCGACCAGCGCGACCACCACGAAGAAGACCAGCAGGGCGGCACTGACCCGGGCGGTCCGGTCCCGGCGCAGCCGGGCCAGCGCGAGCTGACCGGGTGACCGGCCGACGACGCTTCTGCTCCGCGGCGCGTCGCCGTCGCCGCCGGACTCGATCTCCGCCAGCGCCACGCCCTCGATCGGGGACAGACTCACCTCGCCACCTCCTCGCCGCTCGCGCCCACCGACCCGGCCGGGGGCGTCGACCCGGCCGGAGCCGTCGACTCCGCCGACTCCACCGACTCCGCCGGCTGCACCGGCCGCACCGGCCGCACCGGAACCACCGGGCCGGCTGCGGCCACCGGGCCGGCCTCCGGGCTCGTGCCGGCCGGTTCCCCTTCGGGGCTCGTGCCAGCCGGTTCCCCTTCGGGGCTCGTGCCAGCCGGTTCCCCTTCGGGGAAGTGGCAGGCGGTGGCCTGCCGGCCGCCGTCCCGGGGCACCAGGGCCGGTTCCTCGGTGGCGCAGACGTCCTGCGCCTTCCAGCAGCGGGTCCGGAACCGGCAGCCCGAGGGCGGGTCCAGCGGCGTCGGGACGTCGCCGGCCAGCCGGATCCGCCCGGCCGGGCCGAGCGCCGTCACGTCCGGGATCGCCGACAGCAGGGCCCGGGTGTACGGATGCTGCGGCCGTTCGTAGATGTCGGCCCGGTCGCCGATCTCGACGATCCGGCCGAGGTACATGACGGCGACCCGCTGGCAGAAGTGCCGCACCACGGCCAGGTCGTGGGCGATGAACACGAACGCCAGGTCGAGGTCGCGTTGCAGGTCCCGGAGCAGGTTGATCACCTGCGCCTGGATCGAGACGTCCAGCGCGGAGACCGGCTCGTCGGCGACGATCAGCTTGGGCCGCAGCGCCAGCGCCCGGGCGATGCCGATGCGCTGCCGCTGCCCGCCGGAGAACTCGTGCGGGTAGCGGTTGTAGTGCTCCGGGTTCAGCCCGACCAGCTCCAGCAGTTCCTGCACCCGCTTGCGCACCCCGCCGGGCGGGTCGATGCCGTTGACCTGCAACGGCATCGCCACGATCCGGCCCACGGTGTGCCGGGGGTTCAGCGAGGCGTACGGGTCCTGGAAGATGATCTGAAGGTCCTGCCGCAGCGGCCGCAGCTCCCGCCGCCGGGCGTGGGTGATGTCCCGGCCGGCGAACTCGATGGTCCCGGCGCTGGGCTCCAGCAGCCGCACCAGCATCCGGCCGGTGGTGGTCTTGCCGCAGCCGGACTCCCCGACCAGGCCCAGGGTCTCCCCCGGCCGCACGTCGAAGTCCAACCCGTCGACCGCCCGCACCAGCCCCCGGCTGCGTAGTCCGGTGCGCACCGGGAAGTGCTTGGTCAGCCCGCGTACCCGCAGCAGGGGTTCGGTCTCACTCATCGGGCCACCCCCACCTGTGCCACGTCCTCCTGGTAGAGCCGGGTGCGCTCCTGCGCCGACAGGTGACAGGCGACCAGGTGGCCGGCCTCGCCCGCCGGGCCCAGCTCGGGCACCTCGGCGCGCGAGCGGTCACCGTTGCGGCCGGCGTACCGGCAGCGCGGGTGGAACGCGCAGCCCGACGGCAGGTTGATCAGCGAGGGCGGCGTGCCGGGGATCGGCACCAGGTCCGCGTCCGCGTCGCCGTGCAGCGAGGGCACGCTCGACAGCAACCCCCAGGTGTACGGGTGCTGCGGGCGCCGCAGCACCTGCTCGACCGTGCCCCGTTCGACCGCCCGGCCCCCGTACATCACCAGCACGTCGTCGGCGACCTGGGAGACCACGCCCAGGTCGTGGGTGATCAGGATGATCGCCGAGTGGAACTCGGCCTGCAGGTCGGTGAGCAGGTCCAGGATCTGCGCCTGCACGGTCACGTCGAGGGCGGTGGTCGGCTCGTCGGCGATCAGCAGGTCCGGGTTGTTGACCAGCGCCATCGCGATCATCGCCCGCTGCCGCATGCCGCCGGAGAACTCGTGCGGGTACTGGTCGAAGCGGCGCGCCGGCTGCGGGATGCCGACCCGGCCGAGCATGTCGACCGCCCGGGTACGCGCCTCCCGCCGGCCCGCCCCCGGGTGGTGCACCCGGTACGCCTCGGCGATCTGCCGGCCCACCGTGTAGTAGGGGTGCAGTGCCGACAGCGGGTCCTGGAAGATCATCGCCATGTCCCGGCCGCGCAGCCGGCGCACCTCCTCGTCGGGAAGGCCGACCAGTTGACGACCGCCGAGGGTGATCTCCCCGGTGATGGTGGTCCGCTTGGCGTCGTGCAGGCCCAGGATGGCCAGCGAGGTGACGCTCTTGCCCGAGCCGGACTCGCCGACGATGCCGAGCGTGCGCCCGCGCGCCACCGAGAAGGACACCCCGTCGACCGCGCGTACCACCCCGTCGGTGGTGTCGAACCGGACCCGCAGGTCGTCGACCCGCAGGTGGGGCGCCTCGACAGCGCGCTGCTCCGGCACGCCGGGGCGGTCGTCCGACTGCCCGGACGGCACGGGTTCCGGACTGTCCACGACCGCCTCCCTCAAGTTGTAGAGAACCTACAACAAAGCTTCGAGGGTGAAAATAAGCTACAAGCCGCGGAGCTGTCAGCGGCCCACAGCGTAACGAGTCGACAACGGGCGTGAACAGCCCTCACCAGGACATCCACCGCGGCAACTCGATGTCGTCGGCCCACGCTCGCACGTCGGGTGCGACGATGGTCGTGGCGGCCACGGAAGGATTCGACGCCAGAGAGGTGGAGGTGACGATGACCGCGGCGGTGTTCGACCACGACGGCCCGTGGACCGAAGAGGAGTACCTCGCCCTCGGCGAGACGCAGCAACGCGTCGAACTCTTCGACGGGAGCCTCCACGTGACCCCAGCCCCCACTCCACGCCACCAGCGCATCTCGCGCAAACTGGGCAACATCCTCGAAGCCGCGGCCGAGACCGCCGGGCTGGAACTCCTGGAGGCGGTGAACGTCCGGCTCCGACCGGGCCGGATCCCCATTCCCGATCTCGTCATCACCGGACCGGTCGACCTGGACGAACTCATCATCGACGCGGTCGACGTCCGGCTCATCTGCGAGATCATCTCGCCGAGCAACGCGGCCACCGACAAGGTGCTCAAGATGCACTACTACGCCGCCGCCGGCATCGAGTGGTACCTCCTCGTCGAGCAGGATACCGGCACGTTGCACCTCTACCGGCGGCAGGGCAGCCACTACGTCGAGCAGTCGGTGACCAAGCCAGGTGACACGTTGGAGCTGAGCGAGCCGGTGAAGGCCGCCATCCGGCCGGAGGAGCTCGTCCCCTGACGAACGTCGGCCGGCTCGCCTAGGGTCGGGCGCATGACCGAGTTCGACGCGGCCTCCGCCGCCGTCCAGGCCGCCCTCGACGCGGGCGCCCGGTACGCGGACGCCCGGGTGATGCACCGCCGCTACGAGTCGATGTCGGCCCGCAACGGCGCCATCGAGGAGCTGACCCAGGACGAGAGCATCGGCCTGGGGGTGCGGGCGCTGGTCGGGTCGAGCTGGGGCTTCCACGCCGTACCCGAGCTGTCCGACGCCGCGGCCCGCGATGCCGGCCGGCGCGCCGCGGCGATCGCCGCCGCGAGCGCGCGGGTGCCCGGCCCGCCGATCGACCTGGTGCAGGCCGGAGCGGCCGTGGCGAGCTGGGCCTCGTCGTGCCGGGTCGACCCGCTCGGGGTCGCCCTCTCCGACAAGGGCGACCTGCTGGTCGGGGCCACCGCGACGATGCGGGAGCACGGCGCCGACCTGGCCGAGGGGCTCTACCAGATCTGGGACACCGCCAAGTGGTTCGTCTCCAGTGAGGGGCACCGGATCGACCAGCGCATCCGCGAGTGCGGCGGCGGCATCTCGGCCACCTCCATCGGCGACGGCGAGACCCAGCGCCGCTCCTACCCCAGCTACCGGGGCCAGTACGGCACCACCGGTTGGGAGCTGGTCGAGTCGCTGGACCTCACCGCGCACGCCGCGCGCATCGCCGAGGAGTCCCGGGCGCTGCTCACCGCGCCCGAGTGCCCGGCCGGCGAGACCGACCTCATCCTCGGCGGCGAACAGCTCGCGTTGCAGATCCACGAGTCGGTCGGCCACGCCATCGAGCTGGACCGCATCCTCGGCTGGGAGGCCGCCTTCGCCGGCACGTCCTGGTTGGACCTGGCCCAGCTCGGCTCGCTGCGCTACGGCTCCGAGCTGATGAACGTCACCATCGACCCGACCATCCCGGGCGCACTGGGCAGCTTCGGCTTCGACGACGAGGGCTCCCCGGCGGTCCGCCGGGACGCGGTCCGCGAGGGGCGCTGGGTGGGCGTGCTCGCCGGTCGGGACTCGGCCGCCGTCGCCGGTCTCGACCACGGCGGCAGCGTACGGGCCGACGGCTGGGCCCGGCTGCCGATGGTCCGGATGACCAACGTGGGCCTGGAGCCCGGCCCGCACACCCTCGACGAGATCATCGCCGCCACCGACGACGGGGTGCTGATGGACGTCAACCGCTCCTGGTCGATCGACGACAAGCGGCTCAACTTCCAGTTCGGCTGCGAGATCGGCTGGGAGGTGAAGAACGGCCGGCGCGGGCGGATGCTGCGCAACCCCACCTACACCGGCATCGGCCCGCTCTTCTGGCGCTCGATGGACATGCTCTCCTCCGAGACCGTCGCCTGGGGCACACCCAACTGCGGGAAGGGCCAGCCCGGCCAGGTCGGCCACACCGGCCACCCGGCCGCCCCGGCCCGCTTCCGGGACGTCCGAGTGGGGGTACGCGCATGACCGAGCTGGACGTCGCCGGTCAGGTGGTGGAGCTGGTCCGCCGGCTGGCCGGCCCCGACGCGCAGGCCGAGGTGGCGGTGACCCGGCACGACCTGGCGCTGACCCGATTCGCCAACTCCTTCATCCACCAGAACGTGGCCGAGTCCGGGGTCTCGGTGCGGCTGCGGCTGCACGTCGACGGCCGGACCGCCGCCGGCGGTGGCAGCCTGGTCGACGCCGACGGCCTGCACGCGCTGGTCGAGCGCACGGTGGCGGCGGCGCGGCTCTGCCCGCCGGACCCGGCCTGGCCGGGGTTGACCCCGCCCACGGCGGTGCGCTCCAGCGGCCTGCTCGACGAGGACACCGCCTACGCCGAGCCGGGCGCGCGGGCGGACCGGGTGCGCACCTTCGTCGACGCGGTGGGCGGCCTGGAGGCGGCCGGCTACTGCCGGACGTCGTACCGGTCCGGGGCGTTCGCCAACTCCGCCGGCCACACCGCGCAGGGCCGCACCACCGAGGCGGCGATGGACGGCATCGCCCGGGCCGGCGGCGCGGACGGGGTGGCCCGGCTCTGCGCCGACCGCCTGGCCGACCTCGACGGGGCGGCGCTGGGCACCCGGGCCGCCGGCAAGGCGCGCGCCGCCGCCGACCCGGTGGAGCTGCCCCCGGGCCGGTACGAGGTGGTGCTGGAGCCGGCCGCGGTGGGCGACCTGCTGCAGAACTTCTCCTGGTACGGCTTCAACGGCAAGCGGTACGCCGAGCGGCAGTCCTTCGCCGAGCCGGGCAGCGCCCAGTTCGACCCGTCGGTCACCCTGGTCGACGACCCGCTGCACGCCTCCGCCCTCCCGTACGACCTGGAGGGCACCGCCCGGCGGGCGCTGACGCTGGTCGAGGCCGGGGTGACCAGCGCGGTGGCACACGACCGGCGCAGCGGCGCCGAGGTGGGCACCGGGTCCACCGGCCACGGCATGGTCGGCGCGTCCACCTTCGGCCCGATCCCGCGCAACCTCCGCCTGCTCGCCGCGGCCGGCCCCGGCAGCGGCGCCGAGTTCACGCCCGGGGCGGTGGCGGACGGGGACACGGCCGCGCTGGTCGCCGGGATGGAGCGCGGGCTGCTGGTCAGCGACTTCTGGTACACCCGGGTGCTCGATCCGAAGAGCCTGGTGATCACGGGGCTGACCCGCAACGGGGTGTGGCTGGTCGAGGACGGGGTGCCGACCCGGGCGGTCCGCGACTTCCGGTTCACCGAGTCGTACCCGCGGGCGCTGGCGCCGGGCGCGGTGCTCGGCCTCGGCCGACGGCCGGTCCGCCAGCCGGACCGGCTGGACGGGGTCTGGTGGGAGGCGCCGGCGCTGCGCCTGGCGGCCTGGAACTTCACCGGCGGCGCCTCCGGCTGACCTCGGGTACCGTGGTCGCCGGCACGCTCGCGTGCCGGACCTCCTGACCTGGCGCCCACGCCGCCGGGCCGAGCGGGGGCGAAGGTGGCCCGTTGCGATCGCGAGTGACGCGTGTCGTTCGGGCCGATCCGCCGGATGGACGCGACGCTGGCGTGGGGTACGGCGGTCGCGCTGTCCAGAAGGCGTAGCTCATGACCGAACAGAAGAAGCTCAAGCAGCGGGTACGGGCCCGCATGGCGGCCACCGGCGAGAGCTGGACCACCGCCCGCCGTCAGGTGCTGGCCCACGCCGAGCCGTCGGCGGACCGGGTGCTCCCGCCGGGCCTCGTGCCCGGCTACCGCACCTTCGGTCCCCGCCAGCACCGCGAGTCGGGGCTGCTCGCCCACGTGCTGGCGGCACAGGGGGTGCGCGCGCCGCACACCGACGCCCCGTACACCGAGGCCATGCTCGCCGGGCTCGGCGGCGGTGTGGGATTCATGTACGCGGTGTTCGAGTACCGCGACCTGCCCCCGTTGCTGACCATCGTGGCCCAGCACCATCCACAGCCCTGGGTACCGGCCGCGCTGGACCGGCTGGGCCTGCCGTACGTCGAGGAACACAGCTCGAAGGCGGGACCGGCGATCGAACGGCTCCGGACGGCGCTGGGCGCAGGCCGACCTGTCTTCGCCACCGTGGACCGCAGTCGGCTCCCGTGGCACGGACTGGAACCGGGGCCCGGCAACGACCCCTATCCGGTGGTGGTCGCCGGCGTCGACGGGGATGTCCTCCACCTGGACGACGAGGGGCCGCACCCCCGCCAGCTCCCGGTGCAGACGTTCGCCGCCGCCTGGTCGGCCCACCGCAAGGGGCGCCACCAGGCCGTCACGGTCACCGCCACCCGCCAGCGGACCGACCTGCCGACCGCGATCCGCGACGCCGTCGCCACCACCGTCGCACACCTGACCGGTCCGGTCCTCCACAACAGCTTCGACACCAACTTCGGCTTCAGCGGCATGGCGAAGCTCGCCCACCAGTTGCGCGACACCCGCACCAGAACCGGTTGGGCCCGGCGCTTCGGGGCCCCGGTGCCCTTCTTCCACGGCGTGCGCCGGTTGTACGAGTGCCTGGAGGTGGAGTACACCGCGCCCGGCGCCACCCGGCCGGTCTACGCCGACTTCCTCGACGAGGCCGCACCCCTGGTCGGCGACCGGCTCACCGAGGCCGCAGCGCTGTTTCGCCACTCCGGTGAACAGTGGTCGCGCCTCGCGGCACTCGCCCTGGACACGGTGCAGGGACTCGGCGCGTACACCGAGGTGGCCGAGCAGCGCATGGCGCTGGTCTTCAGCCGGGGGCGCGACGCCGAGGCCGAGATCCGGGAGCTGACCCGACGCCTGGCCGAACTCACCGAGGAGTTCACCGCCGAGGACCAGCTCGGGGCGGTCGGCCGGCAGGATCTCTTCGCCGCCATGGCGGATCTGGTGGAATCCTGCCTGGAGTCGGAGCGGCACGCGGTGACCGCGCTGGCCGGCAGGACCATCGGCGGGGTCGTCGGCTGACCGTCCGGCGTCAACCGAAGACGATCTTTTCCGGCTGACGGACATTGATCATGCTCCGGGTCTTTCCAACCTGCGGGACACACGGGACACTGCGTTGCGCGGCCGGGCCGTGGAGATCGGCGTAACGTGTGTCACTTAGCTGCGCCGTCATGCCGGTGCGGTCGTTGGTGTGCGCAAAGACGTGGCAGTGGACCCCCAGTCCCACCGGTCCGCTGACCGAACGGAACGTGATCCGCCGCCCGCGAGGGCCCCGTCAGGGAGACGACTCGAATGACATCAACGGCAACGAAGCCGCTGCGGGCGCGGGCGCGCGCCGCCATCGCGGCGAAGACGTTGCGGACCGACCGATGGTGGCTCGCCCCACTGCTCACCTTCCTCGGGCTCAGCGCCTGGGTCGCGTACGCGACGGTCCGGGTCTTCATGCACAAGTGGTACTGGGTCGACGCGTACCACTACCTGACCCCGTTCTACTCCCCGTGCGTGACCGACCGGTGCGTCGAGGGTGCCTCGCACTTCGGCCGGTTCCTGCCCGGCTGGTGGATCGTCCCGGACGCCGCGCTGACCCTGCCGTTCCTGCTGTTGTTCCGGTTGACCTGCTACTACTACCGCAAGGCGTACTACCGCTCGTTCTGGCTGTCGCCGCCGGCGTGCGCGGTGCCGGACGGGCACAAGGCGTACAGCGGCGAGACCCGGTTCCCGCTGCTCGGGCAGAACCTGCACCGCTACTTCTTCTACGCCGCCGCGATCATCTCGCTGATCAACACCTGGGACGCGATCCTGGCCTTCCACTCGCCGAAGGGCTTCGGCTTCGGGCTGGGCAACATCATCCTGCTCGGCAACGTGGTGATGCTGTGGGCGTACACCGTCTCCTGCCACTCCTGCCGGCACATCATCGGCGGGCGGCTCAAGCACTTCTCGAAGGCTCCGATGCGTTACAAGGCCTGGACCTTCGTCTCCGCCCTGAACGTCCGGCACATGCAGCTCGCCTGGATCACCCTCGGCACCCTCGCCCTGACGGACTTCTACGTCATGGCGGTCGCGGCCGGCTGGTTCAACGACCTGCGGTTCATCAACTAGAGGGCGCCTGGACATGACGACTACCACTCGCATCGAACGACACCACTACGACGTCGTCGTGATCGGGGCCGGCGGCGCCGGCCTGCGCGCGGCGATCGAGGCCCGGCTGGCGGGCAAGAAGACGGCGATCATCTCCAAGTCGCTCTTCGGCAAGGCGCACACCGTGATGGCCGAGGGCGGCGCGGCGGCCGCCATGGGGAACGTGAACAACCGGGACAACTGGCAGGTCCACTTCCGCGACACCATGCGCGGCGGCAAGTTCCTCAACAACTTCCGGATGGCCGAGCTGCACGCGAAGGAGTCGCCGCAGCGGATCTGGGAGCTGGAGACCTACGGGGCGCTCTTCGACCGCACCAAGGACGGGAAGATCTCCCAGCGCAACTTCGGCGGTCACGAGTACCCGCGGCTGGCGCACGTCGGCGACCGCACCGGCCTGGAGCTGATCCGCACCCTCCAGCAGAAGATCGTCTCCCTCCAGCAGGAGGACAAGCGCGACCACGGCGACTACGAGGCCCGGATCAAGGTCTTCTCCGAGACCACGATCACCGAGCTGCTGCTCGACGGTGACCGGGTCGCCGGCGCGTTCGGCTACTACCGGGAGTCCGGCGAGTTCGTCCTCTTCGAGGCGCCGGCGGTGGTGCTGGCCACCGGCGGCGTCGGCCGGTCCTACAAGGTCACCTCGAACTCCTGGGAGTACACCGGGGACGGTCACGCGTTGGCGCTGCGCGCCGGGGCGACGCTGATCAACATGGAGTTCCTCCAGTTCCACCCCACCGGCATGGTCTGGCCGCCCTCGGTGAAGGGCATCCTGGTCACCGAGTCGGTGCGCGGCGACGGCGGCGTGCTGAAGAATTCCGAGGGCAAGCGGTTCATGTTCGACTACGTCCCCGACGTCTTCCGCAAGCAGTACGCGGAGACCGAGGAGGAGGCGGACCGCTGGTACACCGACCCGGACAACAACCGGCGCCCGCCGGAGCTGCTCCCCCGCGACGAGGTCGCCCGCGCGATCAACAGCGAGGTCAAAGCCGGCCGGGGTACGCCC
Organism: Micromonospora sp. L32; assembly: GCF_052068055.1. NCBI lineage: Bacteria > Bacillati > Actinomycetota > Actinomycetes > Micromonosporales > Micromonosporaceae > Micromonospora > Micromonospora sp. L32. Next base: position 751,129 of record NZ_JBQHDD010000001.1, on the reverse strand, counting down.
GCGGGCGGCGTCTACCTGGACATCGCCTCCCGCCGCTCGGCGGAGGAGATCCGTCGCCGGCTGCCGTCGATGTACCACCAGTTCAAGGAGCTGGCCGACGTCGACATCACCGCCGAGCCGATGGAGGTCGGCCCGACCTGCCACTACGTGATGGGTGGCGTGGAGGTGGACCCGGACTCGGGCGCCGCGTACGGCACCGTGCAGGGGCTCTTCGCTGCGGGTGAGGTCTCCGGGGGCATGCACGGCTCCAACCGCCTCGGCGGCAACTCCCTGTCCGACCTGCTGGTCTTCGGCAAGCGGGCCGGCGGGCACGCGGCGTCGTACGCCGACCAGCTCGGCGCGCGGCCGAAGGTGTCGATCGGCGCGGTGGAGGCGGCGGTGGAGACGGCGCTGGCGCCCCTGCAGCGGGACACCGGTGAGAGCCCGTACACCCTCCAGCAGGACCTCCAGGCGGTCATGGGAGACCTGGTCGGGATCATCCGGCGTGAGGGTGAGCTGGTCGACGCGCTGCGCCGGCTGGCGGAGCTGCGTGAGCGGGTCGCCAAGGTCAGCGCCAGCGGCGGCCGGCGCTACAACCCGGGCTGGCACCTGGCCCTGGACCTGCGCAACATGCTGGTGGTGTCGGAGTGCACCGCGAAGGCCGCGCTGGAACGGCAGGAGTCCCGCGGCGGGCACACCCGGGAGGACTTCCCGGCGATGGAGCCGAAGTGGCGGCGGGTCAACCTGGTCTGCTCCCTGGACGGCGACACCGTACGCCTGGACCACAAGCCGCTGCCGACGATGCGGCCGGAGCTGATCGGCCTCTTCGACCGTGCCGAGCTGGCCAAGTACCTGACCGACGAGGAGCTCGCGGAGTTCGACGCCCTCGCTGAGGAGGCGGGCAAGTAATGGGCAACAAGCGACAGTTCCGGATCTGGCGGGGCGACGAGACCGGCGGCGACCTGCAGGACTACACGGTCGAGGTGAACGAGGGCGAGGTGGTCCTCGACGTCATCCACCGGCTCCAGGCCACCGACGCGCCCGACCTCGCCTGCCGGTGGAACTGCAAGGCGGGCAAGTGCGGCTCGTGCTCGATGGAGATCAACGGCAAGCCGCGGCTGAGCTGCATGACCCGGATGTCGACCTTCGAGGAGGGCGCGACGGTCACGGTCACCCCGCTGCGTACCTTCCCGGTCATCCGGGACCTGGTCACCGACGTCTCGTTCAACTACGAGAAGGCCCGGGAGACGCCGGCCTTCGCGCCGCCGGCCGACGTGGCGCCCGGGGACTACCGGATGCAGCAGGTCGACGTGGAGCGCTCGCAGGAGTTCCGCAAGTGCATCGAGTGCTTCCTGTGCCAGAACGTCTGCCACGTGATCCGCGACCACGAGGAGAACAAGCAGGCCTTCGCCGGCCCCCGGTTCTTCATCCGGGCGGCGGAGCTGGACATGCACCCGCTGGACGCGAAGACGGACCGCAAGGATTACGCGCAGGCCGAGCAGGGCCTCGGCTTCTGCAACATCACCAAGTGCTGCACCGAGGTCTGCCCCGAGCACATCAAGATCACCGACAACGGGATCATCCCCATGAAGGAGCGGGTCGTCGACCGCAGGTACGATCCCCTCGTGTGGCTTGGTAGCAAGATCTTCCGTCGGGGTGACACGCCCCAGAGCACCGCGGGCAGCGCGGGGAAGGAGTCCGCGGTGCACAGCGGCGCTCGTCAGGCTGGGGTCCACTCGCACGCGGGGGGTTCGCACGATCCGCTCGCCGAGGTGCAGGCCCAGCAGGGTGTGAACTGGCACCGCGAGGTCCCGCACCCGACCGCCCCGGCGGTCGACGCCACCGGCCGGCTGCCGCTGACGGAGCTGACCTTCGACCGGGCGGCGGCACCGTCGCCGTTCGGCGACGACGTCACCTTCCCGCTGCCGCCGGAGCACCTCAACTTCGCTCACCCGAGCCAGGACGAGAAGCACTGATCACGACAAGCATCGACGGGGGCCGCGGCGACAGCCGCCGGCCCCCGTCCCCTTTTCGCCCCCCTGTCGCTTTCCCCCGGGCCGCCCAGCTCGTCGATCATGAACTTGTTGCCCGCCGGGCCGGCGTGTCGGGGCGACAACTTCATGATCGCCGGGCGGACACCGGGGGTCAGGGGGCGGTCAGCAGGAGGGGGCGGAGGGCGGCCACGATGGGAACGTCGGCGGGGAGCCAGGTGACGGTGTCCAGTTCGGCGGCGGAGAGCCAGCGCATGGCCTGGTGCTCCAGCGCCTTCGGCTGGTCGTCGTGCAGGAGCCGGGCCGCGTACACCTTGAGCACCGAGCGGCCGTGGGCCATCCGGACGTCGCGGCCCACGCGGTCGCCGATCTCGACGCGTACGGCCAGCTCCTCGGCGCACTCACGGGCCAGCGCGGCGGTCTCGCTCTCGCCCGGCTCGACCTTGCCGCCGGGGAACTCGTACATCCCGGCCACCTCCGGCGGCGCGGACCGCGCGCAGGCCAGCACCCGCCCGTCGCGGATGATTGCCGCCCCGACGACCACCTTCGGCTCGCGCCGCTCGGCCTGTCCGCTTCCGCCTACCCGTTCGGTCCGCACGGGCGTCCAGCGTGCCAGATCAATCGTCGGTTTGGGTACCGTCCCCGACCAGTAGGTCAGCAGAACACGGAAGTGTGGGCGTGGACACACCGTCCCACTGACGACAGACTAGTGAACATCGCGAGGACACGGGACGGCGACGATTTGGCCACAAGCCGGCAACGACGCCTGGGAGGTGCGGTGATGCGCGGGCTGTTCAACAGCCGGTCGAAGCACGACTACCTCAGCGACGCGCTGACGCTCCTCACCGGGTGGACCCGCGAGGGTGAGCAGATCCGGCGGACCCTCGTGATGGACGACACCCAGCACGCGGCGCTGACCGAACGCGTCAAGGTGGTCGCGGACGCGCTCCGGCTACGTCCCGAGATCAGTCGCCGGGACGAGGAGACCCAGATCCGGGTCGGGCACGGCGACGGTGAGCCGCTGACCGAGGGCGAGGTCCTGCTGGCGGCCCGCATCGAGGACGCGTACCGGGCGGTCACCGCCTCCTGAGCGGCACCCGTCGAGGCCGCAGCCTGGTGGCCCGTCTCCATCGTCGGCCCCCGTCCCCCACCGCCGGGGTGATCGGCGGCGTCGCTCCCAGCCTAGGGCTCGCCGGTGCCGCCCGGCCTCGCCGGAACGTGCGGGACCGGGCCGGCCGAGTGGCCGGTCGGCGACGGTCCGTCGCCCCCTCCTGAGACTTTCCTGAAAATCTGTCGTTTCCGTGAAGTCGCCCAGGGTAGAAGCTTCGGCACGGGCCGACTGAAAAGGCCCGTAGAGGACTAACCCACACGAAGTTATCCCCTTTGGAGCTGACATGACCACGCCCACCGGCACCAACGTCACCACCCACGGCGTCGACCACCACGGCGACCACCTCGGCCACCACGACGTGCGGATCGCCCGTCGGCACGGCGACGAGACCAAGCCCTCGTGGAAGACCACCGAGCTCGCCGTCTACCTGCTCTCCGTGATCGGCGTGCTGATCGCCTCGAACGCCGTCGGCGACGGCGCCGCCAACAACGGCGGGGACTACTTCGCCGCCGACAAGGCCTGGTGGTACATCACCCTGCTGACCATCGGTTACCTGGTCAGCCGGGGCCTGGCGAAGTCGGGCAGCCGCAGCCGCGACGACGACCCGCGCACCAACCACTGACGACCGCACCTCCGCAGCCCTGCCGCGCCGCGTCCCCCGACGCGACCGGTGGGGCTCGCGGGTGTCAGCGCGCCGGTTCGCCCTGCACGGTGGACAGACCCAGGGCCCGGCGTACGGCCAGCTCCGTCTGCGGCTCGCGACGCTGCTCGGCCTGCGCCACCAGCCGGAGCGTCTGGTCACGGTCGGCGGCCTTCTCGGCGTCCCGCCAGTACGCCGCGGCCTCCTGCGCCTCGGCGATCAGCTTCTCCATCGGCTCCTTGACCTGCGCCGGCCACGTCTGGGCGCTGAGCGCGAGCCAGAACCGGCCGTTGGCCGTCGCCGTCCGGGCCACCATGGCGCGCAGCTCGCCCGGCGCGGCGGTCGGGCCCTGGGCGGCGAGGACGGCCCGGGCCTCGTCGAGCTCGCGGGTCGCCATCAGGTAGGCCAACTGCTCGGGGCGGACCACCGTGGCGTCCTGGCGCAGCTGCCGCGTCAACGGCGTCGAACCGGCGGCCAGATAGCAGGTGATCTGCGGATAGGTCGGCCACTCGACCCGCGACGGGACGTACCAGCGCAGCCGCACGTCCGGCGGGAGCGAGAGCGGGTCGAGGACGTAGCTGCGCTGCTGCTGCCGGCAGGCCGTCTCGGCCCGCGCCGACAGCGCGGCCGTGCCCGGGTACGCCTCACCGGCGTGCCGAACGTAGGCGGGCAGGCGGTCGACCAGCTCCGCGTCGTGCGGCGCGGTGCAGGGCACCGTGGTGACCTCCTCCGGCGCGGTGCGCGTACCCGTGGGGGTGTCGTCGACGCGGAAGCAGTCACCCGCCCGCAGCCCCCGGACGCCGACCGGCGGGTCGGGCCGGGACACCACCCCGGTGAGGACCAGTACCAGCGCCAGCGCCCAGACGCCGCAGAGCACCAGGCCGGCGACCGCCAGACCCCGGCCCCGCTCCCCGGTCCGCCTGATCCGGCGCAGCGCGACCACCCCGGCCACCGCCCCCAGCACGCCGCCGAGCAGTCCGAGGACGAAGGCGGCGATCGCCAGGCGGTTCAGCCGCCCGTGCGACGGCCGGGGCCCCGCCCACGGCTCCCACTCGCCCCCGGCCGCCTCGACGAGGCCGGGCGACGCCGGTTGCCTCGACCTGGTCTCGTCCGTGGTCATGTCGCGTTCCTTCCCCCGTGTCCCCGGTGCGGCGTGCAGACTAGTCGACCGGGCCGGCTGGCGTCCGCTTCCTACCGTGGGATCCATGGCCAATGCGACGTACGACCGCAAGGAGCAGTTCCAGCAGATCCAGAGTGGACTGCTCGACGGAGAGCAGATCATCGCCGTCTACGACGCCGTCGGCACCGGCACCGGGTTCATCGGGCTCACCGACCGGCGCGTGATCATCCAGGACCGGTCGTTCATCGGCAAGCGGTACGCCATCACCAGCATCCCGTACTCGAAGATCACCAGCGTGAGCGTGGTGAGCAACAAGTCGTGGGGCGGCTCGTTCTTCTCCACCGGAGCGATCGCCGTCCACGTCGGCACGCACACCTACGAGGTGGAGTTCCGGGGCGCGCAGAAGAGCCACCACGTGCACAACGTGATCCTGCACTACATCTCCTGACCCCCCGGCTGTCGTAGCTTCCGGCTAGCGTCGCCGGCATCGCATGAAACCGACGGGGAGTGGTGGATGGGTGCCAAGACCGGATTGCTGGCCTTCGCCGACGGGGACGTGCCGACCGCACTCCGGCGCGGCGGCACACCCGACGCTCGCCGCACGGCCGAACTGGTCCGCCGCGCGCACCCGGGTTTCGAGGTGAGCGCCACCGACGGCAGCACCCTCGCCGACGGCAGCTACCCGCCGGACGACGTCACCTACGCGGCGAGCCTGCCCGGCGTCGACGTCCTCTGCGACCGACGGTTCATGGTGGACCGTCCATCCGAGCTGCCGGCTCACCTGCTGGGGCTGGCCGCCGGCCGGCGGGTCGTCCTGCACGCGATGCACTCGGTCGTCGACTGGCTGGCCTTCGCCGTCTGGGAGGACGGGGAGCTGGTCCGCTCACTGAGCGTCTCCCCCGGTGGCGGTGTCGGCGAGGACATCGGCACGCCGTACGCCTTCGAGCTGCCGTACCGGGCGGGCGAGCACCCGGTGCGGCCCGTGCCCGGGTGGAGCGACGACGAGCCGTACCCGCTGCCCTACCACCCGCTGACGCTGGGCGAGGAGGCGCTGCGCCACCTGTTCGGCTTCGTCCTGGAGGGTCGCCGGCAGCCCGACGATCTGGACGCGGACAGCATCGCCCTGCTCGGCTTCCGGGTGGTGGACCCGACCGGCCGTGAGGCCGCCGAGCGTGCCGCCATGTTGGAGCTGGTACGGACGATGTGGCCGCCCCGCCGGTTCCGTTACGAGAACGGCCGGATGGTCGAGGTCGTGGACCGGTGATCGCCCCGGACGGTTCCGACGGCGTGCCCCGCGCGACCGACCACGACCGGGTACGCCGGAGCTACGACACGGTGGCCGAGACGTACTGGGAACGCATCGGCGACGAACTGGCCGGCAAGCCCCTCGACCGGGCGCTGCTCGCGGCCCTCGTCGAGCGGGCCGGCGCCGGGCCGGTGGCCGACCTGGGGTGCGGGCCCGGGCACGTGGCGGCCTGGCTGGCGGAGCGCGGCGTCGTCGCCGTCGGCGTCGACCTCTCCCCCGCGATGGTCGCCGCCGGCCGGCGCAGGTACCCGGAGGTGGAGTTCCGCCAGGGTGACCTGCTGAGCCTGCCGGCGGCGGACGGCGAGTTCGGCGCGGCGGTGGCGCTCTACTCGGTCATCCACCTGCGCCCGGCGGAGCTGCGGCCGGCGTTCGCCGAGATGCGGCGGGTGCTGCGGCCCGGCGGCCCGCTGCTGGTGGCGTTCCACGTGGGCGCCGAGGTGCAGCGGCTGACCGACTGGTGGGGCCACCACGTCGATGTCGACTTCCACTACCACGAGGTGGAGACCGTCGCCGGAGCACTGCGCGAGGCCGGCTTCACCCAGGAGGCTCGGCTGGAACGGGCACACCACCCGCAGGAGGGCGAGACGCAACGCTGCTACCTGCTGGTCCGGCGCCCGGACGAGGGACCGAGCTGAGCGGACGTGTCGGGGGCCGCCGCTAGGGTGCGGCGGTGACCGGAGGACAACTCACGCTCCCCGCCCCGCTGCGGGAGGCCCACGACGGTGGCTTCGACTACGACGGCGGCGACGGCATCGATTTCGAGCCGTACGACGCCTTCCTCACCCTCCCCGAGACCGCCGAGTGGTGGCAGGCGTGGAGCGGCAACCCCTCGATGGACGGGGTCGACTTCCGGATCTTCGGCCAGGACGGCACGGGCGGGCTGGCGGCCTGCTGGCTGGTCCGCCCCGGCGAGCCGATCGAGCGCCAGCCGGTGGTGTTCCTCGGCTCCGAGGGTGAGATGTCCGTGATCGCCCGCGACCTGGCGGCCTACCTCTGGCTGCTCGCGGGCGGTTTCGGCCCGATGGAGGCGACGATGTGGCCGCAGCACGAGCACCAGCCCCGCCCGGACGCCCGTCGCACGACGATCGCCGAGCGGTACGCGCCGCAGGCGCGACAGACCGCGCCCGAGGTGATCGAGGCGGCGCGGGCCGAGTTCCCCGACTTCGAGCCGTTCATCGAGTCCCTCTGCCACTGAGGGGCCGGGCCGGTGCAGGGGGCGTAACCGGACGCCACGCGACGGCATTCGGCACAACCGTCAGCAGTGGTCGAGGCGGCGGAACTCGCCGACGGAGACGACCTCCCCCGCGCGCCAGGTCCGCACCATCCCCGAGCGGAGCTGCGGGTCGGCCAGCACCTGCTCGGGTACGAAGCTGACGCCGTCCAGCTTCCCGTCGCCGGAGCCCGTGCCGGCCAGGAGGCCGGCCAGGACGTACTCGTGGTCGGCGGTCAACGCCCGCGGGTCCTGCCCCGGCGTGGGCTGCTGCGGCCAATCGTCCATCCAGGCGTCCCCCGGATCGCTCAACACGATGCTGTCGGGGCGCGCGTCGCCCGCCGGCCGGAGCGACACCCGTACCCCGCCCTGCGAGACGTCGGTCAGGGTCAGGTGGTCCAACTGGGCATCCGGGCAGACCGCGATCAGGCCGACGACGCGTCCCTGCGGGTCGACGGTCACGCCCAGCTCGCCGCGCAGGCGCGGGGTGCAGCCCGCGAGACCCCACACGACCAAAATCAGGGCCGTCGTGACGGCCACCGGGCGCATCCACATCTCGTCCCCCCACGGGTACGGCTCTCCTCAGCCTAGAGACGCCCGGCCACGGGTGGGTCACAGTGGAGCGACGCTGCGGCCGCCGCCGGCACCTGGCTGCTCGCGGACGACGAGCGATGGGTACGGCTCGACCTCGGCGTCCGCGCGGCCGCCCCCGGCCGGGACCAGGGGTCCCCCGAGCGGTACGAGTTCGGCGACTTCCTGCTGGTCGACCACGACGGACGCGGCTTCGCGCTGCTGGCGTTCGACGGCTCGCCCGATGAGGGGTGGGCGAACCGCTTTGACCGCTGCGCATCCTGACCGACGGAGATCGACTCGGTTTGCGGCGTGTCGCGGTGACACAGCACCACGGACACCGCGACACGCCGCAACCGGAGTCGATCGGCCGCCCGGACCAGATCCACTTCACCGGGTTCTCCGGGGCGACTGACCGCATCGTCTCCCTGCGGCAGCCGGGGGATTCAGCCGTCAGCCAGCCCTAGGGCAGCCGTGGATCGGCCAGGAGCACGACACGATCTGCTGCCACGTACCCGAGCACCGGATGGTGGTAGTCGCTCTCGGGAGGCATCAACACGGGCCTGCTGAGCCTGCGCCCGATCAGCGCAAGAAGGCCGCACAGCAGGTCCAGCCGCTCCTGGCCCTGCAACTCCCGCAGATTGATGTCGAAATCGATCTCGACCGCCGCATACAGCCAGAAGATCACCATGACCGCAGGCACCGGCCGACGACCGGGGAGGACACAGCCCCTCGCCACCGGCCGGGCGGCCGTTCAGCCCCCGGCCGGTCGCGCTCTCACTGGAAACGCCTGCCGGGCCTTCTGGCGCCGGTCGGCTTGCTGATCACGGAATCCTTGGCTCGGCGGCGCACCACGATCGCGCTCGCCCTCTTCCGCAACCCCTTCAGGATCCTGTCCTTCATCGCCGGCATCCCCTCTCGCGTACGTCAGATCAGTCGTGCGCGTTTCCGCACCGGCCAATTGATCCTTCGCGTACCGCAGTCCGCGTACCCGATGGGACAGCAGCCATTCATCAGCGTCGGGCCACGCTGCCGGGCCGACGTCGGCTGGCAGACCGGCCACCCCGCCCACCGTGCCCGACCAGGGGGCAGAGGCCGGAATCGGACGTTGAGGCGGAACTTGGGCGGCCCTCCCGTCACCTGTGCCGACCTGAGGGCTGGGTCGCGCGGAAAGTCCGGGCATTGACGGCGTGCTGGAGCAGGCCGGCACCGCGCTATCCGCAGGGCAACAGGGGTGCGTGTGACGGCGCGCACGGCGGGAAGGTCAGTCGGATGACTGACCCAGGGGAGCTGGCGCGAAGCGCGCTCCAGCGAATCCACAAGGCTGCCGTGAGACATCGGGACCTTGAGCTGCACCGAGCGGCCGATGACATCGTCCGAGCGGCCCAGGCGAGGGGCCTCGATCCGGGGTCCGTCGAGTCGTACCGCCCCTGTCCGGTGTGCGGTGCTGAGCCGGGACAGTTGTGCATGAGCGTCCCTGGCCGCCCAGTGACGCCGGGCGACATGCACCCTGAGCGCACGCAATAGGGGCCGCTTTCCGATCCCGTCAGCCCTCGAAACGGAGGTAGCCAACCGCCTGACCTGCGGGAAGGGGCCGGAATCAGACGTTGTGTGGGCCAGTGTCGACCGCTGCACCGGGCACGCGGCGGGCATGGCCCGACCCGCCGGCCTGCGTTCGAGACCTAGCCGTGTGCCTTACGTTGAAGCGCGTGGAGATCCCCCTGTTGCGCTCCGGCTGGATATCGCACGTCAGCGGGGCATTTGTTGCCGCGCTTCCCCACGCTTTGTCGCTGTGGAGACTCGGGTGGGGGCCGGTAGGACACGACAACGTTGGGGAGTGGTTTTTCGCCCTGGCGTTCGTCGGTTTCTGTCCAGCGGTTGTCACCGTTGTGGTGGCAATGCTTCTACTACGCACCAGATTTCGCGGCGCTGGCGTCGGAGCGCTGAGTGGAATCGCCGTCCTGATTCTGCTGTGGATGGTCGGCGTAACGTCCTACGCCGCCGGCGTCGTGCCACCAGGGATGATGGACGCTCCCCGCATGCGCTGAGGCTACGTCTTGCCTTTTCGATGCTCACTCCCATGGCGGTCAACCTCCGCCGGCCACCCCGCTGACGGAGGTTGGCCCCTTTCGCCCCGAAAAGACCACCAGCAGTCAATGAACTGCTTGAGCCTTGGGACTCGCCTGTCCGAGGTCCACCAGCGTCCGACATTGCTCGCGCCCGTGGTCACCCAGAAAGTCACTCAGCATCGGTCGATGCGTCCCTCCTTGGCTGCCATGTCATTGGTACGGTTGGCGCGGGAGGCTCCGCGAATGTCCGGATCAGACCAGCATTGGCACTGGTTCGTGCCCACAGCCGGAAACCAGGCGGCACCGGTGCCGACACCTCCGCGCCCAACCGTGGCAGCGGTGGTGCCGAGCCTGATCGGGGCTGTTCCCGGAGTGGCACTGTCGCTTGCTCCGCTGGCACTCATTCATCAGTACGTGGAGGTGTTCGCGGCCACCGCCACACCGGACAGCGGGTTCAACATCTACACCCTCGGGGCGCTGGCCTGCTTGGCGCTCGGCGGCTTCCTGCTGGTGAGCGCACTTGTGTCGTTGTTCTTCCGGCAGACACGGGCGCTCGGTATCGGGTACCTGTCTGGGCTCGTAGTCGGGCCTGTCTCCTTCATGTTTGTCCTTGGGGTCACGAGGCTGGCCGCATAGGGCCGTCAGAGCGGCATCATCAGACACAGGTGCTGCTCGGCTCGCCCGGGTACGCCCGTCGTCATCGCCGAGGCGCTTCGTCCGAATCAGTTACTTGGACGACCACGTATGGAAGTGGGCCGGCGGTTCGACCTTCACTGGCGTGCCGTAGTCGGACAGTTCGGTGACCACGTGCAGGTGGTAGGTGAAGACCTTACCCCTGGTGACGGAAACCTTACGGTCGTAGGCCACCTTCGCGATTCGTTTGTCCGCGCCGAGCGTCACCTCGCCCACGAGACGGTCGACGGCGCCCCGCGAGGGAACGTCCTTCACCTGGACCTCGAAGTGGTAGGCGCCATCGGGGGTCTCGGTGACCTTGGCCCCGGCCCGCCGCAGGGCACCGAACAGCCCCTGCGGATCCGCCGAAGCGGCCAGGCCACCGCCCAACACGAGGTCGTAGTCCAGGTTGGCCTGCTGGCCCGGGTATCGGCTCCAAACGATCTTGCCGTTGTCAGGCGCGGAGCCGTCCCGGGTACCGATGTACCGGACGCCGTTGACCAGCCGCTCATGTTCGAAGCCTGCGGCGACCATGGGACGCAGACCCGTGTACGGCGAGTCCAGGTAGCCGGTGGCCGTCGCCGGATCGAAGGCTCCCTTGGTGACCCAGCTCGGGCTCACCGGCTCGGGCAGTTCATTCTTCGGCGGGAGCTTGTCCTTCACGGTGGTCGTGACCCTCACCCGGTAACTGATGTTCTCGCTGGCCGCGGCAGCTGCGGCCAGCCGCAGCTGCGGCGTGTCGGCCGTCGTCGCCGTGGGCCGCTCGGCAACCGGCCCGGGCGAGACTGCCGTGCCGCCGCCCACGGTCATGGCCGCGGCAAGCGCCCCGGCCACACCGACGACGCCAACGGCGTACGCGGTGCGGTGCAAGGCGGTGCGCCGCTGGTGCCGTCGAGTGGCTTCCCCCAGTACGTCACGGGTGAACGCCAAGCCGGCGACCTCGTCCCGCATCCCGACGGTCAGCTGATCTTCCAGGTCAGTGGTCATCTACCCACTCCGTTCATGCCTGCGTCTTCGAGCACCCAGGCGGCCGTGAGCTCGCGTAGCCGGGCCAGCCCCCGGGAGGCGGTCGACTTGACGGTGCCAACCGAGCAGCCGAGCAGCTCGGCGGCTTCGGATTCGCTGAACTGCTCCCAGTAGCGGAGCACCAGCACGGCCCGTTGCCGCGGCGGCAGCATGGCCAGCGCCTGGATGAGTGCCTGCCGGAGGTGCAGCGCCTCGGTACCGTCCGCCTGGCCCGGCGGCTCGATCTCGGCCAACACCTCCGGCCGGCGCCCGCGGAGCCGCCACCGGTCAACCGCAAGGTGGTACAGCGTGCGACGCAGGTACCCCTCCTTGTCCCCCTGTACCCGGCTCCAGTTCCGCATCAGCCGTTCCAGCGCCACCTGCAACAGGTCCTCCCCAGCGACCCGGCTGCCGGTCAGCAGGACCGCCGTCGCGAGGAGCGCACCGCCGCGTTCGGCGACGAGGACGTCCAACCCGTCGAAGCGTTTCTTCCGCCGCACCCGATCTCCTTCCGTCCACACCAAGGACGACGGGTACAGCCCGAAGGTTGACTGGCAGGCGAAACTCGCCTGCGTTGCCGAATCACCTGAGCGTCGCCGCGAGTTCGGCGGCGTTCTGGAACGCAGAGGCCGCCCGTTCTGATTCATCCGCGTTCAGCACGACGCGTTCGACACGGGCCAGCATCTCGGTCGCGGTATCAAGGTCGTGCAGCACCACCGCGAGTTCGGCGCGGTACACGAGGACCTCTATCTGTGCGACCGGATCGTCCCCGGCCTGGGGGCGGGCCAGTGCGCTGTCGAGGATCCGGACGGCCTGCCGGACATCGCCCCTGGAATCGGCCTGCACGACAGCGTTCGCCAGAGCCTTGGCCAGGCGCCCCGCTGGCGTGGGTTCAGGGGCGGCGGCCTGGTGGACGACGCGGATCCAGTTGCCGCCGGGGTCGATGACGCTGAACCCGCTCACCCCGTCAGAGTTCTTCCGCGCCCGAGGCCGGGTCATGCGCGGCGTTCCGGACACCAGAACCTTCCCGTACGTGGCCCGCATGCCTGCGGCGAACGCCCGGTGCAGTCCTTCGATGTCCGAGGTCAGAACCAGGCAGGAGCCGTAGGACTGCTCCGGGTCGAAGCCGGCGATCTCGAAGAAGTGAAGGTGCAGGTCTTCACGCTGCAATGCCACGTACGGGTTGGGCTTGCGCTGCCGGTAGGTCGTACGAAAACCGAGAACCTCGTAAAAATCGACCATGTCGTCGATGGAGGCGCAGGGCAGCAGCGGAACGGTCACCTCGTTGGCCATGCCCCCTTCCTACGCAGGTCGGGGAGCCCGTCGCACATGGAAATAGCCGTTCGCCGTCTCCAGCCACCTGATCGTCGACCACGCCACCCGGACGGTTCGGATCGAATGGCAGTTCGCGCCGCAGTCAAGGTGCGCATCGAGCCGAAGACTCGCCGGTGACGCCGGAGCGGGCCGGATTCAGACGTTGAAGCGGAACTCCACCACGTCGCCGTCCTGCATGACGTACTCCTTGCCCTCGATCCGGACCTTGCCGGCGGCCTTGGCCGCCGCCATCGATCCGGCCTCGACCAGGTCGGCGTAGGAGACGACCTCGGCCTTGATGAAGCCGCGCTGGAAGTCGCTGTGGATGACGCCCGCGGCCTCCGGCGCGGTCGCGCCGACCGGGACGGTCCAGGCGCGCGCCTCCTTGGGGCCCGCCGTCAGGTACGTCTGGAGCCCGAGCGTGCGGAAGCCGACCCGGACGAGCTGGTTGAGGCCGGGCTCGTTCTGCCCGATCGACTCCAGCAGCTCGCGGGCCTCCTCCTCGGGCAGGTCCACCAGTTCGGACTCGATCTTCGCGTCCATGAAGACCGCCTCGGCGGGCGCGACCAGCGCGCGCAGCTCGTCGAGGAACTCGGCGTTGGCCAGCTCGGCCTCGTCGACGTTGAAGACGTACAGGAAGGGCTTGGTGGTGAGCAGGTGCAGCTCGCGCAGGTGCTCCAGCTCGATCTTCGCGGCGGCGGCGCCGGCGTAGAGCGTGGTACCGCCGTCGAGCACGTCGACGGCGGCCTTGGCGGCGGCGACCGCGGCGGCCCGGTCCTTGCGGAGCTTGGCCTCCTTCTCCAGCCGCGGCAGCGCCTTCTCCAGGGTCTGGAGGTCGGCGAGGATCAGCTCGGTGTTGATCGTCTCGATGTCGTCGGCCGGGGAGATCTTCCCGTCGACGTGCACCACGTTCGGGTCGGAGAACGCGCGCACCACCTGGCAGATCGCCGAGGCGTCGCGGATGTTGGCCAGGAAGGCGTTGCCCCGGCCCTGCCCCTTGGAGGCGCCCCGCACCAGGCCGGCGATGTCGACGAACGACACCGGCGCCGGCAGCACCTTCTGCGAGGCGAAGATCTCCGCGAGCGTGGCCAGCCGCTCGTCCGGCAGCCCGACGACGCCGACGTTGGGCTCGATCGTGGCGAACGGGTAGTTCGCGGCGAGCACGTCGTTCTTGGTGAGCGCGTTGAACAGGGTGCTCTTGCCGACGTTGGGCAGGCCGACGATGCCGATGGAGAGACTCACGACGAGCCAGCTTACGCCGGTGTCCGCCGACACCCGGCAGGTAGGCCCACCAGCCGGGGGAAAAGACGTCCCGGGTACGCCAACAGCGTTGCTAGCCTGCCCGGATGACGAGCGGGGCGGACGAGCGGCTGCCGGAGCTGTACGTGGCGGTGGACGTCGAGGCGGACGGCCCGATCCCCGGCCCGTACAGCATGATCTCGCTGGGCATGGCGGTGGCCGGGCGACCCGATCTCACCTTCTACACCGAGCTGAAGCCGATCTCCGAGGAGTTCGTGCCGGCCGCCCTCGCGGTCTCCGGGCTCGACCGGGACCGGCTGCTGCGGGAGGCGCCGACCGCCGAGGACGCGATGGCCGCCGCCGCGAGCTGGGTCAACGGGCTGCGCCGGATCGGCCGGCCGGTCTTCCTGGCCGCGCCCGCCGTCTGGGACGGCATGTTCGTGCACTGGTACTTCGTCCGGTTCACCGGCCGCAGCCCGTTCGGCGCGACCGGCTCCGGCGTGGACCTGCGTAGCTGGTGGATGGGGCGGACCGGCTGCGAGTGGGTGCGGACCCGCAAGGGGATCATCAAGCACGAGCTGGGCCTGACCGACGTGCCGCACACCCACCACGCCGGGGAGGACGCGGCCGAGCTGGCCCAGGTCTTCGACGCCGCGCTCCGGCACCGCCCCGGGCGGGCCGAGACGGGCTGAACCGGGCCCCCACCGTCCGCGTACCCGAAGGGGCCGGCGACCGGCGCTCAGGCGGTGAGCAGCCGGGGTTCGATCCGGGTCTCCCGGGCGCCGCCCGCGCCGTCCGGGGTCAGCTCGTACGCGGCGACGCCCTCGCGGTCGGCGACCGCCTCGGCCAGCCGGGTACCCCGGTAGACCAGCCCCACCCCGTCGTCGGTGCAGTGGCTGACCGGCAGGGTGCCGTCGCCGACCAGCCGGTGCATCAGCGGGCGGCGCTGCTCCTCGCTGTCGTAGTGCACCCCGTTGCCGTACGGCAGCCACCCGAGGCCGTCGGTGAAGGCGCGCAGCGTGCGGCCGAAGCTGTCGGTGGCACCGCCGACGTGCCAGCAGATCGAACCGGCGGAGACGCCGCCGAGCACCACGCCGGCTTCCCAGCACTCACGCAGGATCTTCGGCAGGCCGTGCACCCGCCAGACGGCGCAGAGGTTGGCGACGCTGCCGCCACCGACCCAGATGATGTCCTGGGCGAGCAGGTGGTCCCGGATGTCGTCGACCGTCGGCATCGGGAACAGCGCCAGGTGGGAGGGGCGGAACCGGGTGCCGGCGAAGGCGCCGTAGAAAACGGTGAACGCGGTGGGCTGGTCGCCGACCGCCTGGTTGAGGTAGCAGATCTTCGGCTCGTCGGCCCCGGCCAGCTCGGCCATCAGGTCGAAGACCGGCCCGGGCTTCGCGTCCCAGGGGCCGCGGTCCCGGCTGCTGAAGCCCATGCTGGTCGCGACGATGGTGGGTTCGCTGGCGGGCACGGATGATCCTTCCGTCGGGCGGGGTGACGGCCTCATCCTGCGTCATGGCCGGCCCGGCCGTCGTACCTGGTCAGCCCGCCTCGGCGGCGGCGAGCAGCGCGCGCAGCAGGTCACCCAGGCGGGTCTGGTCCGCCGGGGGCAGGGCGTCGAGGATCCTCCGCTGCACCGCCAGCCCCGCCTCGGCGGCCTCCTCGACCGCCCGGCGGCCGGCGTCGGTCAGCGTGACCCGCAGCCCGCGCCGGTCGGCGGGGTCGGGCCCGCGGCGGACCAGCCCTGCCCGTTCCAGCCGGTCGAGCCGGCCGGTCATCCCGCCGGAGGTGAGCATCAGCGCGGCGGTCAGTTCCTTCGGCGCCAGCGTGTACGGCTCGCCGCTGCGGCGCAGCGCGGCCAGCACGTCGAACTCGCCACGGCCGATGCCCCAGTCGGCGTAGACCCGCTCCTGCGCGTCGCCGACGATCCGGGCCAGCCGGTAGATCCGGCCGAAGACCGCCATCGGCTCGGGCCGCATCCCGGCGCGCTCGCGGCGCCACTGCTCGACGATGAGGTCGACGTCGTCCCGGTCGGTCACCCCCGGATTGTGCCCCACGTCGCCCTTCCGCTTTTCGCTCACGGGTGATTAGCTTAGCACTAAGCTACTTACTGCAAAGAGAATCGAGTGCCCGATGAGCCGTCGCCGCACCGACATCGCGTTGACCGCCCTCGCGCCCACCGTCTGGGGCACCACCTACCTGGTCACCTCCGAGCTGCTGCCGCCGGACCGGCCGCTCTGGTCCGGCGCGCTGCGGGCCCTGCCCGCCGGGCTGCTGCTGCTCGCGCTGACCCGTCGCCGGCCGCACGGCTCCTGGTGGTGGCGGGCCGCCCTGCTCGGGGCGCTGAACATCGGCGCGTTCTTCCCGCTGCTCTTCCTCGCGGCGTACCGGCTGCCGGGCGGCACCGCCGCCGTGCTCGGCGCCGCCCAGCCGCTGCTCGTCGCCGGCCTCACCGTGCTGGTGCTGCGGGACCGGCCGCACCGGCTCGCCCTGCTGGCCGCCGTGGCCGCCCCGCTGGGCGTCGCGCTGGTCGTGCTCCGGCCGGATGCCGGCACCGACCCGCTCGGCGTGGCCGCCGGCCTGGCCGGCACCGCCGCGATGGCCACCGGGCTGGTGCTCACCCGCCGCTGGGGCCGCCCGGCCGGAATCAGCACCCTGGCCGCGACGAGCTGGCAGCTCACCGCCGGCGGCCTGCTGGTCACGCCGGTCGCCGTCGCGGTCGAGGGCGCGCCGCCGGCCCCGGACGGCCCGGCCCTGCTCGGGTACGCCTGGCTCGGGCTGGTCGGCACCGCGCTGGCGTACGTGCTGTGGTTCCGGGGCGCGGCGCGGCTGCCGTTGACGCAGGTCTCCGTGCTCGGCGCGCTGAGCCCGCTGACCGCCGCGGCGCTGGGCTGGATCGTGCTGGACCAGGCGCTGAGCCCGACCGCGCTCACCGGCTTCGCGCTGGCGGTGGCGGCGATGGTGGTGGCGCAACTGCCCGCCCGCCCCGGTGGCGCGGCGCCCGGACCCGTCGGCCGCCTCGGCGGGGCGGGTCAGCCGGCCAGGCGCCAGTCCGCCCCGAGGGCGTCGGCCTCCGGCAGCGCCCCGGCGGGCAGCTCGGCCGCCGCGGCCAGCGGCAGGGTGAACCGGTGCGCGGCGGACGGGCCGGCCGCGTACGACTCGCC
The DNA here is from genome assembly GCF_052068055.1 of Micromonospora sp. L32. Taxonomy (NCBI): domain Bacteria; kingdom Bacillati; phylum Actinomycetota; class Actinomycetes; order Micromonosporales; family Micromonosporaceae; genus Micromonospora; species Micromonospora sp. L32. The sequence goes on along the minus strand of NZ_JBQHDD010000001.1, from coordinate 733,736 downwards.
GAGCATCCAGCGCACCTCGTCGGCCGTCCAGCCCAGCCCGCGCCGGCCGGCGATCTCGCGGACCAGCCGCAGCCCCGGGCGGGTGTCGTCGTCGTAGAAGCGCATGCACCAGTGGTGCGCCCACATGCCCAGCGCCCGCACGCCGGCTGGATCCAGCGACGCGGCGAGCCGGCCGCACGCCGTCTCCCCGAAGGGGCGCCCCGGCTCACCGACCCGGTCCCGCTCGATCGCCCCGTACGCCGCCGGCGCCACCGCCCGCATCCGGTCGTAGAAGCCCTGCACCACCGCGCGGTCGAGCCGTGCCCGCCCCGACCGCATCAGCGGGCACCCCGGCCGGCCACGCTCGCCATCGCCCCCGCACCCTTCTTGAGTTGGTGGCCGGACCGTACCGACCACTACCGACAATTTCTCGCGTCAGATTCCTTGCCCCGCAACGGATAGCTGGCCCGAGCTGCGGCGTCTGTATCGGTAGGAGCGGACCGGGGAGGATGCGTGGACGGGGACGAACGGGCCCGGCTGGCCGAGTTCGTGGCGAGCCGTACGCCGGCGCTGATGCGGGTCGCGTACCTGCTCACCGGCGACCGGCACGCGGCGGAGGATCTGGTCCAGTCGGCGCTGGCGCGGACGATCCCGCGCTGGCGGACGCTGCGCAACGCCGACCCCGAGGGCTACCTGCGCACGGTCATGTACCGGGAGCAGGTGAGCTGGTGGCGGCGGCTGCGCCGGTACCGGGAGTCGCTGCTCACCGGCGCGCACGAGGTGCCCGCCGCCGATCCCAGCGGCGGCACCGACCTGCGGCTGGCCATGCGGGCGGCGCTGCGGCACCTGCCGCCGGCGCAGCGGACCGTGGTGGTCCTGCGCTACTACGAGGACCTCACCGAGACCCAGGTGGCCCAGGTGCTGGGCTGCTCGGTCGGCACCGTCCGCAGCCGTACCCATCGCGCCGTCTCCCGGCTGCGCGAGCTCCTGCCGGATGTCGAACTCCTGGAGGTACGGCGATGACGTCCCCCCTCGAAGACCTGATCCGCGACACCCTGACCGACCTAGCCGAGGAGGCCCCGACAGTGCAGGACCAGTTTCCGCCGGCGGAACGACGAGCCCGGACCCGACGCCGCGCCACGGTGACCATGGGCGCGGTGGGCACGCTCGCCGCCGTCCTGATCGCCGCCCCGCTCGCCATCGCCCAGGCCGGCTCGGACGCCCCCCGCCCGGCCGCCCCCACCGCCCCGACCCCGTCGCCGCGCTCGGCCGAGCCGGTCCCCTCCCCCAGCTCCGACCCGACCCCCGCGCCCCGACCCCCGCTGCCCAGCCCGACCGCTCCGCAGACGCCCCCGCCGCCGGGCGTCCCCAGCCCCGCCAGAGTCGTGCCGTCGGAACCGCCGGCGGCCAGCCCGGCGCACCCCGGCGCGCCCCGGCCGCCGGGGGTGCCGAGCCCGATCGGCACCCGGACGCCGGGCCCCGCCCCGTCCCCGCGCTGACCCGCGAGGGCGCTCCCGGTCGCACCTGCGCCGGGGCGCGAACGGGATGCGCCAGGCGCCCCGGCCGACTCCCGGCCGGGGTGTCGGGCGTCGCCACGCCCAGGTCCGATTCCCGCGAGCCATCGGCCTGACCAGCGGGCATCATCGGTGGCGTGGAGTTGGACTTCGAACGGTGCTACCGGGCCGTGGACAGCCGTGACCAGCGCTTCGACGGCTGGTTCTACACCGGCGTGACGTCGACCGGGATCTACTGCCGGCCGTCCTGCCCGGCGATGACGCCGAAGCGGCAGAACGTCCGGTTCTTCCCGTCGGCCGCCGCTGCGCAGGGCGCCGGACTGCGTGCCTGCCGCCGCTGCCGCCCGGACGCGGCGCCCGGCTCGCCGCAGTGGGACGTCCGGGCCGACGTGGTGGGCCGCGCCGTCCGGCTGATCGCCGACGGGGTGGTCGACCGGGACGGCGTACCGGGGCTGGCCACCCGGCTCGGCTACACCGAGCGGCACCTGCACCGGATGCTCCGCGCCGAGCTGGGCGCCGGCCCGCTGGCGCTGGCCCGGGCCCAGCGGGCGCAGACCGCCCGCACCCTGATCGAGACGACCGGGCTGGGCATGGCGGAGATCGCCTTCGCGGCCGGGTTCGGCAGCGTCCGGCAGTTCAACGACACGGTCCGCGAGGTCTTCGGCACCGCCCCGTCGGAGCTGCGGGTGGCGCGGGGCGGCCGGCCGGTGGCGGGCGGCGCGGGGACGATCACGCTGCGGCTGGCGTACCGGCCACCGCTGCACGCCGCCGCGCTGCTGGACTTCCTCGCGCTCCGCGCGCTGCCGGGCGTGGAGGAGGTACGCGACGGGACGTACCGCCGGGGGTTGCGACTGCCGCACGGCGCCGCGGAGGTGACGCTGACCCCGGCGGCCGGCCACGTCTCGGCGACCCTGCGCCTGGCCGACATGCGCGACCTGGCCCCCGCGGTGGCCCGCTGCCGCCGCCTGCTCGACCTCGACGCGGACCCGCAGGCCATCGACGAGACCCTCGCCGCCGATCCGGCCCTGGCCGCCGCGGTGGCGGCCGAGCCCGGCATCCGCCTGCCCCGCGCGGTGGACGGATTCGAGGCGGCCCTGCGCGCCGTGGTCGGCCAGCAGGTCTCCGTCCGCTCCGCCCGCACCACCCTCACCCGCCTCCTCCAGGCCGCCCGCCCCCTGACCATCCCCGGTGATCATGAAGTTGTTGCCCCCGACGACGGCGTGTCGCGACAACAACTTCATGATCACGGCGCGGGCACGGCGGGCGGGCTGCGGGGGTTTCTTCGGGCGGAGGAGGTGGCGGGGTTGCCGGACTCGGCGTTCGGGATGCCGGCGGGGCGGCGGGAGACGGTGCGGGCGCTGGCCCGGGCCGTCGCCTCCGGCGAGATCGACCTCGACCCGGGCGGGGACCGGGAGGAGGTGGTCCGGCGGCTGACCGCCGTGCCCGGGATCGGGCCGTGGACCGCCGGCTACGTGGCCATGCGCGCCCTCGGCGACCCGGACGTCCTGCTCCCCACCGACCTCGCGGTAGGCCGGGGCGCCGCCGCCCTCGGCCTGCCCATCGACCCGAAGACCCTCGACACCCACGCCGAACGCTGGCGCCCCTGGCGCTCGTACGCGGTGATCCGACTCTGGAGAGCAGCATGAGCATCGACAGCACCGTCATCGACACTCCCGCCGGCCCGCTGAGCGTCCTGGCCGGCCCGGACGGGGCCGTCCGGGCGGCCGGCTTCACCCCGGCCCCGGAGAACCTGCTCCCGCTGGTGCACCCGAGCCTGCGCGGGGCGCTGCGGCACCGCACCGACCTCGGCCCCGTCACCGTCGCCGTCCGGTCCTACCTGGACGGTGACCTGACCGCCATCGACGGGGTGCCGGTGCGGCAGCACAGCGGCGGGGCGTTCATGACCCACGCCTGGGAGGTGCTGCGCGAGGTGAAGCCGGGCGATCCGGTGACGTACACCGGGTTCGCCGGGCTGGCCGGCCGGCCGGCCGCCGTACGGGCGGCGGCCGCCGCCTGCGCCCGCAACGCCGCCGCCCTCTTCGTCCCCTGCCACCGGGTGCTGCGCACCGACGGGACGCTCGGCGGCTACCGCTGGGGGCTGGACGTGAAGGAATGGCTGCTCGGTCATGAGCGGCGAGTGACGGCAAGCTGACAGCGGTGAGGCCGTCATCTGACGCTACCGTCGGGTAGTGCCCGCGCAGCGCGACGGCGACCCGACCCACCGGGTGGACGCCCGGCCGCGCCCGCTGCACAACCTCCGGCGACTGGGCCCCTACCTGCGCCCGTACGCGGGCGAGTACTGCTGGCTGCTGCTCGCGGCGCTGGCCGCCACCGCGGCCAGCCTGGCGGTGCCGCTGGTGGTGCAGCGGGTGGTCGACGGCCCGATCGCCCGGCACGACGCCGACGGGCTGCTCCGCCTCGGCGGCCTGGCCCTGCTGCTCGGGCTCGCCGAGGCGGTGCTGATTTTCATCCGGCGGTGGACCCAGTCTTCCTCCTCGGTGGGCATGGAGTCGGCGATCCGCGCCGACCTCTACGCCCACCTGCAACGGCTCCCGGCGGGCTTCCACGACCGGTGGCAGTCCGGCCAGCTGCTCTCCCGGATCACCAGCGACCTGTCGGTGATCCGCCGGTTCCTCTCCTTCGGCCTGCTCTTCCTGGTGCTCAACCTGATCACCTACCTCGCGGTGGTGGCCCTGCTGTTTCGGCTGCACGGCCCGCTGGGCCTGCTGGTGGCGGCCAGCGCGGTGCCGCTGTTCCTGATCAGTCGACGGTTCGCCCGGCACTACCACGCCGCGTCCCGACGGATGCAGGACCAGCAGGGCGACGTGGCCACCCTGGTCGAGGAGACCGCGCAGGGCCTGCGCACGATGAAGGCGTACGGGCGGGGGCCGGAACTGGTCGCCCGGTTCGGCGAGCGGGCCCGGGCGCTGCACGACACCGGCGTCGACAAGGCCCGGCTGCTGGCCCGTACCTCCGCGCTGTTCGACCTGGTGCCCAACCTGACCCTGGGCGTGGTGCTGGTCTGCGGGGCGGCGCTCGCCGCCCGGGGCACCCTCACCATCGGCGAGCTGGTCGCCTTCGTCAGTCTGCAACTGATGCTGATCTGGCCGGTGCAGTCGCTGGGCTGGATCATCGCGAACGCCCAGGAGGCGGCGACCGCGGCCGACCGGATCCAGGAGGTGCTGGACACGTCGCCGTCCATCGTGGACGCTCCACACGCGGTCACGCTCGCCCCGGCGGCGGTGCGGGGCCGGCTGCGCTTCGAGGGCGTCTCGTTCCGCTATCCCGGCGCGCCCGAGCCGGTGCTGCGGGAGGTCGAGCTGACCGTGGAGCCGGGCGAGACGCTGGCGCTGGTGGGCGCCACCGGCACCGGCAAGAGCACGCTGCTCTCCCTGGTGCCCCGGCTGCACGAGGTGACCGGCGGGCGGATCACGCTGGACGGGCACGACCTGCGCGACCTGCGGCTGGCCTCGCTGCGCCGGCTGGTCGGGGTGGCCTTCGAGGAGCCGACGTTGTTCTCCATGTCGGTCTGGGAGAACCTCACCCTGGGCCGCCCCGACGCCGACGAGGAGGAGGTCCGGGCCGCGCTGGCGCTGGCCCAGGCCGAGTTCGCGTACGACCTGCCGTGGGGGCTGGCGACCCGGGTCGGCGAGCAGGGACTGTCGCTCTCCGGCGGGCAGCGGCAACGGCTCGCGCTGGCCCGGGCGGTGCTCGGCCGGCCCGCGCTGCTCGTGCTGGACGACCCGCTCTCCGCCCTCGACGTGCACACCGAGGCGCTGGTCGAGGCGGCGCTGAGACGGGTGCTGCGGGACACCACCGCGCTGCTGGTGGTGCACCGCCCGTCGACCGTCGCGCTGGCCGACCGGGTGGCGCTGCTCGACGGGGGCCGGATCGTCGCGGTGGGGCGGCACTCCGAGCTGCTCGCCACCGTGCCGGCGTACCGGGCGGTGCTCTCCGCGGAGCCGAACTCCGCGCCCGGTCTGGTGCACTCATGACACTCCGGCTGCCCCGGCAGCGGGCCGAGCCACCCGAGGAGTCCCGCTGGCGGGGGTTGGCCACCGACCCGGACGCCGACCGCAGCCGCGCCGAGGACACCGCACCCGAGGCGGTGGCCCACCTGCGCGCCCGCAGCCGGGCGCTGCTGGGCGAGCTGCTGCGCCCGCACCGGGGCCGGCTGGGCCTGGCGGTGGGCCTGCTGCTGGCGCAGAACGCGGCCGCCATGTCCGGGCCGTACCTGGTCATGCTCGGCATCGACCGGGCCATCGCGCCGCTGCGGGCCGGCGACGCGCGCCCGCTGGCCGCCGTCGCCGGCGCCTTCGTGGTCGCGGCCGTGACCGAGTACGCGGCCCGGCGCGGCTTCCTCACCCTCTCCGCGCGGATCGGCCAGGCCGTCCTGCTGGAGCTGCGCCGGCGGGTGTACGGGCACTTCCTGCGCCTCTCCGTCGGCTTCCACGAGCGCTACACCTCCGGCCGGGTGGTGTCCCGGCTGACCAGCGACCTGGAGTCCATCGCCGAGCTGGTCGACGGCGGCATCGACAGCCTGGTGACCGCCGCACTGTCGGTGCTCTCCGTGGCCGCCATCCTGCTCTGGCTGGACCTGCCGCTGGCCGCGGTCACCCTGCTCGCCTTCCCGTTCCTCTACCTGCTGTCGCGCTGGTTCGCCCGCGCGTCCGCCGACGCGTACCGGCGCAGCCGGGAGGCGGTGGCGCTGGTCATCGTGCACTTCGTGGAGTCGCTGCGGGGCATCCGCGCCGTGCAGGCGTACCGGCGGGAACCGCGCAACCAGCAGATCTTCGGGGCGGTCAACGACGGGTACCGGCGGGCCAACCTGCGGGCGTTCCGGCTGATCGCCACCTACTCGCCGGGGATCAAGGTGATCGGCAACGTCACCGTCGCGGTGGTGCTCGGGTACGGCGGCTGGCGGGTGCTCGGCGGCGCGACGGAGGTGGGGGTGCTCGCCGCCTTCCTGCTCTACCTGCGCCGCTTCTTCGAGCCGATGCAGGAGCTGAGCCAGTTCTACAACTCGTTGCAGTCGGCGACGGCGGCGCTGGAGAAGCTGGCCGGGGTGCTCGACGAGCGGCCCGGCGTACCCGAACCGGCACAGCCGGTGCCGCTGCCCACCGGGCCGGGGCGCGGGGCGGTGGCGTTCCGGTCGGTCTCCTTCGGCTACCGGCCGGGCACGCCGATCCTGGTCGGGCTGGACCTGCGGGTGCCGGCCGGGCAGACGGTCGCGCTGATCGGGCCGACCGGGGCGGGCAAGTCCACCGTCGCCAAGCTGCTGGCCCGCTTTCACGACCCGGACAGCGGCGCCGTCGAGCTGGACGGGATCGACCTGCGCGACCTGGCCGACCCGGAACTGCGCCGCGCGGTGGTGCTGGTGACCCAGGAGAACCACCTGTTCAGCGACACGGTGGCGGAGAACATCCGGTTCGGCCGCCCCGGCGCCGACGACGCGGCGGTGCAGGCCGCCGCGCGGGCGATCGGCGCGCACGACTTCATCGCCGCGCTCGGAGACGGGTACGCCACCGAGGTGCACCGGCGCGGCGGCCGGCTCTCCGCCGGGCAGCGGCAGCTCGTCGCGTTCGCCCGGGCGTTCCTGGCCGACCCGCGGGTGCTGATCCTCGACGAGGCGACCTCGTCGCTGGACGTGCCGACCGAGCGGCTGGTGCAGCGGGCGCTCGCCACCGTGCTGCGCGACCGCACCGCGCTGGTGATCGCGCACCGGCTCTCCACGGTCGAGACCGCCGACCGGGTGCTGGTCCTCGACGGGGGTCGGGTGGTGGAGGACGGACCGCCCGCGCGGCTCGCCGCCGCCGGTGGCCGGTACGCCGCCCTGCACCGGCAGTGGCGCGACTCGCTGGTCTGAACCGCCGGTCCCCGGGCGCTGTCGCGACGACGCGGGCAACCCGGGGACCCGTCCCCCGGCTAGACTGCCGGGCGTCGATCGGCCCGGCGATCGCCCGAGGGCGACGCCCGGTGGGACCGGTCAGGCACAGCCGAACACACGGGGAGGTTGCGGCGTGCGGATCCGACGACGAGTGGTTGTCGCGGCGGCATTGGTGATCAGCACGGTGGGCGCGGCGACGGTCGCGCTGACCAGGGAGGGCGACGCCGGTGCCACACCGACCGCCGTCTCGGCGGCCGGCGACCTGTCGGCGACGGCCGGTGCCGCCCCGGCGGACACGCCGCCCAGCGCGGACAGCGGCATCGGCAGTCGAGCCGGGGCGACGCGCTCCACGTCGGACGCCCGACCGGTCACCGCGGTCGGGCGGCCCGCCGGGGAGGTGGCGAAGGACGCGCCGGCCTCGGTGGCCTACCTGAGCGACCGCTACCGGGTCAGCCAGGACGAGGCGGCCCGCCGGGTCGCTCTCCAGGAACTTTCCGCGCCGCTCGCGGCCACCCTCGCCGCGAGGTACCCCGCCGAGTACGCCGGCATGTGGCTGGACCAGGCCGGCGGCGGCGTCCTCACCATCGCGGCCACCGACCCGGCCCCGGTCGCGAAGGCGGTCACCGGGGTGCCGGACGCCGCCCACGTGAAGGTCGTCCCGGTGCGCCACTCGCTGCGCGAGCTCACCGAGGCGGCGACCCGCGTGGCCGGCGCGCTCGGTGCGACCGCGGGCACCGACGTGGTGGTCGACGAGCAGGCCAACGAGGTCCTGGTCCTCACCGGCGGCGCGGTCGCGGCGGACGACGCCCGACTGGCCGGCGCGCTCGAGTCCGCCGGGGTGCCGGCCCGGACCCGGCAGCTCCCGCCCTCGATCGAGAAGGCGCCGTGCGACCCGCGCTACTGCGCCCAGGCGCCGATGCGCGGCGGCATCCGGCTGGACGTGCCCCGCGACGACGACACGGTCGGCGGCTGCACCAGCGGCTTCAACCTGCGGGCGCGGTCCGGGCGGTACTACGTGCTGACCGCCGGGCACTGCGTGGTCGGCGGGCGGCACACAGAGCTCGACCGGACCTGGCACCAGTTCCTCGGACCGAAGGTGCCGGTCGGCGTGGAGTCCACCAGCCCGGTGCTCGCCGAGAACAACACTACCTACGACTACGCGGTGATCCCGTACCAGAACGGCGCGATCGACCGGTGGGCGTACCCGCGGCGGAGCGGCGGCGACCAGGCCAGCCTGGTCAACTACTGGTGCGTGACGGACAACCCGGCCTGCGCCACCAAGGGCAGCCGCGACGTGAAGATCACCGGGTACACCCCCTACAGCGCGGTGCAGGTCGGCTGGGTCGTCTGCGCGACCGGCTCGGCCTACACCCCCAAGGCGGGCGAGGTGTACGTCGACTCGGGGGCGGGCGAGGGTTACGTTCCGGGTACCCGCTGCGGCACGGTCACCAGCAAGACCAACGGCCGTATCAACGTGCGGGTCTGCGCCCGCCCCGGTGACAGCGGCGGCCCGCTCTTCACCGAGTCGGACGGCCGGGCGCTCGGCATCCTGAACGACGGGGACCCGGGCAGCGGCGCCTGCACGAACCCGAACGAGCAGAACTACTACATGCCGGTCTCCACCATCCTGGACCGGGTGAACGCCAACACCGGCCTCGGCATCCAGCTCGCCACCCGCGGCCCGCTGCTCAACCCGATCGGCTCCTCGAACCGTTAGGCGACACCCCGGATAAGCCGTGGGCAGGGCGACGTGGGCTGCCTACGATCGACCGATGACTGATACGGCGAGGACGGCCCGCGCCGGCGTCCCCGAGCGTCCGACCCTGGACGGGCTCGAGGAGACCTGGGCGCGCCACTGGCAGGAGGAGGGCACGTACGCGTTCGACCGCTCGAAGGAGCGGTCGGACGTGTACGCGATCGACACCCCGCCGCCGACCGTATCGGGCGAGCTGCACATGGGGCACGTCTTCTCGTACACGCACACCGACATGGTGGCCCGCTTCCAGCGGATGCGCGGCCGGACGGTCTTCTACCCGATGGGCTGGGACGACAACGGCCTGCCCACCGAGCGCCGGGTGCAGAACGTCTACGGGGTGCGCTGCGACCCGTCGCTGCCGTACGACCCGCACTGGCAACCGCCGGCGACGCCGGTGAGCGAGGAGCGGCGCAAGGACCCGACACCGATCGACCGGCGCAACTTCGTGGCACTGTGCGAGCGGCTGACCGCCGCCGACGAGCAGGTCTTCGAGGCGCTGTGGCGGCGGCTCGGGCTGTCGGTGGACTGGTCGCTGACGTACACGACGATCGGGCGGGTGGCGCGGGCGACGAGCCAGCGGGCGTTCCTGCGCAACCTGGCCCGGGGCGAGGCGTACCAGGCGGAGGCGCCGACGCTCTGGGACGTCGGCTTCGCCACCGCGGTGGCCCAGGCGGAGCTGGAGGACCGGGAGCGGCCCGGGGCGTACCACCGGCTCCGGTTCACCGGGCCGGGCGGGCGCGAGGTGCTGATCGACACCACCCGCCCGGAGCTGCTGCCGGCCTGTGTGGCGCTGGTCTGCCACCCCGACGACGAGCGATACGCGGACCTGGTGGGCAGCTCGGTGCGTAGCCCGGTCTTCGCGGTCGAGGTGCCGGTGCGCGCGCATCCGGTGGCGGACCCGGCCAAGGGCACCGGCATCGCCATGGTCTGCACCTTCGGCGACCTGACGGACGTGACCTGGTGGCGGGAGCTGCAGCTGGACACCCGGGTGGTGATCGGCCGGGACGGCCGGCTGCTGCCGGAGCCGCCGCACGGGGTGCCGGCCGAGCCGTACGCCGCCCTGGCCGGGCAGACCGTCAACGGGGCCCGGCGGACCATGGTGCAGCTGCTGGCCGACGCCGGTGACCTGGTCGGCGAGCCGCGCGCGATCACCCACCCGGTGAAGTTCTACGAGCGCGGCGACCGGCCACTGGAGATCGTCTCGACCCGCCAGTGGTACCTGCGCAACGGCGGGCGGGACGCCGGCCTGCGGGAGCAGCTGCTGGCCCGGGGCGGCGAGCTGCGCTGGGTGCCGGAGCACATGAAGCACCGGTACGACCACTGGGTGGGCGGGCTGACCGGTGACTGGCTGGTCAGTCGGCAGCGCTTCTTCGGGGTGCCGGTGCCGGTGTGGTACCGGCTCGACGACGTTGGCGAGCCGGACTTGTCCCACCCTCTCACACCGGACGAGGCGATGTTGCCGGTCGATCCGTCCAGCGATCCGGCGCCCGGTTTCGAGGAGTCGCAGCGCGGGCTGCCGGGTGGCTTCGTCGGCGACCCGGACGTGCTGGACACCTGGGCGACCTCCTCGCTGACCCCGCAGATCGTCGGCGGGTGGGAGACCGACCCGGACCTGTTCAGCCGGGTCTTCCCGATGGACCTGCGCCCGCAGGGGCAGGAGATCATCCGGACCTGGCTCTTCTCCACTGTGGTCCGTGCCCACCTGGAGCACGGCGTGCTGCCCTGGCGGGACGCGGTGCTCTCCGGCTGGATCCTCGACCCGGACCGGAAGAAGATGTCCAAGTCCAAGGGGAACGTGGTCACCCCGATGGCGCTGCTGGAGCAGCACGGCTCCGACGCGGTGCGGTACTGGGCGGCCAACGGCAAGCCCGGCATGGACCTGGCCTTCGACCCGGCGCAGATCAAGGTGGGCCGGCGGCTCGCCACCAAACTGCTCAACGCCTCCCGGTTCGCCCTGGGGCTGGGCGCCGCGGACGCGTTGCGCGCCCCGGCGACCGCGCCGCTGGACACCGCCATGCTCGCCGAACTCTCCGGCGTGGTCGCCGCCGCGACCTCCGCCTTCGACTCGTACGACCACACGGCGGCGCTCCAGGTCACCGAGGCGTTCTTCTGGCGGTTCTGCGACGACTACATCGAGTTGGTGAAGGAGCGCGCCTACGGCTCCGGGCCGGGTGCCGAGTCGGCACGGGCGGCGCTGGCCACCGCGCTGTCGGTGCAGTTGCGGCTCTTCGCCCCGGTGCTGCCGTACGTGGCCGAGGAGGTCTGGTCCTGGTGGCGGTACGGCTCGGTGCACCGGGCCACCTGGCCGACCACCTACGAGGTGGGGCGGGCGGTCGAGGGCACCGCCGACCCGCACCTGCTGCGGCTGGCCGGGGACGCGCTCGGCCAGGTGCGCCGGGCCAAGTCGGAACGGAAGCTGTCGATGAAGGCGGAGGTGCCGCTGGCCGAGGCGCTCGGCCCCGCCGCCCTGCTGGAGCAGCTCACCCTCATCGCCGACGACCTCCGCGCCGCCGGCCGCATCGCCAAACTCGACCTGCTCCCCGACCGCACCCCCGAACTCGTCATCGCCTGCGCCTTCTAACCCCCACCGCCCCGCCCCGCTTCGCTTCGGCGGGGCGGGGCGGTGCGGGCGGTCAGCTGGTTTCGCCGGCCATGGAGAAGGAGCGGAGGCGGTCGATCGCCAGGACGGTGAAGCCGACCGCGACGACGCCGGTCAGCACCGCCGCGACGGGGACGGAGACGGTGGCCGACAGCAGGTCGGTGGGGGCCATCCGGTCGGCCATGGCGACCACCCACTGCTGGACCGAGAGCACCTTCGTGCCGCTGACGAAGTTGCCCAGCAGCCCCTCCCAGATCAGCACGTAGACCAGCCCGAGCAGGACCGGCCGCCGGGTGAGCAGGCTCAGCGCCAGGAACAGCGCCGAGTACGCCAGCGCGCCGAGCGCCGAGGCGGCGGCGAGGGCCAGCCCGAGGCGTACCGAATCGGCGAGCACGCCCGCGACGAAGAGCGGCACGGCGACGGTGGTCGCGCTGACCACGGCGGCCACCGCCAGCTTCGGCAGCACGATCTGCCAGCGCGGCAGCGGCTTGGTGAGGATGTGCACCACGGTGCCGTCGTCGATCTCGGCGCCCAGCACGCCGGTGCCCACGATCAGGGCGACCACCGGCAGCACCACGGCCAGGCCGAGGCCGACCAGCACCGGCGGCCCCCAGTCACCCGGCTGGACCCCGAGCGACCGGCAGAGCATCGCCAGCCCGAGCAGCAGGAGCGGCAACGGCAGCAGGATCAGGAAGCGACGCCGGCCGAACAGCCCGCGCGCGGTGATCCAGGAAACGGTCGACATCAGGCCTCCACCAGGTAGGAGAAGACGCTCTCCAGGGACTCGTCCTCGGGCAGCAACTGCCGGACCCGGACGCCGTGGGCCAGCGCGATCTTCGGCAGCGCCCGGGTGAAGGCGCCGTAGTCGCCGGCCTTGACGGTCAGGCCGGTGCGGTCCAGCTCGACGCCGGTGACCGAGGGCTCGGCCATCAGCGCGACCGCCAACCCCCGGTCGTCGGTGGAGCGGACGGTGAACACGTGCGGCCGGTTGGTCATCAGCCGGCGAATGGTCCGGAAGTCCCCGGAGGCGGCGAGCCGGCCGGCCACCATCACCTGCACGGTGCCGGAGACCTGCTCGACCTCCTCCAGGATGTGCGAGCTGAACAGGATCGTCCGGCCCGCGTCGCCGAGGGAGTGCAGCAGCCCCATCATGTGCAGCCGCTGGCGCGGGTCCATCCCGTTGAACGGCTCGTCGAGCAGCAGCACCTGCGGGTCGTGCACCAGCGCCGCGGCGACCCGGGCGCGCTGCCGCATGCCCTTCGAGTACGTCCCGATCCGCCGGTCCTGGGCCCCCTCCAGCTCGACCAGGGCGATCGCCCGTCGGGCTGCCGCCGCCGGGTCGGGCAGCCGGTGCAGCTTCGCGCTGGCCAGCACGAACTCGTACGCGGTGAGGAAGGTGTGCACCGCCTCCCGCTCGCTGACCAGCCCGAGCCGGCGGTAGACCTCCGGGTGGCGCCAGGTCGGCTCGCCGTCCAGGGTCACCGCGCCCCGGGACGGGGCGAGGAAGCCGGCCATCATGTGCAGCAGGGTCGTCTTGCCGGCGCCGTTCGGGCCGAGCAGGCCGGTGACCCCGGGGCCCAGCCGCATGGTGATGTCGTTGACCGCCACCACGTTGCCGTACCAGCGGGACACCCCGGCCAGGTCGAGGGTGCTGGTGGCGGTGGTCGGGACGCTCGCCGTGGGATCGGCGCTGATCGTGGTCATCGGGCGGCCACCTTCCGGTATCGCAGCAGCAGCAGGGCGACGCAGCCGGCGACCAGCAGCATGGCGGCGAGGGCGTAGACCGGGCCGAAGCCGCCGATGTCCGGTCCACCCTGGTCCTCGGAGACCAGCAGGTCGCCCAGCGACCAGATGCCGACCCCCTGCACGATGGTCGACGGCGAGCCGAGTCCGGCCAGCTCGTTGACGGTGCGGGAGGGCAGGATGGACAGGGTGCCGACGATCGGGGTGGTCATCAGGAAGACCGCCACGATCCCGCCGGCCGCGAACGCCCGCTTGCCGGTGAGCGAGGCGACCAGCAGGCCGACCGAGGCGAAGACGACCGCCCAGAGGCCCGCGTAGAGCAGCCCCGGCAGCAGGTCGAGCAGCTCGTTCCAGACGCCGCGCATCCCGTCGCCGGTGGTGAACGCCGCGCCGAGGAACATCACCAGCTGCGGCGCGCCGAGCAGCAGCCAGAGCGCGCTGACCAGGGCCAGCAGCTTCGCCAGGGCGTAGTCGCCGCGCGGCAGCGGCCGGGAGAAGTACAGCGGCAGCACGCCGCTGCGCAGGTCCCGGGAGACCAGTTCCGGCGCGGCCACCGCGGCGAAGAAGATGACCAGCCAGCTCATCGAGTCGGCGAACTGGGCGTACGTCATCACCACCTCGCCGATCTGGCTGCGGACCGCGGTGGCGCCGGCGGCCACCAGGGTGACGATGCCGACCACCAACCAGGGGAAGATCTTGGCCTTGGCGCTGCGGCCCAGCCCGAAGGCGGTCCGCAGACCGTGCAGGTAGAGCGCGCCGAAGACGTGCCGGCGGCCGAGGCGGGGGCCGGTGTAGCGCTGGTAGCCGATGTCGTGGATGACGCCGGTCGGCTCAGACATGACTGGGCTCCCTCGTGGCGAAGAGTTCGGCCACCCGGTGCCGCCGCTGGTCGAGCCGGTGCAGCGGCAGGTCCAGCTCGGCGACCGCGCCGAGGATCAGGTCGTAGGTGGCCTCGTCGGCGAGCGGGACGAGCAGCATCCGCCCGTCCCGGCTGACCGGCAGGTCGAGCGCGGCGAGCCGGGTGGCCAGTTCCTCCGTACCCTCGCTGACCTCGACGGCGAGCACGTCGGTGGCGGAGGTCATGGCGGCGATCGGGCCGGCCCGCAGCAGCCGCCCGCCGTCGATGGCGACCAGCGTGTCGCAGATCCGCTCCACCTCGCCGAGCAGGTGCGAGCAGACCAGCACGGAGATGCCGAACTCGGTGCCGATCCGGTGCACCAGCGCGAGCATGTCGTCCCGGCCGGCCGGGTCGAGGCCGTTGGTCGGCTCGTCGAGCAGCAGCAGGTCCGGGTCGTGCACCAGGGCCTGGGCCAGCTTGACCCGCTGCTTCATGCCGGTCGAGTAGCCGCCGACCGGCCGGTAGCGCTCCTCGTAGAGGCCGACGTGCCGCAGCGCCTCGGACGCCCGCTCGCGGGCCGTCGTCCGGGGCAGGCCGCTGATCCGGCCGAGGTGGGTGACCAGCTCGGCGGCGGTGAGGTCGGGCGGCAGCGCGTCGTGCTCGGGCATGTAACCCACCCGGGCCCGTACGGCCGCCGGGTCGGTGGTCGGGTCGAGGCCGAGGACGGAGACCCGGCCGCTGGTCGGGGCGAGCAGGCCCAGCAGGATCTTGATGAGGGTCGACTTGCCGGCGCCGTTCGCGCCCACCAGGCCGATGATCCCGGGCTCCACCGCGACGGTCAGGTCGGCCAACGCGGTGATCCGACCCCCGTACGTCTTGGTCAGCGACTCGGTCGCTATGAGTGTCACGCCCGTCAGCGTAGGAAGCCGACGCCCGTGGGGGTATCAGGAATCGCCCGGGGTCGTCCCTGAGAACCCGTCCGGGGGACACGCCAGATTCCGCGCCTCGGGCGCGAGCGGCCGGTAAGGGTTTCGTAACCCGGCGGCGCGATGACCGGGGCGGCCCGGCCCGGCAGACTGGACGACGTGGTCACTCGCCTGCTGCGTACTCCGCTGACCTGGGCCGTCGTCGTCGTGCTCGCCGCCGGGGCGGCCGTCGGGCTGTGGTGGTTCCAGCCCTGGAAGGCGGTCACCGACACCCGGGTCGCCGAGCGGCTGTCCGACGTGGACGTGGCCGCCACGCCGTCGGTCGGTCCCACGCCCACGGGGGGCGCGGGACCGACCGGGCCGACGCCGACCCCGGCGGGGCCGACGCTGCTCAGCCGGGGAGAGTTCGTCACCCACGAGCACGACACCTCGGGCGCCGCCCGGGTCGTCCGCGCCGGCGACGGGCGGCACCGGCTGGAACTGGTGGGCCTGGCCACCTCCAACGGCCCCGACCTGCGGGTCTGGCTGACCGACCAGCCGGTACGCGCCGGCCGGGCCGGCTGGGACGTCTTCGACGACGGCCGGTGGGTCGAGCTGGGCCGGCTCAAGGGCAACCGTGGCGACCAGGCGTACGACATCCCGCCGGGCACGGATCTGGCCGGGCTGACCAGCGTGTCCATCTGGTGCAAGCGGTTCGCGGTCTCGTTCGGGGCCGCCCCGCTCACCCCGACCGGTTGAGCCGTTCCCAACCGCCCGGGCGGCAGTGGAGTGGCGCTCTCGACCGATCGCCGGTCGGCTGCGAAACTGTGTGCCGGTCAGCGAGTGAGGGGTACGGATGAGCAACGGGTGGGTGCTGCCCGACGAGGTGCTTCGGGACGCGCCGGCGTACACGCCGCGCCCGGGTGAGCTGGCCGATCTGGAGCTGTTGCTGACCGGGGCGTACGCGCCGCTGGTCGGCTTCATGACCCGCGCCGACCTGGCCTCGCTGCAGCGTCGCGGCCGGCTCGCCGACGGCACGCCGTGGCCGGTGCCGGTGACCCTCCAGGTGCCGGCGGCGCTGGCCGCCGGGCTGGACCCGACCGACCCGGGACGCCGCACGGTGGTGCTCAGCGACGGCGAGGGCGCACCGGTCGCCGCGCTGGAGGTCGCCGACGTCTGGGCGGCCCGCGAGGGCGTGGCCGGGGTGGGCGGCCCGGTCCGCCGGCTCGGCGACGGCGGGCACGGCCCGTTCCAGCGGCTGCGCCGCAACCCGGAGGAGGTTCGGGCGCTGCTGCCCCCGGGCCGGGTGCTCGGCGTGATCGCCGACCGGCCCCTGCACCGGCCGCAGCTGGCGCAGATCGCGCACGCCGCCCGTACCCTGGGCGCCCACCTGCTGGTGATGATCCCGGTGGGTGAGGGCGGCTCCGGCGGCGTGCCGCCGGAGGCCCTGGTGCGCAGCGTCTTCGCCGCCCGCGACCGGATGCCCCCGGCGACCCTGGTCGCGGTGCCGATGCCGCGCGGTCGCGACGAGATCGGCGACGCCCTGCTGCGGGCCCGGATCT
This sequence comes from Micromonospora sp. L32, assembly GCF_052068055.1. Lineage (NCBI taxonomy): Bacteria > Bacillati > Actinomycetota > Actinomycetes > Micromonosporales > Micromonosporaceae > Micromonospora > Micromonospora sp. L32. The sequence goes on along the minus strand of NZ_JBQHDD010000001.1, from coordinate 716,953 downwards.
CCGCCGCGTACGGGGTGACCCACCTGCTCTCCACCGGCGAGATGCTCTCCGGCGCCGGCCTGCGGGTGCTGGTCCCCCGCGAGCTGGCCTACGACAACCGGGACGGGCAGTGGCGCTGGCGGGAGGACATCCCGCCGCGCAACCGGCGGCTGGCGCTGCGCCAGGAGGAGATCGACGACCTGCTGGACCGGGGCTTCCCGCTGCCCGAGTGGCACACCCCGCCGGCGGTGGCGAAGGAGCTGAGTCGGGCCCGCCCGCCGCGGCGGCACCGGGGCCTGGTGGTCTTCCTGACCGGCCTGTCCGGCTCCGGCAAGTCGACCATCGCCCGCGGGCTGGCGGACGTGCTGCGGGAGCAGGGCGACCGGACGGTGACCCTGCTCGACGGCGACGTGGTGCGCCGGGAACTGTCGGCGGGGCTCGGTTTCAGCCGGGCGGACCGGGACGCCAACGTCCGCCGGATCGGCTGGGTGGCCGCCGAGGTCGCCCGGCACCGGGGGGTGGGCATCTGCTGCCCGATCGCCCCGTACGCCCAGGCGCGGGCGACCGCCCGGGAGATGGCGCTGGCGGCCGGGGCCGGTTTCGTGCTGGTCCACGTGGCCACCCCGCTGGAGGTCTGCGAGCGGCGTGACCGCAAGGGCCTGTACGCCCGGGCCCGGGCCGGCCTGCTCACCGGGATGACCGGCGTCGACGACCCGTACGAGGAGCCGACCGACGCCGAGATCGTGGTCGACACCACCGACCTGACCGTCGACGAGGCGGTCCTGTCGGTGATGAACCACCTCACCGAGACCGGCTGGGTGGAGCCCCGCCTCCAGTCCGCCTGATTCCCGCCAGGGTCACCTTCCGTCGCTGCCCCCTGCGCGCTAGTGTTCATCTTTGTTGGAACACGTTTGAGCGCGTGTGAGAGTGCGCGGGAGCCGGAGGTACGGACGGATGCTGGCGCGGCAGCGGCAGGCGGCCATCCTCGACCGGGTCCGCACCACCGGCGGCGTCCGCGTCACCGAGCTGGCGGCGGAGTTCGGCGTCTCCGACATGACGATCCGACGTGACCTGGAGACGCTGCACGAGCAGGGCCTGCTGGCCAAGGTGCACGGCGGCGCCACCGTCCCCGGCCCCAGCTCCACCGACGAGCCGGGCTTCCACGCCAAGTCGGTGCGGCAGCTCGCGGAGAAGGCCGCCATCGCCGGCCGGGCCGCCGAGCTGGTCCGCCCCGGCGCGGCGGTCGCGCTGTCGGCCGGCACCACCACCGCCGAGCTGGCCCGCCGCCTGGTCGAGGTGCCCGGGCTGACCGTGGTGACCAACTCGCTGCCGGTGGCCGAGATCCTGCACGCGCAGGGCCGCACCGACCAGACCGTGGTGCTCACCGGTGGGGTGCGCACCCCGTCCGACGCGCTGGTCGGCCCACTTGCCGTGGAGGCGATCCGCTCGCTGCACCTGGACCTGCTCTTCCTCGGCGTACACGGGATCACCGAGCGGGCCGGCTTCACCACGCCGAACCTGATGGAGGCGGAGACCGACCGGGCCCTGGTGGCCGCCGCCGACCGGTTGGTGGTGCTGGCCGACCACACCAAGTGGGGCACCGTGGGCATCTCCTCGATCGTCGGCCTCACCGCGGCCGACGTGCTGGTCACCGACGACCGGCTGGCTCCCGAGGCGCGCCGGGTACTGGACGAGAAGGTGGGAGAGCTGGTGGTCGTGGCGAGCACGGGCCGGGCGACGACGGAGAGGACGGCGCGGTGAAGCGTACGGCGATCGAACTGGCGGACGGCCGCGAGCTGATCTACTTCGACGAACGGGACGACGCGGTCCGCGACCAGCCGGACCGGCGCGAGCTGCCCCCTCCCCCGCCCGCCTCCCAGCTGCGGTACGACCCGCTGACCGACGAGTGGGTGGCGGTGGCGGTGCACCGGCAGACCCGCACCTTCCTCCCCCCGGCCGACCAGTGCCCGCTCTGCCCCACCCGGGGCGACCGGCTCAGCGAGATTCCGGCCCCCGACTACGACGTGGCCGTGTTCGAGAACCGGTTCCCCTCGCTGAGCCAGCGGGTGGCCGACGAGCCGGCCGAGATCACCCCGTTCACCCCGGTACGCCCGGGCCGGGGCCGCTGCGAGGTGGTCTGCTTCACCGACGACCACAACGCCTCGTTCGCCGGCCTGCCGCCGCGCCGGGTGCGCACCGTGCTGGACGCGCTCGCCGACCGGACCGTGGCCCTCGCCGAGCTGGCCGGCGTCGAGCAGGTGTTCTGCTTCGAGAACCGGGGCGTGGAGATCGGGGTGACCCTGCACCACCCGCACGGGCAGATCTACGCGTACCCCTTCGTCACGCCGCGGACCCGGTCGCTGCTGGCCGCCGCCCGCCGGCACGCCGAGCGCACCGGCGGGGGCAACCTCTACGCCGACGTGCTCGCCGCCGAGCGGGCCGCCGGCGACCGGGTGGTCACCAGCAACGAGCACTGGACGGCGTACGTCCCGGCGGCGGCCCGCTGGCCGTTCGAGGTGCACGTGGCGCCGCACCGGCCGGTGCCCGACATCCCGGCGTTGACCGACGCCGAGCGGGACGCGTTCGGCCCGCTCTACCTGGACGTGCTGCGCCGCTTCGACGGGCTCTTCGACCTGCCGATGCCGTACATCGCGGCCTGGCACCAGGCGCCGGTGCGGATCGACCGGGAGCTGGGTCACCTGCACCTTCAGCTGTTCAGCATCCGGCGGGCCAAGGACAAGCTGAAGTACCTGGCCGGCTCGGAGTCCGGCATGGGCGTCTTCATCAACGACATCGCGCCCGAGCGGGCCGCGGAGCTGCTCCGCGCCGCCTGACCCCGGCCCGCGTCCGGGCGGCGAGTGCGGCAGCGCCCGGGGAACAGGGCGCGGGGGGCCCGGGACAGGGCCCCCCGCAGGGAAGGGACGGCTGGCTGTGCGCGACAGCCGGGAAGGTTGGCTGATCGGCACTCGTGCCGCGAGGCGACCGCGGTCAACCTTCCTGGACGAGACTGGCATCACGTCCACCCACTTCAACGACCCACGCCCACCCCGGTGACGTCGGGGGCTGCGGCCACGGATTGATCGCCACCGTTTGCGGCGTGTCGCGCGATCCGCTCGCTCGGACACCGCGACTCGCCGCGAACCGCGCGACGGCCGGGCCCCGGGTACGACGGAGCCCGCCGGCGGAGGCCGGCGGGCTCGGTCGGTGACGCGTACGAGGATCAGGCGGAGAGCTTGCGCGCCAGGTTCTCGTCGAGCGCGTTCATGAACTCGTCGGTGGTCAGCCACGGGGCGTCCCGCGAGATGAGCAGCGAGAGGTCCTTGGTCATCTGGCCGCCCTCGACGGTGTCCACGATGACCTGCTCCAGGGTGTTGGCGAACTCGGTGACCGCCGGGGTGCCGTCCAGCTTGCCCCGGTGGGCCAGGCCCCGGGTCCAGGCGTAGATCGACGCGATCGGGTTGGTCGACGTCTTCTCGCCCTTCTGCCACTGCCGGTAGTGCCGGGTGACCGTGCCGTGCGCGGCCTCGGCCTCGACGGTACGGCCGTCCGGGGAGAGCAGGACCGAGGTCATCAGGCCGAGGGAGCCGAAGCCCTGCGCGACGGTGTCCGACTGCACGTCACCGTCGTAGTTCTTGCAGGCCCAGACGTAGCCGCCCTCCCACTTGAGCGCGGCGGCGACCATGTCGTCGATCAGCCGGTGCTCGTAGGTGATGCCGGCGGCCTCGAACTCGGCCTTGAACTCGTTCTCGAACACCTCGGCGAAGATGTCCTTGAACCGGCCGTCGTACGCCTTGAGGATGGTGTTCTTGGTGGACAGGTAGACCGGGTAGTTGCGGTCCAGGCCGTACCGGAACGAGGCCCGGGCGAAGTCCCGGATCGACTCGTCGAAGTTGTACATGCCCATGGCGATGCCGCCGCCGGGGAAGTTGGCGACCTCCATCTCCATCGGGGCGGAGCCGTCGGCCGGGGTGTAGGTGACGGTCACCTTGCCGGGGCCGGGGACGACGAAGTCGGTGGCCTTGTACTGGTCACCGTGGGCGTGCCGGCCGATGATGATCGGCTTGGTCCAGCCGGGGACGAGCCGCGGCACGTTGGACATGATGATCGGCTCGCGGAAGACGACGCCGCCGAGGATGTTGCGGATGGTGCCGTTCGGCGACCGCCACATCTTCTTCAGGCCGAACTCCTCCACCCGGGCCTCGTCCGGGGTGATGGTCGCGCACTTGACGCCGACGCCGTGCTCCTTGATGGCGTTGGCGGCGTCGACGGTGACCTGGTCGTTCGTCTCGTCGCGGTGCTGGATCGAGAGGTCGTAGTAGTGCAGGTCGACGTCGAGGTAGGGCAGGATCAGCTGCTCACGGATCTGCTTCCAGATGATCCGGGTCATCTCGTCGCCGTCGAGCTCCACGACCGGGTTGTTTACCTTGATCTTCGCCATCGACCGGCGCTCCTCTCGGGGGACACGTGCTCAAGCAGTACGAGCGTACTGGAAACGGGCCGGCACCCCCCAGCCGGCCTCGGTCGGCCGGATAACCGGATGCCCGGCACGGGAGTTCACTGGCACCATCGCCCGATGCCACTGAGCCGCACCCTCGGGTCTATCACGGTCACCGCGCTCACCGACGGCGAGGGGGCGTTCTTCCAGCCCCGCACCGAGGCGTTCCCCGACGCCACCGCGGCGCACTGGCGCGAGGCGGACCGGCGCGACCCCACCTCGGTCACCGCGGACGGCCGCTGGTGGCTGCCGTTCCGCAGCTTCGCGGTGCGCGCCGGCGACGGGCCGGTCACGCTGGTCGACGCCGGCATCGGACCGGCCGGCTCGCCCGCCGCGAGCTGGGCCCCGGTGCCGGGGCGGCTCCCCGCCGAACTGGCCGCCGCCGGCATCGACCCCGCCGACGTGCGCACCGTCGTCCTCACCCACCTGCACAGCGACCACATCGGCTGGGCGGTCACCGGTACGCCCGGCCGCCCGTACTTCCCGCACGCCGACTACCTGGTGCAGCGGGCCGAGCTGGACGCGATGGAGACGATCAACCCGGAGCTGCCGGCCGGTCTGGTCGCGCCGTTGCGCGCCGCCGGCCAGCTCCGGGTGGTCGACGGCGACACCCCGCTCACCCCGGGGGTACGCCTGCTGAGCACGCCCGGGCACACCCCCGGCCACCAGTCGGTGCTCATCGACTCCGGCGACGAGCGCCTCCTGCTCACCGGCGACCTCCTGGTGCACGCCGTCCAACTCGTCGACCCCGACCTGGCCTACGCCCACGAGGAGGACCCGGCAACGGCCCGCGAGTCACGGGTCGCGCTGCTGCGCGCCCTGACCACCCACGGCCCGGTGGTCCTGGCCACCCCCCACCTCGGCACCCCCTTCACCACGCTGTAACCGCCCCCGCCCCCAGCCGCCGCCCCCACGCCCCGACGTGTTGATCAAGAAGTTTGCGTCAAAAATCGGCTCCCGTAAGGGCCAAAACTTCTTGATCACCGGGCGGCGGGTGGCAAGTGGAGGGGGCGGTGCGGGGTGCGGCCGGGCCGGCCGGGCCGGGCCGGGCCCTGCCCCGCGGACGCGGAGAGGGCACGCCGGCGGTGCCGGCGTGCCCTCTCGGGGGTCCTGGTCGGGTCACATGTTGGCGACGTCGGCCTGCTTGGCGCGGACGGCCTCGGCGGCCTCCTTCAGGCTGGCCAGCTCGTCGGCGTCCAGGTCGGTCTCGACGACCCGCTTGACGCCCTCGGCGCCGATCTCGGCCTCGACACCCAGGTAGACGCCGGCGATGCCGTACTCGCCGTCGACCCAGGCGCAGACCGGCATGACCTCGCCGGAGTCCTCCGCGACGGCCTTGGCCATCCGGGCGGCGGCGGCCGACGGGGCGTAGTACGCCGAGCCGGTCTTCAGCAGCGCCACCACCTCGGCGCCACCGTTGCGGGTCTTGACGACCAGCTCCTCGATCTGCTCGGCCGGCATCGCGTCGCGCAGCGGCTTGCCGTTCACCGTGCTCTTCGACGGCACCGGGACCATGGTGTCGCCGTGCGAGCCGAGGGTCAGGGTCTTGACCGACTTCACCGGCACCTGGAGGGCCTCGGCGACGAAGTTGGTGAACCGGGCGGTGTCGAGCATGCCGGCCTGGCCGAGCACCCGGTTCTTCGGGAACTGGGTGGCGAGCTGGGCCAGCGCGGTCATCTCGTCCAGCGGGTTGGAGACCACGATGACGACCGCGTTCGGGGCGTACTTGGCGACGTTCTCGGACACCTGGCGGACGATCTTGGCGTTCGTCTCCAGCAGGTCCATCCGGCTCATGCCCGGCTTGCGCGGGAGGCCGGCGGTGATGACGACGACGTCCGAGCCCTCGATGGCCTCGTAGCCCTCGCCGTTCGGGCCGGTGGTGACGCCGACGACCTTGGTCTCGAAGCCCTCGACCGCGCGGGACTGGTTGAGGTCCAGCGCGAGACCCGCCGGCTTGCCCTCCACGATGTCGGTGATCACGACGGTGTCGAAGACGTCGTACTCGGCCAGGCGCTGTGCGGTGGTGGAGCCGTAGAAGCCGGCCCCGACGACAGTGACCTTCTTACCCATGGTCGTCCCACTCCCTGCTACCAGTCGGTTTTCCGGACCGTATCAGCCATCCTGGCACCGATCAGGGCAGGGGCGGACAGTTATGACACCGATGGGCGTCCTCAGCCCCGCTCGGCCCGTTCCACCACGTTGGTGAGCAGCATGGCGCGGGTCATCGGCCCGACACCACCGGGCATCGGGACCACCTTGCCGGCCGCCTCGGCCACCTCCGGGTCCACGTCTCCGGTGTACCGGCCCTTGCCGTCCGCGCCGATCACCCGGGTGATGCCGACATCGACCACGGTCGCGCCCGGGGTGATCATGTCGGCGGTGAGCAGCCCGGGTACGCCCGCGGCGACGATCACGATGTCGACGGCGCGGGTGTGCGAGGCGAGGTCGAGGGTGCCGGTGTGGCACAGGGTCACGGTGGCGTTCTCGCTGCGCCGGGTGAGCAGCAGCCCCAGCGGGCGGCCGACGGTGTTGCCCCGGCCGACCACGGCGACCGTCGCGCCGCGCAGCGGTACGTCGTGCCGGCGGAGCAGCTCGACGATCCCGCGCGGGGTGCAGGGCAGCGGGGCGTCGTAGCCGAGCACCAGCCGGCCGAGGTTGACCGGGTGCAGGCCGTCGGCGTCCTTGTCCGGGTCGATCATCTCCAGCACGCGCTGGGTGTCCAGGTGGGCCGGGAGCGGCAGCTGGACGATGTAGCCGTGACAGGCCGGATCGGCGTTCAGCTCGGCGAGGACCGCGTCGACCTGCTGCTGGGTGGCGTCGGCGGGCAGCTCGCGGCGGATGGAGGCGATCCCGACCTCGGCGCAGTCCCGGTGCTTGCCGTTGACGTACGCCTGGGAGCCCGGGTCGGCCCCGACCAGGACGGTGCCGAGGCCCGGGGTGATGCCCCGCTCCGCGAGTGCCTTGACCCGCGTCCGCAACTCGTCCTTGATCTCCGCCGCGGTCGCCTTGCCGTCCAGGATCGTCGCCGTCACGTCCAGATCGTCTCACGGCGACAGCCGCAGGTTGGGACGACGACCAACCGTGACTTTCCGTTAGGTGGCTCTAATCACCCAGAGTGACCATGTGTGGAGTCGACCACAGCTCGGGACGGACAGCCGATCAGGAAACCGCACAGAGCGGACGGCGGGCCGGCAACCACGCAGGGCGGCCCGGAGCGCGCCCCCGGGCGCGGGGCGCCGGCCTCGAAACCGACATTGAACAGCAGCTTCACCGCACCGCTCATAGCAGAGGGGTGGAAGGGCGACAAGACGAGGGCGGGCTTTCCGTTACTGGTTCGCAACGCTCTCGTTGCCGAACAGCCAGCCGCGACCTACCGTTGCCCAACGTTGCGCAGCGTTACCCAGCACCGGGCCAGACTGCGCAGCGTGAGGAGATGAGGAGACTCAATGCGAGTTCGTAGGCTTGCCGCCTGGACCGCTCTCCCGCTCGCGGTGACGCTTGGCCTGGTGGCCTGCGGCTCGGGCGGCGACGGCGGATCAGGGCAGAGCGACCCCAACGCGGCCGTGCGGATCGAGATCGCCGAGCCGCAGCACCTGGTGCCCACCAACACCAACGAGACCAGTGGTTCGCAGGTGCTCGCCGCCCTGTTCAGCCCGCTGGTCGACTACGACGAGGCCAACAAGCCGTACGAGGTGGCGGCCGAGTCGGTGACGTCGTCGGACAACAAGGTCTGGACGATCAAGCTGAAGGACGGCTACACCTTCCACAACGGCGAGAAGGTCACGGCCGAGAACTACATCGACGCCTGGAACTACGGCGCTTACGCCCCCAACGGCCAGAACTCGAGCTATTTCTTCGAGAAGGTCGCCGGCTACGCGGACCTGCAGGGCGAGAAGCCGGCCGCGAAGACACTGTCCGGGCTGAAGAAGGTCGACGACCTCACCTTCACCGTGACGTTGGCCGAGCCGTACAGCGAGTTCAAGACGATGCTCGGCTACACGGCCTTCTACCCGCTGCCGAAGGCGGCCTTCTCCGCCCCGGGCGTGCTGGCCGAGGGCTACGAGCAGGCGCCGGTCGGTCAGGGCCCGTTCAAGATCAAGGGCACCTGGCAGCACGACGCCAAGGTCGAGGTCGAGAAGTACGACGCCTTCCCCGGCCAGCAGCCGAAGGTGGCCGGCGTCGAGTTCCGGATCTACCAGCAGCCGACCGCGGCCTACGCGGACGTGCTGTCGGACAACCTGGACGTCATCAAGACCCTCCCGACCGAGAGCCTGTCGACGGCCGCCACCGACCTCGGTGACCGGTTCCAGCAGAGCCCGGCCTCGTCGCTGCAGGTGCTGGCGTTCCCGACGTTCCAGAAGGAATTCAGCAAGCCGGAGGTCCGCAAGGCGATCTCCATGGCGATCGACCGGGACGAGATCACCAAGTCGATCTTCAAGGACTCGCAGCAGCCGGCCCGTTCCTTCGTCTCGCCGGTCGTGGCCGGCTACCGGGAGAACACCATCGGCGCGGCGGGCGAGTTCGACCCGGCCAAGGCCAAGGCGATGTACCAGGCCGCGGGTGGCCCGTCCAAGATCGAGCTGTCGTACAACGGTGACGGCGGCCACAAGGACTGGATCGACGCGACCTGCAACCAGCTCAAGGCCAACCTGGGCGTGGAGTGCGTCGGCACCGCCGAGCCCAAGTTCGCGGACCTGCTGACCAAGCTCAAGGCGAAGCAGCCGGTCGGCCTGTTCCGGATGGGCTGGGTCATGGACTACCCGTCCATGGAGAACTACCTGGGCCCGCTGTACAGCACCAACGGTTCCTCGAACTACTACGGCTACAGCAACCCCGAGTTCGACAAGCTGCTGGCCGAGGGCGCCAAGGCGCCGAGCGAGGAAGAGGCGATCAAGAAGTACCAGGCGGCGGAGGACCTCCTGGCCGAGGACCTGCCGGTGATTCCGCTGCGGTACGGCCAGAACAACTTCGGGCACTCGACCAAGGTCAAGAACGTGGAGATGGATCTCTTCGACCGGGTCGACCTGCTGAAGATCGAGGCCGTCAAGTAAAAGCGCTGGTCGGGTCGGGCCACCGCGAGGTGGTCCGACCCACCACGCCCTTCGCCCCTTTTCAGAGAGACTTCACAGTATGTTCCGCTTTATTCTGCGGCGACTGCTCCAGATGGTCCTCGCCTTCTTCGGGACCACGCTGATCGTCTACGCACTGATGTTCGCCGGTCAGGGCGACCCGATCCAGGCGCTCGCCGGCGAGCGCCCGGTCACCGCCGCCCAGCGGGCATACCTGACAGAGAAGTTCCACCTCGACCAGACCGGGGTCGGCGGCTTCTTCTACCGCTACTTCGACTACATCAAGAACCTGCTCCAGGGTGACCTCGGGCAGTCGCTGACCGGCCGCCAGATCGGCGACATCCTCGCCGCCGCCTGGCCGGTGACGGTCAAGCTGGCGCTCATCGCGATGGCCGTGACGATCCTGTTCGGCGTCACCGCGGGCGTGCTCGCCGGCATCCGCCGGGCCAGCATCTTCGACAACTCGACGCTGGTGCTGACCCTGCTGGTGCTCGGCATCCCGACCATCGTGCTGGCCCCGCTGGCGCAGTACCTCCTCGGCGTCAAGTGGCAGCTCTTCCCGCCCACCGCCGGCGCCGAGCCCGACCTGTACGCGCTGCTGCTCCCCGGCATCGTGCTCGGCTCGCTCTCGCTGGCCACCGCGCTGCGGCTGACCCGGACCTCGGTGGCGGAGAACCTGCGCGCCGACTACGTCCGGACGGCCCGGTCGAAGGGCCTGGTCAAGCGGCGGATCGTCAGCGTGCACGTGCTGCGCAACTCGCTCATCCCGGTGGTCACCTTCCTCGGCGTCGAGCTGGGCAACCTGATGAGCGGCGCGATCATCACCGAGGGCGTGTTCAACATCCCCGGCGTCGGCTTCAACCTGTTCCGCGGCATCCGCACCGAGGACGGCCCGCTGGTGGTGGGCATCGTCAGCGTGCTCGTCGTGGTCTACCTCCTGTCCAACCTGGTGGTGGACGTCCTGTACGCCGTACTCGACCCGAGGATCCGCTATGAGTGACTTCGAGACCGTGGCGGCCACGGAGAACCAGGCCGCGCGGCGGGGCGTGTCCGGCGAGCCCGGAGCGCCCAACCAGATCGGCGCGCCGCAGAAGGCCCGCAGCCTGGCCGGTGACGCCTGGCGCGACCTGCGCCGCAATCCGATCTTCTGGATCAGCCTCACCCTGGTCGTGGTGGTCGCCGCGATGGCCGCCGTACCCTCGCTCTTCACCGCCAACGACCCGCGCGACTGCCTGCTCTCCCGGCAGCACGACGGGGCGTCCGGCGGGGCCATCTTCGGGTACGACTTCCAGGGCTGCGACACGTACGCCCGGGCGGTCTACGGCGCCCGCGCCTCGCTGCTGGTCGGCGCGCTCTCCGCGCTGATCACCGGCATCATCGCGCTGGTCATCGGCATGCTGGCCGGTTACTTCGGCCGCTGGGTCGACGCGGTGCTCTCCCGCGTGATCGACATCGTGCTCGGCATCCCGCTGCTGCTCGCCGCGATCGTGCTGCTCAAGCGGGTGAGCACCAGCAGCGACAACGTCCGGCTGTTCGCGGTGATCTTCGTGCTGGCGGTGCTCGGCTGGACCACCGCCGCCCGGGTGGTCCGCTCCTCGGTGATCACCGCCAAGGAGCAGGACTACGTGGCGGCGGCCCGGATGCTCGGCGCCGGCAACGGCCGGATCATGTGGCGGCACATCCTGCCGAACGCGCTCGCCCCGGCGATCGTGGTGCTCACCATCGCGCTCGGCTCGTTCATCGCCGCCGAGGCGACGCTGAGCTTCCTCGGCATCGGTCTCAAGGCCCCGACCATCTCGTGGGGCATCGACATCGACGCCGGCCGGGTGCACATGCGCGAGTCGGCGACGCCGCTGGTCGTCCCGTCCGCCTTCCTCGCGCTGACCGTCCTCGCCTTCATCATGCTGGGCGACGCCATCCGCGACGCCTTCGACCCGAAGCTCCGGTGAGAACCTCATGACCCAGTCCGCTGTCCACCCGACGCCGGCCTCCCCCACGCCCGAGGGCGGCCACCTGCTCGACATCCGGGACCTGCACGTCGAGTTCCGGACGAGCGAGGGCGTCGCCAAGGTGATCAACGGCGTCTCCTACCACCTGGACGCCGGCGAGACCCTCGCGGTGCTCGGCGAGTCCGGCTCCGGCAAGTCGGTCACCGCCCAGGCGATCATGGGCATCCTCGACACGCCGCCGGCGGTGATCCGCTCCGGTCAGATCCTCTACCAGGGTCGGGACCTGCTGAAGCAGTCGGAGGAGCAGCGCCGCCAGGTGCGGGGCAAGGAGATCGCGATGATCTTCCAGGACGCCCTCTCCGCGCTGAACCCGGTCTTCGGAGTCGGCTGGCAGATCGGCGAGACGCTGCGCCAGCGCGAGGGGATGTCCAAGGCGGACGCCCGCCGGCGCGCGGTCGAGCTGATGGACCTGGTCCGGATCCCGGCCGCGGCGAAGCGCCTGGGCGACTACCCGCACCAGTTCTCCGGCGGCATGCGGCAGCGCGTCATGATCGCGATGGCGCTGGCGATGAACCCGAAGGTGCTGATCGCCGACGAGCCCACCACCGCGCTGGACGTCACCGTGCAGGCCCAGATCATGGACCTGCTGGCCGACCTGCGCCGGGACCTCAACATGGCGATGATCCTGATCACCCACGACCTCGGCGTGGTCGCCGGCGTCGCGGACCGGATCGCGGTCATGTACGCCGGTCGGATCGTCGAGCACGCCGACGTCCGGTCGCTGTACCGGTCGCCCGCCCACCCGTACACCAAGGGTCTGCTGGAGTCGATCCCGCGCATGGACGTGCGCGGCCAGGAGTTGTCGACGATCAAGGGGCTGCCGCCGAACCTGATGCGGATCCCCTCCGGCTGCCCGTTCCACCCCCGGTGCCCGTACGTGCAGCAGGTCTGCGTGGACGTGGTGCCACACGACCTGGTCCTCGGCGACGGCCGGACCAGCGCGTGCCACTTCGCGCAGGAGGTCCGAGATGACAGCGCCCGCTAGCCCGACCAAGGTCCGCGGCGAGACCATCCTCTCCGTCGACAACCTGGTCAAGCACTTCCCGATCACCCAGGGCGTGCTGTTCCAGAAGCAGACCGGCGCGGTCCGGGCCGTCGACGGGGTGAGCTTCGAGCTGCGCCGGGGCGAGACCCTGGGCATCGTGGGCGAGTCCGGCTGCGGCAAGTCCACGCTGGCCCGACTGCTGATGCGGCTGGAGACGCCCACGTCCGGCGGGGCCACCCTGGAGGGGAAGGATCTGTTCAAGGCCTCCGGGGCCGAGCTACGCCGGCTGCGGCGCAACATGCAGATGGTGATGCAGGACCCGTACACCTCGCTCAACCCGCGGATGACGGTCGGCGACATCATCGGCGAGCCGTTCGACATCCACCCGGAGGCGGCGCCGAAGGGCAGCAAGCAGCGGCGGGTGCAGGAGCTGCTGGACGTGGTCGGGCTCAACCCGGAGCACGTCAACCGCTACCCGCACCAGTTCTCCGGCGGCCAGCGCCAGCGCATCGGCATCGCCCGGGCGCTCGCCCTGCGGCCCGAGGTGATCGTCTGCGACGAGCCGGTCTCCGCGCTGGACGTCTCGATCCAGGCGCAGGTGATCAACCTACTGGAGCAGCTCCAGGACGAGTTCGGGCTCTCGTACATCTTCATCGCGCACGACCTGTCGGTGGTCCGGCACATCTCGGACCGGGTCGCGGTGATGTACCTCGGCAAGATCGTGGAGATCGGCACCGAGGACGAGATCTACGAGCGGGCCACCCACCCGTACACCCAGGCGCTGCTCTCGGCGGTGCCGGTGCCGGACCCGGACGTCCGCAACGACCGGACCATCATCCGGCTCACCGGTGACGTGCCGAGCCCGGCCGATCCGCCGTCCGGCTGCCGCTTCCGTACCCGCTGCTGGAAGGCCCAGGAGGTCTGCGCCCGCGAGGAACCCCTGTCGGTCTCCCGCGCCGCCGACCCCCACCCGTCCGCCTGCCACTTCGCCGAACTCCGCCCGTCCCTCCCCTGACCCACCCACGGTTCCCGCCGTCGATCATGAAGTTGTTGTCTCGACACGCCGCGGTACCGGACAACAACTTCATGATCGACAGGTTCAGGGCGGGGGCGGCGTCCGCCCGCGGCGGACCGCCGGGGGCCGCGTGGCCCCCGGCGGTGTCGTCGTCAGTGGAAGAAGTGCCGCGTGCCGGTGAGGTACATGGTCACGCCGGCCTCCTTGCACGCGGCGATGACCTCCTCGTCGCGGATGGAGCCGCCGGGCTGCACGATCGCGCGTACCCCCGCCTCGATGAGGATCTTCGGGCCGTCGGCGAACGGGAAGAACGCGTCCGAGGCGCAGACCGCGTCGCGGGCCCGCTCGGCGCCGGCCCGGTCGACCGCCAACCGTGCCGAGTCCACCCGGTTGACCTGCCCCATGCCGACCCCGACCGTGGCGCCGTCCTTGGCCAGCAGGATCGCGTTGCTCTTCACCGCGCGGACCGCCCGCCAGGCGAAGGCCAGGTCCCGCAGGGTGGCCTCGTCGGCCGGGTCGCCGGTGGCCAGCCGCCAGTTCGCCGGATCGTCGCCCTCGGCGTCGACCTTGTCCCGCAGCTGCACCAGGACACCGCCGGTGACCTGCCGCCACTCCGCCGGCAGCGGGTCGAAGGCCGGGGCGTGCAGCAGCCGGATGTTCTTCTTGGCCTGCAGGATCTCCGCCGCGCCCTCGTCGTACCCGGGGGCGACCACGACCTCGGTGAAGATCTCGGCCACCTGCCGGGCCATCTCCACGCTGACCGGCCGGTTGACGGCGATCACCCCGCCGTACGCCGACACCGGGTCACAGGCGTGCGCCCGGCGGTGCGCCTCGGCCACGTCCGCGCCGACCGCGATGCCGCACGGGTTGGCGTGCTTGATGATCGCCACCGCCGGCTGGTCGGTGAAGTCGTTCGCGGCCCGCCAGGCCGCGTCGGCGTCGACGTAGTTGTTGTAGGACATCTCCTTGCCGTGCAGCTGCTCGGCCTGGGCCAGGCCGGCGGGGCTGGACGGGTCGGCGTAGACGGCCGCCGCCTGGTGCGGGTTCTCCCCGTAGCGCAGCACCGCCCGGCGGCGCAGGCTCAGCCCGGCGAACTGCGGCCACCCGTCGGCGGCCGGAGCCAGCGTGGTGGCGAACCACTCGGCCACGGCGACGTCGTAGTCGGCGATGTCGGCGAAGGCGCGGGCGGCGAGCGCCCGACGCTGCGCCAGCGTGAAGCCACCGTCGGCGAGGGCGGCCACCAGGGCCGGGTACGCCGCCGGGTCGGTCACCACCGCGACCGACGCGTGGTTCTTGGCGGCGGCCCGGACCATCGCCGGCCCGCCGATGTCGATCTGCTCCACGCACTCGTCCTGGCTCGCGCCGGAGGCGACCGTGGCCTGGAACGGGTAGAGGTTGGAGACCAGCAGGTCGATCCCGGCGATGCCGTGCTCGTCGAGCTGGGCGGCGTGGGTGTCCTTGCGCAGGTCGGCCAGGAGACCCCCGTGGATCTTCGGGTGCAGGGTCTTCACCCGGCCGTCGAGGATCTCCGGAAAGCCGGTCACCTGCTCGACCGGGGTCACCGGCACCCCCGCGCCCGAGATGGTGGACGCGGTGCTGCCGGTCGAGACGATCTCCACCCCGGCGTCGTGCAGGGCCCGGGCCAGCTCGACCAGGCCGCTCTTGTCGTAGACGCTGACCAGTGCCCGCCTGATCGGGCGACGCTCGTCCTGAGTGGAACTCACGGGACCGTGACCTTTCTTCCGGTGATCGTCCAACCTTCGCGGACCAGCCGACCGACCTGCTCGACGAGCTGGCGCCGCTCGGCCTCCTTGATGCGCTCGGTGAGCGTCTCCACGTCGTCGTCGTCGCGTACCGGCACGGCGACCTGCGCGACGATCGGGCCGGTGTCCATCCCGGCGTCGACGAAGAAGAGCGTGGCCCCGGTGACCTTGACGCCGTAGGCGAGCGCGTCCCGGGGGCCGTGGATGCCGGGGAACGCCGGCAGCAGGGTGTTGTGCGTGTTCAGGTAGCGGTCACCGAAGGCGGCCAGGAAGTGCGGCCCGACCAGCTTCAGGAAGCCGGCCGAGATCACCAGGTCGGGTCGGTGCTCGGCGACGTGCGCGGTGAGCGCGAGGTCCCAGTCCTCCCGCGACGGGTGGTCCTTGACCCGGTCGACGAAGGTCGGCACCCCGGCGGCGGCGGCCCGGTCCAGGCCGGCGATCCCGTCGCGGTCGGCGCCGACGGCCACCACCCGGGCCCCGTACGCGGGGTCGGTGGTGGCGTCGAGCAGCGCCTGGAGGTTGCTGCCGGAGCCGGAGACGAGGACGACGAGGCGGGCGACGGACGCGGGCTCGGTCACGCGGCCACCCTATCGGGCAGGTCAGGACTCCCAACGATCGGGCAGCGGCGATTCGGGTGATCACGCGAGTGGCACGTACGCGATACGCTGCCCGTCGCTCGGTGGCTGCCGTCCGGCCCGCCGCCGCACCCTTCACACAAGATCAGGCACGGACAGTGCCGACGGAGCGAGGAGCACCATGCAGCCCGGTTACCCCAACCCCGCGCAGCAGCCGCCGATCAACAACAACATGACGATGTCCATCGTGGCCATCTTCTTCTTCTGGCCGCTGGCCATCCCGGCCATCATCAACGCCTCCAAGGTCAACCCGCTGCTGCAGCAGGGTGACTACGCGGGCGCCCAGGCGGCGGCGAACGAGTCGAAGAAGTGGTCGAAGTGGGCCATCATCATCGGCGCCGTCTGGCTCGTGATCGTCCTGCTGTGCTGCCTCGCCGGTGGTCTGGCCGGGATCATGGGCTCCGACACCAGCGCCAGCAGCTACTGACGATCATCGACTGAGGAGCATCCGCCATGCAGCCCGGACCCCCCGGTCAGGACCCGTACGGCCAGCAGCCCCCGCACGACCCGTACGGCCAGCCCGCCTCCGGGCAGCCCTACGGGCAGCCGTACGGGCAGCCGCAGGACCCGTACGCACCGCCCCCGCAGGCGCCGTACGGGCAGCAGCCGCACGATCCGTACGCCCCGCCGCCGCAGGCCCCGTACGGCCAGCAGCCCACCTCGGGCCAGCCGTACGGGCAGCCGGTCTCCGGTGACCCCTACGGCCAGCCCACCTCGGGCCAGCCCTACGGGGCGCCGGGCCAGCCGTACGGGCAGCAGCCCTACCAGGATCCGTACGGCCAGCAGCCCTACGGCATGCCGGCGTACCCGAACGCGGGCTACCCGCAGCCCCAGGGCCAGCAGAACACGCTGGGCCTGGTGTCGATGATCCTGGGCATCGTCTCCATCCCGATGGTCTGCTGCTACCTCGGCATCCCGCTGGGCATCGCCGCGGTGGTCACCGGGTGGCTGGGCCGGCAGAAGGCGGCCCAGGGGCTGGCCAGCAACGGCGGTCAGGCCCTCGCGGGTCTGATCTGCGGCGGAATCGGTCTGGCGCTCGGGCTGCTGCAGATCGTGGCGCTCGCCGCCAACATCTCCTTGCCGAACTCCTGAGCCGACACCCGGAAGGGGCGTCCCGGATCTCCGGGGCGCCCCTTCCGTCGTCCCGGCCCCGCGCGCGCCGGTCGTTGTGGGGACACGTCGCACGCGGCAGCAGCCGGGTGAGCGGCCCAAGCGCGGGTGAGCGGCCCGGGCGTGGGTCAGCGGGTCAGGCGCGGGAGGCCCGGGCGGGTCGGGTGTGGCCGCGCGGCCAGCAGCCGGGTGAGCGGGCCGGATCGGCGGGTCAGGCGCGGGGTGCCGGGCGGGCGAGCACCCGGGCGGCGGCGGCCCCGAGCAGCGCGCCGACCGTGACCACCGCGGTGGAGACGGCGGCCACCTGCCAGGGAACCGGGCCGATCTCGGCCAGCCGGCCACCGCCGAGCGGGCCGCCGGAGGCCGCGGCGGCGAGGCCGGCGAGCAGGCCGACCACCGGGCCGGCGAGCGCCGCCGGGCCGAGCAGGGCAGCCCAGTCCGGCACCGCGCGCTCGTCCGCGTCGCGGAGCAGCCGCCGGGCGAGCAGCCAGCCCGCGGCCATCCCGGCCAGCACCGGCACCGCGAGCAGCGCCGCCCCGAACCCGTCGACCGGGCCGCTGGGCAGCCCGGCGAGCAGGGGTACGGCCGGCAGCGCGCCCACCGAGACCTCGCTGGTGCGTACCGCCGTGCCGGCGCCGACGGCGAAGCCGGGCCCGAGCAGGTACGCGGTCGACCAGATCGTGGCGTTCGGCGCGTAGGCGAGGCTGACCAGGGTGATGCCGGCCTGCCCGGCCACCCCGGTCCGGTACGCGCCGATCATGTCGGCGGCGTCGCCCCCGCCGGTCGCCACCGCCAACCCGGCCGCGCCGGCCCCCGCGCCGAGCAGCAGCAGCCCGGCGACCAACCCGGTGCGCACCCCGTCGCGCAGCGCCGCCGGCGCGCGCTCGGCGAGCAGGCCGGCCACGCCGGTGGTGCGCAGTGCCCCGACCAGCGCGGCGAGCGCGCCGAAGACCGCGTGGGTGACGCCGGCGCGGACCGGGGAGACCCGCAGGTCGTCGGTGCTCACCAGCACCGCGGCGAGGGCGCCGAACAGCCCGTACCCGAGGCCGACCGCGACCGCGGCGGTGAGTGCCTGGCGGGGCGAACGCCCGCCCCGCGCGCCCATCGCCCGGCTGGTGTGCACGCCGGCCCGGGTCAGCCGCCAGAACGCGAGCCCGGAGAGCAGCAGCGGGACCAGGCCGAGCGGGCCGGCGGTGGTCTGCAGCGGCACCCCGTGGCCGAGCAGCCAGCCGGACAGCCCGGCGCGCAGCGCACCAGCGACGGAGCCGGCGTCCTCGCTGATCTGGGCCAGCGCCAGCACCAGGGCGACCGGCAGGTACGACGTGAGCGCCGCCCAGCCTGCGGCGACCCCGGCGGCGACGACGAGCGGCGCCCGCCCCCGGCCCGACTCCGGCCGGCGGGGCGCGGGCACCCGGCCACCCGACGCGGGCCGGCCCCCGGGCCGGTCGTGCTCCCGGCGGGCGTCCTCCCGGCGGGCGTCCTCCCGGCGGGCGTCCTTCCGGCGGGCGTCGTCGGTCCGGCGGCCGTCGTCGGTCCGGCGGGTGCCGGCCGGGCGGGCATCGTCCCGGCGGGCGTCGGCGCGGACGCCGGCGGCGGGACGGCGAGGCTGATCAGGGGTGACCGGGGACATCGGGTCTACTCTGGCACGCCGCGCGGGCGGCGGCTGCCCGGCGGCCCCACCTGGCCCCGGCGAGTTCCGTGATCCACCGGTTTCCGGGCCGGAATCCGGTCTAGCCTCGGCGCAGGACGCGACTGCAGTCGCGGCATGAAGCGCTGGGAGGAAGCCGTGAACGCTCCGTACCCGCCGCCCCCACCGCCGCCGGCGGCCGGCAAGGACCGCACCACGCTGTGGGGCGTGCTCGGCATCGTCCTGGGCCTGATCTGCTGCGGCATCCTCGGCATCGTCTTCGGTTACCTGTCGATCCGCGACGCGAAGCGCTACGGCCAGTCCCCGGTGCTCGGCTACCTGGCGATCGCCTTCGGCGTGCTCAACATCATCGGTACCGCGATCTGGCGGGCCAGCGGGACGTACCCGCTCTGGGACGACTGAGGGGGCCGACCGTCGCCGGCCGACCCCCTCGGTGTCTCACCCGTCCGCCCAGCGGCGGACGGTGCTGCTGACGGCCGCTCAGCGGCCCACGGTGCTGCTACCGGCCGCTCAGCGGCCGGCCATGATCTCCCGCATCAGCTTGGCGGTCTCGGTCGGCGTCTTGCCGACCTTGACGCCGACGGCCTCCAGGGCCGCCTGCTTCGCCTCGGCGGTGCCCGCCGAGCCGGAGATGATCGCGCCGGCGTGCCCCATGGTCTTGCCGGGGGGCGCGGTGAAGCCGGCGATGTAGCCGACCACCGGCTTGGTGACGTTGGCCTTGATGAACTCGGCGGCCCGCTCCTCGGCGTCGCCGCCGATCTCACCGATCATCACGATGGCGTCGGTCTCCGGGTCGGCCTCGAACGCGGCGAGGGCGTCGATGTGGGTGGTCCCGATGATCGGGTCACCGCCGATGCCGACGCAGGTGGAGAAGCCGATGTCGCGCAGCTCGTACATCATCTGGTAGGTCAGCGTGCCGCTCTTGCTGACCAGGCCGATCCGGCCGGAGCCGGTGATGTCGGCCGGGATGATGCCGGCGTTGGAGGCGCCCGGCGAGGCGATGCCGGGGCAGTTCGGCCCGATGATCCGGGTCCGCTCGCCCCTGCTCACGTTGTACGCCCAGAAGGCGGCGGTGTCGTGCACCGGGACGCCCTCGGTGATCACCACGGCCAGCGGGATCTCGGCGTCGATCGCCTCGACCACGGCGCCCTTGGTGAACTGCGGCGGCACGAAGATGACCGTGACGTCGGCCCCGGTCTCCTTCATCGCGTCCGCGACGGAGGCGAAGACCGGCAGCTCGGTGCCGTCGAAGTCGACCGTCTGGCCCGCCTTGCGCGGGTTGACGCCGCCGACCACGTTGGTGCCCGCGGCGAGCATCCGCCGGGTGTGCTTGGAACCCTCGGAACCGGTCATCCCCTGGACGATGACCTTCGAGTCCTTGGTCAGCCAGATAGCCATCGTCAGACCCCCGCAGCTGCCAGCTCGGCGGCCCGCTCGGCCGCGCCGTCCATGGTGTCGACCCGCTGGATCAGCGGGTTGTTCGCGCCGTCGAGGATCGCCCGACCGGCCTCCGCGTTGTTGCCGTCGAGACGGACGACGAGCGGCTTGGTGGCCTTCTCGCCCCGCTGCTCCAGCAGGGCCAGCGCCTGCACGATGCCGTTGGCGACCGCGTCGCAGGCGGTGATGCCGCCGAAGACGTTGACGAAGACGCTCTTCACCGACGGGTCGGAGAGCACGATCTCCAGGCCGTTGGCCATCACCTCGGCGCTCGCGCCACCGCCGATGTCGAGGAAGTTCGCCGGCTTGACGTTGCCGTGCCGCTCGCCCGCGTAGGCGACCACGTCGAGCGTGGACATGACCAGGCCCGCGCCGTTGCCGATGATGCCGACCTCGCCGTCGAGCTTGACGTAGTTGAGGTCCTTCTCCTTGGCGGCCTGCTCCAGCGGGTCCACCGCGGCCTGGTCGACCAGGGCCTCGTGGTCCGGGTGCCGGAACCCGGCGTTCTCGTCGAGGGTGATCTTGGCGTCGAGCAGCAGCAGCTTGCCCTCGCCCGTCTTGGCCAGCGGGTTCACCTCGACCAGCGTGGCGTCCTCGGCGACGAAGGCCTTCCACAGGCCCACCGCGACCTCGACGACCTGGTCGGCGACCTTGGCCGGGAAGCCGGCGGCGTCGACGATCTCGCGGGCCTTCGCCTCGTCCACGCCCTTGACGGCGTCGATCGGGGCCTTGACCACCTTGTCGGGGGTCTCGGCGGCGACCTGCTCGATGTCCATGCCGCCGGCGACGCTGGCGATGCAGAGGAAGGTGCGGTTCGCCCGGTCGAGCAGGTACGAGAAGTAGTACTCCTCGGCCACGTCCGCGGTCACGGTGATCATGACCTTGTGGACGGTGTGACCCTTGATGTCCATGCCGAGGATGTCGGTGGCGCGGGCCACCGTCTCCTCCGCGCCCTCGGCCAGCTTGACGCCGCCGGCCTTGCCTCGGCCGCCGACCTTCACCTGCGCCTTGACGACCACCCGACCGCCGAGGCGTTCGGCGATCGCGCGGGCCTCCTCCGGGGTAGTGGCGACGCCGCCGGCGAGCACGGGCAACCCGTGCCGCTCGAACAGGTCCCGCCCCTGGTACTCGTACAGGTCCACGATTGCGCGTCCCGTCCCGTCTCCGCGGCGCGCCGTCGCGCCGCCACCAGCGTTGTGGAAACTCCGTTGACGCCCGTCATCAGTTGAAACGGGCCATCGGCCGCAGCCTAGCGAGATGAGCACCAGCGGCAACCGAGCGGGTGCGCGGTGTGCGGTAATGCACAGCGCGCCGCCCGCGACTCGCCGGTGCGCGGGCCCGGCCGGCAACCGCCGCGAAGGATGTCGCCGACGACGCGTAACCCCCTGGTGGGGGCATCGTTGAGTCTGATGTCGGAGCGCTGATTCAGCGCGAGGACGGGAACGGCCGATGCCCTGTCGGTCGAGGGGTGGCGGCGGGGCATCGTGCATAGAAGGGCCGGGCGTGTGAGGGGTGCGTCCGGCCCTTCCCCCGTGCCCGGATCCGGCCGGCCCTCCCCAGCGTCGCCGGCAGCTCCCGACCCACTCCAGGTACGCGACTCCGGCGGCATCCACCGGATACCGCCGGAGTGCGCGAGACGGAGTCGACCAGGGTGCCGGGCGCGGGCCCGGCGGTTGCGCAGTCGTCAGGCGACGGACTGGGCCACGTTCCCCCGGACCCACTCGACGATCGACTGGGTCGTCGCGCCCGGGGTGAAGATCTTCGCCACGCCGAGCTGCTGCAGCTCGGGGATGTCGGCGTCCGGGATGATGCCGCCGCCGAAGACGACGATGTCCCGGGCGTCCCGCTCGGCGAGCAGCTCCAGCACCCGCCGGAAGAGCGTCATGTGCGCCCCGGAGAGTACGGAGAGGCCGACGGCGTCGGCGTCCTCCTGAATGGCGGTCTCCACGATCTGCTCCGGCGTCTGGTGCAGGCCGGTGTAGATGACCTCCATGCCGGCGTCGCGCAGGGCACGCGCGACCACCTTGGCCCCACGGTCGTGGCCGTCGAGGCCCGGCTTCGCGACGACGACCCGAATACGAGAGCTCATCAGCGCACACCTTTCACGGGCTCCGCGGCTATCACCTGAACGAACGGTAACCCGCCCGGTCGGGGGCGGGAAATCCGGGCCGTACCCCTACCGTCCGGCCGCCCCCCGAGAAAGCCGGACGCCTCCGCCGAACGGTCACTCTGCGCGACGAACGGGCAGTAACGGGGACGGCCGTCCGGCGTACCGAGCTATGACAATGATGGACGGAAAGGGACAGAAAGACTCACCGATTCGGCGGTTCCGCTTGTGACCGGCGCGGCGGAGGGCTAACGTGTCCACGGTTGTCATCAGGTCCACCGACGGGTGACGACGCGACCAACGGACGTTCGACCGAGCTTCACCGAACGGCCGGAGATCGCATCGGATCCCCGACAACGGAGGGTGTGCGTGCGCCAGCGCCTGTCGTCTGAGCCCGATAGATATCGCGGCCGCCGTCGCGTACCCACTCCCCCGCGCAGCCGCTACGCGGCAGTCGTCACCACCGCGTTCGTCGGTGCCGGCATCGTCGCGCTGGGCGCGAACGCGCTCCCCGACGCCAAGAGCGTGAGCCCGTCGGTCCTCGACGAGCTCAAGCAGGCCTCGATCACCAGCCAGGACGCGGCGGCCCGCGCCGACGCCGCCGACCGCGCCTCCCGCGACACCAACCGCGACGCCGAGGTCAACGCCGGCGACCAGGACCCGTGGCTGCTGCCCCTGCAGGGCTACGACTTCAACTCCCCGTACGGGATGCGCTGGGGCAAGCTGCATACCGGCATCGACCTGGTCGCCGCCGAGGGCACCCCCTACGTCGCCATCCACTCCGGCACCGTCACCAAGGCCGGCTGGTTCGGCGGGTACGGCTACGCCGTGATCGTCCAGCACGCCGACGGCAGTGAGGCCATCTACGGCCACTCCTCCTCCGTGAACGTCAAGGAGGGGCAGCAGGTCAAGGCGGGCGACCAGCTCGGTCTGGTCGGCAACACCGGCCACTCGTACGGCTCCCACCTGCACCTGGAGATCCATGTCAAGGGCGAGCCGCGGGACCCGGTGCCGTGGCTCCAGGAGCGCGGAGTGGACATCAAGCTGCAAGTCGAGGCTTATTACAGCGAGGTAGCGGCTTCCTGACGCTCCGTATCGCCTGATGACCGCCCGGATCAACCGATCCGGGCGGTTTTTCGTGCGCGGAAGTCTGCTGGGTCACAGTCAGGACTGTGAGCGATGCCACCGTCGCCCAAGATCAGGTATCGGGCCAGAGACGGCCATTCCGCCACAATGGCGGACAGTTGCCCCGCCGGTCGCTGGCGACCCTGCGGTACCCGTACCCACCGCGGACCCGGTCGACACCCAGGATGGGTTGTCCCCAGCCCCCTGAGTGTGAAGGTCAGCCGTGCAGGAAGACACCCCCGCCCAGAACGAGATGACCGTGGCCGCCCCGGGCCGGCACCGGCTGCGGAAGCGGCGCGGCGGGCACGCTCTCGTCGTCGGCGCGGTCGCGCTGGTCGGCCTCGGCCTCGCCGGCGCCTCCACCATCGCGTTCGACCGCGACGACGCCCCCGCCCCCACCGCCGTCTCGCTGGACGCCGCGTCCCGCGCCGAGGACGCCGCCCGCGCCGACCGTTCCGCCCGTGAGTCCGCCTCCCCGGCCACCCCGTCGGCCAGCCCGACCACCGCCGGCCCGACCGCCAGCCCGTCGGCCACGCCGACGAGGAAGGCGACCCCGAAGCCGAAGCCCACGCCGACGAGGACGGCCAAGCCGAAGCCGTCCTGGGTCATCCCGATGAAGGGCGCGGAGATCACGTCCTGCTACGGGCAGCGGTGGGGCACCCTGCACGCCGGCATCGACTTCGCGATGCCCGCCGGCACGCCGGTCCGTGCCGCCTTCGGCGGCACCGTGGAGAAGGCCGGCGACGTCGGCGACGGCTACGGCATCTCGGTCGTGGTCAACCACGGCAACGGCTACCTGACCCACTACGCGCACCTGAGCACAGCCAAGGTCGGCGTCGGCGAGAAGGTCGGCGCCGGGGAGACCCTCGGCCTGGAAGGCTCCACCGGCGACTCCACCGGCCCGCACCTGCACTTCGAGGTGCACCAGGGTCAGATGTGGAACCAGATCGACCCGGCGCCGTTCCTGCGCGCCCGGGGCATCGACGTGGGCTGCTGAACCGCTGTAGTCGCCAGGTGGTGGGGACGGTCACCGGCAGTCGGCCCCGCCGGGCCCTCCGTTCACACTGGTCGCCCGAGAACCGTCAGAGCTCGCAAGCGACTGCTACCTTCGCGCCATGTCGGAGCAGCAGCCTCGGGTGCCGTCGGCCGTGGAGGCCCGGGGTGACAGTGCCGGTCCGACCGGGTGGCGGCCGCGCGCGGTCAGACTCACCATGGCCATCCGCCGCGCGCTGCCGCTGGTGGGCGTCCTCACCGCGGGCATGCTGGTGGGGGCCGTGGCCGGCAGCGCACTGCTGAATCCGGACTGGTTCCTGCTGGGCTTCCTCGTCGGCATGTTCGTCTCGCTGGGCGGCATCTATGTGATCTCCGGCCGCGACCTGCGTTTCGGCTGGGGATTCACCGCTGTGGGTCTCGCGATCCTGGTCAACGTCGCGTTCCTGCACGGCGCCTCGAAGGTGGTCCTCGAGCTTCGGGGCGAGCCGATCCGCGCGACGGTGGCCGCGGTGCGCGACGGATTCGAAGGCAAGGGCGAGCCCACCCGCCGGTTCCGGCTGGTGGAGGCCGGCGGTGTCCCGATCCGGGGCGAGCTGACGTTGTCGCGCGACGTCGAGCTGGGGGTGGGCGACGAGGTGAGCGTGCTGCGAGACGCCGCCGGCCTGGCGCACCCCGTCCCAGCCGACGAACAGGTGGCGGGCAGTACCGGCGCGATGGTGTTCTTCTGGCTGCTGGTGGCAGTGCCGGCCCTGATCTCGGGGCGGCCGCCGCGGTATCCGTCGGGCGCCGCCGCCAATCCCGGCCAGAGCCGCGTTGTCGAGACGGCCCGCCGCCGCAAGCGCGACCGCCCGCGCTCCAAGCGGCGATGACCCCGCAACACGGCCACGTCCGCCGATCGCCTCGCCGCCCGCCAGTTATCGTCACCGCCACGGGCACGGCAACCCGACCCGGATCAGGACCGCTGCGGGGCCCGTGAGAGAAGTCGGGCGATCCGCCGATGAGAATGGCCGGGCGAGTTCCTGGTCAGCGCCCGGACCACCGACATTTCGCCGAACACCCACAGCCGCGGACGACGCGAGCAGGGGCCGGACCCGGGCGGTGCGCCGGGTCCGGCCCCTGCGTCGTCAGAGCTTGTCGATCGGGGCGTGCCGCAGCACCAGCCACATCGTCTGGTCCCCGAAGTCGATCTGCGCCCGGGCGCCCGGGCCGTGCCCCTCCACGGCGAGCACCCGACCGAGGCCGTACCGCTGGTGGTTGACCCGGTCCCCCGCCGCCACCTTGGGCCCCTGCGGCAGCTCGCTCGCGGTGGCCAGCCGACTGCCGTCCACCCCGAGCCGCTTCGCCAGCTCCGCCGCCTTCGGCGTACCCCCGGCGAAGCCGCCGCGCGCGCCGGGCGCGCGGTCCGCGCGGCCACCGACGCCGCCGCCCCCGCCGGCCCACGAGGTGTACGACCCCTCGGTGCGCTCCCAGCGGACCAGCTCCGGCGGCAGCTCCTCCAGGAACCGCGACGGCGGGTTGTAGGCCGGCTGCCCCCAGGCCGAGCGGGTGACCGCCCGGGAGAGGTAGAGCCGCTGCCGGGCCCGGGTGATGCCCACGTACGCCAGCCGGCGCTCCTCCTCCAGCTCCCGGCTGTCGCCCAGCGAGCGCAGGTGCGGGAAGACGCCGTCCTCCAGGCCGGTCAGGAAGACCACCGGGAACTCCAGGCCCTTGGCCGTGTGCAGCGTCATCAGGGTGACCACGCCCTGGTGGTCCGGGTCGTCGGAGGGGATCTGGTCGGCGTCGGCGACCAGCGCCACCTGCTCCAGGAACCCGGCCACCGTGGCCCGCTCGCCCTCGGCGCCCAGCGCCTCGATCCGCTCGGTGTACTCCCGGGCGACGCTGACCAGTTCCTGGAGGTTGTCCACCCGGCCGGCGTCCTGCGGGTCGAGGCTCTCCTCCAGCTCGGTGAGGTAGCCCGAGCGGGTCAGCAGCGCCTCCAGCACCTCCTCCGGGGTGCCGGTCTCGGCCAGCTCCCGCGCGCCGTCGAGCAGCGCGACGAAGTCGGCGATGCCGTTGGCCGCGCGGGTGGAGATGCCCGGTGCCTCGCGGGCCCGGCGCAGCGCGGCGCCGAAGGAGATCCGGTCGCGGCTGGAGAGCGTCTCCACGCACGCCTCGGCGCGGTCGCCGATGCCCCGGCGCGGGGTGTTGAGCACCCGGCGCAGGCTGACCGTGTCGTCGTCGTTGACCACCGCGCGCAGGTAGGCCAGCGCGTCGCGGACCTCCTTGCGCTCGTAGAAGCGCACCCCGCCGACCACCTTGTAGGGCAGGCCGGCCCGGATGAACACCTCTTCGAAGACCCGGGACTGGGCGTTGGTGCGGTAGAAGACGGCGACGTCGCCGGGGCGGGTGTCGCCGGCGTCGACCAGCCGGTCGACCTCCCGGCCCACCCAGTCCGCCTCGGCGTGCTCGGTGTCGGCGACGTAGCCGACGATCTGCTCGCCGGCTCCGGCGTCGCTCCACAGCCGCTTGGGCTTGCGGGAGGTGTTCCGGTCGATGACCGCGTTGGCGGCGTTGAGGATGGTCTGGGTGGAGCGGTAGTTCTGCTCCAGCAGGATCGTCCGGGCGTCGGTGAAGTCCCGCTCGAACTCCAGGATGTTGCGGATGGTCGCGCCCCGGAACGCGTAGATCGACTGGTCGGCGTCGCCCACCACGCAGAGCTCGGCCGGCTCGATCCCCTCGGTGCCGGAGACCAGCTCCTTGATCAGCGTGTACTGCGCGTGGTTGGTGTCCTGGTACTCGTCGACCAGGACGTGCCGGAACCGGCGGCGGTAGCTCTCGGCGACGTGCGGGTGCGACTGGAGCAGGTGCACCGTCGTCATGATCAGGTCGTCGAAGTCCAGCGCGTGGGCCTCGCGCAGCCGGCGCTGGTAGAGCGTGTACGCCTCGGCCAGCGCCCGCTCGTTGGGGCCCTTGGCCCGGGCGGCGAACGCCTCCGGATCGACCAGCTCGTTCTTCAGGTTGGACACCTGGGCGGCCAGTCCGCGCGCCGGGTAACGCTTGGGGTCGAGGTCCAGCTCCCGGGTGACCAGCTGCATCAGTCGGCGCGAGTCGTCGGCGTCGTAGATCGAGAAGGTGGACTTGAGCCCGGCGTGCTCGTGCTCGGCGCGCAGGATCCGCACGCAGGCGGAGTGAAACGTCGACACCCACATCAGCCGGGCCCGCGGGCCGACCAGATGGGAGACCCGCTCCTTCATCTCGCCGGCGGCCTTGTTGGTGAAGGTGATCGCGATGATCTCGCCGGGGTGCACGTCCCGCGCGGCGAGCAGGTACGCGATCCGGTGGGTGAGCACCCGGGTCTTGCCGGAGCCGGCGCCGGCCACGATCAGCAGCGGGGAGCCGGCGTGGGTCACCGCGTCCCGCTGGGGGCCGTTGAGCCCCTCGACCAGGGCCTGCGGATCGAGGTGCGCGGCGGAGGACCCGGGCCGGCGCGCCGGCGGGCGGGCAGGCTCGGGCGCGGGCGGGGACGCGGGGATGTCGAAGAGAGGATGCATCGCACGGCGAGTCTATGCCGCCGGCCGGACACTTCCCGTCCGCGCACGCCCCGGCGCGACGGCGCGGTCACGGGGGCCCGGCCGGTCGGCGCGCTGAGACGAACCTGTCACGGCGTCACCCCTGGCGCCTTCGTCCCCGAAGCGCAACGATGACCGTGAAAACCCCGACTACTCCCCCGTACACGACTTGGGAGAACCACCATGACTCCACCGCGCTCGCGCGGTCGGGCCCTGCTGCGTCACCTCGCCGCACCGGCCCTCGCGCTGGCCGTCGTGGCCAGCCTGCCCGCCACCGGACGGCCCGGACCGCAACCGGCCGCCACCGACCCGACGGCCGGCCTGGCCCCGGTCGCCGTCTCCTACGCCACGCCCACCGGCGGCGAGGTCAAGGGCAACTTCCTGAGCTACAACGACTTCCACGGCGCCATCGACCCGCCCGGCGGCAGCGGAGCCGCGGTCAACGGCACCCCCGCCGGCGGCGTGGAATACCTGGCGACCTGGCTGAAGAAGCTGCGCGCCGACGCCGCGGCCGAGGGCCGCCGCACCACCACCGTCGGCGCCGGCGACCTGATCGGCGCCACGCCGCTGGTCAGCGCGGCCTTCCACGACGAGCCGACCATCGAGCTGATGGACGAGGTCGGGCTGGAGATCAGCTCGGTCGGCAACCACGAGTTCGACGAGGGCGTCGCCGAGCTGATCCGGATCAACAAGGGCGGTTGCCACCCGGTCGACGGCTGCCAGGACTCGGACGGCTTCGCCGGCGCGAAGTTCACCTACCTCGCCGCCAACACCCTCGACCGGAAGACCGGCCTGCCGATCCTGCCCCCGGTGGACGTGAAGTTCGTCGACGGCGTGCCGGTCGGCTTCGTCGGCGTGACCCTGGAGGGCACCCCGGGCATCGTGAACCCGGCCGGCATCGCCTCAGTGCGGTTCGCCGACGAGGTCCGGACCGCCAACAAGTGGGGCGGGCTGCTCAAGCTCTTCGGCATCCGGGCGATGGTGCTGCTGGTGCACGAGGGCGGCGCCCAGTCGCCGCCGCCGACCGCCCCGGGCGTCTCGGACTGCGCCAACTTCTCCGGCCCGATCGTCGACATCGTCCGCGGCCTGCGGCCGGAGTTCGGCCTGGTGGTCTCCGGGCACACCCACCGCTTCTACTCCTGCTCGCTGCCGAACTCCTCGGGCGCGCAGAGCGTGGTCACCAGCGCCGGCAGCAACGGGCAGCTGATCACCGACATCGACTACTCGCTGGACCGGCGCACCGGCCGGTTCACCGGCATCTCCGCCCGCAACGTGGTGGTGGAGAACGGCGTTCGCAACCCGGACGGCAGCTGGCAGCAGAGCGCCCCCGGCGTCTACGTCCGCAACCCCGAGCTGGTCGACGCGGGCGCCAAGGCGCTGGCCGACAAGTACCGGGCCGCGGTCGCCCCGATCGCCAACCGGGTGGTGGGCAGGATCAGCGCGGACATCGTCCGGGACGCCAGGCCCAACGGCGAGAGCCCGCTCGGTGACGTGATCGCCGACGCGCAGCTCGCGTACACGAAGGGCGACGGGGCGCAGCTGGCGCTGATGAACCCCGGCGGCGTCCGGGCCTCGCTGTCGTATGCGGCGTCGGCCGGCGGCGAGGCGCCGGGCGAGGTGACCTACGGCGAGGCGTTCACCGTCCAGCCGTTCAACAACCTGGTGGTCACCCAGACGCTGACCGGCGCGCAGCTCAAGAGCGTGCTGGAGCAGCAGTTCGTCGGCTACCAGGGGCAGACCACCCAGCGGATCCTCCAGGTCTCCGCCGGGCTGACCTACTCCTACGACAGCACCGCCCCGGCCGGCTCGCGGATCAGCGCACTGGCGCTGAACGGCGTCCCGGTGGAACCGGCGGCCGGCTACCGGGTCACCACCAACGACTTCCTCGCCAACGGCGGGGACGGGTTCACCGCGCTGACGGCGGGCACCGGCCGCACCACCGCCCCCGGCTTCGACGTGGACGCGCTGGTGGCCTACCTGGGCGCGGGCGCGCCGGTGGTCCCGGGCCCGGCCGACCGGATCACCCGGCTGGGCTGAGCGGACGTCGCCCGGCCCCGGCGTCGGGGCCGGGCGACCTTCCCAACTGTTGGCGGAATCCTTGCGCGGCCGTACCCGCGGTCGGCATACTCGACTCCGTGTTCGGTCAGCGCTTCTACTTTTACTACGGCACCGGGAGTCCGGCAGCCGTGGGTCGCGCCTGATCAACCAGACCTACGAAAAGCCCCGGGCTCCTGGAGTCCGGGGCTTTTCGCGTTCCGGGTTCCCGACACCGGGCACGACGTCAGAGAGGTACGACCGATGATGACAGACGTGGCGGAACAGAGCGGCAACACGGCACGCTCCCGGGCGGGCGACGGCCGGAACGCGGCACCCGGGTTCGGCACCGACGAGCCCGCGGCGGCGGCCCGGATCGCAGCCATCCGGGAGCGCATCGACGAGATCGACCGGACGCTGATCGGGCTGTGGCAGGAGCGGGCGGAGCTCTCCCAGCAGGTCGGCGCCACCCGGATGGCCTCCGGCGGCACCCGGCTGGTGCTGTCCCGGGAGCGGGAGATCCTGGAGCGGTTCCGGCAGGCGCTCGGCGCCGACGGCACCCAGTTGGCCCTGCTGCTGCTGCGCGCCGGCCGCGGACCGCTGTGACGGGTGCCGCCGGTCCGGGAGCCGGGCGGGACGCCCGGCCCGTTGTCCTGCGGCGTACCCTCTGGCGGCCCTGAGCGACAGCACGGCCCGGGCCGTTCGCGGGCGCCCGGCCCGGCGGCGGTCGGGCCCGGATACGACGAACCGCCTGCCGGCGTCACGCGGACGCCGGCAGGCGGTTCGGGGAGTCTCACACCTCGTGCGTGGCGACGATCTCCCGCTTCTCGGCGAAGTGGCAGGCGCTCGGGTGGTCCGAGCCCTGCCGGATCTGCAGCAGCGGCGGCTGCTCGGCGCAGATGTCCTGCGCCTTCCAGCACCGGGTGCGGAACCGGCAGCCCGAGGGCGGCGACACCGGGGACGGGACGTCACCGGTGAGCCGGATGATCGCCTTGTTGTTCCGCAGCGTCGGGTCCGGCACCGGCACCGCCGACAGCAGCGCCTGGGTGTACGGGTGGGTGGGCCCCTCGTAGATCTCGTCCTCGGTGCCGATCTCCACGATCTTGCCGAGGTACATCACCGCGACCCGGTCGGAGAGGTGACGCACCACCGACAGGTCGTGCGCGATGAACACGTACGACAGGCCGAGCTCGTTCTGGAGCTTCTCCAGCAGGTTCATCACCTGCGCCTGGATCGAGACGTCCAGGGCCGAGACGGGCTCGTCGCAGATGATCACCTCGGGCCGCAGGGCGAGCGCCCGGGCGATGCCGATGCGCTGGCGCTGACCGCCGGAGAACTGGTGCGGGTACCGGTTGATGTGCTCCGGGTTGAGGCCCACCAGGTCGAGCAGTTCCTTGACCTTGTCCCGGCGGCTGCCCTTCGGCGCCACCTCCGGGTGGATCTCGAACGGCTCGCCGATCAGGTCACCGACCGTCATCCGCGGGTTCAGCGAGGTGTACGGGTCCTGCATGACCAGCTGGATCTGCCGGCGCAGCCGACGCAGCGCGCCGCCGGACAGCTTGGAGATGTCCTGGCCCTTGAAGAGCACGCTGCCGGCGGTCGGCTTCTCCAGGTTCATCAGCACCCGGCTCAGCGTCGACTTGCCGCAGCCAGACTCGCCGACCACGCCCAGGGTCTCACCGGCCCGCAGGTCGAAGGAGACGCCGTCGACGGCCTTGACGTGACCGATGGTCTTCTTGAACACCACACCGCGGGTGACGGGGTAGTGCTTGACCAGGTCGCGTACCTCGAGGATGTTCTCAGACACGGTTCACCAGCTCCTCGGCGAAGTGGCAGGCGCTGGCCCGACCGGCGCCGATCTGCAGCAACGGGGGGAGCTTCTCGCGGCACACCGGCTGGGCCATGGCGCAGCGCGGGTTGAACGGGCAGCCCGGCGGGATGTTCATCAGGTTCGGCGGGAGGCCCTTGATCGTGCGGAGCTGCTGGCCCTTCTCGTCCAGGCGGGGGATCGAGTCGAGCAGGCCGAGGGTGTACGGGTGCCCCGGCTTCGCGTACAGGTCGTACACGTCGGCTTCCTCGACGATCCGGCCGGCGTACATGACCGCGATCCGGTCCGCGACGTCGGCGACCACGCCGAGGTCGTGGGTGATCAGGATCATGCCCATCCGCCGCTCCCGCTGGAGCTCGCCGAGCAGGTCCATGATCTGGGCCTGCACGGTCACGTCCAGCGCGGTGGTCGGCTCGTCGGCGATCAGCACCTCGGGGTCGAGCGCCAGCGACATCGCGATCATCGCGCGCTGCCGCATACCGCCGGAGAACTGGTGCGGGTAGTTGCTGAACCGGCCCTTGGCGTTCGGGATCTTGACCTGGTCGAGCATCTCGATCGCGCGCTTCTTGGCGTCCGCGCGGCTCATGCCGCGCCGGATCCGGAACTGCTCGGCGATCTGGAACCCGACGGTGAAGACCGGGTTCAGCGCGGAGAGCGAGTCCTGGAAGATCATCGCGATGCCCTCGCCACGGATGCGGCGGCGCTCCTCGGCGGACATCTTGAGCATGTCCTTGCCGTGGAAGCGGACCTGACCGCCGGTGACGAAGCCCGGCGGCATGTCGAGGATGCCCATGATGGTCTGCGCGGTGACGCTCTTGCCGGAGCCGGACTCGCCGAGCACGGCGAGGGTCTCCCCCGCGTCGACGTGGTAGGTGACCCCGTTGATGACCTTGGCGACGCCGTCCCGGGTGCGGAACTCCACCCGCAGGTCGTCGACCTCGAGCAGCCGGCCCGAGGGGCGGCCGGATCCGTCGGCGCCCGGCGCGGTCTGCTCGGACACGAGAATGTCGGACAACTCAGTCTCCCCTATCGGAGCTTCGGGTCGAGGGCCTCGCGGACGGCCTCACCGAGCATGACGAAGCTCAGCACGGCAGTGACGAGGAACGCGGAGGGGAAGAAGAGCAGGTACGGCGACGGCCGCAGGTACTGCTGCGCTTCGTTGACCATGATTCCCCAGGAGACCACCGGGCTCTTCAGGCCGATGCCCAGGAAGGAGAGCGTGGCCTCGGCGCCGATGAACGAGCCGACCATGATCGTCCCGTACACCAGCAGCGGCGCCAGGCAGTTCGGCAGCAGGTGCTTGAGGATGATCCGGCTGGTGCTGGCGCCCATGGCCCGCGCCGCCACGATGTAGTCGGCCTCCTTGTTGGCGAGCACCGAGGAGCGCATCAGCCGCATGACCACCGGCCAGCCCAGGAGGACCAGCGACGCGATGACCAAGCCCTTGATCTCCCACGCGCTGTTGTCGCTGCCGGCGCCGTTGAAGGTGGTCAGGATGACGATGGCGCCGAGCACGAACGGCAGGCCGAAGAAGATGTCGGCGATCCGGGAGAGCACGGCGTCCACCCAGCCACCCCGGTAACCGGCGATGACGCCCATCGTCCCGCCGATCAGCATGACGCCGAGCACGGAGAGCAGCGACACCACGATCGACGCGTTGGCACCGTAGATCACCCGGGCGAAGACGTCACGGCCCTGCACGTCGTAGCCGAACCAGGCGTCGCCCGACGGCTCCACCCGGCTGCGCGACAGCGCGCCGTTGTACGGGTCACCGTCGGTGAACAGCGACGGGAAGAGCGCCATCAGCACGAAGATCACGATGAACGTGGCGGAGATCCAGAACAGCGGCTTGCGCCGCAGGTCCCGCCAGGCGTCGCCGAGCAGACCGCGAGGCTTCTCCTTGCGGGTCCCCTCCGGCTGGCCCGGGGTCGCCGGCACCATCTCGGTCGGGTTCTCCGGTCGGGGGGTGCTGACGATGGAGGCGGTGGAAGGGTCACTCATAGCGAATCCTCGGGTCCAGGGTGGCGTAGAGCAGGTCCACCAGGAGGTTCATCAGGAGGTAGACGAGCACCAGGACCACCACGATGGAGACAACCGTAGCGCTCTCCTTGGTGACGATCGCCCGGAGGACCGCACGGCCGATGCCGTTGATGCTGAAAATGCCCTCGGTGATGATCGCGCCGCCCATCAGGGCGCCGAGGTCGGTGCCGAGCAGGGTCACCACCGGGATCAGCGAGTTGCGCAGCAGGTGGATGCCGACCACCCGGCGCATGGGCAGGCCCTTGGCGATCGCGGTCCGCACGTAGTCGGCGCGGCGGTTCTCCGCGATGCTGGTGCGCGCCACCCGGGCGACGTACGCCATGGACGCGCTACCGAGCACGAAGCCCGGGAGGATCAGTTCGCTAAAGCGCATCTCGCTGGAGACCGTCGGCTTGACGATCTCCCACTGCACGCCGAAGAGCCACTGGAGCACGAAGCCGATGACGAAGACCGGCAGCGCGATGAGGAACAGGGTGCTGACCAGGACCAGGTTGTCCAGGAAGCCGTTGCGCCGCAGGCCGGTGAGCACACCTGCGGTGAGGCCGATGACCGCCTCGATGAGCAGGGCGACCGCGGCGAGCTTGAGGGTGTTGGGATATGCCGTCGCGATGATGTCGTTGACCGAGCGCCCGGACCAGGTCGAGCCGAAGTCCCCCTGGAAGAGGTTCTTCATGTAGATGGCGTACTGCACGAAAAACGGCTCGTCCAGTTGGTACTTCTCGGTCATCATGGCGACGTAGTTGTCCGGGCAGCCCCGATCACCGCACTTGCCGGCGAACGGGTCACCGGGAACCGCCCAGACGAGCGCGTAGATCATTAACGTCGTCCCGATGAACACCGGTACGAGTTGGAGCAGCCGTCTCAACAGATAACGGCCCATGGGGTGGTCCTCCAGACAGGGGGCGCGTCGGACGGCCGACACGGATGGTGACAACGTGGCGAGGGAATGTTGTAACACCCCTCGCGGAACGGCCCCGGGTCGGGCTCACCGGTTGGCGAGCCCGACCCGGGGTCAGACCGTTCGGATCAGAGTTCGACAGAGGTGATGTCGAGCTCGCCGACGTTGGTCAGCTCCATCTTCTTGATCTTCTCCGAGTGGCCGGACTGCTGGCCACCGAAGTAGACCGGGACGGTCGGCACGTCGGCGTCGATCTTCGCCACGGCCTGCTCGAACAGCGCGTGCGAGGCCTCGAGGCTCGGGGCACCGCTGGCCTGCTTGGCCAGGGCGTCGACCTCGGGGTTGCTGTACAGACCGTCGTTCGAGGAACCACCGGTCACGTAGAGCGGGTTGACCCAGTTCTCGACGTCCGGGTAGTCCTGCTGCCAGCCGGCGCGGTACATGCCGTCCATCTTGTGGGCGTTGATGTTCTGGCGGAACACCGCGAAGGTCGGCACACCGGTGGCGACGGCGTCGATGCCCAGCGTGGTCTTGATCTGCTGCGCGACGGCCTCCATCCACTCCTTGTGGCTGGCGTCCGCGTTGTAGTAGAGCTTCAGCTGGCCCTTGAAGCCGCCAGCCTTGGCCAGCAGCTGCTTGGCCTGCTCCGGGTCGTACTTGCAAGCGGTGCAGTTGCCCGGCTTGGCGCCCGGGGTCAGCGGGTTGGCCCAGCTGTCGGCCGGCTTGCGGTTGCCGAAGAAGATCTTGTCGCTGATCTCCTGGCGGTTGATCGACAGCGAGATCGCCTTACGCAGGTCCGCGTTCTTGAAGCGGGCGTCGTAGATCGGGAAGGCGATGATGCCGGTCACCGGGGTGGTGGAGGAGATCGCCCGGTCGCCCAGGTCGTTCTTCCAGTTGTCACCCGCGAGCGAGGAGACCGGAACCTGCTGCATGAAGTCCAGGTTGTTCGAGACCAGGTCGCTGTAGGCGGCCGTGTCGTCCTGGTAGATCTTGACGTTGACGTCCTTGATCTTCATCTTGTCGCGCAGGGAGTACTCGTCGAACCGCGTCAGCTTGATCGCGACGTTGTTCTCCCAGGACACGAACTTGACCGGGCCGTTACCGATCGGCTTCTTGCCGAAGTCCTCCGCCTTGCCGGCGAAGAAGGCGTCCGGCAGCGGCATGAAGGTGCTGTAGCCGAGCTTGGTCGGGAACACGGCGGTCGGCGCGGCCAGCGTGACCTCGAAGTTCCAGTCGTCGACGACCTTCAGGCCGGACATGGTCTTCGACTTGGGCTCGGGGGCCTTCTTCGGGCCGTCCTCGTCCGGGTCGGTGGTGTTGACGTCCGCGAAGCCCGCGATGTCGGCGAAGAAGCTGGAGTTCTGCGCGCCGTTCGGCGAGTAGGCGCCCCAGTTCCAGGCGTCCACGAAGTTCTTGGCCTTGACGACGGTGCCGTCGTGGAACTTCGTGTTCTGCTTGATCTTGATCTTGTAGACCTTGGAGTCGGCCGTCTCGATCGACTCGGCCAGCGCGTTCTGCGGCGCGCCACCGTTGTTCGGGTACTCGACCAGGCCGGTGAACAGCCAGTCGATGATCTTGCCGCCACCGGTCTCGGTGGTGTTGGACGGAACCAGGGGGTTCTCCGGCTCCGTACCGTCGACGACGATGCTGCCGTCAGAACTCTTGGCGGCGGTCTCGCCGCCGTCGTCGTTGGTGGAGCAGCCGGACGCGATGAGCGCGAATGCCGCGCCCACGGCGATGGCGCCGCTCGCCCGCTTCGAGACTCTCATTCCGAGGGGCCTCCTCTTTCGTAACCTGGTTCCGTCGTGGGTTTCACGCACGCATGGGGGGTGACGCCGCCGGTGACCCCGTGTCGCAGGTCACCGGTACTACCGCAGAGAAATCGGGACACCCCAGGGGGACCGATCCGCCGGGCCACCGCACCACTGGAGCTCGACACCGCGCAGGCTCGACGGCCACGAACCGCACTGGTGGGCGGTGCCGTGGTCGGCGGGACGTACGGGGTGCCTCACGCCAGGGGTGAGGTGCTGCCACTGTGACACTCACCGGCCCATTACGTGAAGGTGCCGTTATCAAGACGTTAGTTGCCCGCCACGTTGCCGATACTTGAGAAAAGATCATGAAGTGCCCTGGTCGTACCGCTCTGAGCAGGTAAGACAGCAAGGCACCGCATCTCCGCACCACCCGTGGGCTCGGGGCTTGTGAGCTTTCCCGGCTCCGCTCCGGCGCTCTCCGAGGTCCACCGAGCGCTGGCCGTTTCTGCCCATCCGGATGATGTCGACTTCGGCTGTGCGGGCACCATAGCAGGCTGGGTGGAGGACGGTGTAGCGGTGACGTACCTGATCGTCACTCGCGCGACGCCGGCGGCTTCGACGCCACCGCCCGCGAGCGGATGCCCCGGTGGTGCGAGGCCGGGCCGCGCGCCCCGGCCGACCCGGAACGGACTCCGGCCCCGGCACCACAGGGTGCCGGGGCCGGAGGGGGTGGTTCGTCAGGCGGTGAAGCGGACCCTGCGGCGGCGGACCACCAGCAGGGCGACCGCACCCACGGCCAGCAGCAGCACGCCGGCGGCGGTCGCGGCCGCGATCGGCGAACCGGTCAGCGGCAGGTCGCCGCC
Organism: Micromonospora sp. L32; assembly: GCF_052068055.1. Taxonomy (NCBI): domain Bacteria; kingdom Bacillati; phylum Actinomycetota; class Actinomycetes; order Micromonosporales; family Micromonosporaceae; genus Micromonospora; species Micromonospora sp. L32. The sequence continues at coordinate 679,618 of NZ_JBQHDD010000001.1, read as the reverse complement.
GTTGCCGGCCGGCGAGGTGGACGGCGCCGGGCTCTCCCCCGGGGTCGACGGCGAGGGCGACTCGACCGGGGTCGACGGCGAGGGCGACGCCGACGGGGTGGTCGGGGACGCCGACGGGCTGGCGGGTGCGGCGGCGAAGCTCGCCGAGGCGTCGGCGGTGACCGTGGCGCCGGCGCTGCCGCCGAGGATCAGCTTCTGCTTCTCGTCCTTGCCGCCGGAGAAGAGGAAGACCCGGCCGAAGGAGACCGAGTCCTGGGCGGAAACGGTCACGGTGACCGAACCGGGATCGGTCGCGGTCAGCCAGAAGGCCCCGCCGTTGGTGGTCGTGGTGACCGGCTTGCCCTCGGCGTCGACGGCGGTGCCGCCGGAGACCTTCAGCGCGATCTCGCCGGCCGGACCCTTGACGGTGAACGGGCCGGCCTTGCCGCCGGCGGTGGCGGTGGCCTTCGCCGGGTCGATGGTCAGCTCGGCCTTCGGCTCCGGCTGGTCGGTCGCGTTCGCCACCAGGTAGTCGTAGATCTTCTTGATCACGCCGTACTCGGCGGCGTCGGTCAGGCCCTGCTCCCAGTCGCCCAGCTTGACGCCGTCACTGAAGTGCCAGACGGCGGTCTGGGTGCCGAAGTAGAGCAGGGTGTCGCGCCGCTTGTCGCCCAGCCCGGCCGGCAGCTCCGTCCCCGCCGCCTTGAGCAGCGCCGGCACCTCGGCGTTCGGGTAGCCGTGGGTGAGCACCCACTGCACCTTGCCGAGGTTCTCGACCTCCGACTGGCCCCAGGTGCCCTCGGTGTACTCACCGTCGCGGGCCACCGGCGTGTGGAAGTCGATGCAGAAGACCGGCACCGTGCCGTCCTTGAGCTCCAGCGCGAGCGCCGACGTCGACAGCTTCCGCTTGTCGAGCTTCAGCACCACGCCGGTGTCCTTCACCGCGCGCGCCACGCCGGTCGCCGGCGCCTCGGCGGCGGCCGGAGCGGCCGAGCCGAGCACCATCGCGCTGCCGGCGACGAGCGCCGTGGCGATTCCGGCCCAGCGTCGTCCCAGTTGTTTGAACATCAAAGTCGTACACCTCTCCCCAGGGGTGGGCCCGCATCCGGCGGGCCTGCACAGGTCGCCGTTCTCGCGGGGTTTCGCACCACCCGCACGCGAGAAAAACGCGACGGGGCATTATGCGACATGAGTGGATCTCTTGTCAGCCCCTGGGGTCGTTCGGTCCGATTGTGAGGATCGGCCCTGCCGTCACACCAGCCGGCGGTCCGCCGCCCAGCGGGACAGCTCGTACCGGTTGGACATCTGGAGCTTGCGCAGCACGTTGGACACGTGCGTCTCGACCGTCTTGATCGAGATGAACAGCTCCTTGGCGATCTCCTTGTACGCGTACCCCCGGGCCAGCAGGCGCAGCACCTCCCGCTCCCGGTTGGTGAGCTGGTCCAGCTCCGGGTCGGCGACCGGCGCGTCCGGCCGGGCCGCGAAGGCGTCCAGCACGAACCCGGCCAGCCGGGGGCTGAACACGGCGTCGCCGTCGGCCACCCGACGGATCGCGGCGGTCAGCTCGTCCGGCGAGATGGTCTTGGTGACGTAGCCCCGGGCACCCGCCCGGATCAACCCGATCACGTCCTCGGCGGCGTCGGACACGCTCAGCGCCAGGAACTTGACCTGCGGATGGGTACGCCGCATCGCGTCCAGCACCGCGCGGCCGCCGCCGTCGGGCATGTGCACGTCCAGCAGCACCACGTCGGGCTGGGTCGCGGCGATCCGGGTGAGCGCCTCGGCCACCGTGCTCGCCTCTCCCACCACCTCGACGTGCGCGCCCAGCTCGGCCCGTACGCCCGCCCGGAACATGGCGTGGTCGTCGACGAGGAAGACCCGCAGCCGCTCCACCCGGGCGTCCGCGCCCTCGACCGGTTCCATCGACTGCTCCGCCATGATCATTTGTCCCTCTCCGCCGTGGAGCCGTTGCCGGTGATCGGCAGGATCAACCGGACCTCGGTTCCCTCTCCCGGCCCGGACCGGATCTCCGCCCGGCCGCCGTGCCGCTTCATCCGCCCGACGATCGATCCTCGTACGCCGTGCCGGTGATCCTCCACCGTATCCGGGTCGAAGCCCTTGCCCCGGTCCCGCACGAAGACGCTCACCTGCTCCGGCTCGACCTCGGCGTAGAGCGACACGGTCTGCACCCCGGCGTGCCGGGCCGCGTTGACCAGCGCCTCCCTGGCCGCCGCCACCAGCGCGCCGACCCGCTCGTCGGTCTCCCGGTCGCCCACCACCACCGCCTCGACGGTGATCGCGAAGGTGTCCTCCACCTCGGCGGCGGCCTGCTCCAGCGCGGCGGCGAAGCGTTCGGTGGGCGAGCCGGTGGGCTTGTAGAGCCAGTTGCGCAGCGAGCGCTCCTGGCCCCGGGCCAGCCGCTGCACCGTCTTGACGTCGGTGGCGTTGCGCTGGATCAGGGCCAGGGTGTGCAGCACCTGGTCGTGGACCATGGCGGCCAGCTCGGCGCGTTCCTGCTCGCGGATGCGCCCCTCCCGCTCCGAGCGGAGCTGGTTGTACGTCCGCCACAGCACCGGCGCCGCGACCACACCGACGCCGGCCAGCCCGACCAGCGCGAAGATCACGCCGTTGACCACCGCGTCGAAGTTCTGCACCGGGGAGTAGACCGCCGCCACGCCGATGATGCCGACCGCGACCAGCACCCCGCCGCCGACGAAGCGGAGCACGAACGCCCGCCGGTCGCTCTCCTCGACCACCGCGCCGAGCCAGGGCACCGGGGAATCGCCCCACTGCCGGCGGCGCTCCGGCGCGGACTGGTGCCAGATCACGCCGGCGCCCACCGCGATGATCGCAACCAGCCAACCGGCGGTGCCGGTCGCGCCCACCGAGTCGAAGACCAGCACCTGCATCAGCAGCACGCCCAGCCCGATCAGCACGAACGGCAGCAGCTGCGACAGGTCCCGGCGGGGCGGCGCCGCGGTGTCGCCGGGACGCAGCGGGACCACCGCCCAGAAGGCGGCGTAGAGCAGCAGCCCCAGGCCGCTGAGGCCGAGCAGGACCATGAAGGCGACCCGTACCCGCAGCACCGGGATGCCGAGGTGGTCGGCGATGCCGGCGGCCACGCCGGCGGCCATCCGGTGCTCGGGTGCCCGGTAGAGGCGGGGCGGTGGGGTCGTCACGGTGCTGATCGGAGGCTCCCCTGTTCAGGCCCGGTGCGGCGCAGGTGCCGGGGTCGTCCGGCTCCGGTCCGATCGTCACACGGGGCGACGCCCGGCGACCACGGGGACGCCCCGGACATTCCCGCCCCCACGATCTCAGGGTGGGGTCAGGGTCGGGTCCGGAGGACGCTCGGGCGTCCGGCGCAGCAGGATCGGAGCATGACCGAGGAAGCTGCCCCGCCGCCCCGCCCGTGGGCGACCGAGCCGGAGAGTCCGCCGCCCACCACCACCGGCGCGCCGGGCCCGTGGGCGTCCGCCCACGGCGGCCAGACGCCACCCCCCGGGGGGTACGCTCCGCCGCCGTTCGGCGGCGCCGGCTTCACCTCACGGTACGGGCTGGTCCGGCCGCGGGAGGGCCGCTACCTGGCCGGGGTCTGCGCGGCGATCGGCCGGGCCACCAACACCGACCCGGTGCTCTGGCGGGTGATCCTCGCCGTGCTCGGCTTCTTCGGCGGCGTCGGCATCCTGCTCTACGTCGCGGCCCTGCTGGTCATCCCCGGCGAGGGCGACAGCGGCTCCCCGGTGGAGTCGATGCTCGGCCGGGGCCGGTCCAGCATGTCGCCGGTCACTGTCATCGTGCTGAGCATCCTGGTCGCGGTGAGCTTCGGCTTCATCGTCACGGACGCGTTCCGGGCCGTCCTGCTCGGCGCGGCGATCCTCATCGGCGGCGCGCTGCTGCTCAACCGGGACGGCCGCACCCCGCCCGCCGCCGTCCCCACCGAACCACCGGCCCCGGCCAGCGCCCCACCCGGCCCGGTGCCACCGGTCAGCTACCCCGCGCCCGGCCTCTTCACCCCGGCCCCGACCGGTCCGCTCGCCCCGACCGCACCGCTGCCGGTCACCGTGCCGGCGGAGCGCACCGCCGAGCAGGCCGCCTGGTCACCCGCGCCGCCGGCCGCACCGCCCGGCGCCCGGCCGGACGCCCGGACCGCCGCCTGGCCGGCCGCACCGGGAACGGCCGAGCCCGCGCCGGCCACCTGGCCGCCGGTCGCCGAGCCGACCGTCCCTGCGCCACCGGTGGGCGCGGCGGTGCCCGCCGGTGGCTACCGCCCGCCGTTCGCGCCGCGCGGGCCGTACGCCGGGCCGCCTTCGCCGCCCCCGCCCCCGCCGCCCCGGGTGAAGCCGCCGAAGCGGCCGCGCGAGCGGTCGGCGCTCGGCGCGGTGACCTTCTCGCTGATCTTCCTCGCCCTGGGCGTGGTGGCCATCCTGGACCTGCTGGGCGTCTTCCCGGTCGGCGCCGCGGCCTACTTCGCGGCGGCGCTGGCCACCATCGGCCTCGGGCTGCTGGTGGGCACCTGGTTCGGCCGGGCCCGCTGGCTGATCGCGCTGGGGCTGGTGACCGCGGCGGCGCTGGGGGTGGCCACGGTGGCCGAGTCCTACGACCGGATCCGCGGCGTGGACGGCAACGTCACCTGGGCCCCCACGGACGTCCGCGACCTGGCCACCCGCTACGAGAACAGCTTCGGCGACACCACGCTGGACCTGCGGGGGATCAACTTCGACAAGCGGACCACCGAGATCACCGTTGTGGTCAACTTCGGTGAGGCGACGATCGTGGTGCCGCCGAACGTCGACGTCACCACCGTGACCGACGTCAACGCCGGGGACGCCACGGTCTTCGGCCGGCGCACGGGCGGGCTGGACGGCCGTTCCCGGGAGAGCACCGACCTCGGCCCGGACGGGGCCGGTGGCGGCACGCTGCGCCTCAACGTCCACGTCAACGCCGGCAACCTGGAGGTGACCCGGTGAGGGTGCACCGCACGGACCTCGTCTCGCTCGCCTTCGGGCTGCTCTTCCTCGGGCTCTCCGTCTGGTGGCTGCTCGCCCAGATCCTCGGCCTCGCCCTGCCCCCGGTGGGTTGGTTCCTGGCCGGCGCGCTGGTGGTGATCGGGCTGCTCGGCCTGGTCGGCGCGCTGCGGTCGGGCCGGCACGACCGGGAGGCCCCGCCGGCCGCCGGGCCGGAGCCGACCGAGCCCGACCCGTCCGCCGCCGGCTGGTCGGCGCCGCCCGCCGGGCCGCGGGACGCCGCCGACGGGTTCCCCGGGCCGGCCGACACCGCGATCGCGGACCGGGAGCCGGCGCCGGTCCCCTTCGAGCCGGCCGACCTCCGGTACCCGCGGGACGACGAGGCCGTCCCCACCCGCTGGGAGACCACCGAGACCCCGGGCGCCGAGCGGGAGACGGCCGAGATCCACTACGCCGACCCGGGAACGGACGAGGACGTGCCCACCCGCCCACAGGTGACAGGGCAGGAGACGGCGGCGCTCGGAACGGCCGGAGAGCAGACCGCCGAGGTCCTGTTCGCCGGTCCGGACGACGCCACCGCCCCGGTGTGGGGACCGGACGGGACCGGTGACCGCTTCACCGAGCCGCAGACCCGGGCGATCGGGTCGGCCGGCGAGGCGGACGAGTGGCCCACGGCGGCGATCAGCGACCGGCCCGCCGAGGCGGTCGAGGACCGGGCGGCCGACGCGCCGGACGACCGGCCCCGCTGGTCGCCCGCCGAGCCGGTCAGCGGCCCGCCGGCCGGGGAACGCCGCGCGCCGGACTGACCGCGGCGGTGCGGTCGCAGCCGACGGACTCGTATGCTGGCCGGTGGAGATCCCGCCTCCGCCGGCCGGCCGCGCCGGCGGGCCTCGTCCGCGGCCGAGCGGTCCGGTCAGCGGTCCCGTCCGGGGCCGAGCGGACCAGGTCGCCCGTGGCGGTCCCGCCGCGACAGCCCGTCTCTACCTCGTCAGGAGCCCGTCCGACATGACCCAGTCCCCCGCCGAGCGCACCCCCGGCCGGTCCGGTCCGGTCCGCATCGGCGAGCGCGCCGCCCGTACCCTCGTCACCGAGCTGGCCCGGCGTAACGACCCGAAGGCCGCCCTCCTGGTCGACGCGTCCCCGGAGTCCGCGGTGCTCGCCGCGGCGATCGACGCGCTGCTGCCCGGCGACACGCTCACCGTCGTGCCGGCCGAGCCGGCCGGCGCCGGCGCGCTGCGCCAGCACGTGGCGGCCCAGGGTCGCTGGGTCGCCGACCGGGTACGCGTCGTCGACTCCCTCGCCGAGGCGGACGCCGCCGAGGTGGTCATCGCCGCCGAGCCGCTGACCGGCACCGCGGAGCAGGCCCGGACGACCGTCGACGGCCTGGTCAAGTACCTCAGCGAGGGCTCGGTGCTGAGCGTGGCCGCGCCGGTCTTCCGTACCGAGGGCGCCGCCGCCGAGCTGGACCGCCAGGGCGTGCTGCACGGGGTCGGCACCGACCTGGTGCTGCGCAACTCCCCGCCGGTACGCGTGCACCACCTGCGCTTCACCCCGGCCAGCCCCGCGCTCGCCGCCCGGCTGGCCCCCGCCCACCGGCCCTCCAGCGTGCCGCTGACCCGCGGCATGCACATCGACTCCAACGGCGTCGCCGCGGCCGGCATCGCCCTCGGGCTGGCCGCCGTGGCCCGCGTGGTCCGCCCGAAGTCCAAGCTCTGGCTGCTGCCGGCGCTGGCCGCCGGCCCGGTGGCCGCCTTCTTCCGGGACCCGGAGCGGGACGTCCCGGAGGACCCGTCGGCCGTGGTCGCGGCCGCCGACGGTCAGGTCCTCTCCGTGCAGCGGCTGCACGACGAGCGGTTCGGCGACGGCGAGTGGCTGCGGATCGCGGTCTTCCTGTCGGTGCTGGACGTCCACGTCAACCGCGCGCCGGTGCCCGGCAAGGTGGTGGACTACTTCGTCGCCGACGGCGGCTTCGTCAACGCGATGAAGCCGGACGCCGAGCACAACGTGGCCGCGTACACGGTGCTGGACACCGACCACGGCACGGTGGTGGTGGCGCAGCGCACCGGGCTGATCGCCCGGCGGATCGTGCAGCGGGCGCCGATCGGCGCGCTGCTGGCCCGGGGCGAGCGCTTCGGCCTGATCCGGTTCGGCTCGCGCACCGACGTCTACCTGCCGGCCGACGCGGCGGAGCCGCTGGTCGGGCCGGGCGACAAGGTGGTCGGCGGGTCCACGGTCATCGCCCGCTGGCGCTGACGGAACGCGAGAAGGGGCGCCGCGGTCGCGGCGCCCCTTCTGCGTACGTGCGGGTGGATCAGGCGGTGCGGCGCTGGTGCAGCCAGAGCAGCGGGCCGCTGACCAGGTAGCCCACCACCACCAGGGCGAAGGTGAGCCGGATGTCGACCAGCGCGCCGATCACCGGGGCCAGCCACAGCCACGGCGGCAGCTTGAGCAGCCGGGCGAGCTTCGCGTACGGGAAGCTGGAGACCATCGCGAAGGCCAGCAGCGCCACCCCGGCGATCTGCACCACGGCGGGCAGCGGCAGGCCGATCGCGACCGTGAGGGCGAGCACCGCCGCCGCCATGGTCGTCGGCACCCCGCAGAAGAACCGGCCGTCCTTCGGCGAGACGTTGAACCGGGCCAGCCGGATCGCGGCGCAGGCCGCGACGAGGGCCGCGGCCACCGCGGCGGCCGCCGTGGGGGCCGACCCGGCCAGCGAGGCGTAGACCACCACGGGGGCGGCCAGGCCGAACGAGCACATGTCGGCCAGCGAGTCCATCTGGGCACCGAACGGGCTGGCCACGCCGAGCTTGCGGGCGAGCGCGCCGTCGAGGCCGTCGAAGACGACGCAGGCGATGAGCAGGAGCGCCGCGACCCGGGCCTCGCCGGCCATGGCCACGAAGATGGCGTTGATGCCGAGCATCAGGCTGGCCAGCGTGCAGGCGTTGACCAGCGCGAACTTCATCCGGCGCGACGCGGTGCGCTCGCCGGGGAGCAGCGGGATCGACATCGCCGACGCATCGTCGTCCACCGACGGAGCGGGGGCGAGGGCCGGGCTGACCGGCATGACCGCCTCGATCTCCGCGCGGCGGGCGCGGTCGAAGCCGTACCGGCGGGGCCGGTCGACGAGGTGCTCGGGGACCACCAGCTCGGCGCCGATACGCGGGTCGCCGTCACGGCGGCCCACCCGGACCAGCAGCACCTGCCGGGCGAACGTGCTGCTGCGGCGCAACCGGCCCGCCCAGCGACGCCCGGCGGGGCGCGGACTGTCAGTCGTACGACGCCGGCGCCATAGGGCTCTCGGCACGTTTCCTCCATCACCGGATCGACTGGCCGCCCACGGGGGGCGGGTGTCCGGCTGTCTCGTGCCGGACCGCTCTTGGCCCGGCAGCCCGTTCAAACGGTGTACACCATTGCACAGGGAAGTGGCGGTTGGCGATAGCTGCCGGCGGTACTTATATCTCCGTTAAACCGCGCGAACCGCTGTCTTATTCCCATCTCGGGCGTCATCGCCCGTTTTCTCCGCCAACCTCACTTACGACTGTACCGGAGCACCCTCACGACGGCCCGGCGAGCGAGGGCTATCGCCCCCGACGTCCGGTTGCCAGGGCGGCGACCTCGGTCAGCGACAGCGTCGCCAGCTGCGCGGACGTGAACCAGCCCGCCGCCGCGGTCGACCCGCCGGCCAGCTCGGTCACCTCCGGCTCGGTGGGCGCCGAGACCAGCACCCGGTAGACCACCCGGACGGCATGCCAGTCCAACGGGCGCCCCTCCGGCCCGAGCGCCGCGGGGTTGTGCAGATTGTCGACCGTCAACAGGTCGACAACGGTCCCGAGCTGCCCGGACTCCTCCACCAGCTCGCGCAGCAGCCCGGCGGCCGGCTGCTCGCCGTGATCCGTGCCACCGCCGGGCAGGTGCCACCGGCCCGCGCCCGGGTAGCCCGGTGCGATCCGGGTCAGCAGGATCCGGTCAGCGGGGTCGGTGACCAGCCCGTACGCGGCGAACCGCTGGCGCCGGTCGGCGGGCGGGGCGGCCTGCCCGGCCGGCAGCGCGCCGGGCAGGCCGGCCGGCAGGGGCGTGACGGGCAGGCCGAGCAGCTCGGCGGTGAACGGCATCAGCGGCAGCGCGGCGGCCTCGTCCGGCGTGCACCAGGCCAGCTCGTCGCTGCCGCCGGCCGGCTCCGGGCGCAGCCCGCCGCCGTGCTGCTCGACGTCGTAGACCAGCCGGTCGGTGTGCACGGCGACGCGCTCGGCGCGGAAACTGGTGACGTCGGCCAGGGCGGCCCGCACCCCGGTCACCTCGACGGCCAGCCCGGTCTCCTCGGCGAACTCGCGGACCACCGCCCGCGCCGGGTGCTCCGCGTGCTCGACGCCACCCCCCGGCACCTGCCACACGCCGGGAAACGGACAACGGGCGGATCCCCGGGCCAGCAGCACCCGCCCCGAGGCGTCCCGCAGCACCCCGTACGCCCCGACCCTGCGCCGCTGTTCCACGCCCACCACGCTCCCCCGCCGCCCGGCCAACCGGCCGTCGATCATGAGGTTAGCGGCAGGAGGGAGCGGTATCAGGCGGTCGACGCCCAGGATCGACGGCGGAGCGAGCGTCAGGTGAGGCGGGCGGCCTGGACGGCTTCGGCGGTGACCTCGGTGAGCCGGTCGGTGGGGAGGGCGCCCAGCTCCTCCCGGGCGAACCAGCGGGCCTCGCAGGTGGAGCCGCCGACGTCGGCGACGGTGGGCGGGGCGGGCTGGTCGACCACCACCCGGTAGAAGGCGCGCACCCCGTGCCAGTCGATCGGGTAACCCTCGGGGCCGAGCGAGGCGGCGTCCCGGTGGCTGGCCACGCCGAGCAGCTCGACCAGGCGGCCGGTCTGGCCGGTCTCCTCCACCAGCTCCCGGATCAGCGCGGCGCCGGGCTGCTCGCCGTAGTCGGTGCCGCCGCCGGGCAGGTGCCAGCAGCCGGCCCCCGGGTACCCGTCGGAGACCCGGGTCAGCAGCACCCGGTCGTCGGGGTCGGTCACCACCGCGTACGCGGCGAAGCGCTGCGCCCGGTGCAGGCCGTCCGGGCCGGGGACGGCGTAGAAGGAGGGGAACTCCGGCGGCTCGTCCGGGACGACGTCGGCGGAGGAGGCGGGCAGGCCCAGGGCACGCGCGGTGAACGAGCGCAGCGGCAGCGCGCGGGCCTCGTCGAGGGTGTACCAGCGGGCCAGGTCGGTGGGACGCTCCACCCGGTCGGTGAGGGTGCCACCGCGCACCGAGACCCGGTAGAGCAGGCGGTCGGTGTGGATGGTGATGCCCCGCTCCGGCAGGGCCCGCATGTCGGCGAGGACGTCCTCCAGCCCGGAGACGGCGACCGAGAGCCCGGTCTCGGCGGCGGTCTCCCGGACGACGGTGTGCTTCGGGTCCTCACCGTGGTCGACCGCCCCGCCGGGCAGGGACCACACGCCGGGGGTGCCGGAGCGCTCCGATGCGCGGACCAGCAACACTCGGCCGACTGAATCAGCACAGACTGCGTATGCCGCGATCCTGCGGAGCGGCTCCAGCAAGGTGGTCACGGAGCCAAATTCTCCCCGCCCAGGGTTACCTGGATCGAAAAGAGTCAGATTCCTGACTCATGACTGGCAGGTCAGGGATCGGTCAGGGTAGGGATCCGGGCGGTCACCGAGGTCGCCCGGCCGCCCCGCGCGGAACGTGGAGACATGACCTCGACGAGCACCCCCCAGGCCCCGTACAAGCAGCTCCGCCGACCCACCACCGACCGGATGGTGGCCGGCGTCGCCAGCGGCCTCGGCCGCTACTTCGCCGTCGATCCCACCCTGGTCCGGGTGGTCTTCGCCGTGGCGACCCTGCTCACCGGCGGCTTCGCCGCGCTGGCGTACCCGATCATGTGGTTCCTGATGCCGGAGGAGCCGGCGGGCGCGCCCGCCTGGCCGCACCCGACGGGCGCCGCGCCGCACGGCACGCCGCCCACCCCGGGGTACGTCCCGCCGCCGGCCCCGACCACGCGGCCCGAGCCGCCGACGGTCGCGCAGCCGACCTACCCGCCGCAGCAGCCGCCGACGGCGTGAGCCGACCGGCTCACTCCCACTCGATGGTGCCCGGCGGCTTGCTGGTCACGTCCAGGACCACCCGGTTGACCTCGGCGACCTCGTTGGTGATCCGGGTGGAGATCCGGGCGACCACCTCGTAGGGCAGCCGGGACCAGTCGGCGGTCATCGCGTCCTCGCTGGAGACCGGGCGCAGCACCACGGGATGCCCGTAGCTGCGCCCGTCACCCTGCACGCCGACGCTGCGCACGTCGGCCAGGAGGACCACCGGGAACTGCCAGACGCCCCGGTCCAGGCCGGCGGCGGAGAGTTCCTCGCGGGCGATCAGGTCCGCCTGCCGGAGCAGGTCCAGCCGCTCCTGGTCGACCGCGCCGATGATCCGGATGGCCAGACCCGGGCCCGGGAACGGGTGCCGCCAGACCATCGCCTCGGGCAGGCCGAGCTGGAGGCCGAGCGTCCGGACCTCGTCCTTGAACAGCGTGCGCAGCGGCTCGACCAGGGCGAACTTCAGGTCCTCCGGCAGGCCGCCGACGTTGTGGTGGCTCTTGATGTTGGCGGTGCCGGTGCCGCCGCCGGACTCCACCACGTCCGGGTAGAGGGTGCCCTGCACCAGGAACTCGACGTCGCCGTGCGAGGCGATCTCGCGGGCGGCGGCCTCGAAGACCCGGATGAACTCCCGGCCGATGATCTTGCGCTTCTGCTCCGGGTCGGTGACCCCGGCCAGCGCGCCGAGGAACCGCTCCTGCGCGTCGACCACCTTCAGCTTGATGCCGGTCGCCGCGACGTAGTCCTTCTCCACCTGCTCGGCCTCGCCGGCCCGCAGCAGGCCGTGGTCGACGAAGACGCAGGTGAGCTGGTCACCGACCGCCTTGTGCACCAGCGCCGCGGCCACCGCGGAGTCCACGCCGCCGCTCAGGCCGCAGATGACCTCCTTGTCGCCGACCTGCTCGCGGATCCGGGCGACCTGCTCGTCGATGATGTTCTCGGGCGTCCAGGTCGGCTCGATGCCGGCGATGTCGTACAGGAAGCGGGTCAGCATCTCCTGGCCGTGCGCGGTGTGCCCGACCTCCGGGTGGAACTGCACGCCGGCCCGGCGGCCGGCCAGGTCCTCGAAGGCGGCGACCGGGGCGCCGGCCGACTCGGCGGTCACCGTGAAGCCCGCCGGGGCCTCGGTCACGCAGTCGCCGTGGCTCATCCAGACCGGCAGGTCGGCCGGCAGATCGCGGAGCAGCACACCGGGATCGAGGAGGCGGGGGCGCAGCGGGGTGCCGCCGTACTCGCGGTTGCCGGTCTTCGCGACCGTGCCGCCGAGCGCCTGGGCCATCGCCTGGAAGCCGTAGCAGATGCCGAAGACCGGCACGCCGGAGTCGAACATCCCCGCGTCGATCTGCGGGGCGTCGGGCGCGTAGACGCTGGACGGGCCGCCGGACAGGATGATCGCGGCCGGGTCCTTCGCCAGCATCTCGGCGACCGGCATCGAATGCGGGACGATCTCCGAGTAGACCTTGGCCTCGCGCACCCGGCGCGCGATGAGCTGGGCGTACTGGGCTCCGAAGTCCACCACCAGGACGGGGCGAGGCGTGCTCATGTGCAGAAAGCCTACCGACAGTCACCCCCGGCCCGGGCACTGGCCGGGCTCCGGGCGTGCCGCGTCACGTCCGGAGCCGGTCAACCGGCCCGCCCGCGCGCCACCGGCCGGCCGCGCTCCCGGTGCCCGCGGTCCGGCCGGGGCGGTCAGCCGCGCAGCGCGGCGGGGGCGTCCGCCGGCACCGCCGGGCGCCCCGGGGGTACGGGCGCCACCCGCCGGTACGCCTCGCCGAGCGGCGGACGGGGATCGTCCTCGCCCTTGTTCGGCCAGAAGGACATCGCCCGCTCCGCCTGGGCGGTGATCGTCAGCGACGGGTTCACGCCGAGGTTCGCCGAGACCGCCGCCCCGTCCACCACGTGCAGCCCCGGGTGGCCGTAGATCCGGTGCCACGGGTCGATGACCCCGTCGGCCGGGGACGCCCCGATCACCGCCCCACCGAGGATGTGCGCGGTCATCGGGATGTTGAACGGCTCGGTGAGCGCGCCGCCCGGCGTACCGCCGATCTCCTCGGCGAGCAGCCGGACCGCCTGGTTGCCGGCCGGGATCCAGGTCGGGTTGGGCGCGCCGTGACCCGGCCCGGAGACCAGTCGCCGGCCGAAGAGGCCGCGCCGGAACCGGGTGGTCAGCGAGTTGTCCACCGACTGCATCACCAGGGCGATCACCGTCCGCTCCGACCAGCCGCGCACCGACAGCATCCGGGCCGCCAGCCCGGGTTGCCGGACGATGCTGCCCAGCCAGCGTCGGACCCGGTGCGGGCCGCCGTCGACCAGCAGCGACTGGAGCAGCCCCATCGCGTTCGAGCCACGGCCGTAGCGCACCGGCTCGATGTGGGTCTGCGGGTCGGGGTGGAAGGAGCTGGTGATCGCCACCCCCTCGGTGAAGTCCACCCCCTCGGCGCGGGCCCGCGCGCGGGGCACCGAGGCGCCGAGGATGGCCTCGGAGTTGGTGCGGGTCAGCTCGCCGAGCCGGTCGGAGAGGCCGGGCAGCGCGCCGGTCGCCTTCATCTCGTGCAGCAGCCGCTGGGTGCCCAGCGCCCCGGCGGCGAGGACCACCTGGTCGGCGTGGATGACCTGCCGGCGCCGCCGCAGCCAGGCGCCGGTCCGCTCGGTGTGCACCTCATACCCGCCGTCGGGGGCCGGCCGGACGGCGGTCACCGTGGTCAGCGGGTGGACCTCGGCGCCGAGCCGCTCGGCCAGCCAGAGGTAGTTCTTGACCAGCGTGTTCTTCGCGCCGTGCCGACAGCCGGTCATGCAGGAGCCGCAGTGCGTGCAGCCGGTGCGCTCCGGGCCGACCCCGCCGAAGTACGGGTCGGGCACCCGTTGGCCGGGGCGGCCGATGTGCACGCCCACCGGGGTGGCGTGGAAGGTCCGGCCGACCCCCATCCGCTCGGCGACCGCGCGCATCGCCCGGTCCGCACCGGTGTCGACCGGGTACGTGGTGACGCCGAGCATCCGCTTCGCCTGGTCGTAGTGGCGGGCCAGCTCGTCGCGCCAGTCGGTGATGCCGCGCCACTGCGGGTCGTCGTAGAAGGCGTCCAGCGGCTCGTAGAGGGTGTTGGCGTAGACCAGCGAGCCGCCGCCCACTCCCGCCCCGGAGAGCACCATGACCCCGCCGCCGGCCCTGCGATCGACGGAGCGGAGCAGCGTGATCCGTTGCAGGCCGTAGCAGCCGAGCTTCGGCGCCCAGAGGAAGCGCCGGGCCCGCCAGGACGTCTGCGGGAACTCGTCGTCGGCGAACCGCCGACCGGCCTCCAGAACGCCGACGGTGTAACCCTTCTCGGCCAGCCGGAGCGCGGTGACGCTGCCGCCGAAACCGGACCCGATGACGACCACGTCGTACCGCATGAACGCATCATTACCGCTGAGTAGCCATCGCGCCAGCGGCAGTTTTCGCGCGATCATGATCGCGTCCACCGATCCGTCCGGCCACGCCCGCAACTCCGGGCCCCCGTCGGAGCGTTGTCCCAACGGGGGTGTCGAGCATGGCTCACGAGACAGGGGCGCGACGACCGCGCCGGGCGCTGCTGCTGGCCGCCCTCGCCGCGGTGGTCCTGGTCGCCGGGGGCGCCCTGGTGGTGAACCGGCTGGTCAGTGACGACGGGCCGCAGCGCCGACCGGGCGCGGTCGCCGCCACCGCCACCGCGACCGCCACACCGGGCGCCGCCCCGGAGCCCAGCCCGACCACCCCGCCCGGGGCCGGCATCACCGGCCCGCTCAACCTGCTGCTGGTCGGGGTGGACACCCGGGTCAGCGTCCCCGGGTGGGAGCCGCACAGCGACGCGGTGCTGGTGCTGCACGTGCCGGCCGGGCTGGACCGGGCGTACCTCTTCTCGCTCCCCCGCGACCTGCTGGTGGACATCCCGGCCTTCCCCAAGGCGGGCTACAAGGGCGGGAAGACCAAGCTCACCCACGCGATGAGCTACGGCAGCCGGGTGCCGGGCAAGCCCAAGGAGCATCGCGTCGCCCAGGGGTACGAGCTGCTGCGCAGCACGGTCAGCGGATACACCGGGCTGCGGATCGACGCCGGCGCGGTGATCACCTTCAACGGCTTCGACAAGCTGGTGGACACCCTGGGCGGGGTGGACATCCACGTCGACCAGCGGGTGGTCTCGCTGCACCGCCGGCCGGACGGCAAGCACCGTGACCCGGCGCCCTCCGGCGGCGGCTACGTCGGGCCGCAGATGGTCTACGAGAAGGGCCAGCGGCACCTCAACGGCTGGCAGGCGCTGGACTACGCCCGCCAGCGCTACATCACCGGCGGCGACTACGCCCGGCAGCGCCACCAGCAGCAGCTCCTCCGGGCGCTGACCGCCAAGATCCTCGACGAGAACCTGGCCCGCCAGCCGGACCGGGTCCAGCAGGTGGTCGACGCGCTCGGCGACACCCTGATCTACGCCGGCGGTCCCCGCATCGTCGACCTCGCGTACGCCCTCGGCGGGCTGAGCGTCGACCGGTTCACCCCGGTCGCGCTCCCCGGCAGCGGGGTGGGCAAGGGCAGGGCCTACCGGGGTGAGGAGCTCAAGGCGGTCGGCCGGCAGTTCCTCACCGCGCTCAAGGCCGGCGACGCCGAGCAGTTCCTCGCCGCCCACCCCGAGCTGCGGGTGAAGAACTAGAGACGCTTTGGCGCCGGCGGGCGCTCGGTGCCGTGCAGCCAGGCGGCGAAGAGCTTGTCCAGTTGCTTGCCGGAGACCCGCTCGGCGACCGCGACGAACTCGTCGGTGGTGGCGTTGCCGTTGCGCTTCTCCGCCGCCCAGGTCTTGAGGATCTTGAAGAACGCCGGGTCGCCGACCGCCACCCGCAGCGCGTGCACGGTCATCCCGCCGCGCTGGTAGACCGACTCGCTGAACAGGTTCTGCCGGCCGGGCTCGGCCGGCGGCGTCTGCCAGAGGCGGCTGGACGAACCGGCGTACCGCCGATCGAAGGCCGCCTGGGCGGTGCCGGTGCCCCGGTGCTCGGCCCAGAGCCACTCGGCGTAGGTGGCCAGCCCCTCGTTGAGCCAGATGTCCTGCCACTTCGCCAGCGAGACGCTGTTGCCGAACCACTGGTGGGCCAGCTCGTGGGCGACCACGCCGGTGTTCTCGCCGCCCCGGAAGAAGCCCGCGCCGTAGACCGGGCGGCTCTGCGTCTCCAGCGCGTACCGGATCCGCTCGTCGGCGACCACCACCCCGCCGTACGCGGCGAACGGGTACGGCCCGAAGACGCTCTCCAGGTAGTCGGCGACCTCGGTGGTGCGGGCCATCGACGCGTCGGCGGCCCCCTTGCCGAGCTTGGTGCTGACCGCGCTGAACACCGGCCGTCCCTTGTGCTCGCCGGTCTCGACCCGGTAGTCCCCGATCACCACGGTGCTCAGGTAGCTGGCCATCGGGGCGGCCTCGGACCACTTCCAGGTGGTCCAGCCGTCGGCGTCCGAGCGCCCCTTCGGCACCCCGTTGCTGACCGCGGTCAGCCCCTTCGGGACGGTGATCTCGACGTCGTAGGTCGCCTTGTCCGAGGGGTGGTCGTTGACCGGGAACCAGGTGCTCGCCGACTCCGGCTGGCCGAGCGCGATCGCGCCGTCGGTGGTGTGCAGCCAGCCGCCCTCGCCGAGCACCTCGTTGGCCAGCGGCTCCGGCTTCCCCTCGTAGCTGATCTCGGCGGTGAAACCGTTGCCGGCGGTGAGCCCGGCGGCCGGGGTGACCACCAGCTCGTCGGCCTCGCGGGCGTGCCGGGCCGGCGCGCCGTCCACGGTCACCTTCCGCACGGTCAGCCCGGCCAGGTCCAGGTGGAACGCGGACAGGTCGGCGGTGGCCGTCGCCTGCACGGTGGCGGTGCCGGTGAGCCGGTCGGTCGCCGGGTCGTAGCGGACCTTGACGGTGTACCGCCCGACGTCGTACCCGCCGTTGCCGTAGCTCGGGAAGTAGGCGTCGCCGACGCCGGCCGCGCCCGGCGCGAACTGCCGCCCGGCCGTCGGGGCCGGAGCCGCGGCCGGCGCCGGCCGCGGCTCCGGCTCGGACCCGCACCCGGCGAGCCCGAGGGCCGCCACCGTCACCAGACCGACGCCCCGCCGCATCCGCGCCATGGCCACCCGGCACCTCCCCGTGTCGTCGGCGGCAGCCTACCGACCGGCGGTCACCCGCGGGTCACGGAAGGGCGGGCGCGACGCCGCCGGCCAGCCAGGCGTCCAGCAGGGGGCGCAGCGGGCGGCCGGCGACCCGCTCGGCGTACCCGGCGAAGTCGGCGGTGCTGGCGACGCCGCCGCGCCGCTCCTCGGTCCAGCCGCTCAACAGGCGGAAGAACGTCTCGTCGCCGACGGTCCGGCGCAGCGCGTGCACCGCGAGGGCACCCCGCTGGTAGACCCCGTCGCCGAACATCGCCGCTCGGCCGGGATCGACCGCCGGCTGGGACCAGTCGGTGACGGCGTGCCGCAGCTCGAAGGCACGCTGCGCGGTCCGGCCGCCGTCGTGCTCCGTCCACAGCCATTCCGCGTACGTGGCGAAGCCCTCGTTGAGCCAGATGTCCTGCCAGCTCGACAGCGAGACGCTGTTGCCGAACCACTGGTGGGCCAGCTCGTGGACCACCACGGACGGGTTGGGCCGGCCGCCGGAGAAGAAGCCCGGCCCGTAGACCGGGCGGGACTGGGTCTCCAACGCGTACCCGATCCGGCTGTCGGTCACCACGATGCCGCCGTAGGAGTCGAACGGGTACGGCCCGAACCGGCTGGCGAGGAAGTCCGCTATCTCGCCGGTACGGGCCAGCGAGGCCGCCTCGGGGCCGGTCGCCGGCAGGCCGGCCGGCACCGCCGTGACCATCGGTCGGCCGCCGTGCGTGCCGGTCTCGACCCGGTAGTCGCCGATCACCAGGGTGGTCAGGTAGCTGGCCATCGGCGCGCGCTCGGCCCACCGCCAGGTGGTCCAGCCGCCGGTGCTGCTCCGCTCCCCCGGCACCCCGTTGCTCAGCGCGGCCAGCCCGTCGGGGACCGTCACCTCGACGTCGTAGGTGGCCTTGTCGGACGGGTGGTCGTTCACCGGGAACCAGGTGGCCGCCGACTCGGGCTGGCCGAGCACGATCGCCCCGTCGGCGGTGTGCAGGAACCCGCCGCTGCCCAGCTCGCCGTCAGGGACGGCGGTCGGCACCCCGGCGTAGTCGACGTCGACGGTGAACCCGGTGCCGCGGGGCAGCCCCCGCGGCGGCGTGATCACCAGCTCGCTGCCGTCGCGGCGGTGCCGGGCCGCCGCCCCGGAGACGGTCACCCGCGAGACGTCCAGCCCGATCAGGTCCAGGTTGAACCGGGAGAGGTTGCCGGTGGCGGTCGCGGTGACGGTGGCCCGGCCGGTCAACCGGTCGGTCGCCGGGTCGTACCGCACCCGCAGCCGGTAGCCGGAGACGTCGTAGCCGCCGTTGCCCCGACCCGGGACGTACGGGTCACCGGCGTCGGCGGCGCCGGGCCGGAACTCATTGCGGTCGTCGCGGTCGGACGTACAGCCGGCGGTCGCCACGGTCGTCGCCGCCACGACGGCGGCGAGCAGAAACCTGGACCGGATACGACGCACCGGCCGAGCCTAATCGGCGCGACCGGTGCGTAGGGGTGGTTTTGTCCGGGTCAGCGGTCCAGGACCAGGCCGACCTTCTGGAACTCCTTGAGGTCGCGGTAGCCGCACTTGGCCATCGCGCGGCGCAGCCCGCCGAAGAGGTTGAGCTGGCCGTCCGGCTCGTCGGCCGGGCCGAAGAGCAGCTGTTCCATCGAGCCCAGCGGCTCGCCGGCGATCTCGAACGCGCCGCGCGGCAGCGACGGGTGGCTGGCGGCCGAGTGCCACCAGGCGCCACCGGCCGGCGCCTCCTCGCAGAGCGACAGCGCCTCGCCGAGCATCACCGCGTCCGCGCCGCAGCCCAGCGCCTTCGCGATGTCGCCGGAGGTCTGGATGTCGCCGTCGGCGATCAGGTGCACGTACCGGCCGCCGGTCTCGTCCAGGTAGTCGCGGCGGGCCGCGGCGGCGTCGGCGATCGCGGTCGCCATCGGCACCCGGATGCCCAGCACCGACTCGGTGGTCGACCAGTCGTCGCCGCCGATACCGACGATCACGCCGGCCGCGCCGGTCCGCATCAGGTGCAGCGCCGTCTTGTAGTCGGTGCAGCCGCCCACCACGACCGGCAGGTCGAGGTCGGCGATGAACTCCTTGAGGTTCAGCGGCTCGTCGGTGGTCGAGACGTGCTCGGCCGAGACGATGGTGCCCTGGATGACCAGGATGTCGACGCCGGCGTCGAGGATCACCGGGGCCAGCGCCAGGGTGTGCTGCGGGGAGACCCGGACGGCCACCGTGCCGCCGCCGGCGCGCAGCTCGCGCACCCGCTCGGCGATCAGGTCGGGGCGGATCGGCTCGGAGTAGACCTCCTGGAGCCGCTTGGTCGCCCGCGCGTCCTCGCCGAGGCCGGCCAGCTCCTCCAGGACCTTGGTCGGGTTCTCGTACCGGGTCCACAGGCCCTCGACGTTGAGCACGCCGAGCCCGCCGAGCTGGCCGAGCCGGACGGCGGTGGCCGGGCTCATCGTGGCGTCCGACGGGTGCCCGACGCAGGGAATGCCGAACTGGTACGCGTCGAGCTGCCAGCTGGTGGAGACGTCGTCGACGTCCCGGGTCCGGCGGCTCGGCACGATGGCGATGTCGTCCAGGTGGTAGCCGCGCTGCGCGGTCTTGCCCAGCCCGATCTCGACCACGTCACGCATGGGGACTCCAGGTGGTTGGGGGTGATGGTCAGCGGGAGTGGTAGTTGGGCGCCTCGACGGTCATCTGGATGTCGTGCGGGTGGCTCTCCTTGAGCCCGGCCGCCGTGATCCGGATGAGCTGGCCGCGGCGGTGCAGCTCGGGGATGCTCTCCGCGCCGACGTACCCCATCGCGGCGCGCAGCCCACCGATGAGCTGGTGGGCGACCGCGGAGAGCGGCCCCCGGTAGGGCACCTGGCCCTCGACGCCCTCGGGGACGAGCTTGTCCTCGGCGAGCACGTCCTGCTGGAAGTAGCGGTCCTTGGAGTAGGACTTGCCCTGGCCGCGAGACTGCATCGCGCCGAGCGAGCCCATCCCCCGGTACGCCTTGTACTGCTTGCCGTTGATGAAGATCAGCTCGCCGGGGCTCTCCTCGCAGCCGGCCAGCAGGCTGCCGAGCATCACCGTGTCGGCGCCGGCGACCAGCGCCTTGGCGATGTCCCCGGAGTACTGGATGCCGCCGTCGCCGATCACCGGAACACCGGCCGGGCGGGCGGCCCGCGCGGCCTCCATGATCGCGGTGATCTGCGGTACACCCACCCCGGCGACGATCCGGGTGGTGCAGATCGCGCCCGGGCCGACCCCCACCTTGACGCCGTCGGCGCCCGCGTCGACCAGCGCCTTCGCCCCGGCGTACGTGGCGATGTTGCCGCCGACGATGTCGATGCCGACGTCCTTCTTGAGCTGGCGGACCATGTCCAGCACCGCCCGCTGGTGGCCGTGCGCGGTGTCCACGATGATCACGTCGACGCCGGCGTCCACCAGCGTCCGGGCCCGCTTGTACGCGTCGTCGCCCACGCCGACCGCCGCGGCGACCCGGAGCCGGCCCGCCTCGTCCTTGGTGGCGTTCGGGTACTGCTCGCTCTTGGTGAAGTCCTTGACCGTGATCAGCCCACGCAGCCGGCCCGAGTCGTCCACGATCGGCAGCTTCTCCACCTTGTGCCGGCGGAGCAGGTCGAGGGCCTCGTCCTTGCTCACCCCGACCGGAGCGGTGATCAGCGGGGTGCGGGTCATGATCTCGTGGACCGGGGTCTCCGGCGCGGAGACGAACCGCATGTCCCGGTTGGTGACGATGCCGACCAGCTGCCCGTCGCCGTCGACCACCGGCACGCCGGAGATGCGGTAGCGGCCGCAGAGCTCGTCGACCTCGCGGAGGGTGTCGTCCGGGCTGGCGGTCACCGGGTTGGTGATCATGCCGGACTCGGAGCGCTTGACCAGGTCGACCTGGAGCGCCTGGTCCTCCAGCGAGAGGTTGCGGTGCAGCACCCCGATGCCGCCCTGGCGGGCCATCGCGATCGCCATCCGCGCCTCGGTGACCGTGTCCATCGCACTGGACAGCAGCGGCACGGTCAGCTCGATGTTGCGGGTGAGGCGGGTGCGGGTGTTGACCCGGCTGGGCACCACGTCCGACTCGCCCGGCTGGAGCAGCACGTCGTCGAAGGTCAGACCGAGCGGCACCACCCGTGCCGAGCCGGCCGGCAGCTCCGGCAGGTGACCACCCGGCTCGCCGTCGCCGACGCCGCCGGGAAGATCAGTGCTGGGCGAATTCTCCACGATTGCTCTCCTGAGCTGCTTGGACGGGCTTCAGCGAGGTGGCGCGCGCGGGCACCGGCGCACGCCGAGGTGACGGCGCGTCGTTTCATCGTACCCATTGAGCTGAGCCGGCCCCGGCGGTGCCGGCGCGGGTCGGCGAGGCCACAGGGGTGGCCGGGGGGACGCGTCCGGCGAGCGTTGGGACTACGGTGAGGGGGTGCACGACGAGCCCATCGACCCGTTCAACGGCGACCCGGCCGATCCGGCTGCTGGCCTGCACGATCCCCGTGAGGACGATCCGCTCGACCCGCTGACGGAGGTCGAGCGCCAGGACGTCCTGGAGGACCTGGCCGACCTGGAGATCTACCAGGCCCTGCTGTCGCCGATCGGGGTGCGCGGGCTGGTGATCGAGTGCGAGGACTGCCGGGAGCCGCACTACTTCGACTGGGACCTGCTCCGGGGCAACCTGCGCCACCTGCTCAGCTCCGGCCGGCCGCGGGTGCACGAGCCGGCCTACGACCCCGACCCCGACCACTACGTCACCTGGGACTACGCCCGTGGCTACGCCGACGGGGTGCACGACACGCTGACCGAGGCGGCCGAGGAGGAGTCCCCCTCCGACGACTGAGCCCGGACGACTGGGCCCGACCGCGAGCGGCCGGCTCAGGCGACCAGGCCGGCGCGGAAACCGGCGGCCACCGCGTGCGCGCGGTCTCGGGCACCGAGCTTGCGGAACAGCCGTCGGGCGTGCGTCTTGACGGTGTCCTCCGAGACGAACAGCTCCCGCCCGATCTCGGCGTTGCTCTTCCCCTCGGCCATCCCGAGCAGCACCTGGAGCTCCCGCTCGGTCAGTCCGACGGCGCCGCGCCCGCTCCGCGCGCCGGGCGCGCCCCGCCGACCGGTGGGCGCGGGCACCTCCGGCTCGGCGGCGGCCTCCGGCTCTGCTTCGTCGTCGCCGCGCTGCACCGGTACCACCGACGGTCCCCCGGGCACCTCGGCCGGTCCGGCGGACCAGCCCGGGCCCGGCTTGCCCGGGGTAGGCCCGGCCGAGGGCCGGGGCGGCGCGCCGACCGCGGCGGTGTCCCGGGCCGGGTCGGTGACCCGGTTCCGGGTCGTCCGGCCGGGGGCCGAGAGCAGCAGCAGGGCCTTGGCCACCGCGCTGGTCAGGTCGTGGTCGGTGCCCTGGATCAGGCCCCGGGCCCCGGCGTTGATCGTCGCCGCGGCGGCCTCGGACTCCTCGGCGCCGAGCAGCAGCACGGCGGCCTGCGGCGCGCGGGCGAGCACCCGGCGGACGAAGCCGGCACTGTCGGGTCGGGTGAGCGCGGTGTCGGCGAGCACGACGTCGACGGGGCGCTCGGCCAGCCGCAGCATCACCTCGGGATCGGAGACGGCGGTCCGCACGACCGCGGCCAGGCCGAGCCGGGCCGCGGCCGAGGTCAACTGCTGCGCGGCGAGCGGTGTCCGGACGCAGACGAGAACGGTACGCACGGTGGTCTCCTCTCCGCAGAGAGCAGACCATGGCCGGCTGGGCCGGGGTGGAGGTTCCCGGCAATCCTCCGAACTTTTCCGACATCCAGGGCATATGCCGCGACTCGTCCGAGGTTTTCGATCACAGAAGTGTGAGTCGGGGAAAGGTCGGGTACCGAGACGCCAGGCCGGAAACGGTGCGCCTGCGCGGACCGCCGCCCGGACACCGGATGCGAACGAGACCTCCGCGGTGCCGCGCGGGAGGAGGGGTGCTGATGTCGAACGTACGTAGACTGCCCGGACCCATCGTCGACCTGTGGGACTGGCAGCGGCTCGGTGCCTGCCGGGGCCGCGACAGCGCGCAGTTCTTCCACCCCGACGGCGAGCGCGGCTCCTCACGGCTGCGCCGCGAGTCCGGCGCCAAGGCCGTCTGCCGGGCCTGCCCGGTCCGGGCCGAGTGCGCCGCCCACGCGCTGTCCGTCCGCGAGCCGTACGGCGTCTGGGGCGGCTTCAGCGAGTCCGAGCGGCTGCGGCTGCTCGCGCTGGGCTGGGAGGACCTGGCCGACCGCCGGCAGACCCGGGTCGACATCGGCCGGCTGGAGGCCCGCCTGGGCCGCCCCCACAAGTCCGCCGTGCCGGACCAGCGCAAGGTCGCCTGACCCGCCGAGAGACCCCGACCGACGCCGCGCTCCGCAATCGGAGCGCGGCGTCGGCGCATTCCGGTCCCGGCCTGGTCCCGGTTTGGGCGGCAGGTGGGTCGGAGACGCTACGGAGCTGATGACGTGAACGGATCAGCCACGCCTGCCACCGGGGCGACTCCGATTGCGGAGTGTCGCGGCGTCGCAGTCGTCGGACACCGCGACACACCGCAAACGGCGAACTCGCGTGGACGAACCGGGCGGGACCGGCTCACCTGGGGTGGCCTGGGCGGGGTCAGCGGACGGTGACCTTGACCGTGTGCCAGCCGGTGGCGCCGTCCGGCTCGACCGGCTGTTCCCGGCCGGTCTGCGTCTCGCCGGTGGCATCGGTCGCCCGCACCTGGAGGGCGTGCTCGCCCGGGGTGGCGTCCCAGCGCCAGGACCACTGCACCCAGGTGTCCACCGACACCGTCGGGGCGAGCGCCGCCTCCCGCCACGGGCCGCCGTCGACGCGTACCTCCACCCGGCTGATTCCACGGTGCTGGGCCCAGGCCACCCCGGCCACCATCACCGGGCCGGTGGTGAGCCGGTTGCGCGGGCGGGGCGTGTCGATTCGGGACTGCGTCTTGACCGGTCCCTGCGCCGACCAGCCCCGCGGCACCCAGTACGCGTCGAAGTCGGCGAAGCTGGTCAGCTCCAGCTCGGTCACCCACTTGCACGCCGAGACGTAGCCGTACAGGCCGGGCACCACCATGCGGACCGGGAAGCCGTGCTCGACCGGCAGCGGCTCGCCGTTCATCCCGACCGCCAGCAGGGCGTCCCGCCCGTCCCGCAACACCGCCGTCGGGGTGCCACAGGTCCAGCCGTCGACCGAACGGCCCACCACCTGGTCCGCGCCCTCCTCCGGGTCCGCCTCGTCCAGCAGCTCCTTGAGGGGTACGCCCAACCACCGGGCGTTGCCGATCAGGTCCCCGCCCACCTCGTTGGAGACGCAGGCCAGGGTCACGTACCGCTCCACCATCGGCCGGGCGAGCAGGTCGGCGAAGCTCAGCTCGATCGGGTTGCGGACCCGTCCGTGGATGCGCAGCCGCCAGGTCTCCGGGTCGACCTGCGGCACCACCAGGGCGGTGTCGATCCGGTAGAACCCGCTGGTCGGGGTGATGTAGGGGGCGAGCTGCGCCAGGGACAGATCGGCACCGGCCGGTACCGCGGGCGCCGCCGCCGACGGGGCGGGCAGCGTGACCGCCTCCCGGGCCGCCGACACGCCCCGGCGCCCGGCGAGCCAGTGCCCGCCCAGCCCGGCCACGGCGGCCGCGCCGGCCAGCACGCCCACCCCGCGCAGGAACCGGCGCCGCGACTCCGGGTCGCTGCTCTCCAACGGCTCCCACCCGACCGGCGGACGGCTCACCGGATCCGGGCCGGGTGCGGCCTCCACGCCGCCGGCCAGGCCGGGTGCGGCCTCCACGCCGGCGGCCGGTTCGGGCGCGACGGGCGTCGACGGGTCGAGCGGGGGTGTCGGCGGGGTCCAGGGCCACGGGTCGACCTCCAGCGGGCCGGCGAGGAAGGCCCAGAGCACCAACCCGCCCAGCCCCGCCCCGACCAGCGAGGGCAGCGCGTCAGCGGCGTCCGCGCCGGCCCGGGTGAGGGCGGCGGCCACGCCGAGACCGGCGAAGGCCGCGATGCCGGTCAGGCCGATCCACAGCCGGCGGACCGCCAGCAGCCCGAGCAGCGCGGCGAACGCGGCGAGCAGCAGCGCCGTCCCGACCAGCAGGGCGATCTTGTCGTACGTGCCGAACAGGGTGATGGCGAACTGCTTCAACGGCTCGGGTACGACGTCCACGACCAGCCCGCCGACCGCGATCAGCGGGGCGGACCGGGGGCCGGTGAGGACCGCGACCGGCTCGGCGACGCCGATGGCCACGGCGGCGGCCGTGATCCCGGCGAGCGCGGCGAGGCCGCGGGGCGTGGTGCTCATCGGACCAGTGTTGTCGATCAACCGGACCGACCGCCAACCACGTCAGCGTTCCGTAATGCCCGCCGCAGAACGCGTCAGGGCGCACCGTCTGGCGAAGACGGTGCGCCCTGAGTCGGCGTACGCCGTGGGTCAGAAACCCGGGCCGTGCTGGTGGCCGTGACCGTGGCCGTGGCCGTGCCCACCGGCGGCGGCCGGCTCGGCCTTCTCCGGCTTCTCCACCACGAGGCTCTCGGTGGTGAGCAGCAGGCCGGCGATCGAGGCGGCGTTGGTGACCGCGTTGCGGGTCACCTTCACCGGGTCGATGATGCCGGACTTCACCAGATCGACGTACTGGCCGGTGGCGGCGTCGAGGCCGTTGCCCCACTCCTTGCCGGCGACCTTCTGCACCACCACGTAGCCGTCGTGGCCGGCGTTCTGGGCGATCCAGCGCAGCGGCTCGACCAGCGCCTTGCGGACGATCGAGACGCCGGTCTTCTCGTCACCGGTCAGGCCCAGGTCGTCGGCGAGCACCGGCAGGATCTGCGCCAGGGCGGCACCACCACCGGGCACCGTGCCCTCCTCGACGGCGGCCTTGGTCGCGGCGATGGCGTCCTCGATGCGGTGCTTGCGCTCCTTCATCTCGACCTCGGTCGCCGCGCCCACCTTGATGACCGCGATGCCACCGGAGAGCTTCGCCAGCCGCTCGGCCAGCTTCTCCCGGTCCCACTCGGAGTCCGAGGCCTCGATCTCCTTGCGGATCTGCGCGACCCGGTCGGCCACCTCGGAGGACTGGCCGCCACCGTCGACGACGGTGGTGTTCTCCTTGTCGACCACGACGCGCCGGGCGGTGCCGAGCACCTCCAGGCCGACCTGGTCGAGCTTGTAGCCCAGCTCCGGGGCGACCAGCTCGGCGCCGGTCAGGATCGCCATGTCCTGGAGCATCGCCTTGCGGCGGTCGCCGAAGCCGGGGGCCTTCACCGCGCAGACCTTGAGGGTCTTGCGGATCGAGTTGACCACCAGGGTCGACAGCGCCTGGCCCTCGACGTCCTCGGCGATGATCAGCAGCGGCTTGCTGTTCTGGAGGACCTTCTCCAGCAGCGGCAGCAGCTCCTCGATCGCCGAGATCTTCTGCGTGGTGATCAGGATGTACGGGTCCTCCAGGACCGACTCCTGCGACTCCACGTCGGTGACGAAGTTCGGCGAGATGAAGCCCTTGTCGAACTGCAGACCCTCGGTCACCTCCAGCTCGGTGGTGAGCGCGGAGCCCTCCTCGACGGTGATGACACCGTCGCGGCCGACCTTCTCCATCGCCTCGGCGATCAGCTCGCCGATGGTGGCGTCCTGCGCGGAGATGGTCGCGACGTTCGCGACCGCCTCCTTGCTGGAGACCTCGACGGCCCGGTCGAGCAGCGCCTCGGAGACCTTGGCCGCCGCCGCGTCGATGCCCCGCTTGAGACCGGACGGGTTGGCCCCGGCGGTCACGTTGCGCAGGCCCTCGCGGACCATGGCCTGGGCCAGCACGGTCGCGGTGGTGGTCCCGTCGCCGGCGACGTCGTTGGTCTTGGTCGCCACCTCCTTGACCAGCTGCGCGCCGAGGTTCTCGTAGGGGTTGGTGAGCTCGATCTCCTTGGCGATGGTCACGCCATCGTTGGTGATCGTGGGCGCACCGAATTTCTTGTCCAGGACGACGTTGCGCCCGCGCGGGCCGAGGGTGACCTTGACCGTGTCCGCGAGGGCGTTGACACCGTGCTCGAGCAGGTGCCGGGCGTCGTCCGAGAAGCTCAGGATCTTCGCCATGAATGTCCCTTCGAAGCGCCGTTGCCCCGGCCCGGCGAGCCGGACCGGGGCAACGACACTGATCGGTTGCTTACTTCTCGATGACCGCGAGGACGTCGCGGGCGGAGAGCACCAGGTACTCCTCGCCGGCGTACTTGACCTCGGTGCCGCCGTACTTCGAGTAGATGACGGTGTCGCCGACGTTCACGTCAACCGGGATCCGGTTGCCCTTGTCGTCGATGCGGCCCGGGCCGACAGCGAGGACGGTGCCCTCCTGCGGCTTCTCCTTGGCGGTGTCGGGGATCACGATGCCCGACGCCGTGGTGGTCTCAGCCTCGTTCGCCTGGACCAGGATCCGGTCCTCGAGCGGCTTGATCGCAACCTTGGTCGCGGTAGTCACGGGCATACCCTCCTGGGGTACTGGTTTCGTTGCCGGTCGACCGGGGCCGACCAGCGTCAATCTGCCACATGCCACCGGGCGGGGCCGTCGTCGCGGGTGCCGGTCCGCCTGGCGTTCAGCGCCCGCGCCGGATGGCCCGGGAGCTGGCACCCTCGGGGTGAGAGTGCTAATCGCAGGTTATTCCTCGGCTAGCACTCCGTCAAGGAGAGTGCCAGCGCGTCGCGCCCGAACGGCCGCGATCGACGCGGCAGGGGCCGGTCGGACGGCGCGAGGCGGGTCGGGAGAATGGGCGGGTGGACATCGACCAGCTCGCCGCGCTGCGTACCCCCGAGGGGTCGGCCGCGCTCGCCGCGGCGGCCGAGCTGGCCGGCGGTGACCCGCTGGCCTCGGCCGCCGCGCTGCGCGCCGCCGGGCTGCCGGCCGGACTGGCCGCCGCCGCGCTGACCCAGGCCGAGCTGCGCCGCCGGGCGGTGGCCAAGTTCGGACCCGAGGCCGCTGGAATGTTTTTCACCCGGGCCGGGCTGGAGCAGGCCACCCGCCGGCCGGTCGCGGACCGGCGCGCCGCGCGGCTGCGCGCCGCCGGCGTGCGCACCCTCGCCGACCTCGGGTGCGGCCTCGGCGCCGACTCGCTCGCCGCCGCCCGCGCCGGCATCCGGGTGTACGGGGTGGAGGCCGACCCGGTGACCGCCGCGATGGCCGCCGCGAACGCCGAGTCGGCCGGGCTGGCCGAGGAGTTCACCGTGGAGTGCGGCGACGCCACGGCGTTCGACGTGACCCGGGTGGACGGGGTGTTCTGCGACCCGGCACGACGCCGGGCGGGCACCGGCCGGCGGATCTTCGACCCGAACGCCTACTCGCCACCCTGGGACTTCGTCATCCGGCTGGCCGAGCGCGTGCCGTACACGGTGGTGAAGGTGGCCCCCGGCATCGACCACGCGCTGATCCCGGCGGGCGCCGAGGCGGAGTGGGTGAGCGCGGACGGCGACCTGGTCGAGGCGGCGCTCTGGTGCGGCCGGCTGGCCGAGGTGCCCCGCCGGGCCACCGTGCTGCGCGGCGACGTCGCGCACCGGCTCACCGGCTCGGGCGCGGCGGAGGCGTCCGTCGGCCCCACCCGCCGCTTCCTGTACGACCCGGACCCGGCCGTGGTCCGCGCGCACCTGGTCGCCGAGCTGGCCGACACCCTCGGCGCGACGATCGCCGACCCGAGCATCGCCTACCTGTACGCGGACACCCCGACCGCGACCCCGTTCGCCCGCTGCCTGGAGATCACCGACGTGCTGCCGTTCTCGCTCAAGCGGCTGCGCGCGCTGCTGCGGGAGCGCCGGGTCGGCCGGGTGGAGATCCTCAAGCGCGGCTCGGCGCTGGAGCCGGAGAAGCTGCGCCGGGACCTGAGGCTGGCCGGCGACGCGCCGGCCAGCCTGGTGCTCACCCGGGTCGCGGGGGCGCCGACCGTGCTGGTCTGTCGGCCCGTCGCGAGCTGACGTCCGGCGTCCGGTTAGCGTGACCGGCATGGCGGGACAGGGCACTCCGGCGACGGCGCTGCTGGCGAAGCGGAAGATCCGGCACAGCACCCACCCGTACGACGTCTCCCCCGACGCGCCGAACTACGGCGCGCTGGTCGCCGAGGCGCTCGGGGTGCCGCCGGAGCGGGTGTTCAAGTCGCTGGTCACCGAGGTGGACGGGGGGCTGACGGTGGCCGTCGTCCCGGTCACCGGCGAACTGGACCTCAAGGCGCTGGCCGCGGCCGTCGGCGGCAAGCGGGCGACGATGGCCGACCGGGCGGCCGCCGAGCGGGCCACCGGTTACGTCCGGGGCGGGATCAGCCCGCTCGGCCAGCGCAGGCGGCTGCCCACGGTGCTGGACTCCTCTGCGCTGGCGTACGACACCATCTACGTCTCGGCCGGCCGTCGCGGCCTCCAGCTCCAACTGGCCCCGGCCGATCTGGTCGCGCTGACCGACGCCACCATCGCCGCCCTCGCCGCCCACTGATCAGTTCCGGCCGCCGGAAAAGGAAACGGCACCGGTGTGGAAACGATTCTCCACGCCGAAACTGGTCGAGCGGCAGAGCGGATCGGACCTGCGGAGATCGCGCCTTTTCCCGCGTTACGGGATCGTTACGGCGGTCCGCCAAACTCGTGAGCTCGGCAGCCTTGCGCCGCCGACACGGGTGGCAATACGTTGCCGCTCACAACAAACCAGCCTGCCACCACCCACCCCGAAAGGACCCGTGCAGATGCGCAAGGGCCTCCTCGCACTCACCGTCGTCGGCCTGCTGGCCGCCAACGGCGTGGCCGGTTGCGGCGACCAGCTAACCAGCGGCAGCGCGGCCGATGGCGCCAGGAAACCGAAGATCGGCGTGATCCTGCCCGACAGCAAGTCCTCCGCCCGGTGGGAGGGCGCGGACCGCAGGTTCCTCGAGGAGGCGTTCGACGCCGCCGGAATCGACTCCGACATCCAGAATGCGCAGGGTGACAAGAGCCAGTTCTCGAACATCGCGGAGCAGATGATCACCAATGGGGCAACGGTCCTGATGATCGTCAATCTCGATTCCGGCACCGGCAAGGCGGTGCTGGAGAAGGCGCGGTCGCAGGGCATCGCCACCATCGACTACGACCGGCTCACCCTCGGCGGCTCGGCGCAGTACTACGTCAGCTTCGACAACGAGGCGGTGGGCAAGCTCCAGGGCCAGGGCCTGGCCAGGTGCCTGACCGAGAAGGGCGCCCGGAAGCCGGTCGTCGCCTTCCTCAACGGTTCACCCACGGACAACAACGCCACCCTGTTCAAGAGCGGCTACGACGCGGTCCTCAAGCCGAAGTTCGACGCCGAGGAGTTCCGCAAGGGCCCGGACCAGTGGGTGCCCGACTGGAACAACGCCCAGGCCGGCGTCATCTTCGAGCAGATGCTCACCCAGACCGAGGGCCGGATCGACGGCGTCCTCGCGGCCAACGACGGCCTGGGCAACGCGGCCATCTCGGTGCTGAAGAAGAACAAGCTCAACGGCAGGATCCCGGTGACCGGCCAGGACGCCACCACCCAGGGACTGCGCAACATCCTCGCCGGCGACCAGTGCATGACCGTCTACAAGGCGATCAAGGACGAGGCGAAGGCCGCTGCCGACCTGGCCATCGCGCTGGCCAACGGGGAGCGGAAGGAGACCGGCCAGACGGTCCGGGATCCGGAGAGCGGCCGCGCCGTCGACGCCATCCTGCTCACCCCCAAGGCCATCTACGCCGACGACGTCGCCGAGGTGATCGCCGACGGCTTCGTCACCAAGGACGAGGTCTGCTCCGGGGAATACGCCAAGCTCTGCGCCGCCGCCGGCGTCAACTGACGGCACCCCTGCCGACGCGCAAAGGAGAACCCCGTGTCCGCGACCCCCCTGCTGGAACTGCGCGGGATCGACAAGAGCTTCGGTCCCGTGCAGGTCCTGCGTGACGTCGCTCTCTCCGTTCACCCGGGCGAGGTGACCGCGCTGGTCGGCGACAACGGCGCCGGAAAGTCCACCCTGGTCAAGTGCATCAGCGGGATCCACCCGACCGACTCCGGCGAGTTCCTCTT
The DNA here is from genome assembly GCF_052068055.1 of Micromonospora sp. L32. Classification (NCBI taxonomy): domain Bacteria; kingdom Bacillati; phylum Actinomycetota; class Actinomycetes; order Micromonosporales; family Micromonosporaceae; genus Micromonospora; species Micromonospora sp. L32. The sequence continues at coordinate 648,487 of NZ_JBQHDD010000001.1, read as the reverse complement.
CGAGGGCCGCCCGGTCACCGTCAGCAGCCCCCGCGACGCCGCCGCGCTGGGCATCGACGTCGTCTACCAGGACCTCGCGCTCTGCGACAACCTCGACATCGTGCAGAACATGTTCCTCGGGCGGGAGAAGCGCCGCGGGATCGTGCTCGACGAACCCACCATGGAGCAGATGGCCGCCGAGACGCTCGCCGGGCTGGGCGTGCGGAACGTCAAGTCGCTGCGCCAGCACATCTCCAGCCTCTCCGGCGGCCAGCGACAGACGGTCGCGATCGCCAAGGCCGTGCTCTGGAACAGCCGGCTGGTCATCCTCGACGAGCCGACCGCCGCGCTCGGCCTCGCGCAGACCGCGCAGGTCCTGGAGATAGTCCGCCGACTGGCGGACAACGGCCTGGCCGTGGTGCTCATCTCGCACAACATGAACGACGTCTTCGCCATCTCCGACCGGATCGCCGCGCTCTACCTCGGCCAGATGGTCGCCCAGGTGAGGACCACCGACATCACCCACTCGCAGGTCGTCGAGCTGATCACCACCGGCCGCTCCCGCCACCTCGGCCTGGGCGCCGGGCCGGACGCCGGCGGCACGCGCGACGGCAGCGAGCCAGCCCACCTGACCCCGGGAGCAGTCCGATGACCACCACCCTCCTGCCGCGGGACGGGCTCGGGGCCGGCACCCCGGCGCCGACCGTCGGCGACCACGTCCGCGACTACCTCGCCCGGGTACGCGGGGGCGACCTCGGCTCGCTGCCGGCCGTCATCGGCCTCACCGTGCTCTGCCTGGCCTTCGCGACCGTCCGGCCGGTCTTCTTCTCGGCGGCCAACTTCGCCAACCTGTTCACCCAGGGCGCCGCGGTCACCGTGATCGCGATGGGCCTGATCTTCGTGCTGCTGCTCGGCGAGATCGACCTCTCCGCCGGCTTCGCCAGCGGCGTCTGCGCCACCGTGCTGGCCAACGTGCTCAGCGTGCTCGGCTACCCCTGGTACGTCGCGGTCCTCGCGGCCATCGGCACCGGTGTCCTCATCGGCCTGACCATCGGCTTCCTGGTGGCCAAGGTCGGCATCCCGTCCTTCCTGGTCAGCCTGGCCGGCTTCCTCGCCTTCCAGGGCATCGTGCTGCTCCTGATGAAGGAGGGCACCAACATCTCGATCGATGACCAGGTGATCATCGCGATCGAGAACAACTACGTGCCGCCGGCGATCGGGTGGCTGCTGGCCGGCGTCGCCGTCGCCGGGTACGGCGCCGTGCAGTTCCTGCGCCACCGCAACCGGGCCACCCGGGGCCTGGTCACCGAGCCGGTCGCCGTGGTGGCCGCCCGGGTCGCCGGGCTGGCCCTCCTGCTCGGCTGCGCCGTCCACGTCCTCAACCAGGAACGCAGCATCAACACGGCGATCAGCTCCACCAGGGGGATGCCCGTGGTCGTACCGCTGATCGGGGCCCTGCTGGTCTTCTGGAGCTTCGTGCTCAACCGCACGGCGTACGGCCGGCACCTGTACGCGGTGGGCGGCAACCCGGAGGCCGCCCGGCGGGCCGGGATCAACGTGGACCGACTGAAGATCTCCGCCTTCGTCATCTGCTCCAGCATGGCGGCCGTCGGCGGCATCATCGCGGCCAGCAAGGACCGCTCGGTCGACCCGAACACCGGTGGCAGCAACGTCCTGCTCTACGCGGTCGGCGCGGCGGTCATCGGCGGCACCAGCCTCTTCGGCGGCAAGGGGCGGATGATCCACGCGGTACTCGGCGGCGCGGTGGTGGCTGTCATCATCAATGGGATGGGCCTGCTGGACCTCAGCTCCGGCCTCAAGTACACCTCGACCGGACTGGTGCTGCTGCTGGCCGCGGGCGTCGACGCGCTGTCGCGCCGCCGTTCCGTCGCCACCGGCACGCGCTGACCACGGAGTACCAGGAACGATGCGGGTAGGACCGAGCCAGGACGAGATCCGGCGGCAGAACCTCGGGGCTCTGCTGCGGCACGTGCACGTCCACGGCGCGACCTCCCGCGCGGAACTGACCACCACCCTCGGGCTCAACCGCAGCACCATCGGCGCACTCACCGCCGACCTGGCCGGCGCCGGGCTGGTCAGCGAGGGGACGCCGAAGGAGACCGGTCGCGCCGGCCGGCCGTCGCTGGTCGTCCGGCCCGAGTCGGCCCGGGTCTACGCGTACGCGTACAGCATCGAGGTGGACCGGCTGCGGGCCGCGCGGGTCGGTCTCGGCGGTGAGGTGCTCGACCGCCGGGACCTGGACCGGCCGCGCGGCCTGGACGCCGGGGAGACCGCGCCGCTGCTGGCCGGCGCGCTCAAGGAGATGCACCAGCACGTGGCGCCCGGCTCGCTCTGCGTCGGCGCCGGGGTGGCGGTGTGCGGGATGGTCCGCCGCGACGACGGGCTGGTCCGGCTCGGCCCGGCCACCGGCTGGGTGGACGAGCCGATCGGCACGGTGCTCGCCACCGAGCTGGGCATCGACGTACCCGTCACGGTGGGCAACGTGGCGGACATGGCCGCCTTCGCCGAGCACGCCCGGGGCGTCGCCGCCGGCTGCGACAACGTCATCTACCTGTACGGCGACGTCGGCGTCGGCGCCGGCATCATCGCCGGCGGCCGGCGGCTCACCGGCCACGGCGGGTACGGCGGCGAGGTCGGACACATGGTGGTGGTCCGCGACGGCGCCCCCTGCGAGTGCGGCTCCCGGGGCTGCTGGGAGACCGAGATCGGCGAGCACGGGCTGCTCCGCGCCGCCGGTCGTTCGGACGCCCGCGGCCGCGACGCGCTGCTGGCCGTCTTCGACGCCGCCGACCGGGGCGACGCCCGGGCCCAGACGGCGGTACGTCGAGCCGGCGACTGGCTCGGCTTCGGGGTGGCGAACCTGGTCAACATCTTCAACCCGGAGATGGTCATCTTCGGCGGCACCATGCGCGACCTCTACCTGGCCGCCGCCGCCCAGGTCCGCAGCCGGCTCAACTCGATGGGGCTGCCCGCCTGCCTGGAGCACGTCCGGCTGCGCACTCCCAAGCTCGGCGCGGACGCGGCGCTGATCGGCGCGGCGGAGCTGGCCTTCGAACGGCTTCTCGCCGACCCGCTCGACGCCGGCTGACCGGCGGCTCCCGCCGACGCCCCGGCCTGCGTACCCTGTCGCACGTGGACGTCCAGCTGCGCGCCTCCGACGACGACCGGCACCGGGTGGTCGCCGAGCTGCAACGGCACACCGGCGCCGGGCGGCTCACCCTGGACGAGTTCTCCGATCGCGTGGCCGCGGTCTGGACGGCGCGCACCCTGGGCGAGCTGGCCGACCTGACCCGCGACCTGCCCACGGCAATCGCGCCGGCCGCCGCGGGCGACGCCACCGGGCACGGCCGGCGCGAACTGCTGGTGCTCTTCGCGGTCGCCGCGGCCACCCTGCTGCTGCTCGGGATCTTCATGGCGCTGTCCCGCTGACCGGCATCCCGGGCTGACTTGTCGCTCAGCATCGGTGAACTGATCGGGTCGGTGGTCCGTACCAGTGGACGGACGGGCAGCCGGGTGCGCTGCCCGGCGTGACACGTACGGCCCGGACCGAGGAGGCACCGCAGGATGGCACCGCTGGAATCCGCACGTCGTCGGCCAGGGCACCGGACCCACCGGGTGGCGGTGCTGCTCATCGCGCTGGTGGCAGGGCTCGGCGTCCTGCCCGGCGTGGCCGTGGCCGCACCGGGCAACCAGATCAACGCCGCCGACATGACGCTGCTCAACGGGGTACGGCTGGCCGGGCTCTGGGAGATGCCGGCCGGGCAGATGGCCGCCGAGAAGGGGGTGTCCCCCCGGGTGCGGGAGATCGGGGCCGAGATCGCCCGCCAGCACGGGGTGCTCGACCAGTTGGTCGTCAACGCCGCCAACAAGCTTGGCACCACCCTGCCGACGGATCCCACCGCCGAGCAGAAGGGGTGGCTGACCGAGATGCAGGAGGCGAACGGCAACCAGTTCGACCAGATCTTCGTCACCCGGCTCCGGGTGGCGCACGGCAAGATCTTCCCGGTGATCGGCGCGGTCCGGGCCAGCACCCGGGACGCCACCGTCCGCAAGCTCGCCGACGAGGCCAACAAGTTCGTCACCGACCACATGGCGATGCTGGAGAGCACCGGGCTGGTCCGCTGGCAGCAGATGCCGCCGGCCGCGCTGCCGCCCGCTCAGAGCGACTCGCTGATCGCCGCCGCCAAGGCCGGCGCCCCCGCCCCGTCGGTCGGGGTCAGCACCACCATCGTCTGGGCGGTCTTCCTGCTCGCCCTCGGCGTCGGGGGCTTCTCCACCTGGCGCATCCTGCGCCGCAGCTGACCGGCGGAGCGCCGACGGCGGCCGGGGACGGGGCATGCCCGTCCGGACCGGCGGCCGTCGGCGTCCGTCAGCGGTCGACCTGGGTGAAGTCCCAGGAGTGCGGGGGCCGGGCGACCAGCATGGCCGGCGGCTCGGGCAGCGGCCGGGGGCTGCTCCGCCACTTGGAGACGACCACCACCCGGTGATCGGTGGAGGAGAAGACCTCGCTGGACAGGTGCAGCGGGTCGTGTTCCAGCTCCGGCAGGGCGGTGTCGCAGACCCAGGTGATCAGGTCGGCGAAGCCGTACGGCTCCGCGCGCGCCTCCCACATCCGCACGATCACGTCGGCGCTCCCCTTCCGTGCCGTCACACGCTGACCGTGGTCAACGGCAGGGCCGAGTCGGCCGGCAGGTCCAGCCGGCTCGGCGTCACCCCCGCCGCGACCAGGTGCGAACCGAGCGCCGCGACCATGGCGCCGTTGTCGGTGCAGAGCTTCGGCCGGGGTACGCGGACCCGGATGCCGTGCTTCGCCGCGCGGTGCTCGGCCATCGCCCGCAGCCGCGAGTTGGCGGCCACTCCCCCGCCGATCACCAGCGTCTCGATCCCGTTGGCCCGGCAGGCGTCGAGCGCCTTGGCGGTCAGCACGTCACAGACCGCCTCCTGGAAGGAGGCCGCCACGTCGGCCACCGGCACCGGCTCACCGGCCCGCTGGCGCGCCTCGACCCAGCGGGCGACGGCGGTCTTCAGGCCGGAGAAGGAGAAGTTGTACCGGTGGGCGGCGAGGTCCTTGGCGGCGGTGAGACCGCGCGGGAACCCGATCGCCGCCGGGTCGCCGGCCCGGGCCTCCCGGTCGATGTACGGTCCGCCGGGGAAGGGCAGTCCGAGCAGGCGGGCGACCTTGTCGAAGGCCTCCCCCGCCGCGTCGTCGATGGTCGCGCCGAGCGGGGTGACCCCACGGGCGAGGTCGTCGACGAGCAGCAGGGAGGAGTGCCCGCCGGAGACCAGCATGGCGACCGCCGGCTCGGGCAGCGGGCCGTGTTCCAGGGTGTCCACGGCGACGTGCGCGGCGAGGTGGTTCACCCCGTACACCGGCTTCTCGGCGGCCAGCGCGTAGCCCTTGGCGGCGGCCACGCCGACCAGCAGCGCGCCGGCCAGCCCCGGGCCGGAGGTGACCGCGATCGCGTCGATGTCGGCGAGCGTCACGCCCGCCTCCCTCAGCGCCCGGTCCATGGTGGGCACGATCGCCTCCAGGTGCGCGCGGCTGGCCACCTCGGGCACCACGCCGCCGAACCGGGCGTGCTGCTCGACGCTGGAGGCGATCGCGTCGGCGAGCAGGGTGTGCCCGCGCACGATGCCGACACCGGTCTCGTCGCAGGAGGTCTCGATCCCCAGGACCAAAGGCTCGTCAGCCATCAGTCGTCCGTCCCGTCCTCGGTCGGGGCCGCGACGCGCCGCATGACCAGCGCGTCGGTGTTGCTCGGTTGGTAGTACCCGCGGCGGACGCCGATGGGCTCGAAGCCGTACGTGGCGTAGAGCTTCTGGGCGGGGGCGTTGTCCGCCGCCACCTCCAGCAGGACGGTGCGGACGTCGCGCCGGGCCGCCTCGGCGAGCAGTTCCTCCAGCAGCAGCCGGCCGACGCCGCGCCGCTGGGCGTCCCGCCGGACGGCGATGTTCTGCACCCAGGCCTCGTCCGGCTGGACGGTCAGCCCCGCGTACCCGAGCACGGTGCCGTCGACGTCGGTGGCGACCCGGTACCAGTGGCCGCTGGCCAGTTCGTTCCAGAACATCGCCGGGGACCACTGCTCGGCGCCGAAGAGGTCCGCCTCGATCGGCAGCACCTCGTCGACGTGCCACCAACGGAACCGGGTCAGTCGTACCGGCGCGCTCACGGCAGGACCGACTTGCGGGCGGTCGCCGCCACCGCGTCCGGCCGGCGCAGGTACAGCGGGGTGAGCGTCTCCGTCGGCGCGCCGGCCCGGATCCGCTCGGCGGCCAGCGCGGCCAGTGCGGTGGCGTCGGGGTAACGCGGCTCGACCCGCAGCGGCAGGTCGAGCACGTCGGCGTACCGGTGGGCGCCGTCGCCCACCGCGGCGGTGACGGCGAGGCCCCGGGCCCGTTCGGCGGCGACCGCGGGGGTGTCGACGTTCGGCCCGGCGATTCGCTGGCCGGCGCCGTCGTAGACGGCCCAGTAGACCTCCCGGCGGCGGGCGTCGCTGGCCGCCAGGACCGGTTCGCCGAGCGCCGCCGGGTAACCGATGGCGTCCAGCGAGCAGACGCCGTACGTGGGGACGCCGAGCACCTGGCCCATCGTGGCGGCGGTGACCAGACCGACCCGCAGCCCGGTGAACGGGCCGGGACCGAGGCCGGCGACGATCGCGGCCAGGTCGCGCGGCCGCGCCTCCGCGTCGGCGAGCACCGCGTCCACCTGCGGCGCGAGCAGTTCGCCGTGGGCCCGCGCGTCAATCGTGCAGCGGTGCGCCCGCGGCACGACCCCGTCCGCCGAGACCTCCACCAGCGCCGCGGTCACCGCGGGGGTCGAGGAGTCCACCACCAGTACGAGCACGGTATGCCAGCCTAGTCGCCCTACCGGTCATCCCCGGTCACACCCCGTCGGCCCGGGCGCCGCGGGGCGGTCCTCCGGGCGCGAGCGACCGGTCAACCGCCCACGGCCGCCACGAGTGCCGCGTGGTGGACCGGTTGACCACTGGAACGGCCGCCGTCACCGACGGTAACGTCAGCCCCCCACACCCCGCAGTGAGCGATATGCCTGTGAGGCATAAATATGACTGACAGGCATATCGCTCACTGCCGTTAGGCCATCATCCGTGGATGCCTGAGAGTAGTCGCCTCGCCACCCAGATCGCCGCCATCCTGCGTCGGGAACGGGGCGCGCGGTCGCTGACGCAGCAGGAGCTGGCTGACCTGGCCGGGGTGAGCCAGGGGGCGGTGGCGCGCGTCGAACGGGGTGAGCGGGTACCCAGCGTCCCGCTGATCGAGCGACTCCTCGCCGCGTTCGATCTCCAGCTCGCCGTCGCGGTCGAGCCACTGGACTGCCACCTCGACGCCCGGATGGACGCCCTGGCCGCCCGGCCACTCGCCTAGCGGGTCGATGAGCTGGGGCTGGACCGAATCCTGGACCGGCTGAGCGACCTACCCCATCTGCTGACCGGCAGTACCGCAGCGCTACTCCAGGGCGCCCCGGTGCCAACCGACGCGGTCGAGATCGCCGTTCGCTGGCGTGACTCGGCCCGCTTCACCGCCTGGCTGGACGCGGCCTACGGACAACGGTGGAACGCCCGGTGGAGCGAGTTCGGCGGGCTCCGCCTGGAACCGGAGGAGCCCGGCGAGCACCGCTGGCAGACCCGGTACGGCCAGCTCCGCGCGCAGATGTGCGAAGAACTGCCGGAGGCGATCGAGGTGCGGCACGGGCACCGGAGCTACCGGGTGGTGCCGCTGGTCGCGGTGGAGCTCACCGACCCCCGCGCCGCCGAACTGCTGCGTCGCCACCGCCAGCGGACGCCCGGGTCAGTCGGCTGAGCGCTCCCAGTCGACGGTGGGCAGGCCGGCGTCGGCGAGCGCCTTGTTCGCGGCGCTGAACGGCCGGCTACCGAGGAAGCCACGCGGGTTCATCGGGCTGGGGTGCCCGGCCTCCAGCACCACGTGCTGCGGGTTGGTGACCAGGGCCGCCTTCTTGCGGGCGTAGCCGCCCCAGAGCAGGAAGACCACCCGCTGCTCCATCGCGTCGAGCGCCCGGATGGTGGCGTCGGTGAACTCCTCCCACCCCTGGTTGCCGTGGGAGCCGGGGGTGGCCTGGCGGACGGTCAGCACCGCGTTGAGCAGCAGCACGCCCTGCGCCGCCCAGCCGTTGAGGTTGCCGCTGCGCGGCTTGGGCACGCCGAGGTCCTCGCCCAGTTCCTTGAAGACGTTGCGCAGGGACGGCGGCACCGTCACCCCGTCACGGACGCTGAAGCTGAGCCCGTGCGCCTGCCCGGCCCGGTGGTAGGGGTCCTGCCCGAGGATCAGCACCCGGGTCTCCCGCGGCGCGCACAGCCGGTAGGCGGAGAAGAGGTCCTCCACCGGCGGGAAGACGGTCTGGGTGGCGTACTCATTGGCGACGAACTCGGCCAGCGCCGCGGTGCGGGCCGGGTCGAGGTGCGGGGTGAGCACGGCACGCCACTCCTCCGGCAGCAGCGCCAGCAGGTCGAGGGCAGGGGTGTCGTCGGGCATCGGCAACCTTTCGCAGTCTGTGCCGGCACTCTAGGCAGCTGGTACGACAGCCCTCAGCGCAGGGCTGCCAGGCGCCGCGCCCAGTCGCCCCCCACCGGCTCCAGCTCGACCAGCCGGGTGTCGTCCTCCCGCCGGTCGAGGCGTACCCGCAGGTGGGCGTCGACCAGCTGTTCGACCAGCCCCTCGCCCCACTCGACCACGGTCACCGAGTCGTCCACCGAGGCGTCCAGGTCCAGGTCGTCGATCTCGGCCCGCGGGTCGGCCGCGTCGCCCAGCCGGTACGCGTCGGCGTGCACCAGGGCCACCGTCCCGCCCCGGGCCGGGTCCGGCCGGTGCACCCGGGCGATCACGAAGGTCGGCGAGGTGATGGCGCCGAGCACCCCCAGCCCGGCGCCGATGCCCTGGGTCAGCGCGGTCTTGCCGGCACCCAGCGGGCCGGTGAGCAGCAGCAGGTCGCCGGCGCGCAGCACCCCGGCCAGCCGGCGGCCGAACGCGTGGGTGTCCTCGACCGTCGGCAGCGTGACGGTCAGCGTCACAGCCCCTCCAGGAAGTCCCAGAGCGCCTTGTTGACCTCGTCGGCGTGTTCCAGCATCACCACGTGCCCGCTGTCGTTGACCTTGATGTACCGGGCGTGCGGCAGTCGGCGCACGATCTCCTCCGAATGGGTCACCGGCGTGATCATGTCCTTGTCACCGACCACGACCAGCACCGGCGTGCCGCTGAGCGCGGCCAGCGCCGGGAAGCGCGAGTGCGTGGCGAGGGTACGCAGGTAGCGGGTGACCGTGTCGGCGGAGGTCCGCGAGTTCATCTCCTCCACATAGGAGACCAGGGCCGGGCTCGGCTTGCGGGTGCCGAAGCCGTACTTGCGGGTCAGCAGCCAGGCGACGTTGGAGGTCGACTTCCGGGCCCGGTCGATGACCGTCCCGCCGTACCGGGTGGCGTTGCTCATCATGTAGAGCACCGGCGCGCCGACCCGGCCGATCAGCGCCGGGGCCACCAGCTTGGTCTCCGCGATCAGACCGCCCGAGGTGGCCATCAGCACCGTGCCGACCACCCGGTCGCCGAACATCTCCGGGTACAGCTCGGCGAAGGCCATGATGGTCATTCCGCCCATCGAGTGGCCGACCAGCACCAGCGGCCCCTCCGGGGCGGTCCGGTCGATCACCCGGCGCAGGGTGCGGCCCAGCGCGGCGAGGTCGTACTCGCCGCTCTCCAGCCGCCCGGAGCGGCCGTGACCGGGCTGGTCGTACGCGACGATCCGGTGCTCGCCCCGCTCGGCGAGCAGCTTGCGCTGGAAGTGGAACGTCCCCATGTCCAGGCAGAAGCCGTGCACCAGCACCACGGTCGGCCGCCCCGGCGCCGGACGGGTCGGCTCGACCACCTCGACATGGATGTCGGTGCCGTCCGGCAGCTCCAGCCGGAACGCGTCGTCGTACCGCTGCTCGCCGAAGACCTCGTGCGCGTACCGGTCGGTGGGGTCGGCCTTGAGCCGGCGGACCAGGACGCGCTCGCTCACCATGCCCGCGGCGAGCCCCGCGGCGGCGACGCCGACCGCGGCCCCGACCACGCCGGCGACCTTGCCGGCGGCGGTGCGCGGTCGCGGGATCCGGAAGCGCTGGCTCACGGCCGCTCACCGTCGTAGGCCCGGGGCACCCGGCTGCTGCCGAAACGGGTGACGATCTCGTAGTTGATGGTGCCGACCGCCTCGGCCCAGTCGTCGGCGGTGGGCTCGCCGTCCGCGCCGCTGCCGAACAGGGTGGCGACGTCCCCGGCGGCCACCGCGTCCTCGCCGCAGTCGAGCACGAACTGGTCCATGCAGACCCGGCCGGAGATGGTGCGCCGCTTCCCGCCGAGCTGCACGGGCCCGACGTTGGAGGCGTGCCGGGGCACCCCGTCGGCGTAGCCGAGCGGCACCACGGCCAGGTTCGCCTCCCGCCCCGTGGTGTAGGTGTGACCGTAGGAGACGCCGGTGCCCTCGGGCACCCGCTTGGTCAGCATCACCCGGGCCCGGCCGGTCATCGCCGGACGCAGCCCGAAGCGCTCCCCCGCCACCGGCGAGAGGCCGTAGACGGCGATCCCCGGGCGGACCAGGTCGAAGTGGGTGTCCGGGCGGGTCAGCGTGGCCGCCGAGTTGGCCAGGTGCCGGTAGCGCGGGCGCAGCCCGGCCCGCTCGACCATGGCCAGCCCCTCGTGGAAGACCGCGAGCTGGCGGTCGGTGGTGGGGTGGCCGGGCAGGTCCGCGTACACGAAGTGGCTCCACACGCCGACCACCTCGACCAGGCCGTCGGCCTGGGCCTTCGCGGCGGCCTCCAGCAGGGTCGGCCAGTCGGCGACGGTGGCCCCACCCCGGGACAGCCCGGTGTCGATCTTCAGGTGCAGCCGGGCCGGGCGGTCCACCCGGCGACTCGCCTCGATCATCTCGTCCAGCTGCGGCAGGCTGGCGGCGCCCAGGTCGACCCCGGCCGCCACGCCCTCGTGCAGCGGCAGCCCGGGGGCGAGCAGCCAGGCCAGCACCGGCGCGGTGATCCCGGCCCGGCGCAGGGTCAGCGCCTCGTCCAGCGTGCAGACCCCGAGCCAGTCCGCCCCGGCGTCCAGCGCGGCCAGGGCCGACGGGACCATGCCATGGCCGTACCCGTCGCCCTTCACCACCGCCATCAGCTCGGCGCTCGTACCCGACCGGAGCCGGGCCACGTTGTCACGGATCGCGTCGAGATCGACGCGTACCTCGGCCTGCCACATACGCCCAGCCTACTTGCGCCGGTGATCACACGACCGGGCTCCCGCCCGCGTCGGCGACCCGCGCCACGCCGGGGAGCGCGACCGCGGCTCAGTCCACCAGCGGGGCCAGCACCGGGCGCAGGGCTGCCGCCACGTCGGACGCGGTCACCGGCCCACCCCGGGCCGCCTCCCGTCCGGCCAGCCCGTGCAGGTACGCGGCCGTCGCCGCCGCCCGCTCCGGGGCCAGCCCGGCGGCGAGCAGCGAGCCGAGCAGCCCGGCCAGCACGTCCCCGGTGCCCCCGGTGGCCAGCGCGGAGGTGCCGGTCGGGTTGACGTACGCCCGGCCGTCCGGCGTGCCGATCACCGTGCGGTCCCCCTTGAGCAGGACCGTCGCGTTCATCCAGGCGGCCAGCCGCAGCGCGGCGGAGACCCGGTCGGCCCCCGGCTCCTCCCCGCAGAGCCGGGTGAACTCGCGGTCGTGCGGGGTGATCACGATCGGGGCGTCCCGGTTGCGCAGCCGGTCGGCGAGCGAGCCGTCCACCAGCAGGGTGAGCGCGTCCGCGTCGAGCACCACCGGCACCGGCGCGGAGAGCACCGCGCGCAGCTCGCCGGCGGCGTCCTCGCCGGTGCCCAGCCCGGAGCCGCAGACCCAGGCCTGGACCCGGCCGGCGTCGGCGACCCGCCCGGTGGCGATCACCGACGGGTGCTGGTGCAGCACCTCCGCGCGGGCCCCGCCGGCGTAGCGGACCATGCCGGTCGGCCCGGCCAGGGCGCCACCCACCGAGAGCACCGCCGCGCCCGGATACGTGGCCGACCCGGTCGCCACCCCGACCACGCCCCGGCTGTACTTCTCCGTGGCCGGGCCGAGCCGGGGCCACCACTCGACCATGTCCGACCACTCGGTCACCCGCAGCGCCGGTGACCCGCGCAGCCACGGCTCCAGCCCGATGTCGACCAGCTCCACCTGCCCGGCGAGGGGGGCGGCCGGCCCGACCACCAGGGCGGGTTTGAGCGCGCCGAAGGCCACCGTCACGTCGGCCCGCACCGCGCTGTGCCGGCCGGAGGCGGTCAGCGGCACGTGGCCGGTGTCCACCGCCACCCCGCTCGGCACGTCCACCGCGACCACGGTCGCCCGCGCGCCGTCGCGCCCGCAGTACCGGACCAGGCTGGCCGCGAGCTGCTCGGCGGTCTCCCGCAGCCCGCCGGTGCCGCCGATTCCGACGATGCCGTCGAGCACCAGGTCGACCATGGCCGGGGGCCGGTCGACCAGCCGCCCGCCGGCGGCGCGCAGCGCCGCCACCCCCTCGGCGTGCGCCCGGCCGGGGGTCAGCAGCAGCGCCGACACGGCCACCCCGCGCCGGGCCAGCAGCGCCCCGGCGTAGAGCGCGTCACCGCCGTTGTCGCCGGTGCCGACCAGCAGCAGGACCCGCGCGCCGTACACCCCGCCCCGGTCGGCGAGGAGCAGCGCGCAACGCCGGGCCAGCCCGGAAGCGGCCCGCTTCATCAGCGTCCCGGGCGGGAGGGTGGCCATCAGGCCGGCCTCCGCCGCGCGTACGTCCGCGACCCGCCACACCGGTTTCATGCCACACCGTCCCGTCTGTCACCTCGCGGGCCGGCCCGGGGGCCCGCCCGGCCGATCAGCGTTCCGCGACCACCATGGCCGAGGCGATCCCGCCGTCGTGCGACAGCGAGAGATGCCAGCGGTTGATCCCGCGCTCCACCGCGGCGGCGGCCACGGTGCCGGAGACGGTGAGCCAGGGCCGGCCGTCCGGGTCCGGCACGATTTCGCAGTCGTGCCAGCTCAGGCCGGCCGGGGCGCCCAGCGCCTTGGCGACCGCCTCCTTGGCGGCGAACCGGGCGGCCATCGACTCCGGGGAGCGCGGGTTGCCGGAGCGGGTGTACCGCTCCGCCTCGGTGAAGAGCCGGTCGGCGAGCAGCGGAGTGCGGGCCAGCGCCCGGGCGAACCGGTCCACCAGCACGACGTCGATGCCGACCGCGACGATCACGACGCTCACCCTACCGGCGGGAAGGGCGGCAGATTAGCTGCCTGCTCGGCTGTGGGCAACGCCTGTGGAAAACCCTCGGGTACGACCACCGTCCGCCGTCCACAGGCCCTCCCGGTGACCGGTGCCGCTGCCTAGCGTCGACGTGGTGCTGACGGAGGGGGCGCGGGTGGACGGGGAGCCGGTGCAGGTGCGGGCCGCGGTGCTGCGCGAGGTGGCGGGCGGGCTCGCCGACGGGGCGTACGCGCTGGCGCACGGGCTGGTCGGCGTGCCGGGGCTGGTCGTGGTGGCGGCCGAGTGGCGGGCGGCGGCCGCGCTGACCCGGCTGGAGTCCGCGGTGCACGACTGGCACGGCGCGCTCGCCGCCCGGGTGGCGGAGGCCGGCTCCGCGCTGCGCGCGGCGGCGGACGGGTACGACGCGGCCGACGACCGGGCGGCCGGCCGGCTCGCCGGGCTGCCCCGATGACCGGGTACGGGCAGCTCTGGCGCGCCGCCCCCGGCAGGTGGGGTGCGGCCGGCGCGGCCTGGCGCGGGCTGGCCGACCCGGTGCGGCGCCGCCGGGCGGCGCTGAACGAGCGCGCGACGACCCTGCGCGCGGGCTGGTCGGGTGGGGCCGCCGGGGCGGCCGACGGGCGGCTCGGCGCGCTCCGGGGCGAGCTGACCGCGCTGCTGCCCGCCCTGATCGAGGCCGACCAGGTGCTGGCCGAGTTCGCCGGCCGGCTGCGGGTGGCGAAGGCCCGGCTGGCGGAGGCGGTGGCGCTCGCCGACCGCACCGGCGTGCTCGTCGACCGCCACGGCGGGGTCAGCGCGGCTCCGCCCAGCGCGCCGACCTGGGCCGGCCCGGAGGCCGGTGTCCTGCCCGGCGCCGGGCTCCGCTCGGGCGCACCGCCGGGCGGCCGGTCCCTGCCCGGCGGACGGACCGGGTCGGGCCCGGCCGCGATGCCGAGCGCGGACGTCGGCGCGGCAACCGGCCCGGCGGCGCTGGACCAGGTGGCCGCCGCGGTGCGGGACGCGCTGGCGCTGGCCGACGCGGCGGACCGGGAGGCGGCCATCCGACTGGACGAGCTGAGCGCGGCGGCCCGCGGCGGCTGGGCCGACCCGCCACCACCGGGCCGTCCACCGGCCGACGCCGATCCGGCGACCGTCCGGGCCTGGTGGGCGGGGCTCACCCCGGCCCAGCGCCGCTGGCTGGTGCGGTACGAGCCGGGCCGGGTCGGGCGGCTCGACGGGGTGCCGGTCGCCGCCCGGGACCAGGCCAACCGGCTGCTGCTCGACGACCGGCGGGAGGCGCTGCTCGCCGCGCGGCGGGAGTTGCTGGGCCGGCCGGCCCCCGGCCCGGCGGAGCTGGCCGGGCTGCGCCGCCTCGACGCGGGACTGGCCGGCCTCGACGGGCTCGCCGGGCAGCTGGCGACGGCGGAGCCGCCCCGGTCGTACCTGCTGGGGCTGGATCCGACCGGGGACGGGCGGGCCATCGTGGCGCTCGGCAACCCGGACCGCGCCGACCGGGTGCTGACCTACGTGCCGGGGATGACCGCCGACCTCGCCGACGCCCCGGCCGAGCTGGGCCGGGCCGGTCGGGTGCTGTCCCGCTGCGCCGGCCTCGCGCCGGGGCGGGAGACGGCGGCGGTGCTCTGGCTGGACTACGACGCGCCGGACTTCCTGCCCGAGGCGGCCCGGTCCAGCCAGGCCGAGGTCGCCGGGCCGGCGCTGCACCGCTTCCAGGAGGGGCTGCGCGAGACCCACGAGGGCCCGCCGGCCCGGCAGACGGTGCTGGGGCACAGCTACGGGTCGCTGGTGGTGGGCGCCGCCGCCCGGGACCACGGTCTCGACGCGGACGCCCTGGTCTTCGTGGGCTCGCCGGGAGTCGGGGTGGACCGGGCCGAGGCGCTGCGCCTGCCACCGGAGCGGGTCTGGGCGAGCACCGCGCCGGACGACGTGATCCGGCTGGTCGAGCCGCCCGGGCAGCTCACCGGCCGGGCGGTCCTGGCGGCGTCGCCGCTGGCCACGGCGGTGTCGCTGCTCCGCCCCGACGACCACGAGCTGTGGTTCGGCCACGACCCCAGCGACCCGGGCTTCGGCGGGCGCACCTTTCCCAGCGGCCGGTACGGCCACACCGGTTACTGGGAGGCCGGCAACCCGGCGCTGGAGGGGATGGCCCGGATCGTGCTCGGCCGGTGACCGGCCCCACCCGTGCCGTCGGTCGTCCCGCCGGCGGGCGGCCCCGGTCTTCCGGGTCGGCCGGGCCACGGCCGCGGGCGGGCGGAACGACCGGACCCCGCCGGCCGTGGTCACGGCGGGCGGGGTCCGGTGGACGCTGGCGTCAGGTCACTCCACGGTGACCGACTTCGCCAGGTTGCGCGGCTGGTCCACGTCGTGTCCCCGGGCCGCGGCGATCTCGGCGGCGAGCACCTGGAGCGGCACGGTGGTGACCAGCGGGGCCAGCAGGGTCGGCGTCCGCGGCACGTAGATCAGGTGGTCGGCGTAGCGGACGACCGCCTGGTCGCCCTCCTCGGCGATCACGATGGTCCGGGCGCCCCGGGCGCGGACCTCCTGGATGTTGGAGACGACCTTGTCGTGCAGCATGCCCCGGCCGACCGGCGACGGCACCACGCAGATCACCGGGGTGCCCTTGTCGATCAGGGAGATCGGGCCGTGCTTCAGCTCGCCGGCGGCGAAGCCCTCGGCGTGCATGTACGCCAGTTCCTTGAGCTTGAGCGCGCCCTCCAGGGCCACCGGGTAGCCGACGTGCCGGCCGATGAAGAGCACGGTCGGCTCGGACTTCAGCTCGCGGGCCAGCTCGCGGACCGGCTCGATCCGGTCGAGCAGCTCGCGCAGCTTGCCCGGCATCTCCTGGAGCTGCGCGACCACCGCGCCGACCTCGTCGGCGAACTTGATCCCGCGCACCTGGGCCAGGTGCAGGCCGATCAGGTAGCAGGCGACCACCTGGGTGAGGAACGCCTTGGTGGAGGCGACCGCGATCTCCGGCCCGCCGTGCGTGTAGAGCACGGCGTCGGACTCGCGCGGGATGGTCGAGCCGTTGGTGTTGCAGATGGCCAGCACCCGGGCCTTCTGCTCCTTGGCGTGGCGCAGCGCCATCAGGGTGTCCATGGTCTCGCCGGACTGCGAGATCACCACGATCAGCGTGGACCGGTCGAGGACCGGGTCGCGGTAGCGGAACTCGCTGGCCAGCTCCACCTCGCAGGGGATCCGGGTCCAGTGCTCGATGGCGTACTTGGCGACCAGGCCGGCGTGGTAGGAGGTGCCGCAGGCCACGATGAAGATCTTGTCGACGTCGCGCAGGTCCTGGTCGCTGAGGCGGACCTCGTCGAGGGCGATCTCACCGGTCTCGGTGAGCCGGCCGAGCAGCGTGTCGGCGATCGCCTGCGGCTGCTCCTCGATCTCCTTGAGCATGAACCAGTCGTAGCCGCCCTTCTCCGCGGCGGAGGAGTCCCAGTCGATGTGGAAGTCCTTGCCGGTGGCGGGCTGACCGGCGAAGTCGGTGATCTCGATACTGTCGCCGGTGATCAGCACGATCTGGTCCTGGCCCAGCTCGACCGCCTCGCGGGTGTGCTCGATGAACGCGGCCACGTCGCTGGCCAGGTAGTTCTCCCCGTCGCCGCGACCGACGACCAACGGCGAGTTGCGCCGGGCGCCGACCACCGCGCCGGGGATGCCGGCATCGACGGCCAGCAGGGTGAAGGCGCCCTCCAGCCGCTGGCAGACGACCCGCATGGCCGAGGCCAGCAGCTGCGGGTTGTCGGCCTCGCCGGCCCCGCGCAGGTCGGCCAGCGCCGCCGACAGCAGGTGGGCGGCGCACTCGGTGTCGGTGTCGCTGGTGAACTGGACGCCGTCGGCCTCCAGCTCGGCCCGGAGCTTGGCGAAGTTCTCGATGATGCCGTTGTGGATCACGGCGACCCGGCCGTCGGGGGCCAGGTGCGGGTGGGCGTTGCGGTCGGTCGGACCGCCGTGGGTGGCCCAGCGGGTGTGCCCGATGCCGGTGGTGCCGTCCCCGATGCCGATCGGGCTGGCGGCGCAGTCGTCGGGGTTGCTGGCGGCGCGCTCGGAGAGCACCTTCTCCAGGTTGGCCAGCTTGCCGGCCTTCTTCTCGGTCAGCAGTTCGTCATCGCAGACGATCGCCACGCCGGCCGAGTCGTAGCCGCGGTACTCCAGCCGCCGCAGTCCGTCGAGCACGATGCCGAGCGCCGGGCGCGAGCCGGCGTAACCCACGATTCCACACATGGTCCGCAGCCTAACCCAGTTTCGCTCATCGCGCGTGCGCGGAAGTCGGGTAAACAATCACTGAATCTGAGCGATCGGCCGGTAACGGGCGTCCTGCGGACAACCCTGCCCCGCCGTCCGTGCGGGCCACGGGGCCCGACGGGGTTGCGGGCCCGCCGCCGGTACGACAGTCTCTCGGCGGATCCGGCACGTCCCTCGGGCGGCCCGTTCGTCCCGTTCCCCCTCGCCCGCTCCGGAGCAGCCATGTCCGACCCGTCCTCGCCCGAGCCGTCGCCGCCAGCACCGCAGGCCTCCGAGCCGTCGCCCGCCGCCCCGGTCGAGCCGTCGACCCCGACGGCCGGCTCCGCCCCGGCGGACCCGACCGCCCCACCGGCCCCCTCGCCGTCCACCTGGACGCCGCCGGACCCGCTGGCCGCGCCGCAGCCCTGGACGGCGCCGGACCCGTGGGCGGCCCCGTCGACCCCCGCGACGCCGCCGGCTCTCCCCGCCGACCCGGCCACATCTCCGGGCGCGTCAGGGCCCGACGGCTCCGCCGCCTGGGGCGTGGGGGTCCGGCCGCCGGTCCCGCCGGCCGCACCCCGGCCCGCAACGCCCGCCGCCGGGCCGCACGCCGCACCCCGGCCCGCGACGCCCGCCGCCGGGCCGCACGCCGCACCCGCCGGACCCTTCGCCGCGCCCGGCGGCGCTCTCAGCGGCGCACCCGGCGGCCCGGCCGGACCGGGTACGCCGCCCGTCGGCTGGCCGCCGGCCGGGTACCCGTCGCCCTACCCGCCGTCCGGCTACCCGCCGCCCTACGCGTACCCCGGGTACCGGCCGCCACCCGACCCGGCCCAGGGACGTCGGGTCGTGGGCATCGTCATCGCCGTCGTCGCGGTGCTCGTCCTCGGCGTGTGCGGGTGCCTGGGCGTGGGCAGCGTGCTGGTCGGGCGGTACACCCCGACCGCCGACGATCCGTACTACGACGACCCGGACCCGTACTACGACGGCGACTACGACGAGGAGAGTCCGTTCCCCACCTGGACGCCGCCCACCCCCAGCGAGCCCGCGACGGCAGCCGCCACGCCCTCGACCGGTCGCGGCCGGATCGTCGTGTCCTACGAGGTGACCGGAAAGGGGCGCGGCGACATCCAGTACTACGACGCCAACGGCGAGTTCATCCGCCTCGAGGCCGTGTCGCTGCCCTGGCGTCAGAAGATCCGCACCGACGACCCGAACCGGGTGCTGGTGATGGCCGGCAACACCGACGACGAGGGGAGTGTCGCCTGCTCGACCAGGGTCGGCGACCGTGCGCCGGTGACCGACGCGGGGGCGCCGGGATACCAGGTGACCTGCGGGAGCAGGTGATGCCGGCGGCGCGCCCGTAGGCTGGCCGGCGTGACGACGCCAGATGTCGACCCGCTCGTGGCCCGGATGCGTCCGTTCGGCACCACGATCTTCGCCGAGATGTCCGCGCTGGCCGTCCGCACCGGCGCGGTCAACCTCGGGCAGGGCTTCCCGGACAGCGACGGCCCGCCGGAGATGCTGGCCGCGGCGGCCGAGGCGCTGCGCGGCGGGCAGAACCAGTACCCGCCGGGCCCGGGCATCCCCGCGCTGCGCCGGGCCGTCGCCGACCACCAGCGCCGTTTCCACGGACTGGAGTACGACCCGGACGGCGAGATCGTGGTCACCGCCGGCGCCACCGAGGCGATCGCCGCCAGCATCCTCGCCCTCTGCGAGCCCGGCGACGAGGTGGTCTGCTTCGAGCCGTACTACGACTCGTACGCGGCCTCCATCGCGCTGGCCGGCGCGGTCCGGCGGCCGGTGACCCTGCGTCCCGGCGACGACGGCCGGTACGCCTTCGACCCGGCGGCGCTGCGCGCCGCGTTCGGCCCGCGGACCCGGCTGGTGCTGCTGAACTCCCCGCACAACCCGACCGGGAAGGTGTTCACCCCCGACGAGCTGGCCCTGGTCGCCGAGCTCTGCCAGGAACACGACGCGTACGCGGTCACCGACGAGGTGTACGAGCACCTGGTCTTTCCCGACGCCGCCGCGCCGCACGTGCCCCTGGCCACCCTGCCCGGGATGCGGGAGCGGACGCTGCGCATCTCGTCGGCGGGCAAGACCTTCTCCTGCACGGGTTGGAAGGTCGGCTGGGCGAGCGGCCCGGCCCCGCTGGTCTCGGCGGTGCTGCGGGTCAAGCAGTTCCTGACCTTCGTCAACGCGGCGCCGCTGCAACCGGCGGTCGCCGTGGCGCTGGCCCTGCCGGACGCCTACTTCACCGACTTCCAGGAGGGCATGCGCCGGCGCCGGGACCAGCTCGTCGCCGGGCTGACCGACGCGGGCTTCGACGCGCTGAGCCCGGAGGGGACGTACTTCGTCACCGCCGACGTGACCGCGCTGGGCGGGCGGGACGGGGTGGAGTTCTGCCGGTCGCTGCCCGAGCGGTGCGGCGTGGTCGCGGTGCCCACCCAGGTCTTCTACGACGACCCCGAGGCGGGCCGGCGGCTGGTCCGGTTCGCCTTCTGCAAGCGTCCGGACGTGCTCACCGAGGCGGTCACCCGCCTGCGCCGACTGAAGGAGGCCTGATGACCGACGGGTACGCCGATCGGGTCCGCCGGCTCAGCGCGCTGCGCGGCTGCGACACCGTGCTCTCCGGGGCCCGGCCGCCCTCGGTCGTCGAGCAGCTCGACACCATCCGCGCCGCCGCCTCCGACGAGCTGCTGCCGGACTTCTACGGCGAGGGCGGCGCGGTCGAGGCGGTGGAGCGCCGGGTGGCGGACCTGCTCGGTACCGAGGCGGCCGCCTTCTTCCCGAGCGGCACGATGGCCCAGCAGGTCGCCATGCGCTACGGCGCCGAGCTGACCGGGCGCAGCGCGGTCGGCCTGCACCCGCTGAGCCACCCGCTGGTGCACGAACGGGACGCGTACGCGGTGCTCGGCGGGCTGCGGGCGGTGCTCACCACGGCGGCCCCACGCAACCCGACCGCCGCGGAGGTCGCCGCGCTCGACGAGCCGGTCGGCAGCCTGCTGCTCGAACTGCCGCTGCGCGACGCCGGTTTCCTGCTGCCGACCTGGGACGAGCTGGTGGCGGTGGTCGGGGCGGCCCGGGACCGGGGCGCCCGGGTACACCTCGACGGTGCCCGGCTCTGGGAGTCCACCGTCCACCTCGGTCGGTCCCTGGCCGAGATCGCGGCCCTCGCCGACAGCGTCTACGTCTCGTTCTACAAGTCCCTCGGCGGCCACTCCGGCGCCGCACTGGCCGGCCCGGCCGATCTGATCCGCTACGCGCGGGCCTGGCGGCACCGGTACGGCGGCACCGTCTTCCAGCAGTGGCCGGCGGCGCTGGCCGCCCTCGCCGGCCTGGACCGGGAGCTGCCGCGGCTGGCCGGCTACGTCGGGCACGCGAAGGTGGTTGCCGCGGCGCTGGCCGGCCTGCCCGGCGCGCGGGTGTACCCTGCACCGCCGCACACCCACCAGTTCCGGCTGTGGCTGCCGCATCCGGCGGGCGCGCTGAACGACGCGAACCTCGCCCTCGCCGAGGAGGAGAAGGCGTGGTTCGTCGGCGGCTGGCAGGACACCGAGGTGCCGGGGCTGGCGATGGCTGAGGTCACGGTGGCCGGGCCGGCGACCGAGCTGGACGCCGACCAGGTGGTCGAGCTGGGCGGGCAGTTCCTCCGCCGGCTCCGCACGGCCTGACGGCCGGCGGCCGGCCGCGCCGGGGAAGGTGGAGCGCGCAACTCAGCCGGGCCGTGCACACCCGGCCCCAGCACCTGTATCTCGGCTCCGTCCATTTTCCCCCGTTGTTCATTTCCGGTTGGCCCGCCGAGGTGTGTGCGCGGTCCACCGCGGCACACCCGGCGCATCGATCGGCGGACAACATCGGCCGACCCGACAATCGCGCCGCTCACCAGCGCAGATCCACTGCGTGCGAGAATTCCCCCGGCCACAAATGACCATTCCCCGTCACGAGTGGCTGACGTCAATACCCTGTCACATTCTCACACCCGCATCCAATGACGGCGGGTGATAGGCTGACCCGAGCCCGATTGCAACCAATTCGGCATGGGGGAGAAGATGCGCTACACACGGCTCGGCGGCGACGGTCCGCAAATACGAGCCATCGGCCTCGGCTGCATGGGAATGTCGTGGGGATACGACGAGGACGGGCGCGACGACGACCATTCCGTCGCGGTCATCCACCGGGCGATCGAGCTGGGCTGCAACCTTCTCGACACGGCGGACCTGTACGGCCCGTTCACCAACGAACGCCTCGTCGGCCGGGCGCTGCGCGGGCACCGTGACCAGGTCGTGCTGGCGACCAAGGGCGGCCTGCTGGCCGACGGCAGCCGGGTGCACCGCAACGGACGCCCCGAACACCTGCGGGCGGCGTGCGAGGCGAGCCTGCTCAGGCTGGGTGTGGACCATGTCGACCTCTACCAGTTGCACCGCGTCGACCCGGCCGTTCCGATCGAGGAGAGCTGGGGGACGCTGTCCGAGCTGGTGACCGAGGGCAAGGCCCGGATGATCGGGTTGTCCGAGGTGTCGGTCGACGAGATCCGGCGGGCCGAGGAGATCCACCCGGTCGCGAGCGTCCAGTCCGAGCTGTCCCTGTGGACGCGTGAGCCGCTGGATTCGGTCCTGCCGTACTGCACCGCGAAACAAATCACATTCTTGCCGTTCGCGCCGCTCGGCCGCGGTTTCCTCACCGGTCGTTTCGCCAGCACCGCCGATCTGCCGGTCCGGGACGCCCGGCGCAACCTGCCACGTTTCCAACCGGATACAATTTCCGCAAATCAAGAAATCGCCCGGCGGATTGTTCGTATTAGTTCCGAAATGGGTTCGCCACCTGCGCAGGTGGCGCTCGCCTGGCTACTGGCGCTCGCCGACAACGTGCTTCCCATTCCGGGCACGAAGACGCTCAGTCATTTGGAAGACAACATGGCCGCGGATTCGATCACGCTGACTGCGGACGCGCGTTCGGCACTCGACGCCCTCCCCGAGCCCGTGGGCAACAGGTACTGAGCCGGCACACATTCCGCGACGCAATTCGACGACGGTCGCCCGCCCCACATCATCGGGGCGGCAACCGTCGCGTCGTGGAGGACGTCACCTCAGCGACGGCGAGGACCCCGCCGACACCTTCGAGCGGGCCACCCGGCTGCGCCTCTGAACGGCGCCGGGCCCGGCCGCGAGCCCTGGGCGCGCGGCCGAGCCGACCCGTCAGGCGGTCGGGCTGGCGGCGCGTACGTGCTCGGCGATCCGCTCGGCGACCGAACGGGCGGTCGCCTCGGTGGCGGCCTCCACCATCACCCGCACCAGCGGCTCGGTGCCGGACGGGCGTAGCAGCACCCGGCCGGTCTCGCCCAGCTCGGCCTCGGCGCGCTCCACCTCGGCCCGCACCTCCGGCGCGCTGGCGCCGACGGTGCGGTCACCGACCGGCACGTTGATCAGCACCTGCGGCAGCTTCGTCACGACCGAGGCCAGCTCGGCCAGCGACTTGCCGGTGGCCGCGAGCCGCGACATCAGGTGCAGCCCGGTGAGCACGCCGTCGCCGGTGGTGGCGTACGCCGGCATGACGATGTGACCGCTCTGCTCGCCGCCGAGGGCGAGGCCGGAGGCGCGCAGCTCCTCCAGGACGTACCGGTCGCCAACCTTGGTCTCGATCAGCCGGATGCCCTCCGCGGACATCGCCAGGCGCAGGCCGAGGTTGCTCATCACGGTCGCGACCAGGGTGTCCTGGGCGAGCGTGCCGGCCTCCCGCATGGCGAGGGCGAGGATCGCCATCACCTGGTCGCCGTCGACCTCGTCACCGTCGGCGGTCACCGCGACGCACCGGTCGGCGTCGCCGTCGTGCGCGATGCCCAGGTGGGCGCCGTGCTCGACGACGGCGGCGCGCAGCCCGTCGATGTGGTTGGAACCGCAGTCGTCGTTGATGTTGAGCCCGTCCGGCTCGGCGTGGATGGCGATCACCTCGGCGCCCGCCTCCCGGTACGCCACCGGGGCCACCTCGGCGGCGGCGCCGTTGGCGCAGTCCACCACCACCTTGATCCCGTCCAGCCGGTGCGGCACCGTGCCGACCAGGTGCTGCACGTAGTGGTCGGCGCCGTCGAGCAGGTCGTGCACCCGGCCGACGCCGGCGCCGATCGGCCGGTCCCAGGCGGTGGTGGCGTTCGCCTCGACGGCCGCCTCGATCCGCATCTCGATCTCGTCCGGCAGCTTGTGCCCGCCGGCGGCGAAGAGCTTGATCCCGTTGTCCGGCATCGGGTTGTGCGAGGCGGAGAGCATCACGCCCAGGTCGGCCTTGGCCTCGGCGGTGAGGAAGGCGACCGCCGGGGTCGGCAGCACGCCGACCCGGACCACGTTCGCCCCGGCGCTGGTGAGCCCGGCGACCACGGCCGCCTCCAGCATCTCGCCGCTGGCCCGGGTGTCCCGGCCGACCACGGCGAGCGGGGGATGCGTCTTGTCCGACTCGGCCAGCGTGTGCGCGGCGGCCACCGCCACCGCCAGCGCCAACTCGGGGGTGAGATCCGCGTTCGCCCGCCCGCGTACGCCGTCCGTGCCGAACAACCGGCCCATACCCGCCAACCTCCGATGAAAGGGTCCCAGGGGAAACGGCGAACGGCCGGGCCACCTCCCGTGTGGGGAGGCGATCCCGGCCGTCCGTCAGAAGTACAACGTGTCGCTGATGATCAGCGCTTCGAGTACTGAGGAGCCTTACGGGCCTTCTTGAGGCCGTACTTCTTGCTCTCCTTGACCCGGGCGTCCCGGGTCAGGAAGCCGGCCTTCTTCAGGGCCGGGCGGTCGTCCGGCTCGTTGACGATCAGCGCCCGGGCGATGGCCAGCCGCAGCGCACCGGCCTGGCCGGTGGTGCCGCCGCCACGCAGGTTGGCGATGACGTCGAACGCCTCGGGCTTCTCGGCGGTGACCAGCGGGTCCTTGATGAGCTGCTGGTGCACCTTGCTCGGGAAGTAGGCCTCGAGGTCCCGGCCGTTGCAGGTGATCTTGCCGCTGCCGGGGACGATGCGCACCCGGACGATGGCCTCCTTGCGCCGACCCACGGTCTGGATCGGGCGGTCACCACGAGGCGCGCGGGCGACGGGCGCCGGCGCCTCGGTGGCCTCGGGGGCGACCTCGGTCTCGGTGATGTCGGTCATGCTGCTTCCTTCGCCCGCGCTCACTGCGCGATCTGCTTGATCTCGAACGGCACCGGCTGCTGCGCGCCGTGCGGGTGCTCGGCACCGGCGTAGACCTTCAGCTTCTTGATGAGCTGACGGCCGAGCTTGTTGTGCGGGAGCATGCCCTTCACGGCCAGCTCGATGGCCCGCTCGGGACGCTTGGTCAGCAGCTCGTCGTAGCCGACCTGCTTCAGACCACCCGGGTAACCGGAGTGGCGGTAGGCAATCTTGGTCTGACGCTTGTTGCCGGTCAGCGCAACCTTGCCCGCGTTCACGATGACGACGAAGTCGCCCGTGTCGACGTGCGGCGCGAA
Source organism: Micromonospora sp. L32 (assembly GCF_052068055.1). Taxonomy (NCBI): domain Bacteria; kingdom Bacillati; phylum Actinomycetota; class Actinomycetes; order Micromonosporales; family Micromonosporaceae; genus Micromonospora; species Micromonospora sp. L32. Next base: position 623,552 of record NZ_JBQHDD010000001.1, on the reverse strand, counting down.
AGTCGGCTTGTGCTTGCCGCGCAGCAGCGTGGCGGCGTGGGTGGCCAGGCGGCCCAGCACGACATCAGAGGCGTCGATAACGTGCCACTGACGCTCGATCTCACCCGGCTTCGGGCTGTACGTACGCACAGGTCTACCTTGTCTCGTCGTCGGTCTGGGGTCGCGCGCCGAGGTGACCAGGCGCGCACGAACGACCAAGCGTACCTGATGCGGCACGCCTCTGGATGTCGTACAACAGCAGGCAACGATACCCGGCGCCCCGTCGGCAGGTCAAAACGGGGGGTCACCCAGCGTGGCTTGCGACATGGCGATGGTACAGGTCACACCCCGGCCAGCCGGCGCGGGCCCGGGCGCAGGTACACCGCCCAGGTCAGGGCGAAGCAGAGCGCGTACCAGCCGATGAAGGCCAGGTACGCCGCGTCGGCGTTGCCGGAGGTCAGGAACGACTGCCGGAAGGCGATGTTGACCAGCACCCCGCCGGACGCGCCGACCGCCCCGGCGATGCCGATCAGCGACCCGGAGAGCCGGCGGGCCCGCCGCTCGGCCGCCTCGGGGTCGCCGGTCAGCTCGCCCTCGGCCGCCGCCTTGGCGCGGAAGATCGCCGGGATCATCTTGTACGTCGACCCGTTGCCGATCCCGGAGAAGACGAAGAGCGCCAGGAACCCGGTCAGGTAGAGCGGGAACGACTGCTCCCGGGCCGCGTACAGCACCAGCCCGGCGCCGGCGGCCATGGCCACGAAGTTCCAGAAGGTGACCCGGGCGCCGCCGAGCCGGTCGGCCAACTGGCCGCCGAGCGGCCGGATCAGCGACCCGACCAGCGGGCCGAGGAAGGTCAGCCAGGCGGCGTCGACCGGGGTCGGGAAGCGCTCGGCGAACTGGAGCTGGAGCACCTGCCCGAAGGCGAAGCCGAAGCCGATGAAGGAGCCGAAGGTGCCGATGTAGAGCAGCGACATCACCCAGGTGTGCGGTTGGCGGGCCGCCTCGCGCAGCGCGCCCGGCTCGTTGTGGGCGTTGGGGAGGTTGTCCAGCCAGCGCGCCGAGGCCAGCGCGGCCAGCACGATCAGCGGCAGGTAGACCGCCGGCACCAGCCGGGGGTACGCCGCCCCCGCGGTGGCCAGCACGGCGAGCCCGACCAGCTGCACCGCCGGTACGCCGAGGTTGCCCCCGCCGGCGTTGAGCCCCAGCGCGCGGCCCTTGAGCCGGTCCGGGAAGAAGAGGTTGATGTTGGCCATCGAGGAGGCGAAGTTGCCCCCGCCGACCCCGGTGAGGCAGGCCAGCACCATCAGCGTGGTGTACGACACTCCCGGTTCCAGCAGCACCGTCATCGGCACCGCCGGCACCAGCAGCAACAGCGCGCTGACGATGGTCCAGTTCCGGCCGCCGAAGCGGGCCACCGCCAGCGTGTAGGGCAGCCGCAGCACCGCGCCCAGCGCGGCCGGCACGGCGGTGAGCAGGAACTTCCCCGCCGGGTCGATGCCGTACGCGGGACCGAGGAAGAGCACGGTGACCGACCAGAGGCTCCACACGGAGAACCCGATGTGCTCAGCGAAGATCGACACCCAGAGGTTCCGGCGGGCGATCGGCGCCCCGGTCGTACGCCAGAACGTCGGGTCCTCGGGGCGCCAGTCGTCGATCCGGTGCCGGCGCCCGGCGGCGGCCGTGGGGTCGGCGGGGGCTGATGTCGTGGGGGCGAGCGTGCTCACGGCGGCTCCTCCTGGTCGATGTGACGCTCAGGAGATTAGGAACGGCCGGTTACCCGACGGTACCTGTCGCGGGTCGTTCCGGAAACGGAGATCGCACGTCGGCCGCAGGGCGGTGGTGAGGCGGTCAGAGCTGCTGGAGGATGCGCAGCGCCCGCCCCACCCGCTGCATGGTCTCGGTGTCGGCGACGTCGACGCACTCGGTGAACCACTTCTTCATCGGCGAGGAGAGCCGGTCGGGCATCACCACGTACCCGCCCATCGGCACGGCGAGCGGGGAGTCCCGCAGCAGCGCCGTCTCGACCACCTCCGCCACCATCACGATCGGCACGTCGGTGGAGTTGTAGACGTCGGTGCTGATCACCAGCCCGAGCCGTTCCCGGGCGCCCTCGATCCGCCAGATCTCGCCCCTACGCAGCACGCGGACGTCCGCCGAAGAGCGCGTCGTCGACCATGCCGACCTCCCGGGCGTCGGCGAGCGCGGCGGTCTCCAGGTCGAGCCCCGCCCGGCCGACCGCGGCGGCGTGCGCGGTGAAGACCTCGCGCAGCGCCTTCTCCCGGGCCGCCTGGTCCATCCAGGCGGAGAGCGACAGCCCCTCGCGCTTGGCGAACCGGCGTGCCTCCTCGATCGTCTCGTCGGAGAACGACAGGGTCACCTTGGCAGTCATGCCGCTGAGACTACCCGCTGGTATGACCAGCAGTCATCCCACTTCGCGCCGGTCGGCCAACGGCTCAAAACGCCCTCGTCCGGGGTCGGGCCACCCGGCGTGTCACGCCCTCCGTTCCCCGCGCGTCCCATTCGCGGCGTCTCGCGGCACCGTTGGGCCACGCCTCCCGCTTTGCGGCGTGTGGCGGTATCCGGCTGCCCTGACACCGCGACACGCCGCAAACGGTGTCGCAGCGCGCGGCGCGCGGCGGGCAGTCCGGGGGACTGGGAGGGTCGTGGGAGCGGGACACCGACCGGGCCGACGGGGTCGGGCCGGCGCCCGGGCGATCCGGCTAGCGGCGGCGCGGCGGGTTCAGGCGGGCGGGCGGGTGCCGCCGAAGACGGCGAAGCGCCACGCCTTGAAGAAGCAGTCCACGTCGACCAGCCCGGCCTCGGCGAGCCACCGGCACTGCGCGTCCACCGGCGCCGGCCGGTCGTGCCGCATCCGCTCCCGGGCGGCGGCCAGCTCCGCGTCGTCGGACCCGAGCGCGGTGGCCTGGGCCACCCAGACCTCGTCGTAACGACGGTCCAGCGCGGGGGTCGGGCCGGCAACCTGCTCGGCGTTGACGAACACCCCGCCCGGCGTCAGCGCCGCGGCGGCGCGCCGGTAGAGGGCGCGCTTGCCGTCGTCGTCGAGGTGGTGGACGGCCAGGGCGGAGACCACCGCGTCGTACCGGCCGGCGGGGAGCGGATCGGCCAGGTCGGCGACCACCGTCCGGTGCGGCACGCCCCGGGCGGCCAGCGCGTCGGCGGCCACCGCGAGCATCCGCGGGGCGCCGTCGAGCAGGGTCACCCGGACCCCGGGCAGCGCCGCGGTGAGCAGCAGCGAGAGCAGCCCGGTGCCCGCGCCCAGGTCCAGCACCTCGGGGGTACGCCCCGCGGCCAGCGCGGCCCGCAGCGGCACGGTCGCCACCTCCACCGCGGTGCCGTAGAAGTCGTCGAAGCGCGGCACCAGGCGCCGTCTGGCCTGGTCGTAGCTGCCGGCCATCGCGTCGAACGCCGCCGTCACGCTCATCGTCGTCTCCCATATTTCAGGACGGTTGTCCCAAATCATAGACCCACCGACCAGCCGGCTGCCCCGGTGCGGTGTGAGGCGCTCTTGACAGGACCGAAACAGACGGGACCCGGACCGGAAACCGCCCCCCGGCACGCTTCACTGGCATGACACACCGTGCCCGCTCCGCGACCCGATCGGGGGGCGACCCCCGGCAGGCGGAGACGCACTGCCCGTACTGCGCCCTGCAGTGCGGGATGGTCCTGCGCGAGACCGGCGATCGGGTGGAGGTGCTCCCCCGCCAGTTCCCCACCAACCGGGGTGGGCTGTGCCAGAAGGGCTGGACCGCCGCCGAGCTGCTGGACCACCCGGACCGGCTGACCACCCCGCTGGTGCGCGACCCGGCCACCGGCGAGCTGCGCCCGGCGACCTGGGCGGCCGCGCTCGACCGGATCGCCGCCGGCATCCGCGCCGTCCAGACCGGATACGGCCGGGACGCGGTCGCGGTCTTCGGCGGCGGCGGGCTCACCAACGAGAAGGCGTACGCGCTCGGCAAGTTCGCCCGGGTGGCGCTGCGTACCCGGCACATCGACTACAACGGCCGGTGGTGCATGTCCTCGGCCGCCGCGGCCGGGATCCGCGCCTTCGGCGTCGACCGAGGGCTGCCCTTCCCGCTGGCCGACCTCGGCCGGGCGGAGACCCTGCTGCTGGTCGGCGCCAACCCGGCGGAGACCATGCCGCCGCTGATGCGCCACCTCGCCGACCAGCGGGAACGCGGCGGACGCCTGATCGTCATCGACCCCCGGGTCACCGCCACCGCCCGGCAGGCCGACCTGCACCTGCAACCGCTGCCCGGCACCGACCTGGCGGTGGCCAACGCGCTGCTGCACATCGCGCTCACCGAGGGCCTCATCGACAAGGACTACGTCGCCGCCCGGACCACCGGCTTCGACGAGGTACGCCGTACCGTGGCCGGCTACTGGCCGGCGGAGGTGGAACGGCTCTCCGGAGTGCCGATGGCCGACCTGGAGGCGACCGCCCGCGCGCTGGGCACCGCACGCAGCGCGATCATCCTCACCGCCCGCGGCGCGGAACAGCACGCCAAGGGCGTCGACACCGTCAGCGCCTTCGTCAACCTGGCGCTCGCCCTCGGCCTGCCCGGCCGCCCCGGCTCCGGCTACGGCTGCCTGACCGGCCAGGGCAACGGCCAGGGCGGGCGGGAACACGGGCAGAAGGCCGACCAGCTCCCCGGGTACCGGAAGATCGACGACCCGGCGGCCCGGGAGCACGTGGCGGGGGTCTGGGGCGTCGACCCCGACGACCTGCCCGGGCCGGGCGTGCCGGCATACCAGCTGCTGGAGTCGCTCGGCACCCCGGGCGGCCCCCGGGCGATGCTGGTCTTCGGCTCCAACCCGGTGGTCTCCGCACCCCGGGCCGCCCTGATCGAATCCCGGCTGCGCGGGCTCGACCTGCTGGTGGTGGCCGACTTCCTGCTCTCCGAGACGGCCGCCCTCGCCGACGTGGTGCTGCCCGTCGCGCAGTGGGCCGAGGAGGAGGGCACGATGACCAACCTGGAGGGTCGGGTGCTGCGCCGCCACGCGCTGCGCCAACCCCCACCCGGGGTCCGGACCGACCTGGCGGTCCTCACCGAGCTGGCCGCCCGGCTCGACGCCCCGGCGTCCTTCCCGGCCGACCCGGCCGAGGTCTTCACCGAGCTGCGCCGGGCCTCGGCCGGCGGCGTCGCCGACTACGCCGGGGTGAGCTGGGAGCGGATCGACGCCGACGAGGGGGTCTTCTGGCCCTGCCCGGACCCCGACGGGCCGGACACGCCCCGGCTCTTCGCCGACTCCTTCGCCACCCCGGACGGCCGGGCCCGGTTCCAGCCGGTGACCCACCGGCCCGCCGCCGAGCAGGTCTGCGTCGACTACCCGCTGCACTTCACCACCGGCCGGGTGCTCGCCCAGTACCAGTCCGGCACCCAGACCCGCCGGGTCGCCGCGCTGCGCCGGGCCGCCCCCGGCGGCTTCGTCGAGCTGCACCCCGACCTGGCCGCCCGGCTCGGGGTGGTCGAGGGCGACGAGGTGCGGGTCGCGTCCCGCCGGGGCGAGCTGCGGGCGCCGGCCCGGCTCACCCCGACGATCCGGCCGGACACCGTCTTCGCGCCGTTCCACTGGGGCGGCGCGGCCCGGGCCAACTCCGTGACCAGTGACGCGACGGACCCGGTCTCCGGGATGCCCGAATTCAAGATCTGCGCCGTACGGGTGGAGAAGGCATGAACGTAGTCATCGTGGGATACGGCATGGCCGGGTCCCGGCTCGCCGCCGAACTGCACGCCCGGGACGGGGACCTGAAGGTCGTCGTGCTCGGGGCGGAGCCGCACCGGGCGTACAACCGGATCATGCTCTCCACCCTGCTGGCGGGGAAGGTCGCCGAGCCGGACGTGGAGCTGGCCGAGGTGGCCGGGCAGGGCGTCGACGTGCGTACCGGCGTGCAGGTGACCGCGATCGACCGGGACGCCCGCGTGGTCCACACCGACGACGGCGACCGGATCCCCTACGACCACCTGGTGCTCGCCACCGGCAGCCGGGCCATCGTGCCGCCGCTGCCCGGCCTGGACCCGGCCGACCTGCCGGAGCGGGTGGTCCCGTTCCGCACGCTGGACGACTGCCGGCGGATCCTCGCCGCCGCCGAGGGCGCCCGCAGCGCCCTGGTGCTCGGCGGCGGGCTGCTCGGGCTGGAGGCGGCGCGCGGGCTCGCCGCCCGGGGGCTCGACGTCGGCGTGGTGCACCCGGTGCCGTACCTGATGGAACGCCAACTCGACCCGACCGGCGCGGCCGTGCTGGCCGGCACCCTCGCCGGCCTCGGGGTGACCACCCACCTGGCCGTCGCGGCCACCCGGGTGGCGGCGGACGCCGACGGGGTCCGCCTCGACCTGGCCGACGGCCGGTCGCTCTCCGCCGACCTGCTGGTGATCTCCTGCGGAGTACGCCCCGACACCGCGCTGGCCGCCGCGGCCGGGCTGAGCGTGGACCGGGGCGTGGTGGTCGACGACCAGCTCCGCACCGACGACCCCCGCATCTCGGCGATCGGCGACTGCGCCCAGCACGACGGCATGCTGACCGGGCTGGTCGCGCCGGCCTGGGCGCAGGCCCGGGTGCTGGCCCAGGCGCTCACCGGCGAGGACCCGGCCGCCCGTTACCGGCCCCGGCCGGTGGTGACCCGGCTCAAGGCGGCCGGCATCGACCTCGCCGCGATGGGCGACCCCGCCGACGGCCCGGGCGAGGAGCTGACCTTCGCCGACCCGGCCCGGGGCACGTACGCCCGGCTGCGCATCCACGAGGAGCGACTGACCGCCGCGATCCTGCTCGGGGACAACCCGTCGGTCGGCACGGTGGTGCAGCTCTTCGACCGGGGCGCGCCGGTGCCGGCCGACCGGCGGGCGCTGCTGCTGGGCCGCGCGCTGGGCGGCACCGCGGCGGCGCCGGCGGAGTCCCCGGCGCTGATGCCCGACGCGGCCACCGTCTGCCAGTGCAACGACGTGCGCAAGGGCGCGCTGGTCGCCTGCTGGCGGGCCGGGGCCCGGACGGTGGACGAGGTGGTGGCGACCACCCGGGCCGCCACCGGCTGCGGCGGCTGCCGGGACGCGGTCGCCGGCATCGTCGACTGGCTGTCCGAGGCGGACTCGGTGGGGGCGACCCGATGACCGGGCGGAATGCGATCGACGGAATTGACGCGACGGACCGCGAGGAGGTGACGCGATGACCGGCGGACGATTGGTCGTCGTCGGCAACGGCATGGTCGGACAACGGTTCGTCGAGGCGCTGCGCGCCCGCGACCACGACCGGCGGTGGCGGGTGACGGTGCTCGCCGAGGAACACCGGGCGGCGTACGACCGGGTGCGGCTCTCGGCGTTCTTCGACGGGGTGGGTGCCGACGAGCTGAACCTGCACACCCCCGACGACGGGGTCGAGCTGCGCCTCGGCGAGGCCGTCACCGGCGTCGACCGGGAACGCCGGGTGGTGACCACCGCGGCCGGCGAGCACCCGTACGACGCGCTGGTGCTGGCCACCGGCTCGTACCCGTTCGTCCCGCCGGTGGACGGCGCGGCGCTGCCCGGGGTCTTCGTCTACCGCACCCTGGACGACCTGGAGGCGATCCGGGCGCACGCCCGGGGTCGGCGTACCGGCGCGGTGATCGGCGGCGGCCTGCTCGGCCTGGAGGCCGCCAACGCCCTGCGCCTGCTCGGCCTGGCCACCCACGTGGTCGAGTTCGCGCCCCGGCTGATGCCGGTGCAGGTCGACGAGGCGGGTGGCGCGATGCTGCGCCGCTACGTCGAGGAGCTGGGGGTCACCACCCACCTCGGGGTGGCCACCACCGCGCTGCGCCCCGGCCCGGACGGCGTCGTGGCCGGGCTGGAGCTCTCCGACGGCAGCACGGTCGACGCGGAACTGGTGGTGGTGGCCGCCGGCATCCGCCCCCGCGACGAGCTGGCCCGGGCCGCCGGGCTGGCGCTGGGCCCGCGCGGCGGGGTGCTGGTCGACGCGACCTGCCGCAGCGACGACGAGCGGATCTGGGCGGTGGGCGAGTGCGCGGCGGTCGACGGCACCTGCCACGGCCTGGTCGCCCCCGGGTATGCGATGGCCGAGGTCGTCGCCGACCGGCTGCTCGGCGGGTCGGCGACCTTCCCCGGGGCGGACACCGCCACCAAGCTCAAGCTGCTCGGCGTGGACGTGGCCTCGTTCGGCGACGCGCACGGCACGACGCCGGGCTGCCTGGACGTGACCTTCACCGACCCGGCCACCCGGTCGTACGCGAAGCTGGTCCTCTCCGACGACGCGCAGACGCTGCTGGGCGGCGTGCTGGTCGGGGACGCGAGCGCCTACCCCACGCTGCGGGCCAGCGTCGGCGGGCCGCTGCCCGCTCCCCCGCTGGCGCTGCTGGCCCCGGCCGGCGGGGCGGGCGCCGGGGCCGGGGCGCTGCCCGGCGCGGCGCAGGTCTGCTCCTGCAACGCGGTGACCCGCGACGACATCGACGCCGCGATCGCCGGCGGCGCGACGGACGTGCCGGCGCTGAAGGCGTGCACCCGGGCCGGCACCAGCTGCGGATCGTGCGTGCCGATGCTCAAGCAGTTGCTCGACGCGGCCGGGGTGAAGCAGTCCACGGCGCTCTGCGAGCACTTCGACGCCAGCCGGCAGGAACTCTTCGACATCGTCCGGGTGCGCGGCATCCGCACCTTCTCCGGGCTCATCGCCGAGCACGGGCGGGGACGCGGCTGCGACATCTGCAAGCCGGTGGTGGCCTCGATCCTGGCCTCGCTCGGCACCGGGCACGTGCTCGACGGCGAGCAGGCCTCGTTGCAGGACACCAACGACCACTTCCTGGCCAACCTGCAACGCGACGGCAGCTACTCGGTGGTGCCCCGGATCCCCGGTGGGGAGATCACCCCGGAGAAGCTGATCGTGATCGGTGAGGTGGCCCGCGACTTCCGGCTCTACACCAAGATCACCGGCGGGCAGCGGATCGACCTGTTCGGCGCCCGGGTCGAGCAGCTGCCGCAGATCTGGCGCCGGCTGGTCGACGCGGGCTTCGAGTCCGGCCACGCGTACGGCAAGGCGCTGCGGACGGTGAAGTCCTGCGTCGGCGAGACCTGGTGCCGGTACGGGGTGCAGGACTCGGTCGGCCTGGCCATCGCGCTGGAGCTGCGCTACCGGGGCCTGCGCGCCCCCCACAAGATCAAGTCGGCGGTCTCCGGCTGCGCCCGGGAGTGCGCCGAGGCCCGCAGCAAGGACTTCGGCATCATCGCCACCGACACCGGCTGGAACCTCTACGTCGGCGGAAACGGGGGCTTCCGGCCCCGGCACGCCGACCTCTTCGCCACTGATTTATCCACAGAAGCACTGATTCGACTAATCGATAGATTTTTAATGTATTACATCCGCACCGCCGACCGGCTGCAACGCACCGCCGCCTGGATCGAGGCGATGGACGGCGGCCTCGACCACCTGCGCTCGGTGATCGTGGACGACTCGCTCGGGCTCTGTGCCGACCTCGACGCGGCGATGGCCCGACACGTGGCGGCCTACTCCGACGAGTGGCGCGATGTCCTCGACGACCCGGAGCGGCTGCGCCGCTTCACCTCCTTCGTCAACGCCCCGGACGTGCCCGACCCGTCGATCAGCTTCGCCGTCGAGCGCGGGCAACCGGTGCCCGCCCGCGGCGCACCAGCCACCCCGGCGACCGACCGCCGCCGCCAGCCGGTCGCCCTCGGCCTTCCGGAGGTACGGCGATGAGCCCGACGAGCACCGTGGACGGAGACAGGGCGATGAGCTCGACGAGCACCCTGGACTGGACGGCCGTCTGCCCCCTCGACCGGTTGGATCCCGACCGGGGCGTCGCCGCGCTGGTGGACGGCGTACAGGTGGCGCTCTTCTCGACCGGCGGCGAGCTGTTCGCGGTCGACAACCTCGACCCGGTCGGCGGCGCGTACGTGATGTCCCGGGGCATCGTGGGCAGCCGCGGCGGGGTGCCGACCCTCGCCTCCCCGCTGCACAAGCAGGTCTACGACCTGCGTACCGGGCGCTGCCTGGACCTGCCCGGCGTGACGCTGCCCGTGCACCGGGTCCGCTGCCGGGACGGGCTGGTCGAGGTGCGGCTGCGACAGGAGGAGTGATGCGGGAGGAACTGGCCGGCTTCACCATCGGGGTCACCGCCGACCGGCGGCGCGACGAGCTGGCCGCGCTGCTGCAACGCCGCGGCGCCCGGGTGGTGCTCGCCCCGGCACTGCGGATCGTGCCGCTGGCCGACGACAGCGACCTGCGCGAGGCCACCCGCGCCTGCCTGGACCGGCCGCCGGACATCCTGATGGCGAACACCGGCATCGGGATGCGCGGCTGGCTGGAGGCGGCCGAGGGCTGGGGGCTCGCCGAGCCGCTGCGCTCGGTGCTCTCCCAGTCGTACGTGGTGGCCCGGGGACCCAAGGCGCGCGGCGCGATCCGGGCCGCCGGGCTGCACGACCAGTGGTCGCCGGAGTCGGAGAGCTGCGACGAGGTGATCGACCACCTGTGCCGGCGCGGGGTGGCCGGTCAGGTCATCGCCATGCAGCTGCACGGCGACCGGCAGCCGGAGTGCACCGAGGCGCTGGAGGCGGCCGGGGCCACCGTGATCGAGGTGCCGGTCTACCGCTGGGCGCCGCCCACCGACCCGGCCCCGCTGCACCGGCTGATCGACCTGGTCGCCGGCCGGCTGGTCGACGCCGTCACCTTCACCTCCGCGCCGGCGGCGGAGGCGCTGCTGCGGGCGGCCGGCGACCGGGCCGAGACGGTGCTGGAGGCGCTGCGCGGGGACGTGCTGGCCAGCTGCGTCGGCCCGGTCACCGCGGAGCCGCTGGTCCGCCGGGGAGTGCCGGTCAGCGCGCCCGCCCGGGCCCGCCTCGGGGCACTGGTCCGGCAGATCGTCGACGAGCTGCCCCGTCGTACGGTGACCGTCAAGGCCGCCGGGCACCTGCTGACCCTGCGCGGGCACGCGGCCGTGGTCGACGGGGAGCTGCGGCCGCTCGCGCCCGCCCCGATGGCGGTGCTGCGGGCGCTCGCCGCGTCGCCCGGCCGGGTGCTGTCCCGCACCGAGCTGCTGCGGACCCTGCCCCGGGGCGCGGACGAGCACGCGGTGGAGATGGCGGTGGCCCGGCTGCGGGTCGGGCTCCAGGCCCCCAGCGTGGTGCAGACCGTGGTCAAGCGGGGCTACCGCCTCCGGGTCGACTGACCCGGAGGCGGTTCAGCCCACCGGGGCGTAGCCCCGACCGTGCTCGGACTCCAGCCGCAGCATGGCGTGCTCGACCACGGTCACCAGCACCTGCTTCACCGAGTCCCGCTGCCGGGCGTCGCACATCACCAGCGGCACGTCCGGCGAGATGGCCAGCGCCTCGCGGACCTCCTCCGGCTCGTACTGCGGCGCGTCGTCGAACCGGTTCAGCGCCACCACGTACGGCAGGTTCCGGTTCTCGAAGTAGTCCAGCGGCGCGAAGGCGTCCGTGATCCGGCGGGTGTCCACCAGCACGGCGGCACCCACCGCCCCCCGGATGATCTCGTCCCACATGAACCAGAACCGGGTCTGCCCCGGAGTGCCGAACAGGTACAGGATCAGATCCTGCGCCATGGTGATCCGGCCGAAGTCCATGGCGACCGTGGTGGTCTCCTTGCCGGGCACCTTCGACGGGTCGTCGATGCCCACGCCGGCCGCCGTCATCAGCGCCTCGGTGGTCAGTGGCGTGATCTCGGAGATGGCGCCGACCATTGTCGTCTTGCCCACGCCGAAGCCACCCGCGACCACGATCTTCGCGGAGATGATCTCCCGGCTGCGGCGCGCCCCGGCGGGGTCATAGTTCGCGAAGTCCACTTAGCACCCTTCCCAGCAGGTTCATCCGCTCCTCGTAGCCCTCGGCTGGAGCGGCAGTGTGTAGCGTCAGCAGGCCCTCGGCCACCATGTCGGCGACCAGCACCCGGGTGACGCCCAGCGGCATCCGGGTGTACGCGGCGATTTCCGCCAGCGACTGTGCCCGGCCCTCGCAGACCGTGGCGATGCGGTACTTGTCGTGCCCGGCGAAGCGCGCTTCCGCACTCTGGGTGAGGCTGGCCGACAGCACCGCCTCCAGGGCGATGTCCCGGCTCGGCTCGGTACGGCCCCGGGTGACCGCGTACGGCCGCACCAACGCCCCGCGTGGGTCCCGCCGGGGTTCCATCCGCCATCACCTCCTCCGCCCGGAGCCCACCGGCACCGGATCGCCTGTCCCTCGCCGGGCGCGAGCGCGCCCGGCGTCGTACCGCCCGCCTACGAGCGCACGGCGTCCCGGGGCAGCGGCACCAGCGCGGCGCCCACCCGCTCGACGAGCAGCGCCATCTCGTAGCCGACCTGCCCGACGTCGCAGCTGCGCGCCGCGAGCACGGCCATCGACGACCCGTCACTGATCGACATCAGGAACAGGTAGCCGCTGTCCATCTCGATCACCGTCTGGAGCACACCGCCCGCGCTGAACATCCGGGCGGCTCCCTCGGTCAGGCTCACCACGCCGGAGGTGATGGCGGCGAGCTGGTCCGCCCGGTCCCCCGGTAGGTCCCGCGACGAGGCGAGCAGCAGCCCGTCCGCGGACACCGCCACCACGTGGGCGATACCCGCCACGCTGTCGGCGAAGTTGGTGAGCAGCCAACCCATGTCCTGCATGGCAGCTGGCCTGTTCATCGGCGCGTCTCCTTGGTCGAGGTGCTGTTCTGGTCCGTACCGGCCGAACGGCCGCGCTGCACCCCACGGTGGTAGGCGGAGAGCAGGCCGCGGACCTCGTCGGGGGTGCGGCGGCTACGGTCCCGCCCGTCCTTCGGCTCGATGCCGCCGGGGACGAGCTGGGCCTGGGGCACCCGCTTCGGCAGGCCGGAGCGGGTGGTGCCGCCGGTGGCCGGCTCGGCGGCCCGGGTGGCCCGGGACCAGCCTTCGTCGGCCGCCGTCCGCCAGGCGTCCGACTCCGCGGGTGGCGGGGTGGCGGACTCCGTGGGCGGCGGGGCGGTGGGGGTCGCCGGCGGCGCGGACGGCGCCGCCTGCGGAACGTACGACGGAGGCGGCGGCGCGACCGGCGGCTGCCCGGCGGCCGATCCGACGGACGCGGTGCCGGCGGTGGGTGACCCCACGGACGGGGTGCCGGTCGCGTTCGGGGCACCCGGCACCCGGGTCGGCAGCGGCGGCCGGCCGGGCTTCGCGGCGGAGGCGTCGGCCCGCGGCTCGTCGAAGTTGGGCCGGGTGAAGATCGCGGTGGCGTCGTCCCCGTGGGACCGGAACCAGACCGCCTCCATCTCCCGGAATATCGGCGAGTCGGCCGGCCGGGTCGGGCGGGCCACCACCGGGACGGCCGGCGCCGGGGCGGGCGGGGTGTACGGCGCCGCCGGGCTCTCCGACGCCGCCGGGGTCGCCGGGGCGAACGGTGCCGCCGGCGCCGCCCCGAACGGGGTGAACGGTGGGGGCGCCGGGGTGAACGGTTCGGCCGGTGCCGACGGCACGCCGGCGACCGGCCCGAGGGGCAGCGCCGGGGCGGCGTCGGCGGCCGGGGTCCGCTTCGGCAGCCTCGGCCGCGGGTCGACCAGGGGCTGCGTTCCCGTCGAGTAGCCGGCTCCGTACGCCGGCTCCGCCGGGGCGGCCGAGTACGGCAGCGCGGAGGTGGGTGCCGCCGACGTCGGCACGGCCGAGGCCGGCACCGCGGACGTCGGCACGGCCGAGGCGGGCACGGCGGAGGTGGGCGCGGACGGAACGTGGCCGCCGAGCGTCACCGCCGGGGCGGTGTCCCGCGCGTCGACCGGAGGCTGCCAGGGCGCCGGAGCCGGCGGGGCGGCCCGCCATTGGTCCGTCAGCGTCGCCGCGCCGGTACGCCCGCTGGTCAGCGAATCGCCGAGGCCGGCCGGGGTGAGCGGCGGCTGCTCGACCGCCAGCGGCTGGCGCGACCGGGGCAGCGACTGGTCCCGGCCCCGGTGGGCGGGCAGCACCACGGTCGAGGTGGGCAGCGTCACCTGGGCGACCGTGCCGCCCTCGACGTTGCGCCGCAGCTCCACCCGGATGCCGTACCGGGAGGCGAGCCGGCTCACCACGGCCAGACCCATCAGCCGGAACGCGGCCACGTCCACGCTCGGCGGCGCGGCCAGCCGGCGGTTGAGCGAGTCGAGCTGCTCGTCGGTGAGGCCCAGGCCCCGGTCCTCGATCTGGATCAGCACGTAGTCGCGGATCCGGCGGCCGTCGGCGACCACCGTGGTGGTCGGCGGCGAGAAGCGGGTGGCGTTGTCGAGCAGTTCGGCGACCAGGCGGACCACGTCGTTGACGGCGTGGGCGGAGACCGAGATGTCGGTGTCGACGGTGCCGAACTCGATGCGGTTGTAGAGCTCGACCTCGGACTGGGCGGCCCGCAGGACGTCGACCAGCAGCGCGTCGTCGCGGCGGGGCACCGCCGAGTCGGCGCCGGCCAGGACGAGCAGGTTCTCGTCGTTGCGGCGCATCCGGGTGGCGAGGTGGTCGAGCTCGAAGAGTTGAGCGAGGCGCTTCGGGTCCTCCTCGCTGCGCTCGATCGCGTCCAACTCGCCGATCATCCGGTCGACCAGCGTCTGACTGCGCCGGGCCAGGTTGAGGAACATCGCCGAGACGCTGGTGCGCAGGGCGGCCTGTTCGGCGGCGACCCGGACCGCCTCGCGGTGCACGACGTTGAAGGCCAGCGCCACCTGGCCGACCTCGTCGCGGTTGCGCAGCCGGATCGGGTCGCGGACCTGGCGCACGATCTCGTCCACGCCGCCCTCGCCGACGCTGCCCATGTTCTGCAGCCGCCGCACCGCGTCCGGCAGGTCGTGGTTGGCCACCGACAGTGCGCCCTCGCGCAGTCGCCGCAGCGAGTGGTTGAGCGAGCGGGCCAGCACCACGGCGAGCGAGACGGCGATGATCAGGGTGAGCAGCACCAGCGCCGACTCGATCACGGCCTGCCGGATGACGTCGCTGCGGGCCTGCTCGGCCCGGTCGAGCAGGCGGCCCTGGAGCTGGATCTCGGCCCACCGCATCAGGTCGTTGACCGCGCCGATCGAGGCGCTCGCGTCGGCCGCGCCGACCAGTGGTTGCTGCCCCACCGAGCGGGTGATGTCGGCGGCCACCCGGTCGGCGAGGCCGACCGCGTCGCCGGAGACGGTGCCCTCGACCAGGGCCCGCTGGTCCGGGTCGGCGGCCAGGGAGAAGGCGACCAGCGCCTCCTGCTGGCCGGTCAGCGTGGTGACGAAGGCGGAGAACTGCTCCTCGTCGATCCGGCCGGCGCTGAGCGCGGTGTAGGCGACCGCCTCCTCCTCGGCGACGGCCGCCTTGGCGCGGCTGAACGCGGCCACCGCGCGGCGGGCGTCGGCGAGGCTCTCCTGGCCGGGGAGCTGGGCCAGGGCGTCGCCGTACGAGACGAGGTCGGTCAGGACGATGCCGTAGCGCAGGGTGGCCTCGGCCACCGGCATCTGCCGACGGTCGAGCACCTCCTGGCGGGTGCCGTTGAGCGTCTCCAGGTGATCGTCGATGACCTTGAGCCGGTCACGGACGGCCGACGGGACCTCGCCGATCCTGCCGCGCTCGGCGCGGTACTCCCCGATCCGCTGGTCGGTGGCGCGGACCCGCAGGTTGTAGTCGTCGGCCTTCTGCTGCGGGGTGGCCAGGTAGCCGGCCGCCGCCATCCGCTCCTTGTGCAGATCCTGGGTGAGCGCGGAGACGTCGACGGAGAGCGCGGTCAGCGACCGGATCCGGGTGGCGTCGTACGCGCCCTCACCGGTGGAGATGAGTCGGATAGTTGCCAGAGCAATGACGGCGGCGACCGGAACCACCAGAATGAGGGCGAGTTTCGAGCGGATCCGCGCGTCCCTCAGTCGGGGCAGCCGCCGCCCCCGGTCACGCTGGGCGGCGTCGCCGATTTCGGGCAGGGTCGTCGGTCCGGTGCTCACGACATCGCCTCCGTCGTATCTTCCACGCCTGACCCGCCGACCCGTGCCTGGTGCAGCGGAGAGCGCCACGCGCGGCACGGCCGCGATTTCATCAGAGAAGATCGCGTTTGGGAAGCCGCAGTGCGGCAGGAAACGGTCAACCGGCGGCCTCGTCGCCCTTTGGCCTCATTGTCGCCCACGCTCTGAACAGGCATTCTCACTCCAGAGTGGCCGATCGCGTCTCCGAAGTGAGCGTCGGTAAATATCTGATGACCCCAACATGTGGGAAAGCCGTCCCGAAACCACATCGGGCTACCGCGCTTGACCGCGGGGCCCGGCATTGGCAAGGTTTTGCAGGCTTCGCGCACACCGTACGGCAGACAATCCCGTATCTCCACAGAGGACGGACTAGCGGCGGTGACCGGGCAGCGCCCGCGCCGCACCTGGAGGACTGAGTTGAGCCCCATCCGCTCCGCGACCATCGTGGCGCTCGCATCGGCCGTGCTGGCCACCACGCTCACCGGCTGTTCGTTCGGGGCGGGGCAGGAGGACACCAGCCCCATCGTCATCGCCGCGGACCTCGAACTCTCCGGTGCGGCGGCCCCGGTCGGCAAGGCGTACCAGCGCGCGCTGGAACTGAAGATCGAGCAGCTGAACACGTCCGGCGCCCTGGGCAGCCGAAAGATCCGGCTCGAGGTGAAGGACAACCGTTCCGACGCCAGTGAGTCACTGCGGAACATCACCGACTTCAGCGGCGATTCCAAGGTCAGCGCGATCATCATGGGCGGTTGCAACGAATGCGCCGTCGGCGCCGTACTCACCATCAACGAGAAGAAGATCCCCACCATCGCGCTCGCGCCGTCCAGCGCGATCTCCAACCCGGTCGCCGATCGGCGGTACGTCTTCAAACTGGCCCCCAACGCCGCCGACAGCGCCGCGGCGCTCACCACGGAACTGCGCCGAAAGGGCATCCGTAAGGTCGCCGTGCTGCACAGCGATGACGACTACGGCCGGGAGGGCCTGACCGCGCTGCGCGGCGAGTTCGACAAGGCCAAGATCCGGCTGGTCCGCAACGAGGCGGTGCGCACCACCGACACCGACGTCAGCCAGCCGGTCCGCCTGCTCACCTCCGGCGAGGCGCAGGCGCTGCTGCTCTGGACCCCGCCGGAGCAGGCCTCCCTCGCCGCGACCAGCGCGCAGGAGGCGGGCTTCTCCGGGTCGCTCTTCCTCGACGCGGCCGCCGCCGGCGACCTTTTCCTCGGCAACGCCGCCCGGTCCAGCGAGCGGGCCACCCTGATCTTCACCCAGACCATGGTGATCGACGACGTCATCGCCACCACCCCGGCCAAGGCGGCCCGGCGGCAGTGGTTCCAGGACTACACCGCCCGGTTCGGCGGCTACAACGGCTTCTCCTCCTTCGCCGCCGACGCCGTCCAGCTGATCGCCGACGCCGCGCTGCGGGCCGGCGGCCCGGCCGACCAGGTCAACCGGGACGGCATCCGGGACGTGCTGGAGACGTCCCAGATGGACGGGCTGTCCGGGCCGATCCGGATGACGCCGGACAACCACTCGGGGCTGATGCCCCAGGCGCTGACGACGCTGGTCGCCCGGGGTGGGCGCTGGCGGCTGGCCGGCTGAGGGGCGGTGTGGCTCACCGTCCCCGGCTCCGGGCGGTCAGGCTTGATCCCTACGCCGGGGACGGTGGCCACACCTCGGGCGATCCCGCAACTCCAACGGTTGACGTCGAGGTCAACGGTCGACGTGGGTCAGCGGGCGCTGGTGGTGGCGCGCACCCAGGGCAGGGCGAAGCGCTCCACCAGGGAGAGGGCGGCGTAGAGCAGGATGCTCATCGCCGCGATGAGCACGATCGCCGCCCAGGCGGTGGCGGTGTCCCCGATGCCGTTGTACTGCAGGATCTGGTAGCCGAGGCCCGGCTTGTCGGAGTAGAACTCGCCGATCACCGCGCCGATGGCGGCCAGCGGCATCGCCACCTTCAGCCCGACGAAGATCTGCGGCAGCGCGGCCGGGAAGCGCACCTTGCGGAACGCCTGCCACCACGAGGCGTTCAGCGACCGGGCCAGCTCAGCCAGGTCCGCCGGGGTGGTGGTGAGCCCGGTCGCGGTGGACAGCACGATCGGGAAGAAGCAGAGCAGGAAGACCATGGTCAGGATGGGTTTCTCGCCCCAGCCGACCGAGACCACCAGCAGCGGCCCGAGGGCGATCTTCGGCACCGCGTTGATCGCCACCAGCAGCGGCGCGAACATCCGCTCGGCCCGCCGGGAGGCGGCCAGCGCCATCCCGATCAGCACCCCGGCGGCGGCGGAGAGCACGAAGCCCAGCAGCGTCATCAGCGTGGTGATCCCCAGCGCCGGCAGCAGCACGTCGGCCGCCGCGGTCAGCGCTGCCCAGACGTCCTGCGGCGGCGGCAGGGACGCCGGATGGACCAGCTTCAACCCCGAGGTGACCAGCCACCAGACGGTCACCGCGATCACCAGGCCGAGCAGCGGCAGGCCGACCGTAGCCGGGCGTACCTGCGGGCGCCGCGGCGCCGCGGCGGCCGGTGGCGTGGTCGGCACCCCGGGCGCGTCGGCCGCGGCGGCCGTGTCGCGCTCCGCCTCCCCCGCCCCGGAGCGGGTACGGATCTGCGTCACGTGTCCCATCCTCTCCTGCCGGCCGGGGCCGGCACGGCCACGGGGGCGCGGCCACCGGTCGCTGTCCCGGTGACCGCACCCCCGTGGCACGGTCGGTGTCGATCAGGCCTTCGGCGTCAGGCTGAAGTCGATGATCTGGTCCGGGGTGATGTTCTGCTTGAGCGCGCCGGCGCCCTGCAGCAGCGCGATGCTCTTGGCGACCCGCTCGTTGTCGAGGGTGCCGATGGCGGTGCCGGAGTTGCTGGACCGGACGTACGCGGCCATCAGCTGGAGCTCGGCGGCGGCCGCGGCCGGGTTGGTCGCGGCGACGTTCTTCTTCAGCAGGTCGGCGGCCTCCTGCGGGTGGGCCAGGGCGTACTCCAGGCCCTTGAGCAGCGCCGCGGTGAAGCGCTTGACCATCTCCGGCTTCTCCTTGGCCAGCTTGGTCGAGGTGATCAGCGCGTTGCCGTAGAGGTCCTGCATGACCTCGCTGTACGCCAGGATGACCGGCTTCTTCTTGGTCACCGCCTCGACGGTGGGCTGGCCGACCACGAACTGACCGATGCCGTCGACCGTGCCGGAGGCCAGGGTGCCCATCAGGGTCTGCGCCTCACCGTTGACCCAGGTCACCTTGCTGGCGTCGACGCCGGCGAGGCGGGCGTACGTCGGGAAGAGCTGGCGGACCACGGAGGTGGGGGTGTCGGCGAGCTTCTTGCCCTCCAGGTCCTTCGGCGTGGCGATGTTCTTGCCCTCGACAGTGACCACGGCGGCCATGGTGCGCTGCTGGATCGCCGCCACCGCCACGAAGTCCTTGGCGGCGCCGTTGCCGAGCTGGAGCAGGCCACCGGTCAGGTCGATCGGGCCGAAGTCGGCCTGACCGCCGACGACGGTCTGGATGACCGAGCCGGTGCCCTGGCCCGGCTTGATCTCCACCTCGAAGCCGGCCTCCTTGAAGAAGCCCTTCTCCTTCGCCACCCAGGCGTACGAGTCACGGCCGAAGTTGCCGAAGGAGGTCAGGTAGGTCACCTTCTCCAACGCCTTGCCGTCACCGCCCTTGGCGTCGGAGTCGTCCGAGCCGCTGCTGCACGCGGAGACCAGGGCGAGGGCGGTGGCCAGGGCGGCCGCGGCGACCGTACGGGTCAGCCTTCTCATCAGTGCACCATGTCCTTTCCGACCGGGTCATGCCACCCGGAGGGGTTGTCGGTCCGGCGGTGCCGGCGTGGAGGGGGGAGCCGACGCCACCGTCGTGAAGGGACTCTTCGCGGGCACAGCGTACGAGAGACCCACCGTCACGACACCAGTCGCGCCGGGTTGCGGAACGGAAACAACTGAGCGTCCACCCCGGACTGTTGGCAAGTGCCACACGCCGGATAGCCTTTGTCGGATTCCTGACCGCCCACTCAGGGGAGGCCCGCCGGACATGATTCGACTCGCCGACGTGTCGCGTACCTTCGACGGCCGCTCCGGCCGGGTCGAGGCGCTGCGCGGCATCGACCTGGCGGTCGCCGAGGGCGAGTTCGTCGCGGTGCTGGGTCGCTCCGGCTGCGGAAAGTCCACCCTGCTGCGCATGGTCGCCGGGCTGCTGGCGGTGACCAGCGGCGAGATCACCGTGGGCGGCACGGCGGTCACCCGGCCCCGCCAGGACATCGCGATGCTCTTCCAGCGCCCCGCCCTGCTCCCCTGGCGCACCGTGCTCGACAACGTCCTGCTGCCGGTGGAGATCTTCGGCTGGAGCCGGGCCGGGCACCGCGACCGCGCCCGCCAGCTGCTGGAGATGGCCGGTCTCGGCGGGTTCGAGAAGCGGCTGCCGCACGAGCTCTCCGGCGGCATGCAGCAGCGGGTGTCGCTCTGCCGGTCGCTGATCGGCGAGCCCCGGGTGATGCTGATGGACGAGCCCTTCTCCGCCCTGGACGCGCTCACCCGCGAGGAACTCTCCGGCGAACTGCAACGCGTGCACATGGAGACCGGAGCCACCGTCGTCTTCGTCACCCACTCCATCGACGAGGCGGTGCTGCTCGCCGACCGGGTGGTCGTGCTCAGCCCACGCCCGGGGCGGATCCGCAGGATCGTCGAGGTGACCATCCCCCGACCGCGCACCCTCGGCCGCAACGCCCACCTGGCCGACGTCGCCCGGGTCAGCGCCGAACTGCACGAACTGCTGATGGAGCGCGAGACGCCGGCCGTGGCGGAGGGACGATGAGCATGCGGGTGGCCGTCTTCGTCGAGCCGCACCGCGGTGCCAGCTACGACGACCAGCTCCGGTTCGCCCGGCTGGTGGAGGCGGGCGGCTTCGACGGGTTCCTGCGGGCCGACCACTACCAGGCGATGGGCGACGAGCCGGGGCTGCCCGGCCCGACCGACGCCTGGCTGACCCTCGCCGCGCTGGCCCGGGAGACCACCCGGATCCGGCTCGGCACGCTGGTCACCTCGGCCACCTTCCGGCTGCCCGGGCCGCTGGCCGTGATGGTGGCCCAGGTGGACCAGATGAGCGGCGGCCGGGTCGAGCTGGGCATCGGCGCCGGCTGGTACGAGCGCGAGCACACCTCGTACGGCATCCCGTTCCCGGGCGTGGGTGAGCGCTTCGACCGGCTGGCCGAACAGCTGGAGATCATCACCGGGCTGTGGCGGACCCCGGTCGGCGACACCTACACCCACCTCGGCGACCACTACCGGCTGGTGGACGCGCCCGCGCTGCCCAAGCCCGTGCAACGGCCCGGTCCGCCGGTGATCGTCGGCGGGCGCGGCCCGAAGCGCACCCCCGAGCTGGCCGCCCGGTACGCCGACGAGTTCAACATGCCCTTCAAGTCGGTCGAGGAGACCGCCGGCGCGTACGAGCGGGTCCGCGAGGCGTGCGACCGGACCGGGCGTGCCGAGTCGGGGCGGGCCCCGCTGGTGCTCTCCGCCGGGGTGGTGGTGGCGATCGGGCGGACCGACGCCGAGGCCCGCCGCCGGGCGGCGCCGCTGCACGTCAAGAGCGCCCTGCCGCCGGAGGACCCGGTGGTCGGCTCCCCCGCGCAACTCATCGACCGGCTCGGCGAGTTCGCCGCGATCGGCGCCACTCGGGTCCACCTGCGCCTGATCGAACTCGACGACCTCGACCACCTGGAGCTCATCGCCGGTGAGGTGCTCCCACAACTGAACGGAACGCCATGACCGACGTGGTCGACGGTACGGAACTCGGCCCGGTGGGCCAGGAGATCGTCTTCGAGAACGAGCGGGTCCGGGTGTGGCACATCCGCCTGGAGCCGGGTGAGCGGCAGCCGCTGCACCGGCACGACCACCCGTACCTGGTGGTGGCCGTCCAGGGCGCGAAGAACGTGGTGCAGACGATCGACGGCACCCGGATCGACGCCGACGAACCCACCGGCGGGGTGGTCTACCGGGACCCGGGCGCGGTCCACATGCTCACCAACGTCGGCGACACCACGTATCTGGCCCGTCTCGTCGAGTTGAAGTAACCCCAGGCAGTCGCCCCGCCGCGCCACAGTGGCGATCGGGCGCACCGGGCCGTAACGTGCGCGACATGGCCTTTCGGACGTGGGGCAAGCTGCTGTTCACCGCATTCGGGGTGAGCGTGCTGGCCGGAGCCGGTCAGCTCGGCATCGCGTACGGGTTCGGGATCGTACGACTCAACGGCGCGTTCACGGATGTGAACCGGTGGCCGGCCCAGCTCGCCTGGGTCGGCTGGTTCGCCGTGACCGCCGCCGTGGTCGGCGCCGTGGTCACCGTCCGGCTCGCCCGCCGCGTCGGGCTGTCGGACGGCACCGGCGCGCAACTCGCCGTCTCCGGCGCGGCCGCACTCGGCGCGACCGTCGTCGCCCCGCTCTGTATGCAACCCGCCCGGGCCGCGGAGCTGAGCACCGTCGACCCGGTCTGGGCGGTCGGGATCTGCGCGGTCGTCGGCGCGGTGGTGGGCGCGGGCGCCGCCTCGGCCGTGCTGCTCCGGCCGCCGCTGGGCTGGAACGTCGCCCTGCTGACCGGCGCGGTCTGGCTGATCGCGCTGGTCTCCGTCGCGCCGGCGCTGCTGTCCACCGGGGTGCTGCGCTCCGTACGCCTCGGCGTGCTGGAGCCGTCCTGGTTGGACGCGGACGCGGCGCAGCGGCTGGCCATGCTGACCCTCCCCGCGGTGGCGCTGCTGGCCGGCGCGGCGACCGGTGCGCTGGCCCGCTGGCGCGGGCACGTCCCGCTGGTCAGCGGGGCGGCCGGGGTGGCCGGCCCGGTGCTGCTCGCCTTCGCCTACCTGACCGCCGGCCCGGGCGACTCCGCCGACCGCTACCAGCTCGCCCCGTACTACGGCGCCGTGATCGCCGTCGCGGCCGGCGCCCTGGGCTCGGCCGCCGCTACGCTGCTGCGCTGGCCGCTCTTCCCGGCGAGCGACGCCGGGACCGCCGCCGGAGCCGACGACGCCATCGAGCCGACCGACATCCTGCGCCCGCTGCCCGACAGCCCGGCCCTGAGCAGCGCCTCCGGCGACGGTACGGCGACCGTGGACCTGGCCGGCGCCGCCGGCGCGGGCACCCTGGCGGGGGCCGGCACGCCGGCCGGCGCGGACCGGGCCGCTGACCGGGCCGCGACCCGGGCGACCGGGCCGACCCCGGCGCACTGGGACTGGCCGGTCACCCCCGGCACCCCGACCCCGTCCGGTCCGCGCCCGGACAGTGGTTTCGCCCTCGACGACCCGGCCGGCGCACCCGCGTCGGCGACCTGGCCGGAGCCATCCGGCCGGACGCCCGACGAGCCGTCGTACGGCGACCTGCCGACGGGCCCGAGCCGCGCGCCGCAGGCCGAGGCCGCCGGCGCGGCGGGCGCCCCGCAGCCCCGGGACCGTCGCGGTACGCCGGAGTCCCGGTGGACGGCCGACCCGGCCGCGCCGACCGGCGAGCCGGCGTCCCTCGCCGGTCACCGGGTGGAGCCGACGGCGTGGGACGCCGCGGCGGACCGGGAGGCGCTGGCGGAGCCGGCCAGCGGGGTCGACGTCGGGGACGGAGCCGACTGGGACGGTACGGCCAGCCGGATCACGCCGGCGGTGTCCACCGGCGAGCCGGTGGTGGGCAGCTCCTCCGCGCCGGTCCCGTCCGACGGGTTGCGAGCGGTCGACCCGATCCAGGTGCCACCGACCGCCGACCCGGCCCAGGTTGCACCGCCTGCCGTTCCGTCCGACGAACCGCGTGCGGCCGATCCGGTCCAGGTTGCTCGGGCCGCCGGTCCGGCCGACGCGCCGGCAGCGGCCGGCGAGGTCACACCGCAGGTCGTGGTCGGGTCCGTGGCGGTCCCACGGGTAGCGGACCGGGCCGAGCAGCCGAACCGCACCGAGGAGACGGCAGCCACCACTCACCACACCGCGACGGCCGAGCAGCCGCACGACACCGAGCGGACGGCAGTGACCGCCGACCGCACCGCGCCCGCCGAGCCGGCCGAGCCCACCACCGTCACCCCCCGGCCCCGACCGAAGCGGACCCGCAAGTCCCGCTCCGCCGGGTCGGACGAGCCGGTCGCCACCACCGCCAGCAGCGCCGGATCGGACGCTCCGGTGGCCGCCACCTCCACCACGACCAGCGACGCCCGATCGGACGACCCGGTGGCGGCCACCCTCGCCACCACCGGCGACGCGGCGCCGGCCACCGACGCAGGTCCCGCGGCTGCCACCACCGCACCCACGGCTGCCACCACCGGCTCCGCCGCTCCTGCCGCTGCCGCCGGCTCCGCCGCTGCGGTCAGCGGCCATAAGGGTTCGGCGAAGCGGGCGATCCGCCCCGCGACGGACCCGACAGCCGCCCCCGAGCCGGCCGACTCCCCCGCTCCGGCACCCGCCGCCCGTTCCGGTGCGGACACCGCGCCGGCCGACAACCCCGAGCGTGCGCTCGACCTGCCCAGGCTCGACCGCCCCGGGCTCGATCGGGCACTCGACCGGAGCCGCCTCGACCGGCCGGAACTCGACACAGCCCGGCTCGTCGAAGCCGGCCATCGCACCACCGAACTCGACCCGGCCACGCCCGACTCGGCGCGGTTCGACCCGCCAGCGCTCGACTCAACCCGCTCCGAGTACCCCTCGGCCGGGTCCACCAGGGACGGCCTCCGCGACGCGCCGGTTCGCCGGCCCGGCGTGGGGCCATCGGATGCGCAACGCAGCCCGGCGCGCCACACCCCGCCCACCGCCGGCGCCACTCCCGTCGCCGAGCAGGCGCCCCGCCCCCGGCACCAACTGCCCGACCTGAACAGCGCGGCGAGCTGGAACGCCTTCACCGCTCCCCGCCCCGCGCCCGCGCCGCCCCGCGCCGGCCTGCCCTTCCCGGACCACGGTCCGGAGGAGGAACCGAAGCCGGTCACCTTCCGCTGGGACACGGACGACTCCCGGCCCGGCACGCCCACTACGGCGAGCCGGTCGACGGACCTGCCCGCAGCCGAGGTGCCCGGTGCCGAACCTCACGGGGCCGAACCGTCGTCGGAGGTCCAGCCGGAGCCGGCGGCCGACCGGTCCCGGCCGAAGCGGAGCTTGTTCCGCCGGAACAAGGCGCGCGGCGCCGAACCGCCGGCCGAGAATTCGGAGGCGGAGCCGCTCGCCGCGCAGGACGAGGAATACGTCGACTGGGTCGCCGGCCTGAGCCGCCCGCTGGCCGACAACGAGCCGGAGACGGAGAGCGGCCGCCGCTCGCTGCGGTCCAGCGGCCGGCACCACCGGGACTGAGGAAGCACAGCGGTCCGGCGACGGCACCCGCCGTCGCCGGACCGGCGTGGTCCAGGGTCAGGCCATCGGCAGGTACACCCGGCCGCCGGAGGAGAGGAACTCCGCCGACTTGTCCTGCATGCCGCGCGCGGCGTAGTCCTTCAGCTCCTGGGTGATCTTCATGGAGCAGAACTTCGGCCCGCACATCGAGCAGAAATGCGCGGTCTTCGCCGGCTCGGCCGGCAGCGTCGCGTCGTGGTACGACCGGGCGGTCTCCGGGTCCAGCGAGAGGTTGAACTGATCCTCCCAGCGGAACTCGAACCGGGCCTTGGACAGCGCGTCGTCCCAGGCCTGGGCGCCGGGGTGGCCCTTGGCCAGGTCGGCCGCGTGCGCCGCGATCTTGTACGCGATCACGCCCGCCTTCACGTCGTCCCGGTCCGGCAGCCCGAGGTGCTCCTTCGGGGTGACGTAGCAGAGCATCGCGGTGCCGAACATGCCGATCATCGCCGCGCCGATGGCCGAGGTGATGTGGTCGTACGCGGGGGCGATGTCGGTGGTCAGCGGGCCGAGCGTGTAGAACGGCGCCTCGTGGCACCACTCCTGCTGGAGGTCCACGTTCTCCTTGATCTTGTGCATCGGCACGTGGCCCGGGCCCTCGATCATCACCTGCACGTCGTACTCCCAGGCGATCTTCGTCAGCTCGCCGAGGGTCCGCAGCTCGGCGAACTGGGCCTCGTCGTTGGCGTCCGCGATCGACCCGGGCCGCAGCCCGTCGCCGAGCGAGAACGTGATGTCGTAGCGGGCCAGGATCTCGCACAGCTCCCGGAAGTTGGTGTAGAGGAAGTTCTCCTCGTGGTGCGCCAGGCACCAGGCCGCCATGATCGACCCGCCCCGGGAGACGATCCCGGTCACCCGGTCCACGGCCAGCGGCACGTACGGCAGCAGCACCCCGGCGTGCACGGTCATGTAGTCGACGCCCTGCTCGGCCTGCTCGACGACGGTCTCCCGGAACACCTCCCAGCTCAGCTTCACCGGGTCGCCGCCGACCTTCTCCAGCGCCTGGTAGATCGGCACGGTCCCGATCGGCACCGGCGAGTTGCGCACGATCGCCTCGCGGGTCTCGTGGATCCGCTTGCCCGTCGACAGGTCCATCACGGTGTCCGCGCCCCAGCGGGTCGCCCAGGTCAGCTTCTCCACCTCCTCCGCGACCGACGAGGTGACCGCGGAGGTGCCGATGTTGGCGTTCACCTTGACCAGGAACGCCTTGCCGATGATCGCCGGCTCGCACTCCGGGTGGTTGACGTTGAGCGGCAGCACCGCCCGCCCGGCGGCGATCTCGTCCCGGACGAACTCCGGCGCCATCCCCTCCCGGATCGCCACGAACTCCATCTCCGGCGTGACGACCCCGGCGCGGGCGTACGCGAGCTGGGTGGGCCGCTTCCCGTCCGCCCCGGCCAACGGCGTGCCGGCACCCCGGACCGGGGCCACGTCACCGCGCTCGGCGATCCACCTCCCGCGCAGCGGCGGCAACCCCACCTCCGGATCGGAGCCCGGGCCGGAGGTGTCGTAAAGGCGCAGCGGCGGGTTGTCCCCGGCCAGCTCCACCTCGGCGAACGGCACCCGGACGTCCGGCCGTGACCCCTCGACGTAGACCTTGCGACGTGCCTGCATGACAGCCTCCCTGATGGTCAACAGGACCAGCCGAAGTGGTCCAGCGGGCCGCGTCCCGCGCCCAGTTCCCAGTCCCGCGCGCCGGTCAGCGCGCGGGTGACGTACTCCTTGGCGGCGGCGACCGCGACCGGCACCGGGTCGCCCGCCGCCAGCCGGACGGCGATCGCCGCCGAGAACGAGCAGCCGGTGCCATGGGTGTGCCGGGTCCGCACCCGGGGCGCGCGCAGCAGGATGGTCGTCCCGCCGCCGCACAGCACGTCGACCGACTCGCCGCCGGCGTCCACGTCACCGCCGGTCACCACCACGTGCCCCGGGCCGCCGGCGGCGATCGCCTCGGCGGCGACCGCCATCTCCTCGACCGTGGTCACCGGGCGTCCGGTGAGGGCGGCGGCCTCCGCGCAGTTCGGCGTCGCCACCTCCGCGTACGGCAGCAGCCGCTCGACCGCCTCCACCACGCCGAGCGGGTGTCCACTGGTGGCGACCAGCACCGGGTCGACGACCAGGTACGGCAGCCGGCCCGCCTTCGCCGCCTCGGCCACGGCGTCGGCGACCGCCGGGGTGCCGAGCATTCCGGTCTTCACCGCCCGGACACGGAAGTCGCCGAGCACGCTGTCGAGCTGCTCAGTGACCGTTCGCGGGGGCAACGGCAGCACGGCGTCTACGCCCCGGGTGTTCTGCGCCGTGACGGCCGTGATCACGCTGGTCCCGTACGCGCCGAGGGCGGCGAAGACCTTGAGGTCGGCCTGAATGCCGGCACCGGCGCCGGAGTCCGAGCCAGCGATGGTGAGGACGGTTGTCGGCGTCACTGTCCCTCTTCCCGAGTCGCTGTTGAAGGCCGGCCGTGCGGGTTCGTCGAGGTCGGCGTGAGGGGCTGCGGCCGACCGTGCGGGTCCGTCGTTGTCGCTGTGGGGGGCTGCGGCCGACCGTGCCCACTCCGGGCGGTCAGGCTTGATCCCTGCGTGGGCACGGTCGGCCGCAGCCCCGTGTCGGAGACCTCCGCGAGGGCGTGCCAGGTTCGCGGCATCGGGGCGGGTGGGAGCGCCGAGACTGCTGATGTGGCGGTGGTGGTGGGGCTGGCTGCTCGGAAGGCCTCGGTCAGGGTGGCGGCTGCCTGAGTGGGATCTTCGGCTCGCATGATGGCGCCGAGCACGGCCACTCCGACGGCTCCCGCCTCCACGCAGGCGTGCACCTGGTCGGGGGTGTCGATGCCGCCGAGGGCGAGGATCGGCACGGGGCTGGCCTGGATCAGCTCGGCGAGCCCGTCCGGGTGCAGGGGTGGGCCGTAGCCGGGTTTGGTTCTGCTGGGGAAGACGGGTGAGAGGGTGGCGTAGTCCTCTGTGGTGAGTCGGGCCAGTTCGACGCGGTCGTGGCAGGAGCGGCCGACCAGGCCGAGGGGCGGTGGCGGGTAGGGGCCGGCCGACGGCAGGTGGACGGCGTCGCCGGCCAGGGGGTCGGGGCCGGCGACGATCAGGGTGCCGCCGGCCTCGGCGAGGAGCGGGCGCAGCGCGGCGGCGAGGGCGGCACGTTCGGCGCGGGGCAGGTCCTTCTCGCGCAGCACCACCCAGCGCACTCCCCCGGCCACCGCCGCCGCGACCACCTCCGGCAGCGGTCGCCGGGCCTGCCAGCGGTCGGTGAGCACCACCAGCCCGGAGGGCACCACCGGACGGGCTGGCCCGGTCGCGGCGAGCCGCCCCGAGCCGGCTCGACGCGGGTCCGGGCGCGTCCCGGCGGGGCGTGGACCGCGCACTGCGCCCGCCTCGGGCGGCCCGTCGACGACCTGCCGCGTCACCGTCACAGGTCGGGCCTTCCCTCGTCCGGCGTGGAGGCGAGGGCGTGGAAGCGACGGGCGATCCGGCCGGCACCGTACGCGAGCCGGCCCGCCTCCACCGCGTACCGCATGGCGGTGGCCATCGCCACCGGGTCGGCGGCCCGGGTGACCGCGCTGGCCAGCAACACCGCGTCGCAGCCCAGCTCCATGGCGAGCGCCGCGTCCGAGGCGGTACCGATGCCGGCGTCGAGGATCACCGGCACGGCCACGCTCTGCCGGATCAGCCGGATGTGGTGCGGGTTGGACACGCCCAGCCCGGAGCCGATCGGCGCGCCGGCCGGCATCACCGCGGCGCAGCCCACGTCGGCCAGCCGGCGGGCCAGGATCGGGTCGTCGGAGGTGTACGGCAGCACGGTGAACCCGTCGGCGACCAGTTCCTCGGCGGCGCGCAGCAGTTCCACCCCGTCGGGCAGCAGCGTGCGCTCGTCGCCGATCACCTCCAGCTTCACCCAGTCGGTGTCGAACGCCTCCCGGGCCAGGTGGGCCACCTTCACCGCCTCGCCGGCGGTGTAGCAGCCGGCGGTGTTCGGCAGCAGCCGCACCCCGCACCGGTCCAGCACGTCGAGCAGCCCGCCGGCCGCGGCGTGGGTGGTGTCCACCCGGCGCAGGGCCACGGTGACCAGCTCGGTGCCGGAGGCCCGGACGGCCTGCTCCAGCACGTGCAGGTTGGCCGCGCCGCCGGTGCCGAGGATGAGCCGCGACCCGAGGGTGACGGTGCCGATGGTGAGCGTCACGCCGCTCACCCGCCCTGCGCGGCGCTGAGCACCTCGACCCGGTCGCCGTCGCGCAGCACGGTCGCCGGCCAGCCGGTGCGGGGCACCACCTCGCCGTTCACCGCCACCGCGAGGCCGCGCCGCTGCTCGGTGACCGCGCGGACCAGGTCCGCCACGGTCGACCCGCCGGGCAGGTCCCGGCCGGCACCGTTGACGATCAGTTGCACGTCTCCTCCTCGGGGGTGGGTGCGATCCGGTCCCGGCCGGCGGCTCGGGCGG
The DNA here is from genome assembly GCF_052068055.1 of Micromonospora sp. L32. NCBI lineage: Bacteria > Bacillati > Actinomycetota > Actinomycetes > Micromonosporales > Micromonosporaceae > Micromonospora > Micromonospora sp. L32. The sequence continues at coordinate 593,909 of NZ_JBQHDD010000001.1, read as the reverse complement.
CGGCGCCGGCGGTGAACCGATCCGGCGCAAAGGGGGCGAGCAGCGGGTCCGCCGCGCCGGTGACCACCAGGTCGGTGATCAGGTCGGCGGTGACCGGGGTGAGCAGGATGCCGTGCCGGTGGTGGCCGGTGGCGACCAGCACACCGGGCCGGCCGGGCAGCGGCCCGAGGATCGGCGCGTTGTCCGGCGTACCGGGGCGCAGCCCGGCGGCGGCCTCCACCAGGTCGTACTCGGCCAGGTCGGGCACCAGGTCGACGGCGGCGCGGAGCAGCCGCAGCACCGCCCCGGCGGTCACCTCGGTGTCGGCGCGCTCCTCGACGGTCGCGCCGAGGACCACCTCGCCGTCGGCGCGCGGCACCAGGTACACCGACTCGCCGTCGGCGTACCCCCGGATCACGTGCCGGAAGTCCGGCGTGCCGCGACCGGGCGCGCGCAGCCGGAGCACCTGCCCCTTCACCGGCCGGACCGGCAGGCCGGTGAGCGCGGCGGCGCCGCAGCCGGCGGCGACCACGGTGACCCGGGCGTCCACGTCGGTGAGGCTCGCGACCGCGCCGGGCACCAGCGTGGCCCCGGCCCGCTCGGCCGCCGCCCGCAGCGCGGCCACCAGCCGCCGGGGGTCGACCTGGTGGTCGCCGGGCGCGACCGCGCCGCCGCGCACCCGCGGCGCCAGCGCCGGCTCGCGGTCCCGCAGCTCGGAGGGGCGCAGCGGGGTGATCGGCAGCCCCAACTCCCGCTGGTACGACCAGAGTCGCCGCGCCTCGGCCAGGTCGTCACCGGTGAGCCCGACGACGAGGGTGCCCTCGGTGCGGTGGCCGAAGTCGGTGCCGGCGGCCTCGGCCAGCTCGGCGGCGAAGCCCGGCCAGCGGGCGGCCGACTCGGTGAGCAGCCCGGTCAGCTCGTGCTCCCCGAAGTACGCCTCGGCGACCGGTGAGAGCATCCCGGCGGCCACGTGGGACGCGCCGGATCCAGGGGCGGGATCGTGCACGACGACGCGCAGCCCCCGCGCGGCGCAGCGCCAGGCGATCGCCAGCCCGACCGGTCCCGCCCCCACCACGGCGACGTCCGGTCGGGTCAGCACGTCAGCGCCCCGAGCAGTTCAGCGGTAGCTCGGGCCGGATCCGTTGATCCGGACAGCGCCCCCACCACCGCCACCCCGTACGCCCCGGCGGCCCGCAGTGCCGGCACCGACGCGGCGGTCACCCCGCCGATGGCGATCACCGGCACGGCGACGGCCTCGGCGACGGCGCGTACCCCGTCCGGGCCGATCGGGGCCGGCAGGCCGGCCTTCGTGGTGGTGGCGTGGCAGGGGCCCACGCCCAGGTAGCTGGCCCCGGCGGCGACCGCCTCGGTGGCGGCGACCGGTTCCCGGGCGGTGGCGCCGAGCACGGCGGTGGCGCCGAGCACCCGGCGGGCCGCCCCGACCGGCAGGTCGTCCGCGCCCACGTGGCCCCCGGCGGCGCCGACCGCGAGCGCCACGTGCAGCCGGTCGTTGACCAGGCACGGCACCCCGTACGGCGCGCAGAGCGCGAGCACCCGGCGGGCCAGCTCGTACGCCTGCCGGTCGGTGGCGTCGTCGTCCACCCGGACCTGTACGACCAGCTCGGCGCGGGCCACCGGCAGGGCGGCGCGCAGCACGGCGAGCGGCTCGCGCCCCGGCCGGGTGTCGGTGATCAGATGCAGTCGTCCCAGGGACGGCACGGCAACGCTCCTCCCTGCGCCGGCATTACCCGGATCAGGTTCGACGGTCGGGGGCTTCAGCCCCCCTCTCAGCCCGGTGCACCGGGCTCCCGTGGGTTACTTGCGGCATACCGTACGACGGATGCGCCGATCCGCCAAGGGCGGGGGTGCGCTTTTCCCACGGACCGTCTCAACTCGACGGTTCGGGCAGCGCGTGACGGACCGCTCACGCCATGCTGTCCGGTTGGCCCTGAGTGGACGGACCGGGCACGAAAGAGCGGGGCACCTCGGCGGCGTCGCAACGACTCCGAGGTGCCCCGCTCACGGCTGGTGCGACCGCCGGCGGGCGGGCCGACGGGCCGACGGTCAGAGGATGGCGTCGAGGGCGTCCAGGTCCTCGTCGGTGGGCTGCCAGGTGCCGGCCTCGGCGTTCGCCCGCACCTGCTCCGGGGTGGTAGCGCCGGCGATCACCGAGGTCACCGCCGGACGGGCGGCCAGCCCGCCGATCGCCACCTGGAGCATCGACAGGCCCCGCTCGCCGGCGTACGCCTCGATGGCCTCGATGGTGTCCCAGTCCGCGGCGGCGAGGCGCTGCGCGTACCGGCCGCCGCCGGAGAGCCGGCTGCCGGCGGGCGGCGCCTCGTTGCGCTTGTACTTGCCGGTGAGCAGGCCGTTGGCGAGCGGGAAGAACGGCAGCATGCCCAGGCCGAACCGCTCGCAGGCGGGCACGACCTCGGTTTCGACGGAGCGTTCCAGCAGCGAGTAGTGGTTCTGCGCGCTGATGAACCGGGCCCGTCCGTTGGACGAGGCGACCCAGTCGGCGTCGGCGATCTGCCAGCCGGCGAAGTTGGAGTTGCCAAGGTAGCGCACCTTGCCGGCGCGGACGAGGTCGTCCAGGGCGGCGAGCGTCTCGTCGATCGGGGTGCCCGGGTCGGGCTCGTGCATCTGGTACAGGTCGATGTGGTCGGTGCCGAGCCGGCGCAGCGACGCCTCCACCGCCCGGGCGATGTAGCGGCGCGCGCCCCGGGCGCCGTGGTCGGGGCCGTTCATGCCGTGCATGTCCATGCCGAACTTGGTGGCCACCACCACGTCGTCCCGGCGCCCCTTGAGCGCCTGCCCGAGCAGCTCCTCGGAGCCGCCCTGCGGCTCGCCGTAGATGTCGGCGGTGTCGAAGAAGTTGATCCCGGCGTCGAGGGCGGCGTCGACCACCGCCCGGGTGCCGTCGAGGTCGAGCTTGCGGCCGAAGTTGTTGCAGCCGACGCCGACCACGGACACCACGAGCCCGGAGTCGCCCAACCGGCGGTAGGTCATCTCAGTCACGTGATCCACCCTATGCCCGCCGTGAGGGACGGGCCCCGCGACCGCCGCCCGTCAGCGCACGTCCCAGACCGGCTCCGGCGTCTCCACCACTTCGCCGTCGCCGCCGAACAGCACGAACCGGTCGAAGGACCGGGTGAACCAGCGGTCGTGGGTGACCGCGACCACCGTCCCGGAGAACGCGGCCAGCCCGGCCTCCAGCGCCTCGGCGGAGGCGAGGTCGAGGTTGTCCGTCGGCTCGTCGAGCAGCAGCAGGGTCGCCCCGGACAGTTCCAGCAGCAGTACCAGGAAACGCGCCTGCTGCCCGCCGGAGAGGGTGCCGAAGCGCTGGTCGCCCTGCGCGGCCAGCTCGTACCGACTGAGCGCCGCCATCGCGGCGTGCCGGTCCATCCCGGCCCGGTGATCGTCGCCCCGCCAGAGGATCTCGACCAGGGTCTTCGCCACCAGCTCGGGCCGGTCGTGGGTCTGGGAGAAGTGGCCGGGCCGGACCCGCGCGCCGAGCCGGACCGTGCCGTCGTGGGCGACCGGGGCCAACGCGGCCGCGCCGTCGACCGGGCCGTTGGCCGGGTCCGGGTCGGTGCCGCCCCGGGCCAGCAGTCGGAGAAAATGGGACTTCCCCGTCCCGTTGGCGCCGAGCACGGCGACCCGGTCGCCGTACCAGAGTTCCAGGTCGAAGGGGTAGGTCAGGCCGTCGAGCTCCAGCTGGTCGCAGATGACCGCGCGCTTGCCGGTCCGCCCGCCGGCCAGGCGCATCCGGATGTCCTGGTCCTTCGGGGGTACGGGCGGCGGCCCGGCCTCCTCGAACTTGCGCAGCCGGGTCTGCGCGGCCTGGTAGCGCGACGCCATCCCGTCGTTGTACGCGGCCTTCTGCTTGTACATCAGCATCAGCTCGCGCAGCTTCTGGTGTTCCTCGTCCCAGCGTTTGCGCAGCTCGTCGAGGCGGGCGTGCCGGGCCACCCGGGCGTCGTACCAGCTGGCGAAGCCCGCCGGGTGCACCCAGGCGCTGCCGCCCTCGACGGCGACCACCCGGTCGGCGGTCTGGGCCAGCAGTTCCCGGTCGTGCGAGACGTAGAGCACCGACTTGCCGGACTCGCGCAGCCGCGCCTCCAGCCAGCGCTTGCCGGGCACGTCGAGGAAGTTGTCCGGCTCGTCGAGGAGCAGTACCTCGTCGGTGCCGCGCAGCAGCAGTTCCAGGGCGAAGCGCTTCTGCTGCCCGCCGGAGAGGGTCCGCACCGGGCGGTCCCGGGCGGCGTCCCAGGGCAGGTCCAGCACGATGGTGGCGACCGTGTCGAAGAGCACCTCGGCGTCGTACCCGCCGGTCTCGCCCCAGGCGGCCAGCGCGTCCGCGTACGCCAGCTGGGCCTTGCCGGCGGCGGTGCTGTACTTGCCGCGCAGCTCGGCCGACCGCATGGCCGCCTCGGTCTCGGCCAGCCGGCGACCGGCGTCGCGCAGCGCCGGTGGGGCGAGCGAGAGCGCCAGGTCGGCGAGCGTGGTGTCGTCCCCGATCATGCCGATGAACTGCCGCATCACGCCGAGGCCGCCGGCCCGGGCGACGGCGCCGGTCTTCACCGGCAGGTCGCCGGCGACCATCCGCAACAGCGTCGTCTTGCCGGCGCCGTTCGGTCCGACCAGGGCGACCTTGGCACCCTCACCGACCCGGAACGACACGTCGGCGAAGAGTTCCCGGCCGTCGGGGAGGATGTGCCCGACCCCTGCCACGTCCACGTATCCCACGCCGGCATCCTGCCGGAGCGGGCGGCGCGGGCGACACCCGATTACCGGGTGACCCGCAGCACCCGGTAGCCCTTCTGGCTGGCGTGCCGCTCGACCTGCCAGCCGCCGTCGACCAGCCAGCGGTGCAGCGAGTCGCCGCCGAGGTGACGGGCGATCACCAGCCAGGCGACGCCGTCCGGGGCGAGCCGGGGCAGCCAGCGGCGCAGCAGCTCGTGCAGTTCGGCCTTGCCGATGTGGATCGGCGGGTTGGACCAGATCTGGGCGAAGGTGACGTCGGCCGGGACCTCGTCCGGGGCGACCGCCCGCAGCCGGTCGGCGGCGCCGACCCGGCGGGCGTTCTCGGCGGTGAGGGCGCGGGCCCGCTCGTTGACGTCGACCGCCCAGACGGTGGCGGCCGGCGCGCTGGTGGCCAGCACGCAGCTGATCGGCCCGAAGCCCGAGCCGATGTCGAGCAGGTCACCGCCGACGGTGGCGGTCGGCAGCTCGGCCTTGCGCAGCAGGACGGCGGTGCCGGGGTCGAGCCGGTCGGCGGAGAAGACCCCGCTGGCGGAGGCCAGGGTGTAGTCGCGCCCGGCGACGGAGAACTCGACCTCCCGCGGGCGCGCCGCAGCGGTGGGGCTGGTGGAGAAGTAGTGGTCGCCGGTCACGTCCGGCATTCTTCCACCGGCCCGGAACCGGCTCGCGGTCGCCTCGGCGGGGAGGACCCCGACGCGCCCGCGCCGGAATTTCCCATTATTACCCCCTAAAGGGGCAACGGCTCCTACTCTGGGCGACATGGTGTATCGGTACGAGTCCGATGAGGACGCCTTCGTGGAGTACCCGCGGTCCGAGTCGGACCTGCCGGAGTTCCCGCCCGGCCCGCCCGCGCCGGCCGGGCCGTCTCCGTCCCGCTTCCCCACCCCGTCACTGCCGCGGACCACCCGGCCGGCCCTCCCGGCCGCCGAACCGGCTCCGGTCCGCCCGTCCGTCCAGGTCCCGCCGCCACCCACCCTCCCCCGCGAGTACGCCCCGACCGGGCCGATCGAGCCGCCGGGGCCGCCCGCGTCCGGCGGGTCCGGCTCCCGGCGCGGCGGTGGTCGGCTGTGGCAGGTGCTCGTCGGCGGTGCGGCGGTGCTGGTCCTGCTCGCGCTCTGTGGCCTCGGCGCGGCGGCCCTGCTCGTCGACCGCACGCCGAGCGACGACCCGACCGCGGCGGCACCGCAGCCCACCACGGCCGCCCCGGTCGACGGGTCGACCGCCGACGACCTCGACTCCCGCGACACCGACCAGCAGCCGCTGACCGCCCGTGAGGTCTTCGCCGGCAAGAAGCTGGTGGTGGCCGACGGACGACCCGCCTACGACGTGCTGAAGACGCACTCCGGTGGCAGTTGCGCGGTCGCCGCCACCGGCGAGATCGCCGACCTGCTGGTCCGGCTCGGGTGCAGCCAGGTGGTACGGGGCACGGTGCGCTCCGCCGACGGCGAGCACCTGGCCACCGCCGGCCTGTTCAACCTGACCGACAAGGCCAGCGCGCAACGCGTCCGGGACCGGATCCGGCAGCTGCTCGACGAGCGGCAGGGCCGCTTCCTCGGCCTGGCCGCCGGTGACGGCACCGAGGCGCTCACCACCGCCGCCGCCCGGATCGGCTGGCAGGTACGCGGCCACTACCTCGCCTACTGCCTGGTCGTCCGCGCCGACGGCGGCGCCGTGCCAGCCGGCGACAACGCGGTCCGCGACATCATCTACGACCTGATCGAGCTGCACCTCGACAAGGGCGTGCTCGAGCGGCGGGCCACCGGCGGCAGCGCCGTCCAGCCCACCGCGAGGGCGACCGAGGGCGCCGGCACCCAGGGCGGCAACGCCACTCCCGACGAGCTGCCCGGCGACTGAGCCGCCGGTCGACGGCGAGCGACGCGAGGCCCGGTCCGAGTCCTGCGGACCGGGCCTCGCCACGTGTCTCGCTCGCCTGAGCACGGCCCGGTCACGCGTCACGCCGCCCGCGCGGGCGCGCTGCGCACGGGGTGGGTGCCCTTGGCTGCACCGGGTCTCGCGAACCCCCGTGCGCTCAGGCCTCGGTGGAAACGCGGAGGCGGCGGGTGAGGTCGGCGCGGCGGGCGTACTCGGCCGGGTCGTCCGGGTAGCCGACCGCGACCAGGGTCAACCCGTGCGCCGCCGCGACGGTCACCTCGCTGGAGCGTTCCCGCCGGCTCAGCAGGCTCGCCGGCCACTCGACCGGCCGCCGGCCGTCCCCGGCGACCAGCATCGCCCCGACCAGGCTGCGCACCATCGCCTGGCAGAACGCGTCGGCCTGCACGGTGGCCACGAGGATGCCGTCCGGGTCGCGCCGCCAGTCCAGCCGGGTCACCTCGCGCAGCGTGGTGGCGTTCTCCTTGCGCCGGCAGTACGCGGCGAAGTCGTGCTCCCCCACCAGGCCGGCCGCGGCGGCGTTCAGCGCCGTCAGCTCCAGCGGCTTCGGCCAGGCGAGGGTGTCGTGCCGGCGCAGCGGCTCGGCGCCCCAGGGGGCGTCGGTCACCCGGTACTCGTAGCGGCGGAAGGTCGCCGAGAAACGGGCGTCGAAGTCGGCGGGCACCTCGCTCATGGCGCGGACCCGCACGTCGGTCGGGAGCAGCCGGGCCAACCGGCGCAGCAGCCGCCCGTCGTGTTCCCGCCACACGGCGGTGGGCAGGTCGAGGTGGCAGACCTGACCGGTCGCGTGCACCCCGGCGTCGGTGCGGCCGGCGACGGTCAGCCCGGTCGCCGTGCCCGCGCCGAGGACCAGGTCCAGCGTCTGGGTCAGCACCCCGGCGACCGTCCGCCGGGTCGGCTGGGCGGCCCAGCCGGAGAAGTCCGTGCCGTCGTACGAGACGTCCAGCCGCAGCCGGGTCCGCTCGTCCACCTCGTACCTCCCGTTCACGCCGTCGGGCCCGGCACCCCAGGAAGGGATGCCGGGCCCGACGATGACGCCTGTGCTCAGGCCTTGTTCTCGTTGGCCTCGTCGCTGTCCTCGCGGGCGGCGTCGGTGTCACCGGACGCCGACACCGGCGGCTCGGCGTCCTGGTCGCCCGAGTTCGACTCCGGGGTCTCCTCGGCCGGGGCCAGGGCCTCGACCTTGTCCTGCTGGGCGGCCTTGCGGGCGGCGGTCTTCTTGTTCGCCTTGGGTTCGGCGACCTGAAGCTCCTCGACCAGCTCGATGATCGCCATCGGAGCGGCGTCACCCTTGCGCGGACCGGTCTTCACGATCCGGGTGTAGCCACCGTTGCGGTTGGCGTACCGGGGCGCGATCTGGTCGAACAGGGCGTAGACCACGTCCTTGTCCTTGACGACGCCCAGCACCCGCCGGCGCGCGGCGAGGTCGCCACGCTTGGCCTTGGTGATGAGCTGCTCGGCCAGCGGACGCAGCCGCCGGGCCTTCGTCTCGGTGGTCTGGATCTTGCCGTGCTGGAACAGCGCGGTGGCCAGGTTGGCCAGCATCAGCCGCTCGTGCGCGGGGCTGCCGCCGAGGCGGGGGCCCTTGGTGGGCGTGGGCATGCTTGGTGCTCCTCAGGTGTGGCGGCAGCGCGGACTAGAGCTGCTCGGTCTCGCGGTAGTCGTCGGTGTCGTAGTCGGCCTCGCCGAAGGCGTCCACGACGTGCGCCGGGTCGAAGTTCGGGGCCGAGTCCTTCAGCCCGAGACCCATCCCGGCGAGCTTCATCTTGACCTCGTCGATCGACTTCTGACCGAAATTCCGGATGTCGAGGAGGTCGGCCTCGGTACGCCCGATGAGCTCACCAACGGAGTTGATGCCCTCGCGCTTGAGGCAGTTGTAGGAGCGGACGGTGAGGTCCAGCTCCTCGATCGGCAGGGCCAGGTCGGCCGCGAGCTGGGCGTCCTGCGGGGACGGCCCGATGTCGATGCCCTCGGCGGTCTCGTCCAGCTCCCGGGCCAGGCCGAAGAGCTCCACCAGCGTCGAGCCGGCGGAGGCCAGCGCGGTACGCGGGCCCATCGACGGCTTGGTCTCGACGTCGATGATCAGCCGGTCGAAGTCGGTCCGCTGCTCGACGCGGGTCGCCTCGACGCGGTACGTCACCTTGAGCACCGGCGAGTAGATCGAGTCGACCGGGATCCGGCCGATCTCGGCGCCGGCCTGCTTGTTCTGCGCCGCCGTGACGTAGCCACGACCCCGCTCGACGGTCAGCTCCATGTCGAGCCGGCCCTTGCCGTTGAGGGTGGCGAGCTTCAGGTCCGGGTTGTGCACCGAGACGCCGGCCGGGGGCTGGATGTCGCCCGCCGTCACGTCGCCCGGGCCCTGCTTGCGCAGGTACATGCTGACCGGCTCGTCGTGCTCGGAGCTGACGTTGAGCTCCTTGATGTTCATGACGAGCTCGACCACGTCCTCCTTGACCCCGGGGATCGTGGTGAACTCGTGCAGCACACCGTCGATCTTGATCGAGGTGACCGCCGCACCCGGGATGGACGACAGCAGCGTGCGCCGCAGCGAGTTACCCAGGGTGTAGCCGAAACCGGGCTCCAGCGGCTCGATGGTGAACCGGGACCGGGTCTCGTTGATCGACTCCTCGGAGAGGGAGGGTCGCTGGCTGATGAGCAATTTCTTCTCTTCTCTTCCGGGACGCCCGCTATATGACGCCCACGACACAAACTGTTCCGGTGGCCCGCCCCGAAGGGCGGGCCACCGCAACGAGCCCTTACTTGGAGTAGAGCTCGACGATCAGCTGCTCCTGGACCTGGGTGTCGATCACCTGGCGGGCCGGGAGCGAGTGCACGAGGATCTTCATCTGGCTCGGGATGGCCTCCAGCCACGCCGGAACCGACCGCGAACCGGCCTGAGCCTGCGCCACCAGGAACGGGGTGAGCTCCTTGCTCTTGCCCCGGACCTCGATGATGTCGTGCTCCTTGACGCGGTACGACGGGATGTCGACCTTCTTGCCGTTCACGGTGAAGTGGCCGTGCTTGACCAGCTGGCGGGCCTGGTCACGCGAGCTGGCGTAGCCGGCCCGGTAGACCACGTTGTCCAGCCGCGACTCGAGGATCTGCAGGAGAACCTCACCGGTCTTGGCCTTCTTGCTCACGGCCTCTTCGTAGTAGCCGCGGAACTGCTTCTCCAGCACGCCGTAGACACGACGGGCCTTCTGCTTCTCACGGAGCTGGAGCAGGTACTCCGTCTCCTTCGTGCGGCCGCGGCCGTGCTGCCCGGGCGGGAACGGCCGGGACTCGAACGGGCACTTCGGACCATCGCACTTGCTGCCCTTGAGGAACAGCTTCATCTTCTCCCGCCGGCAACGGCGGCAGTCAGCACCGGTGTAACGAGCCATCTCTCTCTAACCTCTCAGACCCGGCGACGCTTCGGCGGACGGCATCCGTTGTGCGGCTGCGGGGTGACGTCGGAGATCTGCCCGACCTCGAGGCCCACGGCCTGCAGCGAACGGATGGCGGTCTCCCGGCCGGAGCCGGGACCCTTGACGAACACGTCGACCTTGCGCATGCCGTGCTCCATCGCCCGACGCGCGGCGGCCTCGGCGGCGAGCTGCGCGGCGAACGGGGTCGACTTGCGGGAGCCCTTGAAGCCCACCTGGCCGGAAGAGGCCCAGGAGATGACCGCACCGGTCGGGTCCGTGATGGACACGATGGTGTTGTTGAAGGTGCTCTTGATGTGCGCCTGCCCGTGGGCGACGTTCTTGCGTTCCTTGCGCCGGACCTTCTTGACGGCGGCTCCGGCACGAGCCTTCGGTGGCATAAGTCTGTGCGCTCCTAGTTACTTCTTGCCGGGCTTCTTCTTGCCGGCGACGGTCCGCTTCGGGCCCTTGCGGGTCCGCGCGTTGGTCTTGGTCCGCTGGCCACGCACGGGCAGGCCCCGGCGGTGCCGGATGCCGGCGTAGCAGCCGATCTCGACCTTGCGGCGGATGTCAGCGGCGACCTCGCGGCGCAGGTCGCCTTCAACCTTGTAGTTGCCCTCGATGTGGTTGCGGAGCTGGACCAGCTCCTCATCCGTGAGGTCCCGAACGCGCTTGTCCGGCGAGATGCCGGTAGCGGTGAGCGTCTCCAGGGCGCGGGTCCGACCGACCCCGAAGATGTAGGTGAGCGCGATCTCCATCCGCTTCTCGCGGGGGAGGTCGACGCCGACTAGACGTGCCATGTGCGGGCGTACTCCTCGTGATGTTGTGGCGGAGGTCTGGACCCGTCCCACCCCGCTACCGGCCGTCCCGTCCTTCCGACGCTGTCAGCGCCGGCGACCGGGATCGGTCGTGCCCGAGCGGGCCCCGGCCTCCGACCGGGGGTCAACCACGATTGAGTACGCGCTGCGTACCGCTCGCGGCTGGAACGAGCTGATGATGTGCTTCCTGGATCTGCGGCCCGGACCGATCCGACCGGCCGTGTCACGACCGGTGGGACTGGTTCAGCCCTGGCGCTGCTTGTGGCGCGGGTCGGTGCAGATGACCATGACCCGGCCGTGCCGACGGATCACCCGGCACTTGTTGCAGATCCTCTTGACGCTCGGCTTGACCTTCACGGTTGCCTTACTTCCCATCTGGCCCGGTGGCGCGACCACGCGCGACGCCGGACGTCGAAGACGGACACGGGGACGTCCCGGCCGTCGTCAGGATTACTTGTAGCGGTAGACGATGCGCCCGCGGGTCAGGTCGTACGGCGAGAGTTCGACGACGACCCGGTCCTCCGGCAGGATACGGATGTAGTGCTGCCGCATCTTGCCGCTGATGTGAGCCAGCACCTTGTGGCCGTTCGCGAGCTCCACCCGGAACATTGCGTTCGGCAGGGGCTCGATGACCCGACCCTCGATCTCGATGGCTCCGTCTTTTTTCGGCATGTCCTCCGCTGTCCTGACGTCGGTTACTCCGGACGGCCCACAACGTCTTACACGGGCATCCGACCGAGATCGGAGGGCCCGCGCCAGCCGCGGCTCCGACTCCCACCGAAGCGCGTAGTGGGCATGCCGGAGTGGACGCTGTGCGCCGATCTGAAAGTGTACGCCCGAGTGCGGGCCGTCGCCAAACCGGCCACCCCGCCCGTCACCCGGAGGAAGGAAAACGGACGCGAGGCGACATCTCCCCCGCCGCCGGCGGCTCCGGCCGGCAGCCCGAAGGCCGGCCGGATCAGCCGGGTCCCGGATCGGCCCTGCCGCGCCAGCTGAACCCGGTGTCCGGTTCGACGTCGCGGAGCCGGATCAGGACGCGGCGGACTCGGCCGGCTGCCGGGTGGTGACCAGGTCGCCCAGTCGGGCCCGCCCGCCGTCGAAGGCGGTCAGCACCCAGACCCCGTCGGGCAGCAGCGCCATCGAGTGCTCCACGTGCACCGCCATCGACCGGTCCCGGGTGACGACCGTCCAGCCGTCGGCCAGCTCGACGGTACGCGGCGACCCCATCGTGATCATCGGCTCGATGGCCAGCGCCAGGCCCGGCACCAGCCGCGGGCCCTTGCCCGGCCGCCCGTGGTTGAGCACGTGCGGGTCCTGGTGCATCTCGGTGCCGATGCCGTGCCCGCCGTAGCCGTCGACGATGCCGTACCGGCCGCCCTTGCGGACCGCGTTCTCCACCGCGTGCGAGATGTCGGTCAGCCGGCCCCTGCCGCTGGCGGCGCCCCGCGCGGCGGCGGCGATCCCGGCCCACATGGCGTCCTCCGCCACCTCGGCCATCTTCAGCAGCGCCGGGTCGACCTCGCCCACGCCCACGGTGATCGCGGCGTCGCCGTGCCAGCCGTTCAGCACCGCGCCGCAGTCGATGGAGATCACGTCGCCGTCGCGGAGCACCTGCTGCGCCGACGGGATGGCGTGCACCACCTGCTCGTTGACCGACGAGCAGATCGAGGCGGGGAAGCCGTGGTAGCCCTTGAACGAGGGGACGGCCCCGGCCTCGCGGATGGTCGATTCGGCGATCGCGTCCAGGTCTGCGGTGCTGACCCCGGGGGCGACGGCCTCCCGCATCCGACGCAGGGCCTCGGCGACCACCAGGCCGGCGGCCCGCATCTTCTCGATCTGGTCGGGGGTCTTCAGCTGGATGTCCAGCTGGGGACGGCGCATGGAGCGAATACCTTTCGTTGCCGGACAGCGATCAGCGGGGCACGTCGCACGTACCCCGCTGTTCGCACTCTATCCGCCGGAGCCCGGCAGGACCTCAGCCGCCGTACGACCGCAGCGCGTCGATGGCGCGGACCGTGACGTCCTCCACCGGCCCGGTGGCGTCGATCCCGACCAGCTTGTTCTGGGCGCCGTAGTAGTCGACCAGCGGCGCCGTCTTCTCGGCGTACTCCCGCAGGCGGGCCGCGATCGTCTCCGGCTTGTCGTCGTCCCGCTGGAACAGCTCGGCACCACAGCGGTCGCAGATGCCCTCGCGGGTGGTGGCGTCGAACTCGACGTGCCAGATCTTGCCGCAGCCGCGGCAGGTGCGCCGGCCGGAGAGCCGCCGGATCACCTCGTCGTCGTCGACGACCAGCTCCAGCACCAGGTCCAGCGCGGTGCCGAGGTCCGCGAGGAGCTTGTCCAGCGCGGCGGCCTGCGGCGTCGTCCGCGGGAAGCCGTCGAGCAGGAAGCCGTCGGCGGCGTCCGGCTCGGCGAGCCGGTCCCGGACCATGTTGATGGTGACCTCGTCCGGGACCAGCTTGCCGGCGTCCATGTACCGCTTGGCCTCGACACCCAACGGCGTGCCCTGCGAGACGTTCGCCCGGAAGATGTCACCGGTCGAGATCTTCGGCACCGAGAGGTGTGCGGCGATGAATTCCGCCTGCGTGCCCTTGCCCGCGCCCGGCGGGCCAACCAGAACGAGTCGCATCTACCGCAGGAACCCTTCGTAGTTCCGCTGCATGAGTTGGCTCTCGATCTGCTTCACGGTCTCGAGACCGACGCCGACCATGATGAGCACAGCGGTGCCGCCGAACGGGAAGTTCTGGAACTGCTGGCTGTTCAGCCAGATGAAGAAGAAGTTCGGCAGGATCGCGACGACGCCCAGGTAGAGCGCGCCCGGCAGGGTGATCCGGCTGAGGATGAAGTCCAGGTAGTCGGCGGTCGGCTTGCCGGGGCGGATGCCCGGCACGAAGCCGCCGTACTTCTTCATGTTGTCCGCGACCTCGGTCGGGTTGAACGTGATCGACACGTAGAAGTACGTGAAGAAGATGATCAACAGGAAGTAGAGCGCGATGTAGATCGGGCTGCTCGGGTCGACCAGGTTGTTCTGGATCCAGGCCTGGGTCTTGCCCGGGTCGGTCTGGTCGAAGAACTGCAGCGCCAGCTGCGGCAGGTAGAGCAGCGACGAGCCGAAGATGACCGGGATCACACCCGCCTGGTTGACCTTCAGCGGGATGTAGGTCGAGGTGCCGCCGTACATCCGCCGGCCGATCATCCGCTTGGCGTACTGCACCGGGATGCGGCGCTGCGCCTGCTCGATGAAGCAGACCGCGGTGATGACCAGCAGCACCAGCACGAGCACCAGGCCGAACTTGGCCCAGCCCTCGTTGGTCTTGATCTTCCAACCCTCGCTGGGGAGGCGGGCCGCGATCGAGGTGAAGATGAGGACGGACATGCCGTTGCCGACGCCGCGGTCGGTGATCAGCTCACCGAGCCACATCACCATGCCGGTGCCGGCGGTCATCGTCATGACCAGGATGGACAGGGTGAGCCAGTTCGGGATGCCGGTGCCCTCAGGCACGATCGGGAACTGGTCGCAGCGGTTCTGGAACAGCTGCCCGGAGCGGGCCAGCGCCACGAAGGCCGACGACTGGAGGATGCCCAGCCCGAGGGTCAGGTAGCGGGTGTACTGGGTGATCTTCGCCTGGCCGGCCTGGCCCTCCTTGCGGAGGTGCTCCAGCCGCGGGATGACCACGGTGAGCAGCTGCAGGATGATCGACGCGGTGATGTAGGGCATGATGCCCAGCGCGAAGACCGAGAGCTGCAGCAGTGCGCCGCCGGAGAAGAGGTCCAGCAGGTTCAGCACTCCGGTGCTCTGACCCTGGAGGGTGTCGAGGCACTTCTGCACGTTGCCGTACGAGACGCCGGGGCTGGGCAGAGTGGCGCCGAGCCGGTAGACCGCGATGATGCCTACTGTGAACAGCAGCTTCTTGCGCAGGTCAGGCGTACGGAACGCACTGAGAAAGGCGGACAGCAACTTCTTCCTCCTGCGCGAGGCGGGCCGCCGGTGATCCCTGGCGGGGGCGGGGTGGGTGCCGGGCGAGTGCCCGATATCCATAGCTGGGAAGGGACTCTAACAGCCCGCTCCCGGTCCGGGCAGATGTGCCCGGCTACATAAACCGAATCCGATGTTACTCGGCGCACACATGCCTGGTAGACCACGGCGCCCGCCCAGTTGGGGACAACTGAGCGGGCGCCATGGGTCGTGCCTTACAGCTCGGTGACGGAGCCACCGGCAGCGGTGATCTTCTCCTTGGCCGACGCGCTGAACCCGTGCGCCGACACCTGGAGGGCCACACCGCCGAGGTCGCCGGTGCCGAGGACCTTGACCGGCTGGCCCTTGCGGACCGCGCCGACCTCGACCAGCTCCTGCGGGCCGACCTGGCCGCCGTTCGGGAAGAGCTCGGCGAGCCGGTCCAGGTTGACCACCTGGAAGACGACCTTGAACTTGTTCTTGAAGCCCTTCATCTTCGGCAGGCGCATGTGGATGGGCATCTGCCCACCCTCGAACGACGCCGGGATGTTCTTGCGGGCCTTGGAACCCTTGGTACCGCGACCGGCGCTCTTGCCCTTGGAGCCCTCACCGCGACCCACCCGGGTCTTCGCGGTCTTGGCACCCGGGGCCGGGCGCAGGTGGTGAACCTTGATCGTCATTACTCGACCTCCTCGACCTTCACGAGGTGGTTGACCGTGAAGATCATGCCGCGAATCTCGGGCCGGTCCTCCTTGACCACCACGTCGTTGATCCGCTTCAGACCGAGCGAACGCAGCGAATCACGCTGGTTCTGCTTGGTGCCGATGCCAGACCGGACCTGGGTGACCTTCAGGCGTGCCATCAGGACGCCACCCCCGCCCGCGACGCCAGCATGGCGGCCGGCGCGACGTCCTCCACCGGCAGACCACGACGGGTCGCGACGGCCTCGGGGGACTCGAGCCCCTTCAGCGCCGCCACCGTGGCGTGCACGATGTTGATCGGGTTCGACGAGCCGAGGCTCTTGGAGAGCACGTCGTGGATGCCCGCGCACTCCAGCACGGCACGCACCGGGCCACCGGCGATGACACCGGTACCGGCCGACGCCGGCTTGAGCAGCACGACGCCGGCAGCGGCCTCGCCCTGCACCGGGTGCGGGATCGACTGGCCGATCCGCGGCACCTTGAAGAAGTGCTTCTTGGCCTCCTCGACACCCTTGGCGATCGCCGCGGGCACCTCCTTGGCCTTTCCGTAGCCCACGCCGACCGTGCCGTCGCCGTCGCCCACGATCACCAGGGCGGTGAAGCTGAAGCGACGACCACCCTTCACGACCTTGGCGACGCGGTTGATCGCGACGACCCGCTCGAGGTGCGGGGTCTTCTCGACGGGCGCGTTTCCGCGGCCGCCCTCACGGCGGTTGTCGCGGCGACCACCCTCGTTGCCACCGGACCCGCCGCCACGGCGCTGTTGACCTGGCATCAGCAGCCTTCCTTATCTCTCGTGACGGGGTTTCTAGAACTCGAGCCCGGCTTCGCGGGCGGCGTCGGCAAGCGCGGCGACCCGCCCCGCGTACCGGTTGCCACCGCGGTCGAAGACGACCTTGGAGACGCCGGCGGCCTTGGCGCGCTCGGCGAGCAGGGCGCCGACCTTGCCGGCCAGGGCGCTCTTGTCGCCCTCCGCACCACGCAGCGACGCGTCCAGGGTCGAGGCCGACGCCAGGGTGTGACCCTTGGTGTCGTCCACGATCTGGGCGACCATGTGCCGCAGGGAGCGGGTGACCACCAGGCGGGGACGCTCGGCGGTGCCGCTGACGTTCTTGCGGACCCGGAAGTGCCGGCGCGCACGCCCGACGGCACGCTTGGCGGCGACGCCGCGGCGGCGCTTGAGCAGCGTGGCGCTCACTTCTTACCTGCCTTTCCAGCCTTGCGGCGGATGACCTCGCCCTGGTACTTCACGCCCTTGCCCTTGTAGGGCTCCGGCGGGCGGATCTTCCGGATGTTGGCGGCGACCTCACCGACCTGCTGCTTGTCGATGCCGGCCACGTGGAACAGCGTCGGCTTCTCCACCGTGAAGGTGATGCCGTCCGGAGCCGGCACCAGCACCGGGTGCGAGAACCCGAGCGCGAACTCGAGGTCCTTGCCCTTGGCGGTGACGCGGTAACCGGTACCGGCGATCTCCAGGCTCTTGCGGTAGCCCTCGGTCACACCGACGATCATGTTGGCGACCAGGGTACGGCTGAGGCCGTGCAGTTCCTTGGCCTTGCGCTCGTCGTTCGGCCGGTTGACGTGCACCTGGCCGTCCTCGCCACGCTCCGCCGTGATCGGCTCGGCGAGCGTGTGCGACAGCTCGCCCTTGGGGCCCTTGACCTTCACGGTCTGGCCGTCGATCGTGATGTCGACGCCGGCCGGTACCGGGATCGACTTACGTCCAATACGCGACATTTCTACCTGTCTCCCGTTACCAGACGAAGGCGAGGACTTCCCCGCCAACGCTCCGCTTGCGGGCCTGCCGGTCGGTGAGCAGCCCCTGGGACGTCGAAATGATCGCCACGCCCAGCCCGCCGAGCACCCGCGGGAGCCCGTCCGACTTGGCGTACACCCGGAGACCGGGCTTGGACACGCGCTTGATGCCGGCCAGGCTCCGCTCGCGGTTCTGGCCGTACTTCAGCTCGACGACCAGTCGCTTGCCGACGGCGCCCTCCTCGGGCTCCTCGACCGACCAGGTGGCGATGTAACCCTCGGCCTTGAGGACCTCGGCGATGTTCGCCTTGATCTTCGAGTAGGGCATCGTCACCCGGTCGTGGTACGCCTGGTTGGCGTTACGCAGACGCGTGAGCATGTCTGCGATCGGGTCGGTCATCGTCATGAATTCGTCAGCCTTTCTCGCCGGGGTTCCCGGGGCGTTCCGCCCCGGGCCTACGGCGAAGAGCAATAGCTATTACCAGGAAGCCTTGGACACGCCGGGCAGCTCACCGCGGTGGGCCATCTCCCGGATGCACACCCGGCAGAGACCGAACTTGCGGTAGACCGCCTTCGGACGCCCGCACCGCTGGCAGCGGGTGTACGCGCGAACCGAGAACTTCGGCTTCGCGGCCGCCTTGATGATCAGCGCCTTCTTGGCCATTCGCTCAGTTCTCCTTGAACGGGAAGCCCAGGAGCTTGAGCAGCGCCCGGCCCTCGTCGTCGGTCGTGGCGGTCGTGACCACCGTGATGTCCATGCCCCGCTGGCGATCGATCTTGTCCTGGTCGATCTCGTGGAACACCGACTGCTCGGTCAGACCGAACGTGTAGTTGCCGTGCCCGTCGAGCTTGCGCCCGTCGAGACCGCGGAAGTCGCGGATACGCGGGAGGGCGATCGACAGCAGCCGGTCCAGGAACTCCCACATCCGGTCGCCGCGCAGGGTCACCTTCGCACCGATCGGCATGCCCTCACGCAGCTTGAACTGCGCGATGGACTTGGTCGCCCGCCGCACCTGCGGCTTCTGGCCGGTGATCGTGGCGAGGTCGCGGACCGCGCCGTCGATCAGCTTGGCGTCGCGAGCAGCCTCGCCGACACCCATGTTGACGACGATCTTGACCAGCCGCGGAACCTGCATGGGGTTCGCGTAGCTGTGCTGCTCCTGCAGCTGCGCCACGATCTCGTTACGGTACCGCTCCTTGAGGCGCGGCATGGTCTTGGTTTCGGTAGCCGTGGTCATCACAGGTCCTTACCGGTGCTACGCGCGATGCGGACCTTCTGGCCGTTGTCGTCGATCCGGTACCCGACGCGGGTCGGGTTCCCGTCGGAGTCCAGGACCTGCACGTTGGAGACGTGGATCGGGGCCTCCTGGGTGACGATGCCACCGGTCTTGGCGCCACGCTGGGTGGTGCTGATGCGGGTGTGCTTCTTGACCCGGTTCACGCCCTCGACCAGGACCTTGTCCTGCCGCGGGTAGGCCGCGATGACCTTGCCCTTGGCACCCTTGTCCTTGCCGGCGATGACGACGACCGTGTCGCCCTTCTTGACCTTCACGGTCACAACACCTCCGGCGCGAGAGAGATGATCTTCATGAACCGCTTGTCCCGCAGCTCCCGACCCACCGGGCCGAAGATACGGGTACCGCGCGGGTCCCCGCCGTCCTTGATGATGACGGCGGCGTTCTCGTCGAAGCGGATGTACGAGCCGTCCGGCCGCCGCCTCTCCTTGGCGGTGCGGACGACGACGGCCTTGACGACGTCGCCCTTCTTGACACCGGCACCCGGGATCGCGTCCTTGACCGTGGCCACGATGACGTCGCCGATGCTCGCGTAGCGCCGACCGGAGCCACCGAGAACCCGGATGCACAGGATCTCCCGGGCACCCGTGTTGTCGGCGACGCGCAGTCGCGACTCCTGCTGAATCACGTCTATCTCCTATGTCTGCCGGTTCTCCGGCCGCCCGGAGGCGGCCGGAGCCTGGCGGAACGTGCGCCCGACCGATACCGGCCGAGCTCGAGCCTTCGCTACTTGGCCTTCTCGAGGATCTCCACGAGCCGCCACCGCTTGGTGGCGGAGAGCGGCCGGGTCTCCATGATCAGGACCCGGTCGCCGATACCGGCCGAGTTCTGCTCGTCGTGCACCTTCAGCTTGCGGGTACGGCGCATGATCTTGCCGTACAGCGCGTGCTTGACCCGGTCCTCGACCTCGACCACGACGGTCTTTTCCATCTTGTCGCTGACCACGAGGCCCTCACGCACCTTACGGCGGGCCCGCGCGGCGGCGGTGGTGTTCTCGCTCATGATGCAGTCACCTCAGTCGGCGCGGCCGAGAGACCCAGCTCGCGCTCACGCATGATCGTGTAGATCCGGGCGATCTCCCGACGGATGACCTGCAGCCGCCGGTTGTTGTCCAGCTGCCCGGTTGCGGCCTGCACGCGGAGGTTGAACAGCTCCGCCTTGGCCTCACGCAGCTTCGTGACCAGCTCCTCCTCGGAGAGCTCACGCAGCTCGGAAGGCTTGACGCCCGCTGCCATCAGGATTCACCCACTTCGCGCGTAACAATGCGGCACTTCATCGGGAGCTTGTGGATCGCGCGACGCATCGCCTCTCGCGCGATCTGCTCGTTGGGGAAGGACATCTCGAAGAGAACCCGCCCCGGCTTGACGTTGGCGACCCACCACTCGGGCGAGCCCTTACCGGAACCCATGCGGGTTTCCGCCGGCTTCTTGGTGAGGGCCTGGTCCGGGAAGATCGTGATCCAGACCTTGCCACCACGCTTGATGTGGCGGGTCATCGCGATACGGGCCGACTCGATCTGGCGGTTGGTCACGTACGCCGGCTCGAGAGCCTGGATCCCGAACTCGCCGAACACCACCCGGTTACCACCCTTGGACGCGCCGTGGCGGTCCGGGTGGTGCGGCTTGCGGAAGCCCTTCGGGGGCTTGCGCGGCATCAGCATCTGTCAGCCCTCCTGCTGCGTTTCTGCCGGAGCAGCCGCGGCCGAGGCGACAGCAGCACTGTCGATCGGCTCGCCACTCGGCGTCTCGGCCTGCTGAGCGATGGTGGTCGCAGCAGCCCGGCCGGCCTCGGTGCCGCCGGCGGTCGTGCCGGACGAACCCGACCGGCCACGGCGCGGCCGCTCGGGGCGGTCGCCGCGGTCACGGCGCGGGCGGGACGGACCGGCCTCGGCCGGAGCCTCCCGGCCCGGGACGGCGTCGCCCTTGTAGATCCAGACCTTCACGCCGATCCGGCCGAAGGTGGTACGGGCCTCGAAGAAGCCGTACTCGATGTTGGCCCGCAGCGTGTGCAGCGGGACGCGACCCTCGCGGTAGAACTCGGTCCGGCTCATCTCGGCACCGCCGAGACGACCCGACACCTGGACCCGGATGCCCTTGCAGACCGGGTTCTTCATCGCCGACTGCATCGCCTTGCGCATCGCCCGACGGAAGCTGACCCGGCTGGAGAGCTGCTCGGCGACGCCCTGGGCGACCAGCTGCGCGTCCGACTCGGGGTTCTTCACCTCGATGATGTTCAGCTGCACCTGCTTGCCGGTGAGCTTCTCCAGCTCGCCGCGGATCCGGTCGGCCTCCGCACCCTTGCGGCCGATGACGATGCCCGGCCGGGCGGTGTGGATGTCCACGCGGACCCGGTCACGGGTGCGCTCGATGTCGACCTTGGAAATGCCGGCACGCTCGAGGCCCTTGGACATCATCCGGCGGATCTTGACATCCTCGCCGATGTAGTCCTTGTAGAGCTTGTCCGCGAACCAGCGGGACTTCCAGTCGGTCGAGATGCCGAGCCGGAACCCAGTGGGGTGAACCTTCTGACCCATTACTCGGCGCCCTCCGTCTTGCTCTCCGTCTCAGCGGCCTCGGCCTGCTTCGCCGGGGCGGCCTTCTTCGCGGCGGCCTTCTTCGGCGCAGCCGGCGCGACCGCCTCGACCGCCACGGTGATGTGGCAGGTGCGCTTGCGGATCCGGTACGCCCGGCCCTGCGCCCGCGGCCGGAACCGCTTCATGGTCGGGCCCTCGTCGACGAACGCCTCGCTGACGAGCAGCGCGTCGGGGTCCAGCCGCTCGTTGTTCTCCGCGTTGGCGATCGCGCTCGCGAGCACCTTGTACACCTGCTCGCTCGCAGCCTGCGGCGCGAACTGCAGCACCGTGAGCGCCTCCTTCGCGGGCAGGCCGCGGACGAGGTTGACCACCCGGCGCGCCTTCATCGGCGAGATGCGCACGTGCCGCGCAACCGCCCGCGCGCCCGGAAGCACCGGAGCGTCGCCCTTTCCTGGCATCGCTGTAACCCCTTGTTCCTCTATCCGTATGCCCGCGGCGTCAGCGCCGACGGCTCTTCCGGTCGTCCTTCTCGTGACCCTTGAAAGTGCGGGTCAGCGCGAACTCGCCGAGCTTGTGCCCGACCATCGCCTCGGTCACGAACACCGGGACGTGCTTGCGTCCGTCGTGCACGGCGATCGTGTGACCCAGCATCTCCGGGATGATCGTCGAGCGCCGCGACCAGGTCTTGATGACGTTCTTCGAGCCCTTGTCGTTCTGCGTCTCCACCTTCTTGAGCAGGTGGTCGTCGACGAACGGGCCCTTCTTCAGGCTGCGAGGCATGTCTTATCTCCCTCAGCCGCGCTTACGCGTGGCGTAGCGACGGCGGACGATCAGCCGGTCACTCGGCTGGCCCTTACGACGGGTGCGGCCCTCGGGCTTACCCTGCGGGTTGACCGGGTGGCGACCGCCGGAGGTCTTACCCTCACCACCACCGTGCGGGTGGTCGACCGGGTTCATCGCCACACCACGGACGGTCGGGCGCTTGCCCTTCCACCGCATGCGGCCGGCCTTGCCCCAGTTGATGTTCGACTGGTCGGCGTTGCCGATCTCGCCGATGCTGGCGCGGCAGCGCACGTCCACCCGCCGGATCTCACCGGACGGCATGCGGAGGGTCGCGTACACACCCTCACGGCCGAGCAGCTGGATGCCGACGCCGGCCGAGCGGGCCAGCTTGGCGCCGCCGCCCGGACGAAGCTCCACGTTGTGGATCGTCGTACCGACCGGGATGTTGCGCAGCGGCAGGTTGTTGCCCGGCTTGATGTCGGCACCCGGACCGGACTCGACGCGGTCGCCCTGCTTCAGGTCCTTCGGCGCGATGATGTACCGCTTCTCGCCGTCGGCGTAGTGCAGCAGCGCGATGCGCGCGGTGCGGTTCGGGTCGTACTCGATGTGCGCGACCTTCGCCGGCACGCCGTCCTTGTCGACCCGCTTGAAGTCGATCAGGCGGTACTGCCGCTTGTGGCCGCCACCGTGGTGCCGGGTGGTGATCCGGCCGTGGGCGTTGCGTCCGCCCTTCTTCGGCAGCGGAGCCAGCAGCGACTTCTCGGGCGTCGACCGGGTGATCTCGGCGAAGTCGGCGACGCTGGAGCCACGTCGGCCCGGCGTCGTCGGCTTGTACTTACGGATAGCCATTGTCTACACCCCTCAGCTGACCGGGCCGCCGAAGGCCTCGATACGGTCACCGTCAGCCAGCTTCACGATCGCCCGCTTGGTCGCCTTGCGCTGACCGAAGCCGGTCTTGGTGCGCTTGCGCTTGCCCTCGCGGTTGAGCGTGTTGACCGTCAGGACGCGGACGTTGAAGATCTGCTGGATAGCGATCTTGATCTCGGTCTTGTTGGCGTCCGGGTGCACCAGGAAGGTGTACCAGTTCCGGTTCAGCTCGCTGTAGCTCTTCTCCGAGACGACCGGCGCGACGATGATGTCGCGCGGATCGGCGATCGTGCTCACTTGCCACCCTCCTCGGTGGTCTCGGCGGGAACGCCCAGGAACTCGTCGAGGGCCTCCTTGGTGAAGACCACGTCGTCGGCCACCAGCACGTCGTACGTGTTGAGCTGGCCGGCCTCGATCAGGTGCACCCGCGGCTCGTTGCGCAGCGACACCCAGTTCAGCTCGTCGGCGCTGCTCAGCACGACCAGGACCCGACGGGCCTCGGTCAGCTTCGCCAGCGTGGCCAGAGCGGCCTTGGTCGACGGCTTCTCGCCCGAGACGAAGGCCTCGACGACGTGCACCTGGCCGGCGCGCGCCCGGTCGGAGAGGGCGCCACGCAGGGCGGCGGCCTTCATCTTCTTGGGGGTGCGCTGGCTGTAGTCGCGCGGGACCGGGCCGTGCACCACGCCACCGCCGGCGAACTGCGGCGCGCGGATCGAGCCCTGCCGGGCACGACCGGTGCCCTTCTGCTTGTACGGCTTCTTGCCGCCACCGGCGACCTCGCCGCGGGTCTTGACCTTGTGCGTGCCCTGCCGGGCCGCCGCGAGCTGGGCCACCACGACCTGGTGCATCAGCGCGAGGTTGGCCTGGACGTCGAAGATGTCGGCCGGCAGCTCGACGGAGCCGCTCTTGGCGCCCTCGACGTTGCGGACGTCAACGGTGGTCACTTGGCCGCACCGCCCTTCTTCACCTTGGTCTTGGCCGCGGTACGGACCAGGACCAGCGCGCCCTTGGGGCCGGGGATGGCACCACGGACGAGCAGGAGGTTGTTCTCGGTGTCGACCGCCTGGACGGTCAGGTTCTGGACGGTGTAGCGCACGCCACCCATCCGGCCCGCCATCCGGGTGCCCTTGAAGACGCGACCCGGGGTGGCGCAGGCGCCGATGGAGCCCGGCGAGCGGTGCTTGCGCTCCACACCGTGGCTGGCGCGCAGACCGTGGAAGCCGTGCCGCTTCATCGGGCCGGCGTAGCCCTTGCCCTTGGTCTTGCCGGTGACGTCGATGGCGACGCCGGCCGGGAACTGCTCGACCGTGACCTCCTGGCCCAGCGAGTAGTCCGCGGCGTCCGCGGTGCGCAGCTCGACGATGTGCCGGCGCGGCGCCACGTCCGCCTTCGCGTAGTGCCCGCCCAGCGGCTTCTTGACCTTGCGCGGGTCGATCGTGCCGTAGGCGAGCTGGACCGCGGAGTAACCGTCCTTCTCGGCGCTACGAACCTGGCTGACGACGCACGGGCCGGCCTGAACCACGGTCACCGGGACAACGCGGTTGTTGTCCCAGACCTGGGTCATGCCGAGCTTTGCGCCCAGGATCCCCTTGACTTGCCTGTCCATTTGTCCGGTCCCTACAGCTTGATCTCGATGTCGACGCCAGCCGGCAGGTCGAGGCGCATGAGCGAGTCGACCGTCTTCGGGGTCGGGTCGATGATGTCGATCAGCCGCTTGTGCGTGCGCATCTCGAAGTGCTCGCGCGAGTCCTTGTACTTGTGCGGCGAGCGGATAACGCAGAAACGGTTGATCTCCGTGGGCAGCGGCACCGGGCCTGCGACCTGCGCCCCGGTACGCGTCACCGTCTCGACGATCTTCCGAGCCGAGGAGTCGACGACCTCGTGGTCATAGGCCTTGAGCCGGATGCGGATCTTCTGTCCCGCCATGGTGGCTTCTGTTCCTTCTCTCGATGCCGCTGTGTTGCGGGCGCCTGTACCGGCTGGTACAGGCCCACTTCGCCGACCCCCGCGGTCGGGCGTGTCGCGCCCTGGGGTCAGGCTCCGCCCCGGGACTCCGGAGCGGTTCTTGAACCACGCGGTGGGTCAAGGCGCCGATCGCATCACAGCGATCTGGACGCCGTGCGAGGGTGGTTGACCGCCAGGGGCGATCAACCACCCTACGCGCGACTGTTGGTCTCCCGGAGGTCCAGCTTTCACCGGACGCAGGTGACTAACCGTCGTTACGCAACCTGACTAGTATGCCGCACGACCGGCGGCGACGCTAATCGGGGTTACCCAGCTCACTTGAGGATGTTGGTGACGCGACCAGCGCCGACCGTACGACCACCCTCGCGGATCGCGAACTTGAGGTTCTCCTCCATGGCGATCGGCTGGATCAGCTTCACGGTCATGGTGGTGTTGTCGCCCGGCATGACCATCTCGGTGCCCTCGGGCAGCGTGACGACGCCGGTGACGTCCGTGGTCCGGAAGTAGAACTGCGGACGGTAGTTCTGGAAGAACGGGGTGTGCCGGCCGCCCTCCTCCTTGGAGAGGATGTAGACCGTCGCCTCGAACTCGGTGTGCGGGGTGCTGGTGCCCGGCTTGATGACAACCATGCCGCGCTCGACGTCCTCGCGCTTGATGCCGCGCAGCAGCAGACCGACGTTCTCACCCGCGCGGGCCTCGTCGAGCAGCTTGCGGAACATCTCGATGCCGGTGCAGGTGGTCTTCATCGACTTCTCGCGGATGCCGACGATCTCCACCTCCTCGTTCGGCTTGAGGATGCCGCGCTCGGCCCGACCGGTGACGACGGTGCCACGACCGGTGATCGTGAAGACGTCCTCGATCGGCATGAGGAACGGCTTCTCGGTCTCGCGCTCCGGCTGCGGGATCGCGGTGTCGACAGCGTTCATCAGGTCCAGGAGCTTGCCGGTCCACTCGGGGTCACCCTCGAGGGCCTTCAGCGCCGAGACCCGGACGACCGGCAGGTCGTCACCCGGGTACTCCTGCGCCGACAGCAGCTCGCGGACCTCGAGCTCGACGAGCTCCAGGAGCTCCTCGTCGTCGACCATGTCGCTCTTGTTGAGCGCCACGACGATGTACGGCACACCGACCTGACGGGCCAGCAGCACGTGCTCGCGGGTCTGCGGCATCGGGCCGTCGGTCGCCGCCACCACCAGGATCGCGCCGTCCATCTGCGCGGCACCGGTGATCATGTTCTTGATGTAGTCGGCGTGACCGGGGCAGTCGACGTGCGCGTAGTGACGCGCCTCGGTCTGGTACTCGACGTGCGCGATGGAGATCGTGATGCCGCGGGCCTTCTCCTCCGGCGCCTTGTCGATCTCGTCGAACGGCGTGTACGGGTTCAGGTCCGGGAACTGGTCGTGCAGGACCTTGGTGATGGCCGCCGTCAGCGTCGTCTTACCGTGGTCGATGTGACCAATGGTGCCGATGTTGACGTGCGGCTTAGTCCGCTCGAACTTCGCCTTCGCCACTGGTGTCCTCCTGTGGACTTCTTGGTTCGTTCGCCCCGGCGCGCCGATTGGCGCTTAGGACTCTGTCGACAGCCTTTCCGGCCTGGCGGCCGGAGAGCTTTGGTGGGTTCTGCGGCGATGAAGCCTACAGGCCCGGTCTCACACAACCCGATCGAGGTGGCCGCGGGCGGGGAGTGCCCTCCCGCGACCAGCCTCGAACCATCGGATCAACTCAGGTGAGCGTCACTCACCAGTCGCCTTGGCGATGATCTCCTTCGCCACGCTCTGCGGAACCTCGGCGTAGGAGTCGAACTGCATGCTGTAGCTAGCCCGGCCCTGGGTCTTCGACCGCAGGTCGCCGACGTAGCCGAACATCTCCGACAGCGGCACCAGGGCCCGGACGATACGAGCGCCGCTGCGCTCCTCCATCGCCTGGATGATGCCGCGCCGGGAGTTGAGGTCGCCGATGACGTCACCCATGTTCTCCTCCGGAGTGGTGACTTCAACGGCCATCATCGGCTCGAGGAGCGCGGGGTCGGCCTTGCGGGCCGCCTCCTTCATCACCATCGAGCCGGCGATCTTGAATGCCATTTCCGACGAGTCGACCTCGTGGTACTGGCCGTCCAGCAGCGTCAGCTTGACACCCACCAGCGGGAAGCCGGCGAGGATGCCGTACTGCATCGCGTCCTGGGCACCCGCGTCCACCGAGGGGATGAACTCCCGGGGGATGCGGCCACCGGTGACGGCGTTCGCGAACTCGTAGGTCGGCGAGTCGTTGTCCAGCGGCAGCGGCTCGACGCTCACGATCACGCGGGCGTACTGGCCGGAACCACCGGTCTGCTTCTTGTGGGTGTACTCGATCTTCTCCACCTTGCGGCGGATCGTCTCGCGGTACGCCACCTGCGGCTTGCCGATGTTCGCCTCGACGTTGAACTCGCGGCGCATCCGGTCGACCAGGATGTCCAGGTGCAGCTCGCCCATGCCGGAGATGACCGTCTGACCGGTCTCCTCGTCCAGCTTGACGCGGAAGGTCGGGTCCTCCTCGGCCAGCCGCTGGATGGCGGTGCTGAGCTTCTCCTGGTCGGCCTTGGTCTTCGGCTCGATCGCGACCTCGATGACCGGCTCCGGGAAGGTCATCGACTCCAGGATGACCGGGTTCGCCGGGTCGCAGAGGGTGTCACCGGTGGTGGTCTGCTTGAGACCCTGCACCGCGATGATGTCGCCAGCCTGGGCCGAGCTGCGCTCTTCCCGCTTGTTGGCGTGCATCTGGTAGATCTTGCCGATCCGCTCCTTGCGGTCCTTGGTGGAGTTGACCACCTGGGTACCGGTCTCGACCACGCCGGAGTAGACCCGGACGTAGGTGAGCTTGCCGAGGTGCTTGTCGGTCTGGATCTTGAAGGCCAGGCCGGAGAAGGGCTCCGACTTGGACGGCTTCCGCTGCAGCGGGGTCTCGCCGTCGGTGGCCGTACCCTCGATCGCCGGAACGTCCAGCGGCGACGGCAGGAAGTCGACGACGGCGTCGAGCATGGGCTGCACGCCCTTGTTCTTGAACGCCGAGCCGCAGAGCACCGGGTTGGCCTTGCTGGCGATGGTGGCCCGACGGATGGCGGCCTTGATCTCCTCGACGGAGATCTCCTCGCCCTCCAGGTACTTCTCCATCACCGAGTCGTCGACGTCGGCCAGGGTCTCCATCAGCTTCTCGCGCCACTCCGCCGCGGAGTCGGCCAGCTCGGCCGGGATCTCCTCGATGGCGTAGTCCTCACCCTTCTGGGTCTCCCCGCGCCAGGTGAGGGCGCGCATGCCGATCAGGTCGACGACGCCGATGTGGTCGCCCTCGAGGCCGATCGGGATCTGGAGCACCAGCGGGGTGGCGTTGAGCCGGTCGATCATCATCTGCACGCAGCGGAAGAAGTCGGCACCGGTCCGGTCGAGCTTGTTGACGAAGCACATCCGGGGGACGTGGTACTTGTCGGCCTGACGCCAGACGTTCTCCGTCTGCGGCTCCACGCCGGCGACACCGTCGTAGACCGCGACCGCACCGTCCAGCACCCGCAGCGACCGCTCGACCTCGACCGTGAAGTCGACGTGACCGGGCGTGTCGATGATCTGGATCGTGTGGCCCTTCCACTCACACTTGGTGGCAGCGGAGGTGATGGTGATACCACGCTCCTGCTCCTGCTCCATCCAGTCCATGACGGCAGCGCCCTCGTGGACCTCACCGATCTTGTACGTGATACCGGTGTAGAACAGGATCCGCTCGGTGGTCGTGGTCTTACCGGCATCGATGTGCGCCATGATGCCGATGTTGCGTACGTTGGCGAGCGCGTCTGCGGCGGCCACTTCAATCCCTACTTATCGTCGTCTCGACTCAACTGGTGGCGGTTCCGGCGCCGGTCCGGCGCCGGAACCAGGGTGTTACCAGCGGTAGTGCGCGAAGGCCTTGTTGGACTCCGCCATCTTGTGCGTGTCCTCGCGCCGCTTGACGGCGGCACCCAGACCGTTGCTCGCGTCCAGCAGCTCGTTCATCAGCCGCTCGACCATGGTCTTCTCACGACGGGCCTTGGAGTACGTCACCAGCCAGCGCAGACCGAGCGTGGTCGCGCGGGCCGGACGCACCTCGACCGGCACCTGGTAGGTCGCGCCACCGACACGGCGGCTGCGGACCTCGAGGGTCGGCTTGACGTTGTCCATCGCGCGCTTGAGCGTGACGACCGGGTCGGTGCCGCTCTTCTCGCGGCAGCCCTCCAGGGCGGCGTACACGATGCGCTCGGCGAGCTGACGCTTACCGCGCATCAGGATCTTGTTCACCAGCTGGGTGACCAACGGCGAGTTGTACACCGGGTCAGCGACCAGCGGCTTCCGCGGAGCGGGTCCCTTACGCGGCATGTCAGCTCTTCTCCTTCTTCGCGCCGTACCGGCTGCGCGCCTGCTTGCGGTTGCGGACACCCTGGGTGTCCAGCGAACCGCGGACGATCTTGTAACGCACGCCGGGGAGGTCCTTCACCCGGCCGCCGCGGACGAGCACGATCGAGTGCTCCTGCAGGTTGTGACCGACGCCCGGGATGTAGGCGGTCACCTCGATCTGGCTGCTGAGCTTGACACGAGCGACCTTGCGGAGCGCCGAGTTCGGCTTCTTGGGGGTGGTGGTGTACACGCGGGTGCACACACCGCGCCGCTGAGGGGAACCCTTCAGCGCCGGGGTCTTCGTCTTGGTCGTCTTGGCCTGGCGGCCCTTTCGGACCAGCTGCTGGATGGTGGGCACCGGGTTTCTCCGCTCCCTTCGGCCGCTGTCGCGGCCGCGCCGTCTGCTCGTTAGCCGACCTGATGGACGGCTCTCCTACATTCCGACCAGGGCCACCTCACGGAGGTCCCGGCACCCGCGGTCGGGCGTGTCGCCCAGCTCACGGTCCCGGTGCCGTCGCTCGCGCGTCGCACCGGGTTCTGTTCGCCGGCACGCGGTGGACCGTGCGCCGGGTCTTGGACTGTGTCGTACGGCCGCTCGATCGCCGGATGAACCGGGACCCGCGCACGCACGAGTTGCCCGGGCGGGCCCGGGCACAAGGGGAAAGAGTACCTACCACAGCCTCGCAGGTCAAAACGGAATGGTCCGGCGGATCTCAAACCCCGCCGGTCGCCCGCCCCGTGGCGCCTGCTCGCCCGTGCTGGGCACCTACGGCTCCAAGTGTACCGGCTGCCCTCGGAAGCGGCCCGTCGCCCCCGCCGCGACCGCCGTCACCCGAACTGCAGCAGCAACGCCAGCCCCAGGCCCGCCAGGCAGAGCAGCAGACCCGTCGCCCCGCAGCTGATCCCGGCCGTGGCGAGCCCTCGCCCGGTGAACCGGACCGCCGGCGGCGGCGCCGCCCGCCGGATCTGCCACCGGGCCAGCAGCCCGGCCACGATCGCGGCCGCCCCGGCCAGCGCGCCCGGCACGGTGAACGCCCCGGCCGCCCAGGCCCCGCCGTACCGCGCCGCCCCGACACCGAAGCAGACCACCAGCACCGACACCAGGATCGACACCACCCCGGCCACCAGCGAGCCCACCGCCGGACCGGAGGTCACCGCCGGCACGTCGAGATGGACCACCCCGAAAGGGGTACCCGGTACCGCGTCGACCCGCTTGGGCGGTTTGGGCGCCTCCCGCGGCGGCGGGGGCAGCCACCCCGGACCGGGCGGCCACCCGCCCCCCGGCGCCCCACCGAGGTACGCCCCCGCCGGAGACGCCCCCGGGTACGGCCCGGCCACCTGACCCGACTGCCCCGGCGACAACTGCCCGGGGTGACCACCGAAGGGCTGACCCGGCGACAACTGCCCGGGGTGCGACGGCGCCGGCGGCGACGCGTACCCGATGGGGTTGGCCTCCGGCGGCGTGCCGGCGCCCGGGGTCGACCGGTCGCCCGTGGCGGCCCCCTGCGCCGACCAGGGCGAGACCTCGGGAACGGCGGTCGCGGGCGGGGCGGCACCGGCGGAACCGGGCGCGCCCGTCTCCGGGGGCCCGGCGGGCTGGCCGCCCGGGTCGGCTCCCGACGGCGGCGCCGGTTCCGTCACGTGGTCCTCCTGTCGACAAGCCAGATCCCTCGCCGCGCGACGGACACCGGCCAGGCTACCGTCGGCGCGCACCGCCCCGCAGGGCCCGCGCGAGCACCGGCGCTCAGTCCACGTTCGGGGCGTAGTCCTGCCCGAACGGAGCGTCGGCCAGCCGGACCACGCCGATCACCACCAGCGTCACCACGGCGACCGCGACCAGCACCAGACCCGCCCAGGCCAGCCGCTCCCCCTGCCGCAGCCAGGCCGCACCGGTGAGGTACCCGCCGGAGGCGTACGCCTCCCGCCGGGCCTGCCGGGCGAGCTGGAGCGCCACCGTCGCGGGCACCACCCCGCCGACGAAGAGCCCGGTCAGCGCCCCGATCAGGCCCAGCGCGAAGACGGCGCGGGCCTTCGTCGCGGGCGCCGGGTCGGGGTCGAGCGGGTGGCGTGGCGGCTGGTGCGCCACGGGCAGCTGCCCGGGAGCGGTCGTCATACCCCCATCATGCCCGCCGGCGCACGCCGGGACCGGCCACCTCGGCCCCGAAGGCCGGCCCACCCCCGAACACGACGAGGCCCCCGGCGGTCACGCCGGGGGCCTCGTCGGTCACTGCTTAGCGGTACGACCCGAAGTCGAAGTCGTCCAGCGGCACAGCCTGCCCGCTGGCCGGCCCGAAGCCGTAGTCGGTCTCCGGGTAGCCGGTCATCGAGTAGACCTTGGCCTTCGCTTCCTCGGTCGGCTCCACCCGGACGTTGCGGTACTTGCTGATGCCCGTACCGGCCGGGATGAGCTTACCGATGATCACGTTCTCCTTGAGGCCGACGAGCGAGTCGCTGCGCGAGTTGATCGCCGCGTCGGTCAGCACCCGGGTGGTCTCCTGGAAGGAGGCCGCCGAGAGCCAGGAGTCGGTGGCCAGCGAGGCCTTGGTGATACCCATCAGCACCGGGCGACCGGCGGCGGGCTCGCCACCCTCGCCGACGAGCCGGCGGTTCTCCGACTCGAACAGCGCCCGGTCGACCAGCACGCCCGGCAGGAACTCGGTCGAGCCGGAGTCGATGACCGTCACCCGCTTGAGCATCTGGCGGATGATGATCTCGATGTGCTTGTCGTGGATGAGCACACCCTGCGAGCGGTAGACCTCCTGGACCTCCTGGGTCAGGTGGACCTGGACCGCGCGCGGGCCGAGGATGCGGAGCAGCTCGTGCGGGTCGATGGTGCCCTCGGTGAGCTTCTCGCCGACCTCGACGTGGTCCCCGTCGTGGGTCCGCAGCTTGACCCGCTTGGAGATCTTGTCGTAGACGATCTCTTCGCTGCCGTCGTCCGGCACCACGATGATCTTCCGGGACCGCTCGCCGTCCTCGATCCGGACCCGGCCCGGGGTGTCGGCGATGGGCGCCTTGCCCTTCGGGATCCGGGCCTCGAAGATCTCCTGGACACGGGGCAGACCCTGGGTGATGTCCTCACCCGCGACACCACCGGTGTGGAAGGTACGCATCGTCAGCTGCGTACCCGGCTCACCGATCGACTGGGCGGCGATGATGCCGACCGCCTCGCCGATGTCGACCGACTTGCCGGTCGGCAGCGAGCGGCCGTAGCAGGCCGCGCAGACGCCCAGCTTCGACTCGCAGGTGAGCACGCTGCGCACCCGGACCGTCTCCACCCCGGCGGCGACGATCTTGTCGACCAGGATCGAGTTGAGGTCCTGACCGCGCTGCGCCACCACGTTGCCGTCCGGCCCCTTGATGTCGTCGGCCAGGGTCCGGGCGTGCACGCTGGTCTCGGCGTGCGTGTGCACGACCAGCTTGCTGTCCAGCCGCTCGCCGATCTGCATCGGGATCGCCCGGTCGGTGCCGCAGTCCTCCTCGCGGATGATCACGTCCTGCGAGACGTCCACCAGACGACGGGTCAGGTAACCCGAGTCGGCGGTCCGCAGCGCGGTGTCGGCGAGACCCTTACGGGCACCGTGCGTGGAGATGAAGTACTCCAGCACGGACAGACCCTCCCGGTAGCTGGCCTTGATCGGCCGCGGGATGATCTCGCCCTTCGGGTTGGCCACCAGACCACGGATCGCCGCGATCTGCCGGAGCTGGAGCAGGTTACCGCGGGCACCCGAGTGGATCATCTTCCACAGCGGGTTCTCCTGCGGCAGCGCGGTGTCCATCTCCTTGGCGACCTCGTTGGTCGCCTTGGTCCAGATCTCGATGAGCTCGCCGCGACGCTCCTCGGCGGTCA
This sequence comes from Micromonospora sp. L32, assembly GCF_052068055.1. NCBI lineage: Bacteria > Bacillati > Actinomycetota > Actinomycetes > Micromonosporales > Micromonosporaceae > Micromonospora > Micromonospora sp. L32. Next base: position 560,959 of record NZ_JBQHDD010000001.1, on the reverse strand, counting down.
TCAGACCACGCTGGTACTGCTTGTCGATCTGGTCGGCGTCCTTCTCGTACCGCGCCAGGATCTCCCGCTTGCGCGGCGGCGCGATGACGTCCTCCATGCCGATGGTGACGCCGGACCAGGTGGCCCAGTGGAAACCGGCCTCCTTGAGCCCGTCCAGGGTGGCCGCGAGAGCCACCTTCGGGAAGCGCTCGGCGAGGTCGTTGACGATCGCGGAGAGCTGGCCCTTGCGGATCTCGTAGTTCACGAAGCGGTAGCCCTGCGGCAGCGTCTCGTTGAACAGGACCCGGCCCAGCGTGGTCTCCACGGTCAGCGGCTCGCCCTCGGCCCAGCCCTCGGGCGCGACCCACGGCTCGGCGCCGGCGCCGTTGTCGACACCGACCACACCGCGCAGCCGGATCTTGACCGGGGTCTGCAGGTGCAGCTCGCCGCTGTCGAACGCCATCCGCGCCTCGGCGTCCGAGCTGAACGCCCGGCCCTCGCCCTTGCCACCCGGAGTGAGGTGGGTGAGGTGGTAGAGACCGATGACCATGTCCTGGGTGGGCATGGTGACCGGCTTGCCGTCGGCCGGCTTGAGGATGTTGTTCGACGACAGCATCAGGATCCGCGCCTCGGCCTGGGCCTCGGCGGACAGCGGCACGTGCACCGCCATCTGGTCACCGTCGAAGTCCGCGTTGAACGCGGTGCAGACGAGCGGGTGGATCTGGATCGCCTTGCCCTCGACCAGCTGCGGCTCGAAGGCCTGGATGCCCAGGCGGTGCAGGGTCGGCGCGCGGTTCAGCAGCACCGGGTGCTCGCCGATGACCTCTTCCAGCACGTCCCACACGACCGGCCGCTGCCGCTCGACCATCCGCTTGGCGGACTTGATGTTCTGCGCGTGGTTGAGGTCCACCAGCCGCTTCATCACGAACGGCTTGAACAGCTCCAGCGCCATCTGCTTGGGCAGGCCGCACTGGTGCAGCTTCAGCTTCGGGCCGACCACGATGACCGAACGGCCGGAGTAGTCGACGCGCTTGCCGAGCAGGTTCTGGCGGAACCGGCCCTGCTTGCCCTTGAGCATGTCCGACAGCGACTTGAGCGGGCGGTTACCCGGACCGGTGACCGGCCGGCCGCGACGGCCGTTGTCGAACAGCGCGTCGACGGCCTCCTGGAGCATCCGCTTCTCGTTGTTGACGATGATCTCGGGCGCGCCGAGGTCGATCAGCCGCTTGAGGCGGTTGTTCCGGTTGATCACGCGGCGGTACAGGTCGTTCAGGTCGGAGGTCGCGAAGCGGCCACCGTCGAGCTGCACCATCGGGCGCAGGTCCGGCGGGATGACCGGGACGCAGTCCAGCACCATGCCGAGCGGCGAGTTGCGGGTGTTCAGGAACGCCGCGACGACCTTGAGCCGCTTGAGCGCCCGGATCTTCCGCTGGCCCTTGCCGGAGCGGATGGTCTCGCGCAGGCTCTCGGCCTCGGCGTCGAGGTCCATGTTCTGGACCAGCGCCTTGATGGCCTCGGCGCCCATGCCGCCGGTGAAGTACTCGCCGAACCGGTCGCGCAGCTCGCGGTAGAGCAGCTCGTCGGTGACCAGCTGCTTCGGCTCCAGCTTGCGGAAGGTGTCCAGCACCTCGTCGAGGCGGTCGATCTCGCGCTGGGCCCGGTCGCGGATCTGGCGCATCTCGCGCTCTCCGCCCTCCTTGACCTTGCGCCGGACGTCCGCCTTGGCACCCTCGGCCTCCAGCTCGGCCAGGTCGGCCTCGAGCTTGGCGGCCCGCTTCTCGATCTCCGAGTCGCGGCTGTTCTCGGACTGCCGCTTCTCGGCCAGGATCTCGTTCTCGATGGTCGAGAGGTCACGGTGACGCGACTCGGCGTCCACGCTCGTCACGACGTACGAGGCGAAGTAAATGATCTTCTCGAGGTCCTTGGGGGCGAGGTCCAGCAGGTAGCCCAGCCGGCTCGGCACGCCCTTGAAGTACCAGATGTGGGTCACCGGAGCGGCCAGCTCGATGTGCCCCATCCGCTCACGACGGACCTTGGAACGGGTCACCTCGACGCCGCAGCGCTCGCAGATGATGCCCTTGAAGCGGACCCGCTTGTACTTACCGCAGTAGCACTCCCAGTCCCGCTGCGGACCGAAGATCTTCTCGCAGAAGAGCCCGTCCTTTTCCGGCTTCAGGGTGCGGTAGTTGATCGTCTCAGGCTTCTTGACCTCACCGTGCGACCACTGACGGATGTCGTCGGCGGTGGCGAGGCCGATGCGCAGCTCGTCGAAGAAGTTGACGTCGAGCACTATGTCCCCTATGTCGTCGTCTGTACTGCTAGCTAGTGGGTGGGGTCGGGAGCCGGCGAGCCGGCTCCCGACCGCTCACCTCAGACCTCTTCGACCGAGCTCGGCTCGCGCCGGGACAGGTCGATGCCCAGCTCCTCCGCGGCCCGGAACACCTCGTCGTCGGTCTCGCGCATCTCCAGGGCCACGCCGTCGCTGGAGAGCACCTCGACGTTGAGGCACAGCGACTGCAGCTCCTTGAGCAGCACCTTGAACGACTCCGGGATGCCCGGCTCGGGGATGTTCTCGCCCTTGACGATCGCCTCGTAGACCTTGACCCGGCCCAGGACGTCGTCGGACTTGATGGTCAGCAGCTCCTGCAGGGCGTAGGCGGCGCCGTACGCCTGCATGGCCCAGCACTCCATCTCACCGAAGCGCTGGCCACCGAACTGCGCCTTACCACCCAGCGGCTGCTGCGTGATCATCGAGTACGGGCCGGTCGACCGGGCGTGGATCTTGTCGTCGACCAGGTGGTTGAGCTTCAGGATGTAGATGTAGCCGACCGCGATCGGGTCCGGCAGCGGCTCGCCGGAACGACCGTCGAACAGCTGCGCCTTGCCGGAGGACCCGATCAGCTGCTTGCCGTCCCGGTTGGGCAGGGTCGACGCGAGCAGACCGGAGATCTCCGCCTCGCGGGCACCGTCGAAGACCGGCGTGGCCACGTTGGTGTCCGGCTCGGACTCGTGGGCGTCGATCGAGCGCAGCGCCTTCTTCCACTCCGCGTCGTCACCGTCCACGCTCCAGCCGGTCTTGGCGACCCAGCCGAGGTGGGTCTCCAGCACCTGACCGATGTTCATCCGGCTCGGCACACCGAGCGGGTTGAGCACGATGTCGACCGGGGTCCCGTCCTCCAGGAACGGCATGTCCTCGACCGGCAGGATCTTGGAGATGACGCCCTTGTTGCCGTGCCGGCCGGCGAGCTTGTCGCCGTCCTGGATCTTGCGCTTCTGGGCGACGTAGACCCGCACCAGCTCGTTGACGCCCGGCGGCAGCTCGTCGCCGTCCTCGCGGGAGAAGGTACGCACGCCGATGACCGTGCCGGTCTCGCCGTGCGGCACCTTCAGCGAGGTGTCCCGGACCTCGCGCGCCTTCTCACCGAAGATCGCGCGGAGCAGCCGCTCCTCCGGGGTCAGCTCGGTCTCGCCCTTGGGCGTGACCTTGCCGACCAGGATGTCGCCGGGGACGACCTCGGCGCCGATCCGGATGATGCCGCGCTCGTCGAGGTCCGCGAGCATTTCCTCGCTGACGTTCGGGATGTCGCGGGTGATCTCCTCCGGGCCGAGCTTGGTGTCCCGGGCGTCGACCTCGTGCTCCTCGATGTGGATCGAGGTGAGCACGTCCTGCTGCACGAGGCGCTGCGACAGGATGATCGCGTCCTCGTAGTTGTGGCCCTCCCAGCACATGAACGCCACCAGCAGGTTGCGCCCGAGCGCCATCTCGCCCTCGTCGGTGCACGGACCGTCGGCGATGACCTGACCGGCCTCGACGCGGTCGCCCTCGAAGACGACCGGCTTCTGGTTGACGCAGGAGCCGGCGTTGGAGCGGCGGAACTTGTGCAGCAGGTACGTCCGGCGGTGGCCGTCGTCCTGGTGGATGGTGATGTAGTCGGCGCAGAGGTCCTCGATCACACCACCGACCTCGGCGACGACGACGTCACCGGCGTCGACGGCGGCCCGGTACTCCATGCCCGTGCCGACCAGCGGCGCCTCGGCCTTGACCAGCGGCACCGCCTGGCGCTGCATGTTCGCGCCCATCAGGGCCCGGTTGGCGTCGTCGTGCTCGAGGAACGGGATCATCGCGGTCGCGACCGAGGTCATCTGCCGCGGCGAGACGTCCATGTAGTCGACGGCGCTGGGAACCACGTCCTCGGTCTCGCCGCCCTTACGGCGGCACAGGACCCGGTCCTCGGCGAAGGTGCCGTCCGCCTTCAGCGGCGCGTTGGCCTGCGCCTTGACGTACCGGTCCTCCTCGTCCGCGGTCAGGTAGTCGATCTGGTCGGTGACCCGACCCTCGACGACCTTCCGGTACGGCGTCTCGATGAAGCCGAACGGGTTGACCCGGGCGAAGGTGGAGAGCGCGCCGATCAGGCCGATGTTCGGGCCTTCCGGCGTCTCGATCGGGCACATCCGACCGTAGTGCGACGGGTGCACGTCACGGACCTCGAAGCCGGCCCGCTCCCGGGACAGACCACCCGGGCCGAGCGCGCTCAGCCGGCGCCGGTGGGTCAGGCCCGCCAGCGGGTTGGTCTGGTCCATGAACTGGGACAGCTGCGACGTACCGAAGAACTCCTTGATCGCCGCCACCACCGGGCGGATGTTGATCAGGGTCTGCGGCGTGATCGCCTCGACGTCCTGCGTGGTCATCCGCTCGCGGACGACCCGCTCCATCCGGGACAGGCCGACCCGGACCTGGTTCTGGATCAGCTCGCCGACCGTACGCAGGCGCCGGTTGCCGAAGTGGTCGATGTCGTCGGCCTCGTAGCCGTCCTCACCGGCGTGCAGCCGGCAGAGGTACTCCACGGTGGCGACGATGTCGTCCTCGGTGAGCGTGCCCGTGGTGATCGGGACGTCCAGCTCGAGCTTCTTGTTGAACTTGTAACGACCGACCTTGGCGACGTCGTACCGCTTCGGGTTGAAGAAGAGGTTGTCGAGCAGGGTCTGGGCGTTCTCACGGGTCGGCGGCTCGCCAGGGCGGAGCTTCCGGTAGATGTCGAGTAGCGCCTCGTCCTGGCCGGCGATGTGGTCCTTCTCGAGCGTGGTCATCATCAGCTCGGACCAGCCGAACCGCTCACGGATCTGCTCGGCCGACCATCCGATGGCCTTGAGCAGGACCGTGACGGCCTGCCGACGCTTGCGGTCGATGCGGACGCCGACCGTGTCGCGCTTGTCGATGTCGAACTCCAGCCAGGCACCCCGGCTCGGGATGACCTTGACGCTGGAGAGGTCGCGGTCGGAGGTCTTGTCCGGCTGCTTGTCGAAGTAGACGCCCGGGGACCGGACGAGCTGGCTGACCACGACGCGCTCGGTGCCGTTGATGATGAAGGTGCCCTTCGGCGTCATCATCGGGAAGTCACCCATGAACACCGTCTGGCTCTTGATCTCGCCAGTGGTGTTGTTGGTGAACTCCGCGGTCACGAACAGCGGCGCGCAGTAGGTCAGGTCCTTCTCCTTGCACTCCTCGATCGAGGCCTTGACCTCGTCGAAGCGCGGAGCCGAGAAGGAGAGCGACATGGTGCCGGAGAAGTCCTCAATGGGACTGATCTCTTCGAGGATCTCCGCGAGACCCGATCGTGCGTGCGGGTCGTCCGCCGACCGGCCCTGCCAAGCCTCGTTGCCGACGAGCCAGTCGAAGGACTCGTTCTGAATGGCGAGGAGGTTGGGGACCTCGAGGTGTTCGGTGATCCTGCCGAAAGAAACTCGGCGGGGAGCGAAAGCGCTCGACGTACGACTGGTCTTCGCAGGGCGGGAAGCTGCCAAGATGCGTCCTTCCGAGGACCGGTGCTGCAGAACGGCTGGTACGCGTGCACTCCAATGACCCCACCAGAAATATCCGTAAACGGACATTTCCGAGCAGGGGTCAAGTCGGAAGGCAGCGCAAACTAGCAGTGTAGCCGAGAGGCTAACCGCTGTCCAGCCCACCCCGCAGGTCGTCGCGGAACGTGCCTCGGGACCCCGGGAAACCGGGTCTGCCGGGCCGCTCGGAACGCGGCGTTCCTGCGGGCCGCTCGGGTGGCGCGGCGGGTGGTGCTGCCGTTGCCATTACCCAAGTGGTGGCCGTCGCAAGCGCGGAAGGTCTTGCTGGTGTCAGCGTGCCTGGCAGTCCGGTGCCGCGTCAAGGGCCGGCGTCGGGTCGCCGCCCTCTTTCCCGCTCCGGGACCATTGCCGGGCACCACCGTGGTGCCGTACGCCGGGTGCCGGACGTCCTGCTCACGCCGCTGCCACCGACAGCCACCAACCACAGCGGGCGGTGATCCGTTCCCGGATCACCGCCCGCCGCGATGCGGTGTGCCCCGGCTCACGTGAGCCGGGCGCGCGCCTGGTCGTACCTCAATTACTTGAGGGTAACCTTGGCGCCCTCGCCCTCGAGCTTGGCCTTGGCCTTCTCGGCGGTCTCCTTGTTGACCTTCTCCAGGATGGCCTTCGGCGCGGACTCGACCGCGTCCTTGGCCTCCTTGAGGCCCAGGCCGGTCAGCTCACGCACGACCTTGATGACCTGGATCTTCTTGCCACCGTCGCCCTCGAGGACGACGTCGAACTCGTCCTTCTCCGGCTCGGCCTCGGCCGGGGCAGCAGCGCCACCGGCAGCGGCGACCGCGACCGGAGCCGCGGCGGTGACCTCGAAGGTCTCCTCGAACTGCTTCACGAACTCGGAGAGCTCGATCAGCGTCATCTCCTTGAACGCGTCGAGCAGCTCGTCGGTGCTGAGCTTCGCCATGTCTGGCGTCCTTTCCTGAATCTGTTAGGTAAGAACTGGGTGCGCCGGGAGGCCTCAGGCCGCCTCGGCGCCCTCCTTCTCGCGCTTGTCCTGCAGGGCGGCCGCCAGACGGGCGGTCTTGGAGAGCGGAGCCTGGAACAGGGCCGCGGCCTTGCTCAGGTTGCCCTTCATCGCGCCGGCCAGCTTGGCCAGCAGCACCTCACGGGACTCCAGGTCGGCGAGCTTCGTGACCTCGGCCGCGGAAATGGCCTTGCCCTCGAAGACACCGCCCTTGATGACGAGCTTCGGGTTGGCCTTCGCGAAGTCGCGAAGCCCCTTCGCCGCCTCGACGACGTCGCCCGAAACGAAAGTCAGCGCGGTAGGACCGGTGAACAGCTCGTCGAGGCCGGAGATGCCCGCCTCGGTCGCGGCACGCTTGGCCAGCGTGTTCTTCGCGACCGTGTAGGTGGTCTCCTTGCCGAGCGAGCGCCGCAGCTGGGTGAGCTGGGAAACCGTCAGACCACGGTACTCGGTCAGCACCGCAGCGCCCGCGTTACGGAAGCTCTCGGTCAGCTCAGCGACGGCCGTGGCCTTGTCGGCCCGGATCGGCTTGTCCGCCATGTCCCTCCTCTCTCGTTGCTCGAGGCTGGTCGCCGTCGGCAGGCCGGGAGGCCTGGGACGGCGGCGGAGGATCACGACAACGAGAAAAGCCCCGGCGCAGGGCGCACGGGGCGAGGGCCGGCACGATCACCATGGTCGGCGGACCACGGGAGGAGCCGATTTTCGCTTGCCGCCCTGCGCGGGTCGCCCGTCATCGCGGGACCTTCGACCGTGCCGGAGCACGGTGACCAGCGGTCTCTGGGTGGAACTTCGTCACCAGGTTACGGCACGCGACGGTGCGCACCAAATCGCCCCCCACGTGCGCCCGGTCACTCCGGCGCGGCACCTTCCGGCGGCGGTCCGCCGGCGGGCCGGCCCCGCTCAGGGGCGCACCCGGTCAGGGGCGCACCCGGTCAGGGGCGGACCCGGTCAGGGGCGGACCCGGTCAGGGGCGGACCCGGCGCCGCCAGACGTAGCCGGCCAGGGCCACCGCCGCCCAGGCCAGCGCGCCGGCGGTGAGCAGGAGCGCCGTCGAGCCGGCCAGCGGGCCGGTCACCGCCCGGGCGGTCGCCATCACCGGCGGCGCCAGCCAGGGCGCCACCGAGCCGCTCAGGCCGAGGACCAGGGCGCCGACCGCGCCCAGGGCCAGCACCGCCACGCCGTAGCCCGCGCTGCCGGTGACCGCCCGGCTGGCCAGGGCGCCGAGTGCCACCGCCGCGGGCAGGGCCAGCAGGTGGGCCCAGAGCCCGAGGGCGAGACCCACCGGCAGCGACCGGTCCCCCGGCCCCACCGGGCCGGTCACCCCACCGACCAGCCACGGGAAGATCATCGCGACGGCCACCGTGCCGAGTGCGGCCACCGTCGCCGCCAGCAGGCCGGCCGCGCGCTCCCGGGCCGGGCCGAGGACGACCAGGGCCAGCCGCCGCTGCACGTCCGGCTCCACGTCGAGCAGGATCCTGGTCTGCCAGGCCAGCACCGGGAAGAGCACCACCGCGGAGACGCCGTACGCCTCCGCCGGCTGGGCCCGGCCGCCGCCGTACAGGACGCCGAGGGCGAGCAGGCCGGCCAGCAGCGGCGCCAGCGCCCTCCCGGTACGCAGGAAGCCGGCCAGCCGCAGCCGCACCAGCGCGCTCACCGGGACACCTCCCGCGCCGGGCCGTCCGCTCCGACGCCCTCTCCCGCTGCCGGCTCGGGTGACCCGACGTCCGGCGGGGCGGCGTCGGGGCGTACCCGCAGGACGTGGTGGCCCTCGGCGCGCAACCGGGCGACGGCGCCGGCCACCCGCGCGGCCGGCACGGCGACCTCGACCACGGCCATCGGCTCCGCCCCGGCGGACGTCTCCTCGGTCACCACGCCGTCCGCGACGGTCCAGCGGCGGGCGCCCGGCAGCCGGGCGGTCTCCCCCCGGTGGTCGCTGACCAGCACCGACCCGCCGGCCGCCAGCACCTCGTCGACGAGGGCGGGGACCAGCTCGCGGGCGGCGGAGTCCAGGCCCTCCCAGGGCTCGTCGAGCACCAGCAGGCCGGGCCGGCGGAGCATCGCCTGGGCCAGTCCGACCTTCTGCGCGGTGCCCTTGGACAGCTCGGGCAGCTTCACGCCCCGGAACCGGGTCAGGCCCAGCCGCTCGGTCCACCGGTCGGCCTCCCGCGCCGCCCCGGGCCGGGACAGCCCGGCGACCCGGCCCATCGTGATGAGGTAGGCCTGGAGGGTGAAGGGCTGGTCGGCGGGGAACCGCTCCGGCACCCAGCTCACGTGGCGGGGCCGGTCGACGACCCAGCCCCGGCCCGGCCGGAGCACCCCGGCCGCGAGCTGGAGCAGGGTGGACTTGCCCACGCCGTTGCGGCCGAGCACGACCGCCACCTCACCCGGCTCGATCCGGGCCTGCGCCGCCCTCAGCACCCACGGGCCGCGCCGGTGGTACCGGAGCCAGACGTCCTCCAGCAACATGCCGCGAGCCTGCCACAGCCGGACGAACGGCAGGGGCCCCGCCACGAGTCGTGGCGGGGCCCCTGCGCGGGAGTCGTGCTCAGCCTTCGGTCGGGGCCTCGTGCAGGTTCTTCACCAGCTTCGGGTCGACCGGAACGCCCGGGCCCATGGTGGTGGTGAGGACGACCTTCTTGAGGTACGTACCCTTGGCCGCCGACGGCTTGGCGCGGAGCACCTCGTCGAGGACGGCGGCGTAGTTGTCCACCAGCTGGGTCTCGGAGAACGAGGCCTTGCCGATGATCAGGTGCAGGTTGGAGTGCTTGTCCACCCGGAAGGTGATCTTGCCGCCCTTGATGTCCTGAACGGCCTTGGTGACGTCCATGGTCACCGTGCCCGTCTTCGGGTTCGGCATCAGGCCGCGCGGGCCCAGGATCCGCGCGATCCGGCCGATCTTGGCCATCTGGTCGGGGGTGGCGATCGCGGCGTCGAAGTCCAGCCAGCCGCCCTGGATCCGGGCGACGAGCTCGTCCGTGCCCACCTCGTCGGCACCGGCGGCGGCGGCCTCCTCGGCCTTCGCGCCGGCGGCGAACACGATCACGCGGGCGGTCTTACCGGTGCCGTGCGGCAGGTTGACCGTGCCGCGGACCATCTGGTCCGCCTTGCGGGGGTCGACGCCGAGGCGCATGGCGACCTCGACCGTGGCGTCGAACTTGACGTTGGTGGTCTCCTTGGCCAGCTTCACGGCCTCGGCGGGGGTGTAGAGCTTCGACCGGTCGATGACGTCGGCGGCCTTGCGGTAGCTCTTGCTGCGCTGCATTTCTGGTTACTCCTGTGGTCTCTGGCGGGCCGCGGTCATCGCGCGCCCTCCCACGAACTGATCGGGTGAGTGCTCAGGCGACGTCAGTCGCTGACGATGATGCCCATCGACCGGGCGGTGCCGGCGATGATCTTCGCAGCCTGGTCGATGTCGTTGGCGTTGAGGTCGACCATCTTCTTCTCGGCGATCTCACGCACCTGGGCCTGCGACACGGAGCCGACCTTGTCCTTCTGCGGGACGCCGGAGCCCTTCTCCACGCCGGCGGCCTTGAGCAGCAGCCGGGCGGCGGGCGGGGTCTTCAGGACGAAGGTGAAGGACCGGTCCTCGTACACGCTGATCTCGGCGGGGACGATGTCGCCCCGCTGGGACTCGGTCTGCGCGTTGTAGGACTTGCAGAACTCCATGATGTTCACGCCGTGCTGACCGAGCGCGGGGCCCACCGGCGGCGCCGGCGTGGCCTGGCCCGCCTTCAGCTGAAGCGTGAACGTCTTGACGAGCTTCTTCTTCGGAGGCATGTCACTTCCTGGGGCTTGGAACTGGGAAAGGTGCCGGGCCGCGGGCGCGCACGGTCAGCGCGATGCGACAACGACGACGTTCTAGGGTAGCGCAGCGTTGCACCGCCCCGTCCGTCGAGGTCCGTCGAGGTCCAACGGAGGGGCGGAAACGGGTACGCCGGCGGCGGGCGAGTGCCCACCGCCGGCGACCCGGACGTCAGATCTTGGCGACCTGGTTGAAGTTCAGCTCGACCGGAGTCTCCCGGCCGAAGATCGACACCAGCACCTTGAGCTTCTGCTGGTCGGCGTTGATCTCACTGATCGTCGCCGGCAGCGAGGCGAACGCGCCGTCGGTGACGGTGACCGAGTCGCCGACCTCGAAGTCGAGGACCCTGACCTCGGGCTTGGCCTTCTTCTCCACCGCCTCGACCGCCGGGGCCAGCCACTTCAGCACCTCGTCGAGGCTCAGCGGCGCCGGCCGGTCGGCCCGGTCGGTGGCACCGACGAAGCCGGTGACCCCCGGCGTGTTGCGCACGCAGGAGTACGACTCGGCGGTCAGCTCCATCCGGACCAGGATGTAGCCCGGGAAGACCTTGGCCTGGACCTGGGACCGCTTGCCGTTCTTGACCTCGACCTCTTCCCGGGTCGGCACCTCGACCTGGTAGATGAAGTCCTCCATGTCGAGGGAGGTGATCCGGGTCTCGAGGTTGGTCTTGACCTTGTTCTCGTAGCCGGCGTACGAGTGCACCACGTACCAGTCGCCCGGGGCGTAGCGCAGCTTCTGGCGCAGCTCGGCGACCGGGTCGTACTCCTCGTCCGGGGCCGGCTCGGTGGTCGGGAATTCCGGCTCGCTGGCGGCCTCGACCGACTCGTCGCTCGCCGCCGTCGCCACCGTGGACTGGTCGTCCGTGGTCTCGGCGGTCTCGTCGTACTCAGGCACGCTCGCTCACTTCCGTCACTATCGGCTCAGTCGGCCGGTCAGCTGGGGTTGCCGAAGACCCACAGCACGCCCTTCGCGAAGGCGAAGTCGAGAAGGCCGACGATCGTCAGCACCACCGCGACGAACGTCACCACCACGGCCGTGTAGGTCAGCAGCTCCTTGCGGGTCGGCCAGATGACCTTACGCAGTTCGGCGACCACCTCGCGGAAGAAACGCGCGATGCGGGCGAACAGCCCGATCCGGTCGGTGTCGGTACGGGTCTTCGGCCTGCTGTCGGCCGAACCGGCACGGGCCCGCGAACGGGTCGCGGTGCCGCCCCGGGAGACCGGCTCGTCCGCGCCGGTGGCGTCGTCGTCGGCGGCCACGTCGTCAACGAGCTCGTCGCGCTCGTCGCGCAGACCCTCGTCGCCGGCGTCCTCGCCGCGCCGCTTGCTCTCGGCCACTTCGCCCTCCGTCGCGGGATGTCGGTCGTACGCCTCATGGGCGTACGCGGCGTTTGGTCACGCCGGCCGGACCAGCCGTCCCGCGACGGGCCGCGGCCGGCGGACCGGACGAAGGGGCCCGATGCCTCGGAACCACCCCGCCGATGCCACCACCACGGGCCGGACGCCGCCAGTCGGCGGCGCGACCCACGGGAACGGTCAGGCCTGAGGCGCAGGGGTGACAGGACTTGAACCTGCAGCCTGCGGTTTTGGAGACCGCTGCTCTGCCAATTGAGCTACACCCCTGTGCGGCAACGCTCGCCCCGCTCGGCCACGAGGGCCGGGCACGGATCACTTGCCCCACGGCGGACCAGTGTACGGGTAGTGCCCCGACTTTCCCAACCGGCACCGCCCATCACCTGTCCAGCACCGGTCAGCGGGTGGTCCGGACGATCGCCCGGGCCTGCGAGAGGACCTTCTCCCCCAGGCAGGTGGCGGTCACGTCGAGCCTGGTCAGGCCCTCCTCGGTGACCTCCTTCACCACCGCGTTGACCTCGATCTCGGTGCCCTCGTCGTCGTCCGGGACCACCACCGGCCGGGTGAACCGGACGCCGAAGTCGACCACCGCGTCGGGTGCCCCCGCCCAGGTGGTGACGGCCCGACCGACCAGCGCCATGGTGAACATGCCGTGCGCGATCACCCCGGGCAGGCCCACCTTGGTGGCGGTCCGGTCGCTCCAGTGGATCGGGTTGAAGTCGCCGGAGGCGCCCGCGTAGCGAACCAGGTCCGCCCGGGTGATCCGGAACGTCTGAGTCGGCAGTTCCATCTCAGCCCTCCCCACGTACGACGAGCTTGGACCAGACCGCGACCACCGGCTCGCCGGCGACGGTGCGCACGTCGGTGCGGGTGGTCAGGAAGCCGTGCCCGCCCCGGTTGGTGACCTCCTCGATGGTGTTCACGCAGACCAGCTCGTCCCCGGCCACCACCGGACGGGTGTACGCGAAGCGCTGGTCGCCGTGCACCACCCGGCTGTAGTCGACGCCCAGCGCCGGGTCCTCGACGATCTGGCGGTTCGCGGCCATGGTGATCACGAAGGGGAAGGTCGGCGGGGCGACCACGTCCGGGTGGCCCAGCGCCCGGGCCGCCTCCGGGTCGTGGTGGGCCGGGTCGGTGGCGCCGATGGCGGCGGCGAACTCGCGGATCTTTTCTCGGCCCACCTGATAGGGGGCGGTCGGCGGATAGGTCCGGCCGACGAAGGACGGGTCCAGGGACATGCCGCCGAACCTACACGCAAAGCACGAACGCCGATCCGTACGGGAGGGGCGGCGAAAATGCCGCGCCATCCGTGCGGATCGGCGTCCGGGAAGTGCTCAGGGACCGGGCCGGCGATGCCGGCCGCAGGTCAGCGGGTCTCGCGGTGGACCGTGTGCTTGCCGTCCCGGGGGCAGAACTTCTTCAGCTCGATGCGGTCCGGGTCGTTACGACGGTTCTTGCGCGTGATGTAGTTGCGCTCCTTGCACTCCACACACGCCAAAGTGATCTTCGGCCGGACATCGGTCGCCTTCGCCACGGCGGAGTGCCTTCCTCGCTGGGGTATCAACTACGACGCATCAGCCTACGCGGTCGATGCGCGGACATGCAAAGTGGGCGCCAGTGGCGCCCGTTCCACCGGCCGCCGGGAACCAGGCCCGGAGGACGAGAGTAGCGGTGGCCGGACTTGAACCGGCGACACAGCGATTATGAGCCGCTTGCTCTGCCATCTGAGCTACACCGCCGCAGGCGGGTCCAGCCGGACCCTCTGAGCCCCCTTACGGAATCGAACCGTAGACCTTCTCCTTACCATGGAGACGCTCTGCCGACTGAGCTAAGGGGGCCTGCCCGATCACCCGGAGGGCGTCGCGCAGAGGTAACAGTACATGACCTCGCCGCCGAGGTGAAATCGGATCCCCCTGCCCCGCGTTTCCACAGATCAGGGCACAACCCGCAGCCTCGGCGACTCACCCGCGGAGATCGTCTCCGGGTCCACCTGGGCGCCGAACCAGGCCTCCAGGCGCTCGTACGGCAGCGGGCGGCTGAACAGGAAGCCCTGGCCGATCTCGCAGCCGATGTCCTGGAGCAGCTCCAGGGTCAGCTCGCTCTCCACGCCCTCGGCCACCACGGCGAGACCGAACTGCTGGGAGAGCGTGACCACGGCGTTGACGATCGCCAGGTCGCCCGGATCCGTCGCCATCCCCTGCACGAACGAGCGGTCGACCTTGACCTCGTGCACCGGCAGCCGGCGCAGATGGGCCAGCGACGAGTCACCGGTGCCGAAGTCGTCCACCGAGAGCCGCACGCCCAGGTCCCGCAGCCGGCGCAGGGTCGGGATCGGCCGGTCGGTGCCGTCCAGCACCCCGGACTCGCGGATCTCGAGAGTGAGCCGCTGCGGCGGGACGCCGTACTCGGTCAGCAGCTCACCTACCCTGTCGGGGAAGTGCTGGTCGGTGAGCGTACGCGCGGCGAGGTTGACCGCGACGGCGAGCGGCTGGCCGGTGTGGCTCCAGTCCCGGCTGCGCCGCAGCCCCTCCCGCAGCACCACCTCGGTGAGCCGGCCCAGCTGGCCGGTGTGCTCGGCCACCGCGACGAAGTCCTCCGGACTCACCGTGCCGTGTGTCGGGTGTTCCCACCGGGCCAGGCACTCGACCCCGACCAACCGCCGGTCGCGCAGCGTCACCTTCGGCTGGAAGTAGACCTCCAGCGCGCCCTCGTCCAGCGCCCGACGCAGATCGCCGGCGAGGCCGAGCCGGCGCAGCGACCGCGACTCCAACGCCGGATTGAACAGCTGCACACTGCCCGGGACCGACTTGGCCGCCGTCGCGGCCAGGTCCACCCGTTGCAGCAGCGACGCGGCGTCGCTGCCGTGGTCCGGGTGCACCGCCACCCCGACCGCGGTGTCGACGTCGAGGGTGAGGGCGTCGAAGACCATCTCGTCGCGGATCTGCTCGCGCAGCTGGGCGGCCAGTTCCAGCGCCGCCTCGGCGTTCTCCAGCCGGAGGGTGACCAGGAACTCGTCGCCGCCGGCGCGGCCCACCAGGGCCGAGGAGGGCGCGCAGGCGCGCAGCCGCTCGGCCACCTCGACGAGGACCTTGTCGCCCGCGGCGTGGCCGAGGGACTCGTTGACCTGGCGCAGGCCGTCCACGTCGAAGAGCAGCACCGCCACCACCTCACCCGGTGCGCGGATCTTGACCGCCTCGTCGAGCGCGCCGGTGATCCGGCGGCGGTTGGGCAACTTGGTGAGCGTGTCGTGGTACGCGTCGTGGCGCAGCCGGTCGACCAGGCGGGAGTTTTCCAGGGCGACCGCGGCGTGCGCCGCCACGGTCTCGAAGATGGGAATGTCACTGTCGGTGAAGTGGCCCACGTCGCTGAGCCGGTTGGCCACCTCCAGGGTGCCGATGACGGCCTGCCCGGAGCGCAGCGGTACGGCGATGACGTCCTTGACGCCGGTCGTACGCAGCGACGCCCGCAACTCCTCGTCCCCGCCGAGCCGTACGCCGAGCGCCAGGCTCCGCTGCTGCCGTCGGGTCTCCTCCCGGATCACCTCGGGAGTGGGCGCGACGTCGAGCAGACCCGAGTCGTCCACCCGGGCGGTCAACATGACCTCCGGGTGCCGTCCCTGGGCGGGCAGCCAGAGGGTCGCGTACTCGGCCTGCATCAGCGCCCGGATCCGGCCGAGCAGGACGTCCACCAGGTTGCCGCTCTGCCCCTCCGCGGTCATCGCCTTGGTCAGGTCGTACATCCCGCCCAGCGTCCGGTGCTGCCGGAAGAACTGGGCGTACGAGCGGTAGACCAGGGCGACGGCGGCCGCGAGCGCGGCGATGAGGACCGCCGACCACCAGGTGGTGTCCAGCACGATGAGTACGACCAGACCGACCACCACGTTGACCGCAGAGGTCGGCAGCGTCGACGGCGCGTTCCGTAGCACCTTGGCACCGGCCTGCCAGCCGTGCATGACCATGATGACCCCTGCCACGCCGAACAGGGTGGCCAGCGTGAACGTGCTGACCGAGGCGAAAAGGATCCCCCAGGTGCCCGGCCCCACCCCACGGATCGGCGGGAGGGCCAGCAGCACCAGCGCGGCGAAGGACGCCGCAGCGGAGGCGTTGGCCACGTTGAACGCGAGCTTGGCGACCCCGAACCGGTAACGGAGATGGGTGAGCAGGGTCGCCAGCGTGTACGCCAGCACCACCATCAGTGGCGGCAGGAAGTAGAAGGCCAGGACCAGCGGGATCTCGGTGAGCCGCACCCCGAAGGACTGCCTGCCGATCACGAAGTTGAGCATCGGCAGGCCCGCCACCACCATGACGGTGAGCAGAACCGCGGCAATGCCCCATGACCCGAGCGGCGGCGAAGTGACCAGGCCGATCGCGGTGGAGAAGACGATGGCCACGATGGCCAGCGGTCCGGTGACCAACCAGGCGTGTTCGGCGGGCCGCCGAGGGGACGATGCCCCCGCCGATGACGACCGACGGTCGGCCATAACTCTCCTCATCGGTCATCGTGCCGAGGACCGTGGACTGATGGGCGTCAGGTCGCCGTCGACAAGTCTGGGCCCAGACCCGGGCGGGCGCCGACGAGACTACGGAGCCGGCGGGGCCGTCCAGACATAGTCAAAGGTCCGGATCTCAACCGGCCCGTTGCCGATCAGCCCACCGCCGACTCCAGCGGCGAGGGCGACGAGCATGAGCATCACGCCGACCCGCCGGGCCAGCCTTCGACCAGACATTCGCGTGCTCCTGTCGGCAGGGTTGTCGGTGGTGAAGATTCCACGATCGTGCCACAAGCGGGTCGACCCGCAAAGCGGACGGACGGCCCATCGGCGTGGTCCGTACCGGCCGGTTCGGACGGTCGACGACAAGTCACCAGCCGGAGCGACCTGCGGGCGTGAGCAGCGCACAGATGACGCGTCTTCCGTCTTTAGCCGCGATTCCCATCGTCCTCCGGCGAGTGGGACCTTTGCCACGAGAGCCGGCCAGTCAGAAGATCCGGTCAGAAGCGACGGAGGCGGTGGTACGCCCCGGAACGGCCTCAGCCCTCCCCGGGAGCCCGCGGCCTCCGGCCACCGCAGCCGGGCGGGTGAAGCCGGGCGAGGAATCGGTCGACCGGCGCTCCACCGACCGGCGACACATCCACGACCGTCAGAATGCTCTACGCGACGCAGAAGCGCCAGCCCTTAGCCGACAGTAAGCGACGTGAATACGCTCACCCGTCGGCGGCGGCGGCCAGGACGAGGGCTGCAACCCGCTTCTTCGCAGGTCAGGCCGCTCGGTCTCGCTGCGGGTCAGCCACCTCAGGCCGATTACTCCGCTGGGGTGCGGGGCGTGCCGCGCAGGGCCGGCAGCCGGCAAGCGGGGTGCCGCCCGCTCACCCGTCGACCACGAGCTGGACCGTCACCAGGTCTCCGACGTTGAGCCGCTCGGCCGCTCGGACGCCCGCCTTCACCGGCACCACGTACCGCCCGTCCTTGGGGAACAGCGACGTCGTCCACCGGGTCCGCCCGATCCGGGCCCTGACCGGCACCATGCCCCAGCCGTAGCTCACGGACGCGGCGGTCACGCTCAACTCCAGGCAGTCCTCGTCCGGGACGGTGACGAAGTGCCAGGGCGCCGGGCCCTTCCAGAACCACACCTCGCCGCTGAACTCCAGCTCCATCCGGCCAGGATAGGAGGGCGTCTGCCGGAGTGGGGTGACGAGAAGGGCCTGGCGGCTCACTGACCAGGAGGGTCACCCGCGAACCGGAGCGGGCTCAGGATTTCCGCAGCGGCCGGAACGCGGCCCGCACCTCGGTGGAGAAGATCTCCGGCTCCTCCCAGGCGGGGAAGTGGCCGCCGCTGTCGACCTCGTTGAAGTAGGCGACGCCGGGGTAGACCGTCTCGACCCAGCTGCGCGGGGCAGCCCAGATCTCGCCGGGGAACGTCGTGAAGCCGACCGGAACCGCGACCGCCGGAGGAGCCTGGCCGGCCGCACGGGCTCCGGCCACGAACCGTCCGAATTCCCAGTACCACCGGGCGGCCGAGGCGCCGGTGCCCGTCAGCCAGTACAGCGTGATGTTGTCGACGATGCTGTCCCGGGTGAGACCGCCCGCGGGCTCGCCGTCGACGAACGCGCGGGAGATCTTGTAGTAGCTGTCCGTGTCGTGGTCGAGCATCCAGGCCGCCAGCCCGACGGGTGAATCGAGCAGGGAGTAGCCGATCGTCTGCGGCCGGGTGGACTGCTCCAGGAAGTAGCCGAAGCCGTCCGTCGTGAACGTCTCGAGCGCTTTGTGCGCCGCGCGTTCCTGCTCGGACTCCGCGGGCAGTTGGTCCTTGATACCGAGCGCCCCGGCGAGCAGGTTGACGTGGATGCCGAGCAGCCCCTCGGGTGCTTGGCGGCCCATCGCGTCCGTGGCGCTGGCGCCGACGTCGCCTCCTTGGGCGACGTAGCGCGGGTAGCCGAGGCGGTCCATCAGCTCCGCCCACGCGCGTGCGATGCGGCCGGACTCCCAGCCGAGCTCGGTCGGCTCGCCCGAGAAGCCGTAGCCAGGCAGGGACGGCAGCACGAGGTGGAATGCGTCGTCGGGGGTGCCGCCGTGAGCGGTCGGGTCGGTCAGCGGGCCGACGGTCTCCAGCAGCTCGATGACCGAGCCGGGCCAGCCATGGGTCATGATCAGCGGCAGCGCATTCTCCTGCCGCGACTTGACGTGGATGAAGTGGATCTCGACCCCGTCGATCTCGGTCGTGAACTGGGGCAGCCGTTCAGTCTCGCCTCGCACCTGCGCCAGTCGTACTCATCCGTCCAGTAGCGGGCCAGCTCCTGGACCGTCGCCAGCTGCACGCCCTGGGAGCGATCGGTGACCAGCTCTCGTGTGGGCCAGCGGGTGGCCGCGGTCCGGCGCCGGCGGGGCTGACACGCGCCCAGTCTCACACCGGCCCGGCGACCCGAAACGCGATTTCGCGCTCGGGTCCGGCCCGGACCTGCTCACTGACCTCTGTCATGGAGAGTGCGCCGGTCACGGTGGCGGTCGTCACCAGCCGCACCGAGGCGGAACTGGCCGTCGGCCTGTTGCGCAGCCACGGCCTGCGGCCGACGCGACGGCCATCAACACCGCAGAGATCGCACCCACCGAAGCGGCTCGACAGATCCGAGAGCGGTTGGTACCACAGCCGTAGATCCCGCCGGTGACTTGCGGTGACGCTGGGCGCAGGGCAGCCACCCAGTTCGGACGCGGCTGTGATCTATCGTGAGTGGGGAGTGCCGGTGCGGCGTCCCGGGCGTCGCAAGGACGCTGACTGCGGGACGGGGTGGTGACCGATGCACCGGGCGTGGCGGTGGACAAGTACGAAACTTGGTGCCGTCGCAGCGATGAGTCTGCCGGTGCCCACAGGTCTACCTCCCGACCGAGACAACCAAACTCATCGGGAGTAAGGCATGGGCCTCATCCACATCGAGCTGTTCGCAACCCTCGACCTCGTCGGGCAGGCGCCCGGCGGCCCCGACGAGGACCCGGTGGGGTTCCCGTTCGGCGGCTGGCAGGCGCCCCTGCTGGACGAGGTCGCCGGGGCGCAGGTCGGTGCCGCGTACGAGGGCACGGACGCCCTCCTGCTCGGCCGGCGGACGTATGACATCTTCGCCGCCTACTGGCCGCACCAGGAGGGCGGCGAGGACAACGAGATCGCCACGCTCTTCAACAGCGTCCCGAAGTACGTGGCCTCCCGCGGCAGGCCCGACCTCTCGTGGGCCGGGTCCACGCAACTCGGCCCGGATCTGGCCGGCGCGGTGCGCGAGGTCCGTGACCGGCACAAGCACGTGAAGGTCGTCGGAAGCCTGAACCTGGTGCAGACCCTCCTGCGCGAGAAGCTCTTCGACCGTCTCGACCTCTGGGTGCACCCGATCGTGCTCGGCGTCGGGAAGAAGGTGTTCGACGGTGGCGCGGTGCCCACGAACCTCACACTCCTCGAACCGCCGGTAGCCAATCCGAAGGGCACCGTGTACCTGCGCTACGGGCTCGCCGATGGCACGCCCGGGACGGGGGACATGAGCGCACCCGATCGCGGTGCCGGACGCGACGACTGAAGCCGACCCGCGCCAGGTGGGTCCGTGTCGTCGGCGGTGAACCCGCCAGGTCGGCATTCCGTCACGCCCACCAGCGGCATATGTTGCCGCGTATGGGACCAGGGGAGGCACCAGCTTTGCCGGGTCGCCGGGCGGCGGCGGCGATCCGTTGGTTCAATCATCGCGCCATTGGCCTTGGGTAGTTCTCTCGCTCGTAGCCGTGCTGTGTACCGGGATTGTGGCTGTGCCGGTGTCGTGGGCTGCGCTTCGGCAGGCCGAGGCGGAGCGGGACTTGTGAACTTCCGCCGGGGCGGGGTGCAGGTTTCGGGCGGGTCGACGAGGACCAGGTCCAGGCCGTCGGAGGCCGACCGTGAGCGCAACGACGACCACTGGTGACGACGTCTGCCGAGGTGACACGGCGTGGTCGGCCCGAAGACCAGGCCGGCCGGGGTCCCTTACCTGTAGTTGGTGAACCGCAGGCTCGCGCAGGCGTTCTAGTTGGTCAGCCGGCGGATGGCCAACAAAGCGATGTCGTCATCCGGGTGCTCCGCGTCGAGGGTCGCCATGACGGTCTGACACACGGTCTCGACGGGAGCCAACGGAACGGCGGCCATCAGACGAGCCATACCGGCATCGAGCAGTTCGCCCCGGCGTTCGACGAGCCCGTCGGTGTAGAAGACGAGGACCGCGCCGGGTGGAAAGTCGAGGCTGGTCGTGCGCCGCTGCGGCTGCCGGGGGCCGATGCCCAGCGGAGGGTCGATGTGCGCGGGAAGCATTGTGGTCGACTCACCGGGAACGGCCAGGACCGGCCGGGGGTGTCCGGCCAGGGAGACGTGCACGGTGGAGGCATCCGGAGAGATCATCGCGTACAACGCGGTGGTCAGGCTGCCGGCCTCGAAATGAGCCACCTTTCGATCGAGAAGGGTCAGCGCCTCTGCGGGGTCATCGCAGACCAGGGCGTACGCGCGAAGCGCACTGCGGACGCGTCCCATCACCACCGCAGACTGCAACCCATGACCCGACACATCACCCATGACCACGCCCAGCCAACCGGAGGGAAGGGTGAACACGTCGTACCAGTCACCGCCGACGCCAGAGGCGTGACCCGGCACGTACCGGCCGGCCATCTCAAGGCCGGGCACCTCGGGCAGTTCGGTGGGGATCAGGCTACGTTGCAGAGCCAGGGCGGTTGCCTGATCCAGCGTGTTCGCGCGAGCCCGGCTGGCCAGGCTGACCCGATCGGCGACCAGTTCCAGCAGGCGGACGTCGTCGGGGGTGAACCGGCGCGGCGTAAGGGTGCCGACGTGCAGAACGCCGACAAGTTCGGCACGAGCGATGATCGGTACGCCCAGCAGGGACTGGACACCGGTTTGCAGCAGGATCGGGTTCACCACGTTGTCCGAGGTGACCTGCTCGATGATCACTGGCTGCTGGGTCAGGGCGATTCGGCCGGCGAACCCTCGACCGACCGAGATGCGGAAGCCCTGGCGGACCTCCTCCTCCAGCCCCTTTGCCGCAGTTGCCACCAACTGCCGGGCGGGTACATCGAGCAGGAGGATGGCGGCCGTGTCAACCTGCATTAGGTCGCGGACTCGGTCGAGTAGCTCGTCGAAGAGGTCGGCGGCATCGAGTCGAGACAGGGCCGCATCAGTCACGGCCTCAATGCGGCGTAACCGCTGCTCATCTCTCCGGCTCTCCGCGCGAACCACCCCCGGATCGTAGTTGTACCTCCGCCACTTCTGGCCCAAGCGAGACGAAGCCCTTGGTGAGCGAAGCCACGTCAAGCTGCCACTGAGCCATTACGCTCTCCCCTGGCCGCAGCTTCGCCGGTATAGCTCCCCCCGATACGCCCCCGGACTGTGATCGACGGCGGGCGACGGCTGGACTCAGCGGGACCGAACGAGATTGGCCCCCGACCCGCATTTCTGCTGGTCAGGGGCCTTTGTCGCACCTGGTGGCGGGTAGAGGATTCGAACCTCTGAAGCTTTCGCGACGGATTTACAGTCCGCTCCCATTGGCCGCTCGGGCAACCCGCCAGGGCGTACCACCGCACTCGCGCGCGGCAGCGACGCCAAGGATAGCGGTTGCCCCCGGGGCCGCCGCAACCGGGTACGGTCAGGGGGTCGTGCCGCTGGTCAGCGGGCGACGGTACGTGACAGACCGCCGGACAGCAGGAGCATGAGCATGGCAGCGAACCCGTCGTTCGACATCGTGAGCAAGGTCGATCGCCAGGAGGTCGACAACGCCCTCCGTCAGGCGGAGAAGGAGCTCGCGCAGCGGTTCGACTTCCGCGGCACCGGCGCGGAGATCTCCTGGTCGGGCGAGGAGGCGATCAGCCTCCAGGCGGAGACCGAGGAGCGGGTCAGCGCCGCGCTGGACGTCTTCAAGGAGAAGCTGGTCAAGCGGAACATCTCGCTGAAGTCGCTGGATGCCGGCGAACCGCGCTCCTCGGGCAAGGTCTTCAAGATCGACTGCAAGGTGATCCAGGGCATCGACTCGGACAAGGCCAAGGCGATCAGCAAGAAGATTCGCGACGAGGGCCCGAAGGGCGTCCAGGCCCAGATCCAGGGTGACCAGCTGCGCGTCACCGGCAAGAAGAAGGACGACCTGCAGGCCGTCATCGCGCTGCTCAAGGGCGAGGACTTCGGCGTGGCCCTGCAGTTCACCAACTACCGGTAAGGCCCTCTCTGCGCGCAGGTCACCGTCTGGACCACGTCGCGCTACCTGCGCAACCGTCGTCGCCAATGGCCATCTTTGGTGGGCTTGTCCGACCTCTGACGGCCTGGCGACGGCCTGGATCCCTCCACCGACCGGGGCTTGCATCCGGTACCTAGGTACAGGCTTACCGTCGGAGTATGAGCGATCGACATGTCACCACGGATGACTCCTGGGCGCCGGATGCGTGCACCCTGCCGACGTACGAACGGCCGCTGCGGCTCGCCGAGTTCGATCAGTTCTTCCGCGATGCGGTCCAGGGTGTCGACCGGCTGTCGGCACAGCATCTGCGATTGCAGCTCGACGGCGCGGAGCAGGTGGAGGAGACTGCGCGGGATCTGACGGACCGTGAATCGTCCTGCTGTTCGTTCTTCGCTTTCGACATCATGCGACCCAGCCCGGACTCGCTGAGCCTGGACGTCCGGGTACCGGCGGCACACGTCGACGTCCTCGATGCCCTCGCCGAACGGGCGACGTCTGTCCGGGGCCAGAAATGACCGGATCGGGGCTACGCAGCGGCCAGCTGGCCGACGCGGCCGGCGTCAACTTGCAGACGCTGCGCTACTACGAGCGCCGGGGACTACTTGCCTCTCCCCAGCGGTCGCCGGGCGGGCATCGGCTCTACCCGTCCGACACGGTCACCCTGCTGCGGGTCATCAAGACCGCACAGCGCCTCGGCTTCACCCTCAACGAGGTCGCCGACCTGCTCGACGCGGGCCGACATCAGCACAGCGGCCGACCCGACGCCGGACTCCAGGCACGGGCAAAGGACAAGCTCGTCGAGGTGGAACGGAGGTTGGCAGACCTGACCGTCATCCGCGACACCCTGCGCGCCGCCATCTCGGCCGGCTGCGACGACCTGGTCGCCTGTGCCAGCAGCTCCTGCTGCCCCCTGCCCTTTGCGGAACTCGGCGAAAGGAACGACCGTGCCGACACCTGCTGACCGGCTGCGCCGCCTCCTCCCCTCCAGCATGACCGGACTCGCAGGAGCCGCCTGCGCCGCCTGCTGCATCCTGCCGCCGCTGCTGGCAGCCGGGGTTCTCGGCGGTGCCGGCTGGGCCGCGGTCAACCGTTTCCTGCCCGGCGTCGCCGTCGCCCTGGCCGTGCTCGCCGGCCTGTCCTGGTGGTGGGCCACCAAACGCCGCCACACCACCGGCTGCGCCGGCGGCAACTGCTCCTGCGGCCAACCCGACCAGCACGACCGCCAGGTGGTCACGCTACGGTCCGACGCGTGACGGTTGCCCGCTCAATCCTGCTGTTCCTACTCGCAGCGCTCGCCGAAATCGGCGGCGCCTGGCTGGTGTGGCAGGGCTGGCGGGAAAACCGCGGGCTGCTCCGGATAGCGGCCGGAGTCATCGCGCTCGGGCTCTACGGCTTCGTCGCCACCTTCCAACCCGACCCGAATTTCGGCCGCATCCTCGCCGCCTACGGCGGAATCTTTGTCGCCGGCTCCCTCGCCTGGGGCATGGTCGTCGACAGGTTCCGCCCCGACCGCTACGACGTCATCGGTGCAGCCATCTGCCTCACCGGCGTGGCCGTCATCATGTACACCCCGCGTGCCAGCTAGCTCCTCCGCTGCTGTTCCGATTCCTCGCTGGTGAGAACTCCGCGCCCCGTCCGGCTGTGTCCGCCCGCGTCCTCGCCCTCGGAGTGTTCGCGTCACCGATGCTGCCGACGGCCACCCGCGCCAGGTGCAGCGGCAACGACTCAGGTGTAACGCCCGTCCCGTCTGCCACGCCGATGGGAAGGGCGGTGTAGGCGCGGCGCGGCGGCGGAGCGTAGAGGTGTTCAGCGTCAGCGACGCGCCCAGACCAGCCTCGGACGCCCGCCCGGTACGCCCTAGGGAGTTGTGTCATGGCCCAGTCAGCACACCGCACGTCGTCCGCTCGGTGGCCCCACGTCAACGTTTCCAATGCCACGCCCTCGACCTCTCACGGATGGAACTCGCCGACTCGCCCTGTCCCCGTTCTGTCGAGGCGCTCGGATCCGTGGTGGTCGTATGCCATGTTTGGGGGAATCATCCTTGTGGTCGGATCCATTGCTCTCGGCGTGGTGCTGTTGAGCCGATGAAGCGACACACTTCTCTCTCCAGAAGAGTCCATCTGGACTGCCGTGAGCTGGCCCAGCACCAGTCCCCCGACGGGTGCGACACACCGTTGAACCTCGTCGCCTGGATGGCCGCGGGGGCTCTGGCGTGACTTCCGACTTTCCTGCCACCCCTACCGCTCCCGGTCCGGACTCGGCGACCCGCACGATGCCGATGGTGCGGAGAGGCGGACACCGGCGGGCCGAGACCGACGCGACGCGGTGGTTCATGTGGGCGGCTGTGGCTGGTGCTCTGGTCGCGGTGCTCCTTGCGGCCATGGTGGTGACGTTCACGGGCGGCGATCCTGAACCGTCCGCAGCCGGGCCGGGGGTCCCTGTGGCCAGCGGGGACGTTGCACCGGAGGCTGCTGACGCGGCGATGGCCGAGGAGCCGTCAGAGTCTCCGTCAGCCTCACCAACGGTGAAGCCGTCCCCCCGCCCAAGCCTGAACGCCACCCAGCTCATCGCGGGGCTGCGCACCACTATCGTGGGGCTCGCTGAGAACGGGCAGTTGACTCCGAAGGCCGCTGAGGAGCTGACAAAGCGACTGCGGGAAGCCGCCGAGAAGCAAGCTGCCGGGGAGGAGGACAAGGCCCGGGAAAAGCTAGCGGAGTTCGGCGAAAAAGTCGCCGAACTGCGGAAGGAAAACAAGATCTCCGAGGCCGGTTACCAGACTCTCGCCGCTGGGCTGGCACAACTCGTGCGAGTCCTGCCCAGCCGCTGATCCGTCCTGCTGGTCGAGCCGGCGCCGCACGGACACGTCGGGTCACTGTTTCGTCCGGTGCCCGCCTGGGCACCGCTACCGTCATGGAGAGCGGGCATCTGCTCAACGGCCGGTACCGGCTGGTGGACCGCCTGGGCGCGGGCGGCATGTCGGTCGTCTGGCGGGCCCACGACGAGGTGCTCGGACGAGACGTCGCGGTCAAGATGCTCTCGCCGGAGCTGGCCGCCGACCCGCAACTACTGCAGCGTGTCCGGCTGGAAGCTCGTTCGGCGGCGCGGTTGCGCCACCCGAACATCGTGGAGGTCTACGACTACGGCGAGGCGGCCGACGGCGCCGGGCGCCGGCTGCCCTATGTCGTCATGGAGGTCGTTGAAGGCCGCTCGCTGGCACAACTGCTGACCGGCGGTGCGCTGCCGTGGCGACTGGCTGTGCTGATCTGCGCCCAGGTCGCCGCCGCGCTGGCGGCGGCCCATGACCGCGGCGTCGTTCATCGTGATGTCAAACCCGGCAACGTGATGGTGACCGCGGCAGGGGCCAAGTTGGTGGACTTCGGGCTCTCGGCCGCTTCCGGCGACGCGGATGGTTCGGCCGGCCCGCTGCTCGGTACACCGGCGTACCTAGCTCCCGAACGGCTGCAGAAAGGGTTGGTGCAGCCGGCGACGGACGTGTATGCGCTGGGTCTGTTGCTCTATCGGGCACTGGCCGGGACTCTGCCGTGGCACGCCTCCAGCACCACCCAGATGCTGGTCGCGCACCGGTATCAGGAGCCAGCCGCCTTGCCGCCCATCGAGGAACTCCCGCCCGAGGTGACGGAGTTGTGTCGGCGGTGCCTTGGCAAGGAGCCAGCCCAGCGGCCAAACGCGGCCGAGGTTGCCATGGTCCTCAGCGACGTTGCTGGGCTCTCGGCCGCCACGCTCGTGCTGCCCCAACAGGAGGCCACGGCCAAGGCAGGTCCGACGAAGGTCGCTGTACCGGGCCGAGCGACCGGCGGTGCCGGCAACCTAACCAAGATCGCGGTTGGGCTGCTGGCACCAGGCCCGTACGAGCAGCTTCTAGCCCGCTGGCGACAACTGTTGCCGAGCAGACGTCGCCAGGTCGCGGCCACTGGCGCCGCCGCCCTGCTGTTCCCGGGCGTATTCGCTGCCGCTTGGCTGAATCACACAGCAGGTCAGGGAGAGGATGAGGCCCTGGTTGGCACGCCCAGCGCCGTCGCCGGAATGGGCGAGCGTAAACCAGAGTGCAGTGTCCAGTACACCGTCCGGCGGGCCGTCAACGGCCGTTTCTCCAGCACTGTCAGCATCTCCAACACCGGAACCACGGCCATCAACACCTGGCGGCTGACCTTCGACCTTCCAGGCGAGCAGCGGCTTCTGCGCGGCTCTCCAGGTGCATGGAAACAGAAGGGCCGTTCGGTGGAGGTGCGGGGCGATGCACTGCCTGCGAAGAAGTCCGTCACCGCTCGCGTGGACGGGACTTACCAAGGGGTGAACTCCCTTCCCACCACCTTCACGATCAACGGGACCGTCTGCCGGTCGAATTTCTCCGTCGCCGGCCAGACCATCCGGCCCGTCCCGCCCCCAGGTGAGGGTAAGAACGACGAGAAGAAGGGCGAGGAAAAGAAGGACGAGGAAAAGGAAGACGAGGAGAAGGACGACCACTAGATCCTCCGCAGTGGCCGTCCCACCGTGCGGCCTGACGACCGCCTGGACGTGAGCCGCGTCGACGGCGTGCGGAACCGCTCTGCCGCCGGCTTCGCCAGGGCGTAGTCTGCCCGCCCACGCAGAGCCATGTAACACGCACCCGGGCTCGTCACGCCTCCAGGAGGTGGAGTCAAGCCTCAGTGAATGGCGCGACGTGCCTGATCTTTCCGACAGGAACTGCACGCCCCGTGGCCGGATCTGCCGCTGCCTGCCCGGGGAACCGGATCTGGATGACGGCAGCAGCCTGCTGCCGGAGCGGCACGAAGAGGGTTGGACTGTTGTCGTCATCGTGAGCGGACTCGCTACGGAGACAGACCGTGGCGTGCGGCACGTGAATATCAGCGTGACGGCCGGCATCCCCACGCAGGACAGTGGCGACGTCCAAGGAACGAGCGAGCCAACCTCATCGACCGGCGGTGAACCGGACATCGTTCTTGACTATCGCGATCCACACGGACCCCTGATC
Source organism: Micromonospora sp. L32 (assembly GCF_052068055.1). Classification (NCBI taxonomy): domain Bacteria; kingdom Bacillati; phylum Actinomycetota; class Actinomycetes; order Micromonosporales; family Micromonosporaceae; genus Micromonospora; species Micromonospora sp. L32. The sequence goes on along the minus strand of NZ_JBQHDD010000001.1, from coordinate 533,285 downwards.
CGCTACCTGGCACCCCACCTGTCGCCGGACGGCCAACGGTAGGCGCTGGCGCTCCCACTCGAACCCGACTGTCGCTGCGCTCGCCGCGGGCGCAGGTCTCGTCTGCCCGCTTGGCTGCTTTCGCGGGACCTGCCCAGCCATGGAACGTGCGATGATCGGTGGGTGACTCGCCGGTTCGCCGCTTGGCTCGGCATGGCGGTCGTGCTACTCGCTGGCTGTTCTGAGCCGGAGTACCTATTGCCCGACCGCGGCACCGCTGCTGTCCAGGTTGAGGAAAAGCGGCTCGCCTCGCTCTTGCCTGGCAAGTTGCTCAGCGGTCCGGGTACATGCAACGTCCGACTGCTTGGACGGGACGGTTCCTCGTCGTTTGCCTGGGCGCTGTGCGAAGGCGCACCGGAGCCGGGGGTTACCTCGGGTGTCTCCTTGCCGGTGCGGGTAGATGGTGACCAGGTGAGCCGACCCTTGGACGGGAGCGAGTACGCCGCGAGCGTCAAGCGAATGTTCCCGGCGGACCTGGCAGAAGCCGTTCTCGACTCTCCCGGCAGGATGCATCCATGAGCTGAGGCTTGGCCATGCCGTTCAAGCGGCGCCTGTCCGCGGGGGAGATATCCGTTCGCTATGGCAGCGGCTTTCGCGGCTGATCGGAGCGCGGCGTTCGTGGTGTCGTTCGTCATCACGGTGCTGTTCTGGCGGATCTACATCTACCGCGCCCGGGAACTGTTGGCCGAGGCTGTCGCAGCGGCCCCGGACCCGACCCGCGTCGCCTTCTCGGCGACATACTCCCAGCCGATCATGGTGGCCGGCGGTCGTCGTCACCTCCGTCGGCGTCGAACTCGTCATCGCCCATCCACTCGGACACCCGCAGCCGGCCTGGGTCGCCGTCATCCTCGGCGGACCCGTGCTGTTCCTGGCCGGGCGCGCCGGCTTCGAGTACGCGGTATTCAGCCGCGTGTCCCTGGATCGGCCGATCGGCGTGCTCGTGCTGGCCGTCCTGGCACCGGCGATGCTGTTCGTGTCGCCGCTGCTGGCCGCCCTCGCCGCGACCGCGGTCCTGGCCGGGGTCGCCATCGCCGACGCGGCCCGCGCGAAAGGACGCCCACTCGAGCCACCGTCACCACCTGGCTAGCACCTCAACGCCGGGTTGTTCAGCGAGAGAAGATCAACAACAGCACCACGGTCAGGATCGCGCTGATCAACAGGGAGCCGAGGCACCCCACCCGGTTCGAGAAGAAGAGAAACATTCCGACGCTGTACCCCGATCAGGGGAATGCAGGCCGTCGCGGCCGTTCCTCAGGGGGAACGGCCGCGACGCCGCTTCCGGCCATGGGGGCCAGTCAGACCAGGCTCGGTTGCTCCGCGCGTACCGCTGTCGCCTCGGCCCGGGCGATCGGCCCGGCGGGCATCGCGGCCACCGCGGCCCCGACGGCCACCGCGGCCCCGGCGAAGAGGAACGCCCACGGCACGCCGCCGGCGTGGTCGACGATCAGCCCGGCCACCGCGCCGCCGGCGGCGCTCGCCGCGACCGACATGGTCACCACCCAGGTGTACGCCTCGTTCAGCATGCCGGGCGGGGCGATCCGCCCGACCAGGGTGTTCTCCAGGGTGAGCGCCGGCGCGATGGTGGCGCCACCGACCACCAGCGCGACACCCAGCGCCGCCGGGCCGGGCATCACCGCGAAGACGGCGAAGCTGGCGGCCACCGCGCCGAGGAGCCAGGCGAACTGGCGGGTCATGTTCGCCGACGGCTTGCGTACGCCGAACCAGAAACCCCCGGCGGCGCTGCCGACGCCCCAGACGGCGAGCAGGATGCCGGCGAGGCTCTCCGGGTCGGCGGTGGGCTGGTCACCGGCGAAGGCCGGCACGATCACCCCGGCCGCGCCGAACGCGATGCCGAGGCTGGCGACGCAGACCAGCAGCGCGGGGAAGCCGCCCACCCGCAGTGGGCCGAGACCCCGGGCGTGGTGCTCGCGCGGGTGCGGCTGCCAGCCGCGCATCACCCGCCCCAGCGCCACGGCCGCCGTGCCGACCAGGGTGACCAGGGCGGCGCCGACCAGCGCGGCAGCAGCGTCGGCGACGAGCACGAAGCCGGCCACCAGCAGCGGGCCGAGCACGAAGACGACCTCGAAGAGCGAGGTCTCGGCGGCCAGCGCCGTGTTGCGCAGGTGGTACCGCCCGGAGTTCGGGCCGGTGAGGTCGTTCCAGGCACCCCGGATCGCGGCGGTCAGCGGCGGGTAGGTCGCACCGGCGATCCCCGCGGCCAGGTAGATCAGGCCGAGGCCGCCGGCCTCCGCGCGGCTCGCCCAGAGCAGGCCGAAGAGCGCCAGCGGGTGGGCGACGGCGGTGGCCAGCAGCACCCGGGTGGGACCGATCCGGTCGGCGATCCGGCCGGCGACGGGGCTGAGCGCGGCGCCGGAGAGGGCGTAGACGCCTCCGGCGACCGCGGCGAGCGAGTATCGCCCGGTCACCTGCTCCACCACCAGCAGCAGCGCCAGTGGCGTCATGCCGATCCCGAGCCGGCCGATGATGCCGAAGACCAGCAGCATCGGCGCGCCGGGGATCCGCCAGACGCCCAGGTACTGGCGCAGTGCGGCCACGGTCGACCTCCAGAGGTGTAATGGGTGAGAGACGTTTCGACCCTAACGCCGGTCTCGCCGCGAGGGAAACGGTTAGTGCCCGCGGACACGACCGCGCCCGCGGCCGGCGAACCGGACGCGGGCGCGGGTGTCGTCCGTCAGCGCTGGAACTGCACCGGGCCGCTGTTGGCGGCCAACTGCTCCAGTCGGGCGACCCGCTCCTCCATCCGGGGGTGGGTGGAGAAGAGCGCGGCGATGCCGCCGCCCCGCTTGAACGGGTTGTCGATCATCAGGTGGGCGGTGCTGGTCAGCTGACCCTGCGCGGGCAGCGGACGCTTCTGGGTACCCATGTGGATCTTCTTGAGGGCGCTGGCCAGGGCCAGCGGGTCCCGGGTGAGCTGGGCGCCGGAGGCGTCCGCCTGGAACTCCCGGCTCCGGCTGATCGCCAGCTGGATCACGGTGGCCGCGATCGGGCCGAGGATCAGGGTGAGCAGCAGCACGACCGGGTTCGGGGCGTCCTCGTCGTCGCCACCGCCCAGCGGGATGAACCAGGCGATGTTGGCCAGCGCGGTGATGATGCCGGCCAGGCCGGCCGCCACGCTGGAGATGAGGATGTCCCGGTTGTAGACGTGCGACAGCTCGTGGCCGATCACCCCGCGCAGCTCCCGGTAGTCCAGGATCTCGGTGATCCCCTGCGTGACGCAGACCGCCGCGTGGGCCGGGTTACGCCCGGTCGCGAACGCGTTGGGCTGCGAGGTCGGGCTGACGTACAGGCGGGGCATCGGCTGCCGCGCCTCGGTGGCCAGCTCACGGACCATCCGGTACAGCTCGGGGAATTCGGCCTCGCTGACCGGTTGCGCCCGCATCGAGCGCAGCGCCAGCTTGTCGGAGAAGAAGTAGGACACACCGTTCATCAGCAACGAGACGACGACGGCGATGACGAGGCCGCCGCTGCCGCCGAACCAGTAGCCGACCGCGAGGATCAGCGAGGTCAACAGGCCGAGCAGCGCTGCGGTCTTCAGACGGTTGTGATGCACGATCACTCCTTCGGTGCGCGGGCCACGCGGGACCCGCTGACCGGTCCAACGTCACCGGTACCCGTCAACCATCCTGCTCATGACTGTGAGTTGGCTGGAGGTCGCTGTGGGCGCGCTGGGAGCGCGACCTCGCGCGCTTTGCGGCGTGTCGCGGCATCTCTCGGCCGGACACCGCGACTCGCCGCAAACCGCTCGGCAGGGGTGACGAGGGCGCGAGGAGTCGAAACTGTGCGGGCGGTGGCGGAAGGGGGCGGCGAGGTCGCGACGGGTGTGGCCGGGGGGGCGAAAGGAGGCGGGGAGGCCTGGTAGGCAGGGGAAGGGATCAGCGAGCGGCGAGGTCGAGGACGAGCTGCGGGGCGCAGCCGACCACCACGGCCAGCGCGGTGGCCAGGGCCAGCGCGGTGGTGACCGTCCAGGCCACCCGGCCGCCGGCAGCCGGCGCCCCGCCTTCCTCGCCGGAACGGACGTCCCGGGCGTCGCCGGCGTACAGGGTGGCGGCGAGGCGCAGGTAGTAGGCCAGCCCGATCACCGCGTTGACCGCCACCACCAGAGCCAGCCAGCCGGCACCACCGGTCAGCAGCGACCGGACCACGGTGACCTTGGCGAAGAGACCGGCCAGCCCCGGCGGCAGGCCGGCCAGGCCGATCAGTGCCAGCGCGAGGGCCGCCGCCACCCACGGCTGCCGGCGGGCCGATCCGCGCAGGTCGTCGACCGTGCCGCCGTCCGCGCCGGCCGGGCGCAACGCCACCAACGCCGCGAAGGCCGCCAGCTCCAGCAGCACGAAGAAGACCGCGTACGCGACCGCGGCGGCGTACGCCTCCGCCCGCGCCTCGTCGGTGCGCCCGGCGGCCAGCGCCAACGCGCCCAGCGGGGCCAGGATGTAGCCGGCCTGGGCCACCGACGACCAGGCGAGCAGTCGGACCGTACGCCGCTGGCGCAGCGCCACCAGGTTGCCGACCGTCATGGTCAGCACGGCGAGCAGGGCGAGCACCGGGCCGGTGACGTCGGCCGGCAGCGCGCGCTGCACCACGGCGAGCAGGGCCACCACCCCGCCGAGCTTGGAGGCGGTGGAGAGGTACGCGGCCACCGGCAGCGGCGCGCCGTCGTAGGTGGCCGGCGCCCAGGCGTGGAACGGCACCGCCGCCACCTTGAACGCCAGGCCGAGTACCACGAGCGCGACGGCGGCGGTGGCCAGCGGCAGGTCGAGCAGCTCCGGGCGGTCGTTGAGGATGGCGCCCAGCCGGTCCAGGTGCAGCCCGCCGGTGACCGCGTAGAGCAGCGCCGCGCCGAGCAGGGTCAGGGTGGTCGCGACCACGCTGACCACGAAGAAGGTGACCGCCGCCTCGGCGCTGGCCAGGCTGCCCCGGCGCAGGCCGACCAGCACGTACAGCGGCAGGGTGAGGGTTTCCAGCGCGACGATCAGGGTGATCAGGTCGCCGGCGGCGCCGAGCACCACGCCACCGGTCATCGAGCAGGCGAGCAGGAAGCAGAACTCCCCCGGCGGCGTCGGCCCGCCGCGCAGCAGCGGCCCGGAGAGCCCGAGCACCCCGAGGGTGAGCAGTGCGAAGACGGCGGCGACCAGGGCCGCCCGGCCGTCCAGGACCCAGGAGCAGTCGGCGCCGACGCAGAAGGTCCGCCGGGTCTCCCCCGCGCCGACCAGCACAGCGCCGGCGGCGGTGGCGACGGCGCCCGCGGCGGCCACGGCCACCGTCGCGCCGCGCCGGGCCACCAGCAGGTCGGCCAGGAGCACGAGTACGGCGGTGCCGGCGGCCAGGTACGCCGGCAGCAGCGCCACGTTGTCCACGCTCTGCACGAGACTCATGCCGCCCACTCCCGCCGCGCGGCCACCCGGCCGCCTCCGCCCGCGACCCTCACGCCGCACGTCCGACGCTCGCCGGTCCACTTCCGCCCACGACCGCGCGGTCCCGCCGTGCCGTGCGTACCCGCCGCGCCGCCGTCGACCGGGGCGGTCCGCGCGGTCACCGGAGCACTCCCACCAGGGCGTCGACCGGGCCGGTGGCGAGGCCGAGCACCAGCGTGGGCGCCAGGCCGACCGCGAGGGCGAGCAGCACCAGGGGCGCCCAGGCGGTCAGCTCGGCCCCGGCCAGCCCGGGCGCGAGCCGGCCCACCGCCGGGCTGGGCCGCCCGTGGGTGACCTGCCGCAGCAGCCGCAGGAAGTACGCGGCGGTGAGCGCCCCGCCCACCGCGGCCAGCACGGCCAGCGTGGTCCAGAGCGGCCCGCCCCGCCGGACGGCGGCGAACACGGCGAACGCCTCACCCCAGAAGCCGGCCAGCCCGGGCAGGCCGAGCGAGGCCACCGCGGCGAAGCCGAGCAGCCCGGCGAGCCGGGGCGCGGTCTCCCGCAGCCCGGACAGCTCGGCGAGCGCGCCGGTGTGCGTACGGTCCTTGACCGCCCCGGCAAGGAAGAAGAGCAGGCCGGTGATCACCCCGTGCGCGATGTTGCCGATCAGGGCCGCCTGGATGCCGGTGGCGGTCAGCGTGGCCACCCCGAGCAGCACGAACCCCATGTGACCGACGCTGGAGTACGCGATCAGCCGCTTCAGCTCGTCCTGCGCGAGGCAGACCAGCGATCCGATCAGGATCGCCGCGACGGCCAGCACGCCGAGCACCGGGGCGGCCCAGCGGGCGCCCTCGGGGGCGACCCCGACCGCGACCCGGATCAGGCCGTACGTGCCCATCTTGAGCAGCACCCCGGCGAGGATCACGCTGCCGACGGTCGGCGCCTGGGTGTGCGCGTCGGGCAGCCAGGAGTGCAGCGGCCAGAGCGGGGCCTTCACCGCGAAGGCGAGCCCCAGCAGGGTGAACGCCGCCAGCTGGGTGCCCCGGGACAGCCCGGCCCCACCGGTGAGCGCGACGATGTCGGCGGTGCCGGCGGCGGCGACCACCACGTAGACGCCGACCAGCAGCAGCACCGAGCCGAGGAGCGTGTAGAGGGCGAACTTGCGCGCCGCCCGGCGCCGGTCCGCGCCGCCCCAGCCCGCGATGATCGCGTACATGGGGAGCAGGACGACCTCGAAGAACGCGAAGAAGAGCACCAGGTCGAGGGCGAGGAAGGTGCCGAGGATGCCCACCTCGACCACCAGCAGCAGCGCCACCAGCGCCCGCCCGCTTCCGCCGGCCGGCACCCGCCAGAGGGTGTAGCCGCAGCAGAGCAGGGTGAGCAGGGCGGTGAGCACCACCAGCGGCCAGGAGATCCCGTCCACCCCGAGGTGGAAGCGCAGGTCCAGGCCGGGCACCCAGGGCAGGTCGAGCTGGTGCCACGGCTGCACCGCCGGCGCCGGGCCGTAGCCGAACCAGCCGTGGTCGCCGAACACCAGCAGCACCGCGCCGACCAGGGTCAACGCGGCCACCGCCGTGCCGACCAGCCGGGCCACCCGCTCCCCGGGCGTCACCGCCACCAGACCCGCCCCGACCGCCGGCAGGGCCAGCACCGCGACCAGCAGGAACTCTCCGAGACTCACGGGGCCACCTCGGTTCGCGACTGCGGGGCTCGCAACACCGGCTCACTCCTCGCGCTCACGGCAGTCCTCCGATCAGGACGGTGGCCAACCCGATCAGCAGCGCGCCGGCCAGCACCGCCGCCGCCGCGCGGGGCAGCGCCGCCCGGTGCAGCGCGGCCAGGCCACCGCCGAGGCCGGACGCGCCCCGGCCGCTCCCCTCGACCAGGCCGTCCACCCCCACCTCGTCACCGGTACGCGCGAGGCGGGCGAGCGCCCTCGCCGGGCGTACGACGAGGGCATGCTGGACGTCGTCGAGCCGGAACGCCCGGGCGAAGACCGGCCGCAGCGGGCCCAGCGCGCGGGCCGGATCGGCGGCCGGGTCCCGGCGCCAGCCGGCCCAGGCCAACCCGGCCCCGAGCAGCAGCAACGCGGTCGGCAGCAGCAGCGCCGGCCCGACGTGGACGAGCAGCGCCTCCCCCGGCGCCAGCGTCGGCACGGTCGGGACGAGCAGCCGGTCGGCGATCGACTGGACGAAGCCGACCAGCCCGAGCAGCGCGGCCGGGACCGCGAGCAGCAGCACCGGCCAGCGCATCGCGGCCGGCGGGTCGTGCGGGCGCAGCAGCGGCATCCGGGGCTCACCGTGGAACGTGCGCAGCAGCAGCCGGGTGGCGTACCAGGCGGTGATCACGACGCCGAGCAGCCCGGCCAGCCAGACCAGCCAGCCGACCCAGGCCGGTGCGGGGCCGGTGCCGTCCAGGGCGGCGGCCTCGGCGACGGCGAGCACGCCGTCCTTGCTCCAGAAGCCCGACAGCGGCGGCACCCCGGCCAGCGCGCCGAGCCCGATCAGCGTGCACCAGAAGGTCAGCGGCATGTCCCGGCGCAGGCCGCCCATCCGGGACATCAGTGTGGTGCCGACGGCGTGGATCACCGCACCGGCGGCGAGGAAGAGCAGCGCCTTGAAGGCGGCGTGGGTGAGCAGGTGGAACAGCGCGGCGGCCGGCGCGCCGACGGCGAGCGCCCCGGTCATGTAGCCGATCTGGGAGACCGTCGACCAGGCGAGCACCCGCTTGAGGTCGTCCTGGGCGGTCGCCGCGAGGGCACCGAGCAGCAGGGTGATCGAGGCCATCACCCCGAGCACGGCCAGCGCGGTCGGGGTGGCCTCGAACAGGGGGTAGAGCCGGGCCACCGCGTACACGCCGGCGGCGACCATGGTGGCCGCGTGGATCAGCGCGGAGATCGGGGTCGGGCCGGCCATCGCGTCCGGCAGCCAGGTGTGCAGCGGGAACTGCGCGCTCTTTCCGGCCACCCCGGCCAGCAGCAGCAGGCAGGCGGCGGTGAGGGTGCCGGTGGCGTGGTCGTGGGCGAGCACGTCGGCGATCCGGAAACTGCCCGCCGAGACGCCGAGCAGCGCGATGCCGAGCAGGAAGCCGACGTCGCCCACCCGGGTGACCAGGAACGCCTTCATCGCGGCGGCCGGCGCCTCGGGCAGCCGCCGGTCGTGGGCGATCAGCAGGTAGGAGCAGAGGCCCATCACCTCCCAGCCGACCAGCAGCATGACCAGGTCACCGGCGACCACCACCAGCAGCATCGCGGCGGTGAAGAGGCTGATCTGGGCCGCGTACGGCGGGTAGCGGTGGTCGACCTCGACGTCGTCGTGCGGGCCCCGCTTCAGGTAGGCGGTGGAGTAGACCTGCACGGCCAGCGCGACCGCCGCGACGGCCACCGCGACCAGGGCAGCGGTGCCGTCCAGCCGCACCCCGAGGGTGACCCGCAGCCCGCCCAGGTCGATCCAGGTCGCGGAGGTCTCGACCGGGTCGCCGACCCGGGCAAGCAGGAGCAGCGCGATCAGCAGCGCCCCGGCCGCGCCGGCCACCCCGAGGCCGATCGCGACCCGCCGGGCCCGATCCTCCCCGGTGGCCGCGCCGCGCGGCGACGGTGGCAGCAGCAGCCCGATCAGGCCGGCCACCAGGGGTACGGCCGGCAACGCGGCCCCGAGCAGCCCGGTCACCGGTCCCCCTCCGGCCGGTCGGCGGGCCCGCCCGACAGCCGCTCGACGCCGGCTCCCGCAGCGAGCCGCTCGGCCGGCACGAGCGCCGGAGCCTCGGTCAGCGGCACCTCGTCCACGGCGACGCTGGCCCGCAGCCGGTAGAGCTGGAGCACGATCGCCAGGCCCACGCCGATCTCGGCGGCGGCCAGCACGATCACGAAGAGCGCGAAGACCTGCCCGCCGTGCGGCAGGGCGGCCTTCGCCGTGGTGTCGGCGGTGACCAGGATCAGGTTGACGGCGTTGAGCATCAGCTCGACCGCCATCAGCACCAGCACCGCGTTGCGGCGGCGCAGCACGCCGTAGACGCCGAGGCCGAACAGCAGCGCGGCGGTGACGTACGGGATGACGGGTCTCACCGGCGGCCGCCCTCGCCGGGGCGGCGGCCGATGTCGGGGCGGGAGAGCACGATCGCGCCGACCAGGGCGGCGAGCAGCAGCACCGAGAGCACCTCGAACGGCAGCACCCAGGAGCGGAAGACCTGCTCACCCAGGCGCTCGGCGGTGCCCGCCGCCGGCAGTTCGACCCGGGTCCAGCGGAACGCGTCGACCAGCAGCACGGCCAGCCCCAGCCCGCTGCCCGCACCGATCAGCGCGGCCGGCCAGCCGGGGCGGTCCAGGTCGTCGGAGGCGCCGATCGGGGCGCGGGTCAGCATCACCGCGAACAGCAGCAGCACCACCACCGCGCCCACGTAGATCAGCACCTGCACCCAGGCCACCAGCTCGGCGGTGAGCACCAGGTAGTCACCGGCCAGCGCGCCCAGGCAGACCACCAGGTAGAGGCCGGCCCGCACCAGGTGCTTGGTGCCCACCACCAGCACGCCCGCCCCGACCGCCACCGCGCCGAGGGCGAGCAGCAGCACGTCCGCACCGGTCATCAGGGCGTACCCCCGTCGGCGGCGGGGCCGGACTCGGGGCGTACCACGGTGGGGCGGGCGGCGGAGCTGGTCGGGGCCGCGGCCTTGCGCGCGGCGGTGGCCTCCTCCTTGGCCGGCTCACCGTTGTGGTCGTGGGCGGGCGGCGGCGGGACCGTCCCCATCCACTGGCCGAGGTGGTCCTTGTCGTGCAGCAGGTCCTTGATGTCGTACTCGGCGTACTCGAACTCCGGCGACCAGTAGAGCGCGTCGAACGGGCAGACCTCGACACAGATCCCGCAGTACATGCAGAGCGAGAAGTCGATGTCGAACTTGTCGAGCACGTTGCGCTGGCGGGGGCGGGCGGCCCCGGCCACCACCACCTCCTCCTTGTGGGAGTCGATGTAGATGCACCAGTCGGGGCACTCCCGGGCGCAGAGCATGCAGACCGTGCAGTTCTCCGCCAGCAACGCGATCACACCCCGGGAGCGGGGCGGCAGCTCGGGGGCGACGTCCGGGTACTGCTGGGTGGTCGACCGGCTGGTCATCGTCTTCAGCGTGACCGCCAGCCCCTTCACCAGGCCCTCGCCGGGAATGCCGCTGCGCTCGCTCATGACGCTCATCCTGCCCTGTGCCCCCGGCGCGCGCGACCACCACCCGTCTGTTGACGGCGGTACCGTGACGGTGGGGAGAACGACGCACCGGGAAGGACCCGTCGATGACCGCCGCGCTGCACGACGACTACCCGCCGCCGGGCGAGTGGACCACCGACGACCTCGACGCCCTGCCGGACGACGGCCGCCGCCACGAGCTCCTGGACGGAACCCTGCTCATGTCGCCCTCCCCCACGCGACTCCACCAGTCCATCGCGCTGCTGCTCGGGGCAGCCCTGCAAGAGAGCTGCCCCGCCGACCTCGACGTGACCCAGGCCGTCGAGGTACGGCTCTCCCGGACCCGCGCGTTCATCCCCGACCTGCTCGTCACCCAGCTCGACGCCGCCGAGCGAAACCCGTCGCACTACCGCCCGCACGAGGTGCTGCTGGTGGTGGAGATCGTCTCCGAGGGCTCCCGGAGCGTGGACCGGGTCCTGAAGCCCGCCCTGTACGCCGAGGCGGACATCCCCTACTTCTGGCGGATCGAGACCGCCGACGGGATCGTCGTGCACGCGTACAAGCTGGACCCGGTGAAGCGGGTCTACGTCGAGCAGGCCCGGATGACCGACGGCATCCTGCTGCCCGAGCCGTGGGAGATCGACGTGCCGCTGGCGCGGATCACCCCCCGCCGCGCGTGACCTGATCCGGGGCTCCGCGCGGGGACGTCGCCGACGTTGTTGATCATCTATGCTGCTCCGGCCGACGTAGAAGGGGCCACGGCCGGATGAAGAAGACCACGACCCGGGTGACGGCGGCGCTGGCCGTCGTCACCATGGTGCTGTTCGGAGCGACGGCCGCCCAGGCCGAGCCCGGTGCCACGATCACCGGAAGGGTGACCGACCGGGCGACCGGTGCGCCCCTCGCCGGCGCCTGCGTCTCGCTGATGTCGACGGCGGAACGGGCGCTGGCGACGCGCTGCACCGACACCACCGGCACCTACACCTTCACCGGGGTCACCGGGCAGTCCTTCTGGGGCGTGCACATCCGGGCCCGGGCGACCGGCCGGCCCGACGTCTGGTGGCCGAGCGCGCCGGACTACTACAACGGCGAGCGGCTGCACGTGGATCCGGGTACGACCGGCCGGGCCGACTTCAGCATGGTCACCGAGGTGGGCGGCTTCCAGGGCCGGATCACCCACCCGGACGGCAGCCCCGCGTACGCCAGCGAGGTCACCGCCGTCGCCGTCGACGGCGACTGGCGGGCGCGGGCCCTGACCGACAACGAGGGCCGGTACCGGCTGGTCAACCTGCCGGTCGGCGCGTACCGGCTGGGCGTGGGGCCCGAGGGCTGGGTTCCCCAGCAGTGGGTGCCGGGCAAGGCGAGCCAGGGCGACGGGACCGTCTTCACGGTCACCGCCGGCAGCGCCACCACGGTCGACGAACGGTACGTCTCGGTCGCGCCGCCGACGCGCATCGGCAACGGCACGATCACCGGCCTGGTCACCGCCCGGGCCACCGGGGAGCCGGTCGCCGGCGCCTGCGTGACCGCCGTCAACGCGGACCTCGGCGGGGAGGTCGGCCGGTCGTGCACCGACGCGACCGGCCGTTACCGGATCGAGCGCCTGTGGTACCAGTACCGCTACCGGCTGCGGGTCCAGGCCGAGGGCTTCCCGGAGCAGTGGGCCAAGGACGCCAACGACTTCGACAACGCGACCCTCTATTCGACCTCGGGCGAGGAGGTCACCACGGTCGACGTCGCGCTGCGGGTCGGTGGCGGCACGATCCGCGGCCGGGTCACGCCGGAGGAGGGCGGCACCATGCCCTGGTCGCTGTCCGTGGTGGCCAGGGCGGTCGACGACTCCTGGCGCGGCAGCGTGATGGCCGTCGACGGCGAGTACCGGCTCGACCGGGTGCCGCCCGGTGACTACCGGGTCTACTTCTACGCCGCCGGCCGGACGCGCCAGTTCCACCCGGGCGTCGCCACCGCGGAGGAGGCGGCCATCGTCCACGTCGCCGAGGGCGGGACGACCGTCGTCGACGAGCGACTCGTGCCCGCCGGCTCGGTCGAGATCGACCTGGTGAACAAGAGCACCCGCGGCCCGGTCAGCGGCTGCGTCGAACTGGTCGAGTCGGTCGAGAGGGCCTGCACCCCGAGCGGCTCCAACCGGGTCACCTTCCCGGTGGTCTGGGCCACCACCCAGCGGGCGGAGACCGCGCGGGTGACGCCGGGCCCGGGGTACTGGCAGCGCTCGGTCGGCGGCATCCAGGTGGCGTCGGGCAAGGCCACCCGGCTCACCCTGGAGTTGGAGCCCGCGGCCACGGTGCGGACCAGCGTGGTCGACGGCGCGGGCAACAAGGTCGCCGGGGTCTGCGTCAAGCCGGTCTCCGGCCACCCGGTCCCCACCACCCCGCTCCGCCAGGAGAACCAGGACCGCCGGTACTGCTCGGACGCCTCGGGCGCGGTGACCCTCGGCCCGCTGCCCGCCGGCCCGACGCAGCTCTTCGTGCAGTCGACCAAGCCGTGGGGCGCCCAGTGGTACGCCACCACCGGCGGCACCGGCGACCGGCGTACCGCCACCACCCTGAACCTCGTGGCCGGCACGGTGACCAGCACCGCACCGATCCGCCTCGACCGGGCCGGCTCCATCACCGGAACCGTCAACGGCGCGGACGGTAAGTTCGTCGAGGGCTGCGTGCAGGCCGGCGCCGACCAGCCCGACCTGGTTGGCGGCGCGGCCAAGGGGTGCACGGTGTTCACCAACCCGTACGAGGGTCGGTTCACCATCACCGGGCTCGGCCCGTACCGGTGGCCGTTGCAGTACACCGGGCAGTGGATCGGCGACGACAAGCCCTTCGCGCTGGCCTGGTCCGGCAACGCCACCAACCGGTACCTCGCCAACCCGGTGCAGGTGAAAGCGGACGCGACCGTGACCGCCCCGCCGGTCACCCTGCCCTACGACGGCACCATCCGGCAGTTCGACGTGGGCGCCGGCGCCGGCACGACCTGGTCGGTCGAGGCGTACCACCCGAGCACCGGAGACCTGGTGGCGGTCTACCGCCGGCCGTACGACGAGGCGATGGTCGGCCTGCCGGCCGGTCCGCTGCTGCTGCGCCACGTCCCGAGCAGCGGCAAGCCGTGCTGGTACGTGGCCGGCGGCGCGACCGGGGGCGCCGGGAGCAATACCCGGCCGACCGTCGTGACCCTCGCCGCGCGGCAGGTCATCGACAGCATCCGCCTGGTGCCGGGCAGCACCTGCCTGGCCGTCCCGGTCGCGACCCGGGAAGGCCCGTCGAAGCCGGGCTGAGCCCCGGCGCGTCCGCGGCCCGTGCCGGCGTCCCCCGCGAAGGGCGCCGGTGCGGGCCGCGGCCGTTCCGGCCGGAGCACCCCGGACGGACCGCGGGCCGGCCCGGCGCCGGAGGCGGATGCCGGTACGAGCGTGATACCTCTGGGTCATCAATATGCCTCTGAGGCATCACGCTCATCCGCGCTCAGGCCGCGGCGGGGTGACCCTGAGTGACAGAGCCGGCGAGCGGGGGCCGTGCCGGTCAGGCCGGCGGCAGGACTTCCACGCCGAGCTGCTGGAGGAGCTGGAACAGCTCGTTGACGCTCCACACGTCGACGATCCGGCCGTCGCCGTCGAAGCGCAGGAAGGTCGCCCCCGAGTAGCTGACCACCTGCCCGGTCGGCGGCACCGGGCCGAACTGCCCGGCCTGGGTGCCGGCCGCTCGCCAGCGCACCGCCACCCGGTCGCCGGCGGCCACCACGTCCACGATCTTGTAGCGCAGGTCGGGGAAGGCCGCCCGGCGGTCCCGGTGCCAGGCCAGCGTCGCCTCCGGTCCGACCCCGCCGAGCCCCGGGCACTCCGCCCCGATCAGCTCGTACACGGAGTCCTCGCGCCCGCCGTTCCACACGTCGGCGACGAACCGCCGCGCCAGCGCCTCCCGATCGATCATCCGGGCAGCCTAGCCGGGGCCGCGCCGGGCGAAATGCGGTCGTGCGACCGCGGAGACGGACGCTCACCGGACCCGGGCGCGCGAGATCGGCAAAGATGGAGGGGACGCGACGAACGGACTCCAGGGGGCGAAGTGGGCGAGGCGGCAGGCGAAACGACCGGCGGCAAGTACGTCGAGCCGGGCGGTGAGTTCACCCGCGACCAGCGCTACATCGCCACCCGGATCACCGCCGACGGGCGGGACGGCTACCCGGTCGAGCCGGGGCGGTACCGGCTCGCGGTCAGCCGCGCCTGCCCCTGGGCGAACCGGCTGATCATCGTGCGGCGGCTGCTCGGGCTGGAGGACGCCATCTCGATGGCGGTGGCCGGGCCGACCCACGACGCCCGGAGCTGGACGTTCGACCTGGACCCGGGCGGGCGGGACCCGGTGCTCGGCATCGAGCGGCTCCAGGAGGCGTACTTCGCCCGCTTCCCCGGCTACGAGCGGGGCATCACGGTGCCGGCGATCGTCGACGTGCCGACCGGGCAGGTGGTCACCAACAACTTCGGGCAGATGAGCCTGGACCTGTCCACCGAGTGGACGGCGTACCACCGCGAGGGCGCGCCACAGCTCTACCCGGAACGGCTGCGCGACGAGATCGACGAGGTGAGCGCGGCGCTGTTCCGGGACGTCAACAACGGCGTGTACCGGTGCGGCTTCGCCGGCAGCCAGGAGGCGTACGAGAAGGCGTACCACCAGCTCTTCGACCGGCTGGACTGGCTGACCGAGCGGCTGGCGGGCCAGCGCTACCTGGTCGGCGACACCATCACCGAGGCGGACGTGCGGCTGTTCACCACCCTGACCCGCTTCGACCCGGTCTACCACGGCCACTTCAAGTGCAACCGCAGCAAGCTGACCGAGATGCCGGTGCTGTGGGCGTACGCGCGGGACCTGTTCCAGACCCCCGGCTTCGGCGACACGGTCGACTTCGACCACATCAAGCGGCACTACTACGAGGTGCACCGGGACATCAACCCGACCGGCGTGACGCCGCTCGGGCCCGACCTGTCCAACTGGCTCACCCCGCACGGCCGGGAGGAACTCGGCGGACGGCCCTTCGGCGACGGCACCCCGCCGCCACCCCCGCCGGCCGACGAGCGGGTCGACCCCGCCCACAGCCCGCTGCGCTGAGCGCGGGCCGTTACAGCGCGACGCGCACGGCGGCGGTGAGGACCAGCTGGGCCAGGGAGAGCGGCACCAGCACCAACCAGCAGAGGCGTTGCAGCTGGTCCTCCCGCAGCCGCGGGTACGAGACCCGGAGCCAGATGATCACGAAGGAGACCGCGAAGACCTTCAGCAGCGTCCACAGCCAGCCGAGCTGACCGTCGGCGAACGGGCCCTGCCAGCCGCCGAGGAAGAGCACGGTGGTCAGCGCGGCGATCACCACGATGCCGACGTACTCGGCGAGCAGGAAGAAGGCGAAGCGCAGGCCGGTGTACTCGGTCATGTAACCGAAGACCAGCTCGGAGTCGGCGATCGGCATGTCGAACGGGGGCCGCCGGATCTCGGCCAGCCCGGCGACGAAGAAGACGAACATCGCGGGCGCCTGCCAGAGCAGCCACCAGGGCTGCCACGCCTCGACGATGCCGGAGAGGCTGAGCGTGCCCGCCGCCATCGCCACCGAGGCGGCGGAGAGCACCAGCGGCAGCTCGTAGCCGAGCAGCTGGGCCGCCCCGCGCAGGCCGCCGAGCAGGCTGTACTTGTTGGCCGAGGCCCAGGCCGACATCAGCACCGCGACCACGCCCACGCCGACCACGGCGAGGACGAAGAAGAGGCCGATGTCCAGCGGCTGCCCGACCAGGTCGTCCGGGCCGAGCGGGATGACCAGCAGGACCAGCAGGTAGGGCACCAGGGCCACCACCGGGGCGAGCCGGAACACCGCCCGGTCCGCCTCGCGCGGGGTGACGTCCTCCTTCTGCACGAACTTCACCCCGTCGGCGACCAGCTGCGCCCAGCCGTGGAAGCCGCCCGCGTACATCGGGCCGAGCCGGCCCTGCATGTGCGCCATCACCTTGTGTTCGGCCTGGCCGACCACCAGCGGCAGGGTGAGGAAGGCGACCAGCACGCCACCGACCCGGATCACCAGCTCCAACCAGGTGGGCATCAGGCCGTACCTTCCTCGTCGCGCGGCGCCGGGCCGTCGCCGGTCGCGGGCTCTCCGGCCGCCGCCGGGCCGTCGCCGGTCGCCCCGGCCCCCGGGGTACGCGCCGCGCGCGCGCCCGGAGCCGGCCGGGCGGGCCGCTCCCGGACCGGGCGGGCCGGGGTACCGCCGCGCGGCCCCTCGCCCACCCCGGCCGCCCCGGCGGGCGTCGGCGTGGTGCCCCACTCCCCCGGCGCGGGTACGCCCGGCGGCCGGATCGGCCGGCGACCGCCGCCGGCCTCCGACTCGCCCGGCTCCTTCGCCCCCGGCCAGGGCTTGGCCACCCGGGAGGCGAGCACGAACTCCTTGCGCAGCGGATGCCCCTCGAACTCGGGCGGCAGCAGCAGCGGGGCCAGCCCGGGGTGACCGGCGAAGTCGATGCCGAACATCTCGTGGGTCTCCCGCTCGTGCCAGGCGGCGCCCGGCCAGAGGTCGACCACCGAGGCCACCGTCGGCGACTCGCGGGGCACCCGGGTGCGCAGCAGCACCCCGTGCCGGCGGGTGGTCGACCAGAGGTGGACCACCACGTCGAACCCGTCGGCCAGCTCGTCGACCGCCGAGAGCCAGTCGAAGAAGTCGCAGGCCAGCTCGGCGTCGTCGCGCGCAGCGCGCAGCGCGTCGGTCCAGCTCGCAAGGGGTACGTCGACGGTGGCGCGGGCGTGGGACTGACCGCCGGAGACCGACGTGGTGGCCTCGACCGGCGCGAGCAGCGCGACCACCCGCTGGCCGACCTCTTCCGGAGTCATGCCGCTGATCCTAGGGCCGCCGGCTCGCGGCCGTGTCGGCCCGCCCGGGCGGCATCTGGTCGCTTTACCCGGCGGGTGGACGCCGGAGGGGGAAAGATGTTCACCGTGCGTGCTGTCACTGTGACTCCCGGAATGCCCGACTCGCTGCGCCTGGTGGACGACTGGCCCGAGCCGGCGCCCGAGGAGGGCGCGATCCTGGTCGAGGCGCTGGCGGTCGGCATCTGCGGCACCGACCTGGAGATCGTCGCCGGCGAGTACGGCGAGGCCCCGCCCGGCCAGGATCGGCTGGTGCTCGGGCACGAGGCGCTGGGCCGGGTGCTGGAGGATCCCACCGGCACCCTGCACCCGGGCGACCTGGTGGCGGGCGTGGTCCGCCGGCCCGACCCGGTGCCCTGCCCGAACTGCGCCATTGACGAGTGGGACATGTGCCGCAACGGGCAGTACACCGAACACGGGATCAAGGGCCTGCCCGGCTACGCCCGGGACCGGTGGCGGATCCAACCGAAGTACGCCGTCGGCCTGGACCCGTCCCTCGCGCCCGTCGGCATGCTGCTGGAGCCGACCAGCGTGGTGGCGAAGGCCTGGGACCACATCGAGCGGATCGGCGCCCGCGCCGAGTGGAAGCCGCAGACCGCGCTGGTCACCGGCGCCGGGCCGATCGGCCTGCTGGCCGCGCTGCTGGCCACCCAGCGCGGCCTGGCGGTGCACGTCCTCGACCGGAACACCACCGGCCCGAAGCCCGACCTGGTCCGGGCGCTCGGCGCGACGTACCACACCGTGCCGGTGGCCGAGCTGGACTTCGAACCGGACGTGGTGGTCGAGTGCACCGGTGCACCGCCGGTGGTGCTGGACGCGATGCGCAAGGCCGGGCCGATCGGCATCGTCTGCCTGACCGGCGTCTCCAGCGGCGGCCGGAGCATCGAATTCGACGCGGGCGCGCTCAACCGGGACCTGGTGCTGGAGAACAACGTGGTCTTCGGGTCGGTCAACGCCAACCGGCGGCACTGGGAGCTGGCCGCCGAGGCGCTCGCCCGGGCCGACCGGTCCTGGCTGGAATCGCTGATCACCCGCCGGGTGCCGGTGTCGGCGTACGCCGAGGCGTACACCCACACCGGCGGCGACATCAAGACGGTGCTCGACTTCACCGCCTGAGCGGCGGACGCCTCAGATGCCGGGTAGGCGGCCGTTGCGGAACAGGTCCACGAAGAGCTGGTGGTCCTCCCGGGTCCGGACGCCGTAGGCGTGCGCGAAGTCGACGAGGTGGGTGACGAAACCGGCCTCGTCGGCGTCCACCGCCGCCACGATCGACTCCTCGGTGGAGTAGTCCACCAGGTCGTGGCTGGACTCGTCGTCGGCGACCGAGTGCATCCGGGCCACCGCCCGGCCCAGGTCGCTCAGCACCCCGGCCAGCTCGTCCGGCTCGTTGACGTCCGCCCAGTCCAGGTCGGCGGCGTACGGGGAGATCTCGGCGACGAGCTGGCCGGTCCCGTCCAGCTCGGTGAAGCCCAGCCACGGATCGGCGTGCGCCTGGAGTGCCCGCTGCGACTCGGCCGTACGGTGGCCCTGATGCCGGAAGTAGCCGCGGACCCGCTCGTCGTCGATGTGCCGGGCCACCGCGGGCACCTGCGCCTGCTTCATGTAGATCACGACGTCGTTCTCCAGCGCCTGGGTGTGCCCCTCCAGCAGCAGGTTGTACGACGGCAGCCCGGCCGAGCCGATGCCCACGCCCTTGCGCAGCACCACGTCCTTGATGTGGGATGAAACAGGACGCAGCCGCGGGGGCGATGCCGGCAACGACCCCAGATAGCTCTCGAAGGCAGCGCAGACCTTCTTCCGGGTGGCCGCGTCGATCTCGAACACCCCGTCGCCGAGGGAGAAGCGGCGCTCGTAGTTGTCGATGGTGGTCTGCGTGGCGAGCAGGTCCACCCGGGTGTTGAGCCGGGCCTGCTGGAGCACCCGGCGCAGCACGCCGTCGGCGTTGTCCAGGGTGATCGAGCCGATCGCGTCGTCCCCGCCGGCCGCGATGGCCCGCAGCTCGGTCAGGTACGACCGGGCGAACCGGGCGACCAGCTCACTGATCACCTGGTCCGACAGGGCCTTGGCGTAGCAGAGCAGGGCGACGCTGGCCGCCAGGCGCTTGAGGTCCCAGGAGAACGGCCCGACGTACGCCTCGTCGAAGTCGTTGACGTTGAACACCAACTGCCCGGAGCCGTTCATGTAGGTGCCGAAGTTCTCCGCGTGCAGGTCGCCGTGGATCCACACCCGGCTGGTCCGCTCGTCGAGGAACGCCACGTCGGCGAAGTCGCCGCGCTGGTCGGCGTAGAACAGGGATGCGCTGCCCCGGTAGAAGGCGAACGGGGAGGCGGCCATCTTGCGGAACTTGCGGCGGAAGGCCGCCGGGTCGAGTGCCATCGACGCACCGAACTCCTCGGTGAGCACGTCGACGATGAAGGCGGAACGCTGCTCCGCGGACTGGGTCATGGACCGCAGGCTAACCGCCGGCCGCCAGCCGGGGCGCTCGTCCGAGCGGGTCGGCCGGGTGGGCCGGGTGGCGGTTCAGGACACCGGCGGGCGTACCGGCGGGGAGGTGAGCGAGCCGACCGAGCGGGGTGGGAAGTCCGGGCGCGGCGCGTCCGCCGGCGAGGCGAGCGCGTCGGGGCGGGCCACGCCGCCGATCCCGGACTGCTCGGCGGCGATCTTCTCCTGCAGGCGGAGGATGCCGTGCAGCAGCGCCTCCGGCCGCGGCGGACAGCCGGGCACGTAGACGTCGACCGGGATGAGCTGGTCGACGCCCTTGGTCACCGAGTACGAGTCCCAGTACGGGCCGCCGCAGTTGGAGCAGGCGCCGAACGAGATCACGTACTTCGGCTCGGGCATCTGGTCGTAGAGGCGCTTGATCGCCGGGGCCATCTTGTCGGTGACCGTGCCGGAGACCACCATCAGGTCGGCCTGCCGGGGGCCGTGGGCGAACGGGATCACGCCCAGCCGGATGAAGTCGTGCCGACCCATGCTGGTGGCGATGAACTCGATCGCGCAGCAGGCCAGGCCGAAGTTGAAGACCCAGAGCGAGTAGCGGCGGCCCCAGTTCAGCACGAACCGGATCGGCTCGCCGAGCACTCCCGGCAGCTGCACGACCGCCCCCTTCCTGTCTCCCACCGGACAGTCAACCACAGCGCCCGGGCTGCAACCGGAACGGCCGTCGCGGGCTTCTACGGGTGTGACGACGCGGAGGAAACCCACCCGCGCGCCACCAACGGGCGCGGCCGACGCCGCGACCGACGATCACGGGGAGAAAGCATGGACGTAGGAACCGGAGGACGGGTCGCCGGCGCGCCGCTCGGGTCGGCGCTGGCCGTCCTGGCCGCGGCACGGGCCGCCGCCACCACGACGACCGGCCGGCCGGCCACCGTCTCGGCGGGCCGGCTGACCACGCTCGACGCCGTCGACAACGGCTGACGTCCATGAGCCACCGCCGGCCGGGCACGGGGGTCTCGGCCGGCGGTGCCCGTCCGGGTCCGGTCGTCCCGGCCCCGACCGCCCTCCCCCGTCGAACGACGACAACCGGCCGGTGCCGGTACCGGAGTGACCGGTGCCGGCGGGTACGGACCCACGGCCGCCACGGGGAGGACGAGTGACTGTGACGAGAGACGTGCGGGTCGCCGAGCCACCGCCGGGCCCGGCTCCCGAGCCGCCCGAGCTGATCTTCGACGACTTCTACCACGCACACTTCCGGGGGCTGGTCGTCCAGCTCACCGCGTACACCGGTGACCTCGGCCAGGCGCAGGACCTGGTCCAGGAGGCCTTCTGCCGGGCGTACGTGCGCTGGGACCGGGTGGCCGGCTACGAGGACCCGCTGGCCTGGGTACGCAAGGTCGCCTGGAACCTGGGCCACCACCGCTGGCGGCGGCTGCGTACCGCCGAACTGTTCCTGCGCCGGCAGCGGGAGACGCACGTGGCCGGGCCGACGCCGGACCGGGTGGCGCTCGACCAGGCCCTGGCGCAGTTGCCGCCCAAGCAGCGCCGCGCCGTGGTGCTGCACTACCTCGCCGACCTGACGGTCGCCGAGATCGCCGCTCAGGAGCAGGTCGCCGAGGGCACGGTCAAGTCCTGGCTGCACCGGGGCCGGGCGGCGCTCGCCACCCACCTGCGCGAGACCACCGAGGAGGTGCGGGATGCCTGAGCAGGAGGTTCTCGCCACGGAGTTCGCCCGCTACCGCCAGGCGGTGATGACCGAGATCGAGGTGCCGGGACCGGCCGCCGTGCGGCGGGCCGTACGCCGGCGGCGGCGCAGCCACCTCGCCGCGGGGGCGACGGCCGCGCTGACCCTGCTGGCCGGGCCGGTCGTCGGGTACGCGGCGCTGGACCGCTCGGCCCCCGGCCCGACCCCGGTCGAGCCGACGCCGAGCGCCACCGCGAGCCCGTCGCCGACGCCGAGCGGCTCCGGCAGCCCGACCCCGTCCTCGGCGACCACCAGCACGAGCCCGACCGGGGCGCCGGACGGCCGGATCAGCCGGGCCCAGCTCCTGGCCGGCCCGGTCACGCTGCCCACCTGGCACGTCGACGCCGGTTGCCCGAACGGCCGGGTCCGGTTGACCGGCGAAGCCGGGTGGGAGACGAACACCCTGCTCGCGCTCGACACCGGTGACATCGACGGCGACGGGGCGGCCGAGACCGTGGCGCTGGTGCAGTGCGTGCGGGGCACCGGCGGCCCGCAACAGGTGGTGGCCTTCGACCGGGACGGGTCGGGACGGATCGTGACCGTCGGCCGGGTGGCGGCGAGCAGGTTGGAGCGACCGCAGTGGCTGATCGCGCTCGATGTCCGCGACGACGGTGTGGTCCGCGTGCAGGTCGGCGACATCGCACCCGGCGGCGGCTGGCCCGGTGACTGGTCGCAGCGGCAGTGGCGCGGTTACCGCTGGGACGGCCGCTCGTTCGGTCAGGTCTCCGGGCCGACCGCCTTCGGCCCGAACCCGTACTCCGCCAACCTCGCGATCAGCGTGGCGGAGCTGCGGCTCACCGAGGCCGACGACGGTTCCCGCGTGGGCTGGATCGAGGCGCGGATCCGGCACCTCGGCGGTCGGGAGGTCGCCGCGGTCCAGCTGCGCCTGGATCTGCCCGCGCAGCTCGAACCGGACGTCGACGGCTGGGGTGGCTGCGGCGCCGACGTGGCTGACCGCACGCCGTTGATCTGCCGGTTCGGGTCGCTCGAGTCCGGCGGGGAGCTGCCGTTACGGTTGGCCGTCCGGGTGCGGCCGGGGGTCGCCCTGCCCGCCGGGACCGCGCCGTTGAGCGTGGCGGCGCTCGGGCCGGGCAGCAACTACCTGCTGGAACGGGACGACAGCGACAACCAGGACACGATTGCCTGGCGGTGAGGCTGGGACCCGGTGCGGCGTCGGCGATCGCCACACCGGGCACTCAGTACGTCGGGCGCTGGAGCAGGCTGACGAACTCGACCAGCAGCCGCTCCCGCAGCGCCGGCGGCGCGGCGTCGAGCAGCGCGTTGACCAGGGCCATCCGCTCCGGTAGCGCGCCGCCGCCAGTCGGGGCCGGGTCGGACCCGGCGCCCAGGCCGAGGCCGGCGGCCAGACCGGCGACCAGGTCCGGGGTGAGCGCGTCCGGGGTCAACGCGGTGGCCAGGGCGCGCAGTTCGTCGGGGAGCCGCACCGGCCCGGCGGCCCGGGCCGCGGCCACCGCGGCCACCAGGTCCGGGCCGAACTCGGCCACCCGGGGCGCGACCGACGCGGTGACGGTGAGGTGCACGCTGGCCGGCAGGTCGGCGTACGACAGCTGCGGCTGGGTGTGCCAGCCGCGCGCGGCCAGCTCGTCGACCAGCACAAACAGGTCCAGCTCGGGGTCGGTGCTGGTGAAGCAGACGACGGTGGACTCCGGCTCGGCCATCAGCCGCAGGCCGGCCACACCGCGCACCGCGTCGGCCAGGCCGGCCACCGCGTCCCGGGTCAGCCCGGCGAGCCGCAGGTAGCCGGCGTCGCCGAGGTGCCGCAGGGTGGCGTACGCGGCGGCGATCGGCCCGCCCGAGCGGGTCGAGGCGAGCACCGGGTTGACCATCGTGTACCCGGGCCAGTCCGCGTACGCGAAGTACTGCGGGGCGCGCAGCGCCGGGTCGCGGTGCAGCAGCACCGACACGCCCTTCGGGGCGTACGCGTACTTGTGCAGGTCCACCGAGATCGAGGTGACCCCGTCGACGGCGAAGTCGAACGGCGGCACCGGCGCGCCGAGGCGGCGCAGGTAGGGCAGCGTCCAGCCGCCGAAGCAGGCGTCCACGTGGCAGCGCACCCCGGCCGCCGCGGCCGCCGCGGCGATCTCCGCCACCGGGTCGATGACGCCGTGCGCGTACGAGGGGGCGGAGCAGGCCACCAGCACCGTCTCCGGGCGGATCGCGGCGGCCACGTCGGCGGCCGCCGGGCGCAGCGTCTTCGGGTCGACCGGCACCGTGTCGAGGGTGACCCCGAGCAGGTGGGCGGCCTTGGCGAAGGCGGCGTGCCCGCTGGCCGGCACCACGATCCGGGGCGCGGTCAGCTCGGGGCGGGCGTCCCGGGCGGCCTTGACGGCGAGGATCAGCGACTCGGTGCCACCGCTGGTGACGCTGCCGACCACCTCCGCAGCGGTCGTGCCGGGGCCGCCGCCGAGCAGCCGGGCGGCCGCTCCGACCAGCGCGTTCTCCATCGCCAGCAGGGACGGGAACGCGGTTGGGTCGAGCCCGTTGACGTGCGCGCTGCCGGCGTGCGCGGCGGCGGCCAGCTCGTCCAGGCCGGGCACGGCGGGGTCGTAGACGTAGGCGAACAGCCGTCCGCCGTGTGTCGGCCGGTCGAGGGCCCGCAGCTCGCGGATCTCCGCCAGCACCCGCTCGGCGGGTGCGCCGTCCTCGTCGATCATCGGTCGCCCTTCGGGTCGGGGTCCAGGGTCCAGCCGCGCAGCAGCAGCACGGCGAGCCCGACCAGCAGGGCGGGCAGCACGGTGAAGCCGAGCAGCACGCCGAGCCGGGCCTGGTCGGACTGGGCCGCCGCGGTGCCGGTGTCGGAGGAGACGTAGCCGGAGACCTGGAGCACCAGGCCGTAGAGGCCGGGGCCCAGCGCCAGGCCGAAGGTCTCTCCCGCCGTCCACAGGCCGGTGAAGACGCCCGCCTGCCGGCGGCCGGTCCGCGCGGTCTCGTGGGCGACGCAGTCCGGCAGCAGGGCCAGGGCGAAGACCTGCTGGCCGGCGTACCCGACGCCGAGCAGCGCGACCACCGCGTAGACGGCGGCGGCGGGCAGCGCGGGCGCGGCGACCAGGGCCAGCGCCCCGGCGGCGAGCAGCAGCGAGGCGGCGACCAGGGTGGTCCGCTTGCCGAGCCGGGCGCCGAGCCGGGACCACAGCGGCATCACCAGCAGCGCCGGCCCGACGAAACAGGCGAAGAGCAGGGTCGGGCCGTTCTCCGGGTCGCGCAGGATCTGGTCGGCGAAGTAGCTGACCCCGGCCAGGATGGTCGCCACCCCGGCCGACTGGATCACGAAGCAGAGCAGCAGCGCCCGGAACGGCCGGTTGCCGGCGGCCACCGCGAGCTGGGCGCGCAGCGTGGGCTCGGTCTCGGTCACCGCGCCGGTCGCGACCGCGCGGGTCCCGAGGAAGGCGCCGACGGCGCCGAGGGCGATCAGCGCGGCGACGAAGAGGCCCATCCACCGGTGCCCGGCGAGGCCGTCGCCGGTCGCGGTCACCACCATCGGGGCCACCGCGCCGGAGACCAGGATGGCCAGCGCCAGCACCGCGATCCGCCAGGTCATCAGCCGGGTACGCTCCGCGCGGTCGCCGGTCAGCTCGGCCGGCATCGCCACGTACGGCACCTGGAAGAAGGCGAACGCGGTGGCGGTGGCGAGGAAGGCGAGCGCCACGTACGCCCCGGCGGCGGGACCGGCGCCGAAGGGCGCGGCGAAGATGGCGGCGAAGAGCACCGCGAGGGCGAGCCCGGCGCCGAGCAGCCACGGTCGGCGCGGCCCCCAGCGGGAACGGGTGCGGTCGGAGAGCCGCCCGGCCACCGGGTTCACCAGCACGTCCCACGCCTTGGGCAGCAGCACCAGCAGGGCGGCCACCCCGGCGGCCACGCCCAGGGTGTCGGTGAGGTACGGCAGCAGCAGCAGCCCCGGCACGGTGCCGAACGCGCCGGTGGCCAGCGACCCGAGGGCGTAGCCGGCGTGCACCCGGCGCGGCAGCGGGTCCGGTCGCGCCTCGGTCGGGCCGGCGACCGAGGGGTCGGCTTCAGCCGGCGGCGCGTCCATGGGGCCGAATGTTACTCACGTTATGGCCGGGGTCACATTCCCTCTTCCGGCCACCAGCTCGCCGCCGACATGTCCACCCCGGCGGCCCGCAACGGGCAGCCCTCAGCCCGCAACCGGGCCCGTGCCTCGACCTCGTGACCCGGCGGCAGTCGGCCGGCGGAGGTCACCACCCGGTGCCAGGGCACCCCGCCGCCGTGCCGGGCCATGATCGAGCCGACCAGCCGCGCGGAGGCCCGGCCCGAGCGCTCGGCGAGGGCGTCGGCGACCGCCCCGTACGACATCACCCGGCCCGGCGGGATCCGCTCGACCAGCGCGAGCACCGCTTCGACGTACTCCTCAGGCGTCACGACCGGCCACGATATGGGAAGCCTGCCGGGTCGCGCGGAACCGACCGCGCAGAATGGGCGGGTGCGCGAAGCAGTCACCCAGGCCCGGCGGATCGTCGTCAAGATCGGTTCGTCCTCGCTGACCACCGGCGGCGGTGGGCTGGACGACGCCCGGGTCGACGCCCTGGTGGACACTCTCGGCGCGCTCGCCGCCCGGGGACACGAGGTGGTGCTGGTCTCCTCCGGCGCGATCGCCGCCGGCCTGGCCCCGCTCGGGCTGGCCCGGCGTCCCCGCGACCTGGCCACCCAGCAGGCCGCCGCGAGCGTCGGGCAGGGCCTGCTCATCGGCCGGTACGCGACCGGCTTCGCCCGGCACCGGCTCACCGTCGGCCAGGTGCTGCTCACCGTCGACGACGTGACCCGGCGGGCGCACTACCGCAACGCGTACCGGACCCTGCGCAAGTTGCTCGACCTGCGCGCGGTGCCGATCGTCAACGAGAACGACACGGTCGCCACCGAGGAGATCCGCTTTGGCGACAACGACCGGCTGGCCGCGCTGGTCGCCGCCCTGGTCGACGCCGACCTGCTGGTGCTCCTCTCCGACGTGGACGCGCTCTGGACCGGGGACCCGACCCAGCCGGGCAGCGCCCGGATCACCGAGGTGCGCGGCGCGGCCGACCTGGCCGGCATCGACATCGGCGGCGCGGGCCGCTCCGGCGTCGGCACCGGCGGCATGGTCACCAAGGTCGAGGCGGCCCGGATCGCCACCGGCTTCGGCATTCCAGTGGTGCTGACCGCCGCGCCGCTGGCCGCCGAGGCGCTGGCCGGCGAGCCGGTCGGCACCTTCTTCCACGCCAGCCGGCAGCGGCCCGCGGCCCGACTGTTCTGGCTCGCGCACGCCACCTCGCCCCGCGGGCGGCTGCACCTCGACCCCGGGGCGGTGCAGGCGGTGGTGGGGCGACGCAAGTCGCTGCTGCCGGCCGGGATCACCGCCGTGGACGGCGCGTTCACCGCCGGCGACCCGGTCGACCTGGTGGACGCTGAGGGCGCGCCGGTGGCCCGGGGGCTGGTCAACTACGACGCGGTGGAGCTGCCTGGGCTGCTCGGCCGCTCCACCGGAGAACTCGCCGCGGCGCTCGGCCCGGCGTACGAACGGGAGGTCGTCCACCGCGACGACCTCGTGCTGCTGTGAGGAGTTGCCGATGAGCGAGCGTCAGCGAGCGTTTCATCAGTTCAGCGCGATGGTGCCTCATGGCGGCACGGAGCGCGGCGGAGCGCCGGCATGAGCGTCAGCGAGCAGGCCCGCCGGGCCCGGGACGCGGCGGGCGAGCTGGCGGTCGCCACGCGTACCGCCAAGGACGCCGCGCTGCACGCGATGGCCGACGCGCTGGTGGCGCGTACGCGTGAGATTTTGACCGCCAACGAGGCGGACCTGGCGGCGGGGCGCACGGCCGGGCTGAGCGCGGCCGTGCTGGACCGGCTGGCGCTCGACGCGGGCCGGGTGGCGGGCATCGCGGACGCGCTGCGCCAGATGGCCGCGCTGCCCGACCCGGTGGGCGAGGTGGTCCGCGGCTCGACCCTGCCCAACGGGCTGGAGCTGCGCCAGATCCGGGTGCCGTTCGGGGTGGTCGGCATCATCTACGAGGCCCGGCCGAACGTGACCGTGGACGCCGCCGGGATCTGCCTGAAGTCCGGCAACGCCGCGCTGCTGCGCGGCTCCTCGTCGGCGGCGCACTCGAACGCGGCGCTGGTCGCCGTGCTGCGGGACGCGGTCGCCGGGGCCGGCCTGCCGGCGGACGCGGTGCAGCTGCTCGACGCCACCTCGCGCGACTCGGTCAAGGAGCTGATGCGGGCGCGCGGGCTGGTCGACGTGCTGATCCCCCGCGGCGGCGCGTCGCTGATCCGCACCGTGGTCGAGGAGTCGACGGTGCCGGTGATCGAGACCGGGGTGGGCAACTGCCACGTCTACGTCGACGCCGCGGCGGACGTGGCGAAGGCGGTGGCGGTGACCCTCAACGCGAAGACCCAGCGGCTGTCCACCTGCAACACCGCCGAGTCGCTGCTGGTGCACGCGGACGTCGCGGACGCCTTCCTGCCGCCGGCGCTGGCCGCCTTCGCCCAGGCCCGGGTGACCGTGCACGGCGACGACCGGGTGGCCGCGTACTCCGCCGCGGTGGTGCCGGCCACCGACGAGGACTTCGCCACCGAGTACCTCTCGGCGGACATCTCGGTGGCCGTGGTCGACTCGCTCGACGCGGCGGTCGCGCACATCCGCCGCTACGGCACCGGGCACACCGAGGCGATCCTCACCGACTCCGCCGCGGCGGCCCGGGAGTTCGTGGCCCGGGTGGACGCGGCGGCGGTGATGGTGAACGCGTCGACCCGGTTCACCGACGGCGGCGAGTTCGGCTTCGGCGCCGAGATCGGCATCTCCACGCAGAAGCTGCACGCCCGCGGCCCGATGGGTCTGCCCGAGCTGACCTCGACGAAGTACGTGGTCACCGGGAACGGACACCTGCGCGGCTGACCGTCCGGGTTGGACGGGCGTACGCGGGGGTGCGCGGGGCCGCTAGTCTGAGGCCCGGTTCGGCACGGCTTGTCTGGGGAGGCGGCATGCTGGGCGAGAGCGCCCTGGAAGAGCAGCTGGCGCAGGCGCGCGCCGCGCTGCGCGAGGTGAGCCGCACCGTCACGCCCCGGGAACGGGTCGAGTCGGTGGGCGAGGCCGCCGACGGACGGATCCGGGTCACCCTCGGCACCGACGGGCGGGTCAGCGCCGTCGACCTCGACCCCCGGGTGCTGCGCGAGGGGGCGGAACACCTCGCCGAGGAGTTGCGCCGGGCGGTGAACGCGGCGCTCGACGGGCAGGACGACTCGGCCGCGGCCGAGCCGATGCCCGACCTCGCCGCGATGACCGCCACCGTCGAGCGCCTGCAGGACCAGGGCCTGCGCCAGATGCGCGAGATCAGCCAGGCCATC
This sequence comes from Micromonospora sp. L32, assembly GCF_052068055.1. NCBI lineage: Bacteria > Bacillati > Actinomycetota > Actinomycetes > Micromonosporales > Micromonosporaceae > Micromonospora > Micromonospora sp. L32. The sequence continues at coordinate 504,274 of NZ_JBQHDD010000001.1, read as the reverse complement.
AGCGAGACCATGCGCAAGATCCAGCAGCGGAGCTGACGATGGAGAACCTCGAGGTCGACATCGACGCCCTGCGCCGCGGCGCGGACGAGCTGACCCAGGCCAAGGAGGAGGTCCGACAGGCCTTCGAGACGTTCCAGGCCGCGCTGGGCAGCTACGCGCAGGCCTTCGGCGGCGACGAGATCGGCATGCTGGTCGGCGTCGCCCACCAGGCCTGTGTGGACGCCCTGACCGAGTGCCTCAGCACCAACGTCGCCGAGCTGGAGAGCTACGCCGACGGCCTGCACGGGATGGCCGAGAACTACCGGGCCGTCGAGGAGGACGTCACCGCCTCGTTCCGCTCGATCCTCGGCTCGCTGGGCGGCTGAGCCCCTCCACACGTACGAAAGGAGTCGCCGTGGGCCTGACGCTTCCGGGCGAGCTCGCGTCCCTGCTCTCGATGATCGGCTACGACTGGCCGGAGTCCGACGAGACCGCGATCTTTCAGCTCGCCGGCGAGTGGACCGGCATGGCCGACCGGATCAACGGCTCGGTCGCCCGGTTGGAGTCGGCGGCGCGGACGGTGCTGGAGACCAACCGGGGCGAGAGCATCACCGCCTTTGCCAGCGAGTGGAACGACAAGGAGTCGGCCGCCCGCAACATCGCCGACGCCACCAACCCGACGAACGTGATCGCCATCGGGCTGATGGCCGCGGCGGGGGTGGTGCTGGCCCTGAAGATCCAGGTGATCATCCAGCTGATCCTGCTGGCCATCCAGATCGCGCAGGCGATCGCCACGGCGGCGGTCACCTTCGGCGCCTCCCTGCTGGAGATCCCGATCTTCAAGATGATCACCGGGATGATCGTCGACCAGCTGATCGGGCTGGCGGTGGACACGGTGCTCAATGGCTAGGAAGCGGACCAGCCCGCCCCGCCAGGCGCAGGCCAAGGGGGCTCGGATCGTCTCGGCGTACCTGGAGAACGCCGACGTGTTCCGCACCGCCAAGGCCGCCGGCACGAAGGTCGACGGGCCGGCCGTGCTGGTGCTGAAGAACCGTCCGGACTTCGACAAGCGGGACTTCGACCGCAAGGCGGGCGACCTGCGCCGGCTCGGCCAGGAGGGGCGGCTGAAGAAGGCGAAGCCGGACCGGGACAGCAACAAGGTCTACGACCCCCAGCAGCAGAAGAGCCGCACCCGCACCAACATCTACCGGGACCGGATGATCCGGGACCTCACCAAGGACGGCCGCCTCAAGGCGGACATGGGCACCCCGGAGACCAACAAGTACCTGGCCAACAAGACCGTGGTGGACCGGCTCTTCGCCGGCAAGGGGCCGATCACCGAGCGCGGCCAGGGCTACGACCCGGACCACATCCACGAGCTGCAAATGGACGGAACGGACACGTACGATAATCTCAGGCCGATGGACGCCTGGACCAACCGCGAACTCGGCAGGGAGATCTCCTTGGCGCTACGGGACGTCCCCGAGGGCACCCCGATCATCGTGCGGGTCATCGAGTGAGCGACCCCGACGTCCCCGCCGGCCTGGACCGGATCCGGGAGAAGCTCGCGCTGCTGCGGCGGCTGGAGGCCGAGCAGGGCTTCGGGGTGGTCATCGGCGAGCCGGCCCCGCTGGAGCCGCTGCCCGCGCTGCCCGGCGTGGCCGAGGTCTACCGCCTCTTCGGCCGGCTGGAGGGCGACAACTTCCGGTTCACGCCGCCGGAGGAGATCCTCAGCCCGGCGGCCTGGGCGGCCCGCACGGTGAACGAGAACGACCCGATGGGCAGTCCGCTGCCGGTCGGCCACGAGGTGGACAGCATCCCGCCCGGCCTGCGCGGCGACATCAAAGGCGGCGCTCCGATCTACCTGGACACCGAGGACCTCGACGTCTACTGGATGGAGCCGGACGCCTACGTCTTTCTCTACGAGCACCCGGACACCGAACCGGAGCTGACCGTCATCGCCCCGGACGTCGTCACGTTCTTCGACGAACACGTGCTCGGCCCCGGCTACCCGGCGCTCGTCGGGACCGTGCTCGGTCCGGGCGTGGCCGAGCGGCGGCTGCGCAAGGGGCCGCACACCGGCGAGTACGCCGACAACTGGCGACGCCTGCTGATCGCCGCCGGCCTGTCCTCCTGAATCCCCCGTCGACCCGCGGAAGGACCGTCATGGCAGCTGATCCCCGGTTCACGGCACTGTGGAGCGAGGACGAGCTCATCCCGTACCCGCGCGAGGCGTGGCTGGAGGGTGGGTTCAGCCCCGACCTGCTCCCCGCCGGTGATGAAATCCCGCTCGACGTGGCGGTCGTCTACACCGCCTTCCTCGAAGGCGACATCGAGCTGTACGACACCATCCAGCTCAGCACCGAGGACGGTTCGCTGGACGTCCGGCTGATCGTGGTGGGCGCGGTCGCCGACAACCCCGACCTGCTCTACGTGCTGGACCCGCGCAACGGCGAGATCCTCCAGTTCGACCTGGACCAGCAGGACATCCAGGGCGTCAACAGCAGCTTCCGTACCTTCGTCGAGTTCCTCTACCAGTTCGCGCTCTTCGTCGAGGCGGACGAGGGCAAGGCGGGCCGGGCCGAGCGGGCCGAGACGCTGCGGATGGTGCTGGAGAGCATCGACCCGGCCGCGTTCACCCCGGACGGCTGGTGGCCGCTGGTGATCAGCCAGTTGAAGTGACCGTCCGGCAGGCCCGGATCGCCCGCAGGGTGGTGTGCACGTCGAACTGGTGACCGTCGTCGCTGTCCCAGCCGCCGTCGCTGCGCTGGGTCTCGGCGAGCCGGCGGCGGGCCGAGACCAGCAGCCACTGCTCCTCGCCCACCTCGACCCGACGCAGCGTCGCGGCCAGCCAGGCGACGTCGGCCGGGGACATCTTCGGGATCCGCTCGGCCAGCACCGCCTGGATCCGCGCCGACTCGTAGTACATCTCCTGCCGGTGCAGCACGGCGGCGCTCAGCCAGCCGGCGGGCAGGAAGGACGGCCAGCCGCCGTCCGGGGCGAGCTGCGCGGCGACCGTGTGCGCCGCCGCCTGCACCACCCCGGCGTACGCGCCGCCGACGCGGTGGTCGAGCGGGCCGGCGGCGCGGGCGTCCAGGCCGGCCACGGTCAGCCAGAACCCGGCGTTGGCGGTGAGGTAGAACCGGGCCTCCGGATCGCCCGGCCGGGCCCACTCGGGGGCGAGGCCGGCCAGCGAGGGGTCCTCGTCCCAGCCGCCGTCGGGCAGTTGGCGGGCGGCGAGCCAGTCCAGCGCGTGCCGGGCCGCCGGGCGGCCGAGGGCGCCGAGGTCGTCCAGCTCGGCGAGGCGGAAGCAGGTCGCGTCGACGGAGCCGACGGCACCGTCCAGGACGGCCGGCCAGCCCCCGTCGGGCGTCTGCCCGGCCTCGGCGGCGTCGAGCAGCTCGACCGGCACCGGCGCGCCGGTGCGCAGCCGGGAGAGCCGCGCGCGGTCCACCGCGTCCCCGTGCGCCACGACGAAGCCGATAGCGGCGTCCATGTCCACCACGGCGGTCACGCTACCTGCGCAAAGGGGATCGCGCCTCGGGGAATCGGCCGAGGCCGGGGCGGGTGAGTGGCCCGCCGCCGGCCCCGGCCGTCGCTCAGTACGCGGGCAGCGAGGGATCGATCTGCTTGATCCAGGAGAGCACACCACCCTGGACGTGCACCGCGTCGCGGAACCCGGCCGCCTTGAGGGCGGCGAGCGCCTCGGCGGAGCGGACGCCGGACTTGCAGTGCAGCACGATCTGCCGGTCCTGCGGCAGCGTCGCCAGCGCCTCGCCGGAGATGATGTCGCCCTTGGGGATCAGCGTGGCGCCGGGGATGCGGACGATCTCGTACTCGGCGGGCTCGCGGACGTCGACCAGGAAGATGTCCTTGCCGGCGTCCTGCCACTCCTTGAGCTCCAGCGCGGTGATGGTGGCGTCGATGACCGCCTCCTGCGCCTCCTCGGAGACCGCGCCGCAGAAGTCCTCGTAGTCCTCCAGCAGGTCGGTGACCGTCGGGTTCTCGCCGCAGAGCACGCAGTTCGGGTCCTTGCGAACCTTGATCTTGCGGTACGACATCTCCAGGGCGTCGTAGACCATCAGCCGGCCGACCAGCGGCTCGCCGATGCCGGTGAGCAGCTTGATCGCCTCGTTGACCTGGATCGAACCGATCGACGCGCAGAGCACGCCGAGCACGCCGCCCTCGGCGCAGGACGGGACCATGCCGGGCGGCGGGGGCTCCGGGTAGAGGCAGCGGTAGCAGGGGCCGTGCTCGGCCCAGAACACCGACGCCTGGCCGTCGAAGCGGTAGATCGAGCCCCAGACGTACGGCTTGCCGAGCAGCACCGCCGCGTCGTTGACCATGTAGCGGGTCGCGAAGTTGTCGGTGCCGTCGACGATCAGGTCGTACTCGGCGAAGATCTCGCGGACGTTCTCCCGGTCCAGCGCGGTGTTGTGGATCCGCACGTTCACCAGCGGATTGATCTCGCGGATCGACGCCGCGGCGGACTCCGCCTTCGGGCGGCCGACGTCGGAGACGCCGTGGATGACCTGCCGCTGGAGGTTGGACTCGTCGACGGTGTCGAAGTCGATGATGCCGAGCGTGCCGACGCCGGCCGCGGCGAGGTACAGCAGGGCGGGTGAGCCGAGACCGCCGGCGCCGACACACAGCACCCGGGCGTTCTTCAGCCGCTTCTGTCCCGCGACCCCGACGTCCGGGATGATCAGGTGGCGCGAGTAGCGGCGGATCTCGTCAACGGTCAGCTCGGCGGCGGGCTCGACGAGCGGGGGCAGCGACACGGTGGACTCCCCGGGATCGGCTGGTGGCGAACCGCGCCATTGTCGCTCGCCGGGGGTCCGGTCGGCCATGAGCAGTGACACGTGGCCCGACATTCGGGAGCGGGAATAACTCAGGCACCGGGGACGAGCGCGCCCTCATGGCGCACCCCGTCGACGTACGGCCAGGCGTTGGCGACGCAGCCGTCCAGGCCGTACGTCTGCTGCTGCATGACCGGGGCCGGCGCGCCGGGGCCGGGGCAGGCCTGGTGCTCCTCGCCCAGTTCGTGGCCGATCTCGTGGTTGACCACGTACGTCCGGTAGACGGCCAGCGGGGCACCGTAGTCGGGCACCGCGTCCATCCAGCGGGCCAGGTTGATGATCACCTGACCGGGCAGCCGGCAGGAGGTGTACCCCTCGGTCATCAACCCGCCCTCGGCGCACATCCGCTCGGAGGTGGCCGGGCTGGCCAGGTAGACGGTGAAGTCGGCGGCGGCGGCCTCGGGCACCCGCTGCACCCGCAGTTCGCCCGAGGCGATCCAGCTGCGCCGGTCGGCGAGCGCCTCGTCCACGGTGTCGGCGAAGAGGTCGACGTCCTGCCCGGTGCCCTCCTCGACCGCCACCCGGTAGCGGCGCAGCGGGCCGTCGTACCCGCGCACCGGCGAGCGGCCGTCGGCGGCGGCGAAGCGACCGGAGCCGCTGGTCGGGTACGCGGCGGGCGCGGCGTCCTCGCTGGCGCCGAACCCGTGTGGCCGCGACAGCCCGGCGGACGCGGGGACGGACGGCCCGTCGTCGGCCCGGACGAGGGCGACGCCGGCCACGGTCGCGCCGAGCGCCACCAGGCCGAGCAGGGCGGCACGCCGCCGGCGGCGGCGCATCCGGACCAGCGCGGGTCGGGTGTCGCCAGCGGGTCGGGCGGGGGCGGCCTGGTCGGCCGGTTCCGGTTCGCCACCCTCGGCGAGCGGGGAGAACGGGGTCACCCGATCAGCATGCCAGACTAATCGGGCATATCAGCGCTTTTCCGGTCGGCAACGTGAGTATGTTTCAGATAGCGCGGCGGGGCTCAGACCGGACGGCCGGTGTACGGCCGCCCGTCGAGGTACGGCCACGGGTTGGCGGTGCAGCCGTCCAGGAAGAGCGACTGCTGCTGCATCACCGGCGCCGGCCGGCCCGGCCCCGGGCAGCGCTCGTGGCGGTGCCCCAACTGGTGGCCCACCTCGTGGTTGACCACGTAGGTGCGGTAGAGCGACAGCGGCACACCGGCCCGCACGAAGTGCGGCACCGAGGTCCGCCACCGGTCCAGGTTGATGATCACCTTCCCCGACGCCCGGCACGACGTGTACGGCCGGCCGCCCACCCGGATGTCCACTCCCCCGGCCCGGCACATCAGCCCCGCCGTGTTCGCCGTGGCCAGGTAGATCGTGAAGTCGTACGCCTCGCCCGCCGGCACCCGGCGCAGCCGCAGCCGCCCGCTGTCCACCCAGCTCCCGGGCCCGGCCAGCGCCGCCTGCGCCTCCTCGGAGAAGGCGTGCACGTCCTCACCGGAGCCGTTCTCCACCGCCACCCGGTACCGCTGCACCGGGCCACCCCGCCCCAGCACCGGACCGGCCCGGTCGTCGTACCCGAAACTGCCCCGCCCGGCGGACGGCACCGGGCCCGCGAGCTGGAGCAGCGGGGCCGGGCTGGTCGCGGACGGGCTCGGGGTGACCACCGGCAACGGCGACGGGGTGAGCGGCGCGGCGGTCGGCCGAGGGGCGGGCGTCCCGGCGGCGAGCGTCTCGGCGACGGCCCCGGGACGGCCGGCGGAGAGCGCCCCGCCCGCACCGACCACCACCGCGAGCATGGCCAGCAGCAGGACCGTCCAGCGACGGCCTCCGACGGGCGCGCGGCGGCCACGGGGGGTCGCACGCGCGCGGTGACCGTGGGGGAGGAACTCGGGCATCCGGGTCATCCTGCCATGTCGGAGCGCCTCCCGGCCTCCTCCGTTTCGGCGAGCAGGTGCAGCACCGCCCGCGCCACCGTGCGCGGCACCTCCACCTGCGCGACGTGGCCGACCCCTTCGAGCATCATCAGCCGGCTGTCCGGGATCGCCCGGGCCGCCTGCGGCGCCACCCGCACGTCCACCAGCTTGTCCTGCAGGCCGCCTACCACCAGCGTCGGGGCCTGCACGGACGCGGCGATCCGCCACATCGACCCCGCCCCCGGCAGGTACGAGCGCAGGAAGCTGGAGACCAGGCCGCGGAACGTCCGGACGTACGCGGCGGCGTAGTGCGCGGCCTCGTAGCGCACCCGGATCTCCTCCAGCGCCTCCTGCCGGCGCTGCTCGCTGAGCCGGCTCAGGTCGGCGAAGCACGCCTCCAGCACCTGCTGGGCCATCACCTCCGGGGCGAGCTGGGCCAACCGCCAGGCCGCCAGCCGCTCCCCGCGCGGGATGGCCAGCAGCGGCAGCATCCGCCCCTGCAACGAGCGGCGGAAGTCCAGGAACGGCAGCGCCGGGGAGACCAGCGTGAGGGTACGCACCAGCTCCGGCCGCAGCCCCGCCACGTGCACCGCGATCGCCCCGCCGAGGGAGTTGCCGAACAGGTGCACCGGCCCCCGGTCGGAGTGCTCGATCCAACGGACCACCCGCTCGGCGAAGGCCGGGATCGTGTAGCGCCGCCCCGGCTCGCTGCGCCCGAACCCGGGCAGGTCGATGGCCTGCCCGTCGAGCCGGTGGGCGAGCAGGCCGGCCAGGTCCGTCCAGTTCTGCGACGAGCCGCCCAGCCCGTGCACGTACAGCGCCGGCTCCGCGTCCGCACTCGTGGCCGGGGTGTCCCGGACGTAGGTGACCGTGCCGTCGAGGCGTACCTCCCGGCCCGGCCAGGGCGGCGGAACGTGGTGCGGGGGCAGCAGATGCTCGGGCCAGAGGGCGGCTCGCTTCATGCCTCCCAGTGTGCCCAGCACGACCTGCCGGCGAACACCGAGCCGCTCAGGCCAGCAACGCCTCCAGGCGCCGGTTGACGGCGGCCAGCGTCGCGCGGACCACCGCCTGCCGGGGGTCACCGGCGACCAGCGCGGAGCCGGCGAGCTGCTCGACCCAGCCGTCGCAGACCAGCAGGACCACCACCGTGGCCACCTCGCAGTTGCCGAACGGCACCACCGCGGCGTGCTCGACGAAGCACCGCCCGCGCTCGGCCGTGCCGTCGGCGCCCCGCAGCAGCTGGTCCACCGCCGCCGCGGCGGCGACCGCGCAGAGCCGCAGGACGTACCCGTCCACGGCCGGCCCGCTGGAGTGCCCGGCCGCCTGCTCGCCGCCGGCGAGCAGGCGTACCTCGACGGTGGCGTCGAGACCGAAGGTGCTCACCTGGACATGGTCGATCACCACCCGGGGCCCCGGCGCGCCGCCGGTGTCCAGCGGTCGGGAGGGGGCGCTCTCCGTCGTGGTCAGCTGCCCGCCGGAGTACGAGGTGCCGAGCGTGACCGGGCTGCCGGTGGCCGGCGGCGCGGAGGCCGAGCTCGCCTCCTCCACACTGGCCCGGCCCCGGTGCGCGGAGACCTGCCGGCGCCGGCGCGGCACCCCCTCGACCGTGCCCGGGTAGTCCTCCACCCGGCCGGGCGCGGGGGCCGCGGTGGCCGCCTCGGCCGCCGGGCGGGCCCCGGGCGGCTGGTCGGCGACGCCGCGCCCGGTGCCGGCGGGTGCGCGACCCTCACCCGACGGATCGGCCGAACGGGACCGCCTCGACGGGCCGGCCCCGGGCTCCTGCCGGCGCAGGTCGCCGGGGCGGGACTCCGCGTCGCGCGGCCGGGCCGGCGCCTCGCCGGGGCGCGGCTCGGGGGCACGGGTCTCGGGCGCGCGGGTCTCGGCGGAGCGGCGCCGCAACGGCGCCGGGGCGGGCGTCGTGCCGGGCAGGTTCTGCGGGGCCGCGGCCAGCCCCATCCGCTCCTGGAGCAGTCGGGCCACCATCCGGCTCACCTCGGCCGGGTCGGCCCCGTCGGCGAGGTCCAGCCGCAGGCTGTGCGCGCCGGCCGGGGTACGGCGCAACGCGGCGTCGCGCACGCCGGCCACCTCCCGCACGGCGTCGAGGATGGCGTTGACGTCGAAGCCCTCCGGCCGCTCCCGCAGCGGGGCGGGCTCGTCGTCGCGGCGCAGGTGGGTGGCGATGCGGGCGAGTTCGGGGGTCTCGGCGGGTGGCTCCACGGCTGGCGGCTCCGGCACAACGGGCACGTCCGGCTCGGCGGGGACGCGCTGCGGCAGCACCACCGCGCCGGGCTCCGGCGTCCCGTCCTCCACGGCCGGCTCGGCCGGAGGCGCCGGATCGGGTGCGGAGCGGCGGGCCGCGTAAGGGGGTGCGCTCGTCGGAGCGGGCGCGGAGGAGGGGCGGTCCAGGCGGCGTGGCCCGCTAGTGGCGGGATCCGGCGAGGCGCCGGGACCGGTGGGGGTCGGCGGGTGGCCGGGAAGCTCCGCCGGGGCGCTGGCGGTCTCCGCCGGCACGGACCGGAGCCGGAACGGCCGGTCGACCCGGTCGGTGGTCGGACTGCTGTCGGCGGCCGGCGCCCGGGCGGGGGCGGGGGGCGCGCTGTAGGGGGCGGCCGCGCCGGCCGGAGGAGCGCTCCGGGGCGCGGCGGCCGGCGGGGCGCTCCAGGGCGCGGCGGCCGGAGCCTCGGCCGGCGGCGCGGGGGTGGGCGTCGAGCCGTAGGACCCGGTGCTCGGTGCGGTCCGGTAGGAGCCGCTGGGCTCCGGCCGGCTGTACCACCCCGTGCCCGGCGCCGATCCGAATGACCCGGCGGCCGAGCCGGAGGGCTCGGTGCTCGGTGCCGAACCGTACGACCCGGCTGACGGCGCCGAACCGTAGGAACCGCTGGCCGGCGACGCACCGTAGGCCGTACCCGCCGGACGTTCGCCGTATGGCGCGGCGGCGGGCGGGGCACTGGCGGGCGCGGCCGCGGGCGGCGCGCTGGCGGGGGCGACGACCGGGGGCGCGCTGGCGGGCGCGGCGGCCGGCGGGGCGCTGCGGGGGGCGGCGGAGGGCGGCGCGGTGGCGGATCGGGAATCCGCCCATCCGGCGGCTGCGTCCACGGCGGACCGATCCGGGGCCGGCCGGTCGGTCGACGGTTCCCGTTCGGCCCGGGCCTCCCGCTCGGCGCGGGTCGGCTCGTACGGCCGGGGCTCCTCGGACCGCACCGGCTCGTAGGGGCGGGCGGGCTCGGCCCGGACCGGCTCGTACGGCCGCGCCGGCTCGGCGCGCACCGGCTCGTACGGCCGGTCGGGCTCGGCCGACCACTCCGGGGTCCGGTCGGACCGGGACCGGCGGCTCGTCGGCGGCTCGTCCTCGCGGGCCCACGGCGGCGCCCAGCCGCCGCCCCAGCTCGGCCGGTTCCAGCTCGGGCCGGACCAGTCCGGTTCGTCGGCGGGCCGGTGACCGGCGTAGGGCTGCTCGGCGTGCGGGTCCGGCTCGCCGCGCCCGGCGGCCGCCTCGTCGCCGCCGCGGGCCCCGGTCGACTCGTCGGCGGAGCCGGGGTGGGGACGGTCGGCCCGGGCGCGGGACACGTCGGGCGGGAACTGGTCGGCCTCGGCCCGGTCGGGCTGTCCCCGGTCCGGCCGGGGCGCGTGGAAACCCGGGGGGACCTCGAAGCCGGAGGCGGCGGTGCCGACCGGCGGGACCTGCACGGCCGGTGGCGCGGACGTGGGCAGGCCCCCGTCCGCCCAGCGGCTGAGTCGCGGCGGCTCCTCGGAGGAGTGCCGCGCGGCGGCGTCCGGGTCGGCCGATCCGGACTGCTGCTCGGGCGGGGGTGCCGGCCGCTGCGCCGGTACGACCAGTCGATCGCCGTCGGCGTCCCGCCGCAGGTCGGCGCCGAAGCGGGGGGCGTCGGCGGGCGGGGCGCTCACCGGGGAAGGTCGGCCGCGCGGCTCCTCGCCGGGGTGGCCGACGCCGTTGAGGTGGGCGCGTCCGTTACGCGGCGCGGGGTCGAGCTCGGGGTCGGTCAGCGGCGCCGGCAGGTCGCCGTGGCGCGGGGAGGAGGCGTCCCAGCCGGTTGCCGGGTCGGGCCGGTGCCAGGGGGCGACGGTGTCCCGGTACGCGGGGGCGTCGGCCCCGCCGGACCACCCGGTCGCCGGGGGTGCCCACCCGCTGACGGAACGGGCCAGGTCGTCCTGCTGACCCGTCCCGTCACCGTGCTCTCCCGGGGTGGCGGCACCGGGTTGCCCTGTTTCACTCACCGCGCGCTCCTTGGTCGCCCCCGCTGAGGCTACCGTGTGGTGACAGTGGCGATAAGTTACAGCGGCGGGCCAATTCCGGGACCGGGGAACATGCCCCAGACCGGTACGGGGTAAAAGTGCCGGCTCGTACGAAGAAACTCGGAGGTTCCCATGACCGCTGTGGGGAACGGTGCGCAGACCGCCGGCCGGCCCACCAGGCTGCCCCGCTCGGCGCGACGTAAGCAGCTGCTCGCGGCGGCGCAGGAGGTGTTCGTCGCGCAGGGTTACCACGCCGCCGCGATGGACGACATCGCCGAGCGGGCGGGGGTCTCCAAGCCGGTGCTCTACCAGCACTTTCCCGGCAAGATGGAGCTCTACCTGGCGCTGCTCGACACGCACTGTGACGCGATGGTCGCCAAGGTGCACGACGCGATGAGCGGTACCAGCGACAACAAGGAGCGGGTCCAGGCCTCCGTCCGCGCCTACTTCGACTTCGTCGATCACGAGAGCGAGGCGTTCCGTCTCGTCTTCGAGTCGGACCTGCGCAACGACCCGGCGGTGCGGCAGCGCGTCGAGCGGGTGGAGCAGGGCGCCATCGCGGCGATCACCGACACCATCATCTCGGACACCGGCGTCAGCCGGGCGCACGCCGAACTGCTCGCCTCCGGTCTGGTCGGGGCCGCCGAGACCGCCGCCCAGTTCTGGCTGGCCGGCGGTCGCCAGGTGCCCAAGGCGGAGGCGGAGGCGCTGGTCGCGGCGCTGTCCTGGCGTGGGATCGCGAGCTTCCCGCTGCAAGGTGAGTCAGCCTGAACATCCGGCCCCGAGATCGGATAGCCTTCCCATCGGCGGCTCTTTCGCCCACCTGAGGAGGCACAGTGGAGGTCAAGATCGGCGTGCAGTACGCGCCGCGCGAGCTGGTTCTGGAGAGCGCGCAGTCGCCGGCCGAGATCGAGCAGATCGTGACCGACGCCTTCGGCAAGGACGAGGGGACGCTGTCCCTGACCGACGAGAAGGGCCGGCGGGTCATCGTGCCGGTCAGCAAGGTCGCCTACGTCGAGATCGCCGAGGCGTCCCCGCGGGCGGTCGGGTTCACCGTCCGCTGATCCGGTCCGGCCACCGCGGCGGGTGCGCCCGCCGCGGGCCGGGCCCGACCGGGCGGATCAGTTGTTCAGCCCGACGGCGGCCATCCGGGCGGTGTGGTTGGCGGTGAGCCGGCGGAACGTCGCCTGCACGTCCCTGCCGTCCCGCGCGATCAGCGCGGTCAGCGCGCCCCGGTCCGCCGCCGCGACCCGGCCCGCCTGGGACAGCGCCTCACCCACCAGGCGCCGCGCCCACATGGAGAGCCGGTTCGCCACCCGGGGGTCGGTCTCGATCGCGGCCCGGATCTCGGCGGCGGCGAAGTCGGCGTACCGGGATTCGTGCAGCACGTCGCGCACCAGCCGCCGGTACGGCTCGTCCAGCCGGTCGGCGATCTCGCCGAGGAAGTCGTCGGTGATGGCGTCCCCGACGTACGCCTTCGTCACCGCCTCCAGCCAGTCCTTCGGTTCGGTGGAGTCGTGGTACGCCTGCAAGGGCTCCACGTACGGGGCCATCACGTCGTCAGGCGTCGCCCCGAGGGCGGTGAGCCAGTCCGAAAGGCGCCGGTAGTTGCCGATCTCTACGGCGGCCATCTCGCTCAGCGCGGCCCGGCGGCGCAGGTCGGGGGCGAGCCGGGCGTCGGCGGCCATCCGGTCGAAGGCGAGCAGTTCGCCGTAGGCGACCAGGCCGAGCAGGTCGACCACGGCCTCGGGTGTTGTCGGGGCGGACACGAGCGCAGGGTACCGCCCAAACCGCCACACCGAGCCCCCGGGACAGTGGCACAGGTCACAATTCGCACCCCCGGAGGAGACCCGGCCACCGCGCTCCGGGACGTGCGCAGGGCCGCTCGGGTAGTATGGAGCAGTTGCCGCGGGCGCCGATCTGATCGAAGTCCTGCCTGCGGCGCGCGTGCGGCCCGGTCCGGCTCGGCGAATCCGCCGCCGACCGCGTGGCCCGCGCCATACCGAACGCGCCCTGAGGACAAGACGGGGCGCACCACGAGAGGGCACCCCCAGATCCAGATGAGCGAACAGATTCTCGAAGAGCTGGGTGGCCACGAACTGGCCCCCACCGCCCCGGTCCGTCCGGAGGCTCCCACCTTCGCCGCGCTCGGTGCGCGGCCCGAGACCGTCGAGGCCCTGGCCGCGGCGGGCATCACCCGCGCCTTCGCGATCCAGGAGTACGCGATCCCGATCGCGCTGCGCGGCACCGACATGATCGGCCAGGCGCCGACCGGCACCGGCAAGACCCTCGGCTTCGGCGTACCGCTGCTGGAGCGGGTTTTCGCGCCGGGCGAGGGCAGCGACGGCGTGCCGCAGGCACTGGTCGTCGTCCCCACCCGCGAGCTGGGCATCCAGGTCGCCAAGGACCTCGCCGCCGCGGGCCGGACCCGGGGCATCCGGGTGCTGCCGATCTACGGCGGCGTGGCGTACGAGCCGCAGATCGACGCGCTGCGCAAGGGCGTGGAGATCCTGGTCGGCACGCCCGGCCGGCTGATGGACCTGCAGAAGCAGAAGCACCTGCGGCTCGACCGGGTGCGCGCGCTGGTCCTCGACGAGGCCGACCGGATGCTCGACCTGGGCTTCCTCGACGATGTCGAGAAGATCCTGGCGATGCTGCCGGAGGACCGGCAGACCATGCTCTTCTCGGCGACCATGCCGGATCCGATCGTCACGCTCTCCCGGCGCTTCCTGCGCCGTCCGATGACGATCCACGCCGGGCACACCGCCGAGACCGGCCCGTCGCCGCAGACCCAGCAGCTGGCCTACCGCACCCACTCGATGAACAAGGTCGAGATCGTGGCCCGGATCCTGCAGGCCGAGGGGCGCGGACTGACCATGATCTTCACCCGTACCAAGCGGGCCGCCGACCGGGTGGCCGAGGACCTCGACTTCCGCGGCTTCGCCGTGGCCGCCGTCCACGGCGACCTCGGCCAGGGCGCCCGTGAGCGGGCGCTGCGGGCGTTCCGGGCCGGGAAGATCGACACTCTGGTCGCCACCGACGTGGCGGCCCGGGGCATCGACGTCAGTGGCGTCACCCACGTCATCAACTACGACTGCCCCGAGGACCAGGACACCTACACCCACCGGATCGGTCGTACCGGCCGGGCCGGGGCCACGGGCGTCGCGGTGACCTTCGTCGACTGGGACGACATGCCCCGCTGGCGGATCATCGACAAGACGCTCGGCCTGGACATGCCGGAGCCGCCGGAGACGTACCACACCTCTCCGCACCTCTACACCGACCTCGGCATCTCCACCGAGATCACCGGCACCCTGCCGACCGCCGAGCGGACCCGCGCCGGGCTCTCCGCGGAGGTCGAGGAGGACCTGGGCGGCCGGCCGCGGCGCGGCGAGAGCGGCAGGGGCTCCCGGCGCGGCGACAGCCGTGGTGAGAGCCGGGGCGAGAGCCGGGGCCGGGGCGAGCGCCGACGCGGCGGTCACTCCGACGCCGGCACGCCGGACGCCGACGCGCCGGCCGACGCCGCCGCCGAGGAAGGCACCCGCACCCCCCGCCGCCGGCGTCGCCGCCGGGCCGGTGAGGCGGTCGCGGGCGAGTCGACCGCGGCGGTCGCCACCGACGCCGGCTCCCCGGAGCCGGCCGTGGCCGCCGCCGAGGGCGAGTCGTCGAAGCCGCGCCGTCGCCGGCGCCGCCGTGGCGGCTCCGGTGCCGGTACCCCGGCCGAGGCGATCGCCGACTGACCGCTGCGACACCCGACGTCCCCCGCACCGTTCACCGGTCCGGGGGACGTCCCTTTTCCGGTGCGGGCTCTCGGCCTTCTTGGGGCTCCTGACGTCGACCGCAGCGTTGCCGTCGAGGCAGCAGAGCAAAGGGTGCTCCAGTGTCGGTCGACGCGCCGGGGACCGGGGTCCGGCGCGGTGGACGAGCGACGCACGGCACCATGCGGTGGCCTGCCGACGGGCGGCCCGGACCAGGAAGGAAGATGGTGGAATGCCGGAACCGTTGGACGCCGCCCTGACCGAGGTCCGGGCCCTGCTGCTCGACCCCGCGTTGACCCGCGCGGTCGCCGCCGGTCGCCGCCGTGGGCAGCGCCCCTCGGTGGTCCGCGCCGAGCTGCGCCCGGTCGCGCTCAAGGCCGGCCCCCGGTTGCAGATCTCCACCTCCGACGGCGCCCGGCCGTACACCCGCAACGTGGCTCCGGGGGCGGAGGCCGGCGCGGCGGTCGACGCGCTGCTGGCCGAGCCGTTCGGCAACTGGCACGTGGAGACCGCTGACGCCACGCTCCAGCTCCGGGTGACCAAGTCCGGCGAGGCGCAGGTGCACCGGGCCGCGGCGAGCCGCCCGGAGGCCGAGCCGGGTGGTCACGACCGCGCCAAGGAGTACCTGCTCGACCCGGGCGACCCGATCTTCGCCGCGATCGGCGGTTCGGCCGCCAAGCGCCGCCAGGTCGACGCGTTCCTGCGCGCGCTCGCCGCCACGCTCCCCGACGAGCTGACCGGCCCGCTGCGGGTGGTGGACCTGGGCTGCGGCAACGCGTACCTGACCTTCGCCGCGCACCGCTACCTGACCCAGCGGGGCCTCGACGTCGAGCTGGTCGGCGTGGACGTCCGCGAGGACCAGCGGCGGCGCAACACCGAGCTGGCCGAGCGGCTCGGCTGGGCCGACCGGGTCTCCTTCGTGGCCGGCACCATCGCCGACGCGGTGGTCGAGCCCGCGCCCGACCTGGTGCTGGCGCTGCACGCCTGCGACACCGCCACCGACGAGGCGCTGGCCCGCGCGGTGCGCTGGGACGCCCGCTGGGTGCTCGCCGCCCCGTGCTGCCACCACGACATCGCCGCGCAGCTACGCGCGCACCCGGCTCCCGCGCCGTACGAGCTGCTGACCCGGCAGGGCATTCTGCGGGAACGCTTCGCCGACGTGCTCACCGACTCGCTGCGCGCCGGCCTGCTCCGGCTGCACGGCTACCGGGCCGAGGTGGTGGAGTTCGTCGACTCCCGGCACACCCCGCGCAACCTGCTGATCCGGGCCCGCCGTACCGGCACCGCGCCGACGCAGGCGCAGCGGGCCGAGTACCAGGACCTGGTCGACCAGTGGCGGATCACCCCGCGCCTGGAGACGCTACTGACCGAGGCCGGCCCGACAGCCTGAGACCGGGCTGGCCCGAACACCCGTCCGACCGCCCGAGGTCGGCGGCGGCGCGGGTCAGCGACGGCGATCGCCGCCCCGGTTCCGCCCCGACCGCTCGCCCCCCGGGGCCCGGTCGAACACCGAGGTCCGGTCCCGCGACGATCGCTCGTCCTCGCTCGATGCCGTGGGGAACGGGACGACCTTGCCCGACGTCTCGGCGTTGCCGGCCGCGGCGAAGGCGTTCCAGGAGATGTCGACCAGCAGCCGCTTCAACTCGGCGTGCCGGACGGCGGCGCTGTGCTGCAACGCCAGCCGGATGCCCAGCACCACGCCGACCAGGGTGGTGGTGATCGCGCCGGTGGCGGCCAGCACGTGCACGCCGGTGGCGTCGTCGCCGGTCAGCACCAGCACCAGCAGCCAGATCCAGAAGCCGAGGGCGAACACGCCGGCCTTGGCCACGAAGAACATACTGACCGCACCCGGGCGGTGCGGCACCGGAAGGACGGGGTCGGCCATGCTGCTCCTCATCGGTGCGCCGGACTCGTCAGCGCCACGTCGCTGGTGGCGCCGGCGCGTCGAGCTTAGTTGATATCTGACTATCGACGCTGGACACAGGACCGGCACAAATGCCGGGACGCGACCCCCACCGACGCCGAAGTCCGGTCGGCGGGACCCTCGGGGTCGATCGGTCGACTGCTCCGACGCCTTGTCGTACTACCCTGGGAGGGGCGCACCGAATCTGGGCTCCGGCCGGGAAGGGAAGACCCCGCAGGAATGGGTTCCGCAGAGGTATCACCGCAGATGGCCTTCGCACGCTTCGTGCGACGTGCCATCGACGACGCCCGCGACGAGCGGGGTTGGACGGTGAGCGACCTGGCGGCGCACACCGGGGTCGGCCGCTCCACCGTCTTCCGCTGGCTCGCCGGCGACTGGCAGGACTATCCCGAGCTGGCCAAGGTGCGCGGGTTCTGCGCCGCCCTCGACCTGCCCGTCGCGGCGGCGTTCCGGGCGCTCGGGCTGCCCGACGCCGGTCCCGCGCCGCGCCGCCGGGTCGACGACTCCCCCGTCGAGGCGGACGTGCGAGTCATCCTGGAGCGGCTGGCCGACCCGACCGTGCCGGCCGAGGAGAAGCACCACATCCGCGACCTGCTCCGCTACCTGGCCCGCCGCCCGGTCCGCCGAGCCGGCTGAGCGACCGGCCACCCGGCCGCCGTCGTCGTCGTCAGGGCACGGTGACGGTGAACTCGGCGGTGCGCACCACGCCGGCCACCTGGAAGTCCAGGTACATCCGGTAGCGGCCCGGCCCGGGGGCGGTCACCCAGAAGGTGACCGGGTCGCCCGCGGGCGTCGCCACCGGGTGCACGTGCAGGTAGCCCAGGTCCCCCTCGCGGAGGGCGACCAGGTGGCCGTACGCGCCGAGGTAGCGTTCCAGCGCGGCGGGGGCGCCACCGGCGCTGACGGTGAAGCGCAGCGGGAGGGCCTTGCCGACCGCCGGCGTGCCCTCGTACCCGACGGTGAAGCCGTCAACGGTCGTGGTGGTGGCCGGGGCGGGCAGCGGCCGAGGGGCGTAACCGCCGGGCGCGACCAGGTCCACCCCGAGGGTCGCCGCCGTCTGCCGGCCGTCGTCGGCGACCGCGGTGAAGTCGGCGTACGCCCGCCAGACGCCCGGCTGCCCGAGGGTCAGCGGTACGGACCAGGTGCCGTCGGGCGCCATCGTCGGGTGCAGGTGCTGGTAGCCGCTGAGGTCCCGGCGCACCACGACCAGGTGCATCGGCTTGTCGTGCACGACGGCGAACCGGGTGACCGGCCGGCGCCGCTCGTCGCGTACCTGGAAGCGGAACTCGCCGGCCCGGCCGACGCCGAACTCCACGGCCGACGGGGTGAGCGTGTAGCCGCCGGAGCTGACCGAGAGACCGCCCGCGCCGCTGTCGGCGGCCTGGTCGGTGCCGGCGCCGTGGTCGTGCGCGCCGGTGCCGGGGGCGTGGGTGTGGTCGGCGGTGGTCGCGGCGGCGCTCGTCGCCGAGGGCGTGCCCGGGCCGGGGTTGGCCCGGCCGAGGCCGAAGCCGAGCAGCACCGCGAGCACCAGCCCGCCGACGGTCAGCGCCAGCCGCAGGGTGCTCCGGTCCGCCCCCACCGGCGGCCCGCCGACCGCACCGGTCGGGAGTGCGTCGATCAGCTCAGCCCGCTCGTCGTCGGCCGGACGCACTCCGAACACCGGTGGACCCGCGTCGCCCACCGGGTGCGCGTCGGCCGGGCCGGACCGCCCGCCCTCGACCGGCTGCCCGTCGCGCACCGGCGGAAGCGCGTCGGCCGCCGGCTGGGCGTCGGTCACCCCGGAGCGCTCGCCGCCGGCGGACTCGGGCGGGACCGGCGGGGTGGGCGGGTGCTCAGGCACCGCCCACGGCCAGTTCGTACCCCGCCTCGTCCACGGCGGCCCGGACCGACGCCTCGGACAGCGGCGCGGTGCTGGTCACCGTCGCGGTACCGGCGGCCAGGTCGACCCGCACCTCGTCGACGCCGGGCAGCGCGGACAGCTCCTCGGTGACCGCGCGCACGCAGTGCTCGCAGGTCATCCCGGTGACGGCATAGGTGTGCGTGACGGTTCCCTCGGCCATGCGCCCACGGTACCGCCGACCCGGCTGCCGTCCGCCGTCCGGACGCCCAGCGTGGCGACGGTCGCAATCCATCCGAGCTGGGAACTTTCCGCCCGCACCCGCCGACGACCAGCGGGAACCGCGGCGACTGGGTGCGCCGGGTCGACCTGGCCGACCGCGGGGGCCCCTCAGCCGGCGACGGCGAGGGCGAGGGGGAGCACGCCCGGGGCACCGGCCCGGCGCAGCAGCCCGGCCACCATGGTCAGCGTCCAGCCGGAGTCGACCAGGTCGTCCACCAGCAGCACCGGCCCGTCCAGTCCGCCCAGCGCGTCGGCCAGCTCGTCCGGCACGGCGAACGCCCCGTGCAGCGCGCGTACCCGCTGGGCGCTGTTGCCGCGCGGCCCGCCGGCCCCGGCGGTGCCGGTCGGGACCACCTGGCCGAGCAGCGGCAGCCGGCCCACCGCGGCGATCCGCTCGGCCAGCGAGCCGACCAGCGCGGGGTGCGTGCGGGACCCGACGGCGACCACGGCGGCCGGGCGGCGCGGCCACGGGTCGTCACCGTGCGCCCACGCCTTGAGCACCTCCACCACCGCCGCCGCCACGTCGTCGGGGACCGGGCCGTCCGCCGCCTCCGGGCCGACCAGGCCGCGCAGCCGCCCACCCCAACCCAGGTCCGACAGGCGTCCCACGGCCCGCCCGGGCAGCGCCTGCTCGCCGGGGGGAATCCGCCCCTTGAGGGGTACGCCGACCGCGTCCAACCCGGTCGGCCAGAGCTTCTTCGGCGGGATCTCCACGCCGGGGCGGCCGAGGAAGGTCTGCGCGGCGGTCAACGCGGCGTCGGAGACCTCCGGCGTGAACAGGGGCGCGGCGCAGCGGTCACACCGCCCGCAGTCGCCCGCGCCGGCGTCGTCCAGGCACTCCCGCAGGTAGCGCATCCGGCAGCCGGAGGTGGTCACGTACTCCCGCATGGCCTGCTGCTCGGCGGTGCGCGCCTGGGCGACGCGGCGCAACCGGGCCTCGTCGTAGACCCAGGGCTCGCCGGTGGCCAGCCAGCCGCCGCGGACCCGGCGGACCGCGCCGTCCACGTCGAGCACCTTGAGCATCAGCTCCAGCCGGGCCCGGCGCAGGTCGACCATCGGTTCGAGGGCCTGGGTGGAGAGCGGCCGGTCGGTGTGCAGCGCGCCGAGCACCGCCCGGACCTGCTCCTCGGGCGGGAAGGCGAGCGAGGCGAAGTAGCGCCAGATGGCCGCGTCCTCGACACCCGGCAGCAGCAGCACCTCGGCGTGCTCCACGGCCCGGCCGGCCCGGCCGACCTGCTGGTAGTAGGCGATCGGCGAGGGCGGCGCGCCGAGGTGCACCACGAACCCGAGGTCCGGCTTGTCGAAGCCCATGCCCAGCGCGGAGGTGGCGACCAGCGCCTTGATCTTGTTGTCCAGCAGATCCTGCTCGGCGGCCCGCCGGTCGGCGTCGTCGGCCTGCCCGGTGTAGGAGGCCACCGACCAGCCGCGGGAGCGGAGGAACTCGGCCGTCTCCCCCGCCGCCGCCACGGTCAGGGTGTAGATGATCCCGGAGCCGGGGAGCCGGTCCAGGTGGTCGGCGAGCCAGGCCAGCCGGTGCGCCGGGCTGGGCAGGTCCAGGACGCCCAGCCGCAGCGACTCGCGGTCGAGGGTGCCGCGCAGCACCAGGGCGTCGCCCAGTTGCTCGGCGACGTCGGCGGTGACCCGCTCGTTGGCCGTGGCGGTGGTGGCGAGGACCGGGGTGCGCTCCGGCAGATTGCCGAGGAAGGTACGCAGCCGGCGGTAGTCGGGCCGGAAGTCGTGCCCCCAGTCGGAGACGCAGTGCGCCTCGTCCACCACCAGCAGCCCGGTGGTGGCGGCCAGCTTCGGCAGCACGGTGTCCCGGAAGTCCGGGTTGTTGAGCCGTTCCGGGCTGATCAGCAGCACGTCCACCGCGCCGGCGTGGATCTCGGCGGTGATCTCGTCCCACTCGTCCAGGTTGGCGGAGTTGATGGTGCGGGCCCGGATGCCCGCCCGGGCCGCCGACTCCACCTGGTTGCGCATCAGCGCCAGCAGCGGCGAGACGATCACGGTCGGCCCGTGCTCGCCGTGCTCCCGCAGCAGGGCGGTGGCCACGAAGTAGACCGCCGACTTGCCCCAGCCGGTGCGCTGGACGCACAGCACCCGGCGCCGGTCCACCACCAGCGCCTCGATCGCCCGCCACTGGTCCTCGCGGAGCCGGGCGTGCTCGCCGGCCAGCCGGCGCAGCACCGCCTCGGCCCGCTCCCGTACCGCCGCCCGATCCTGGCTCATCCGGCATTTCTACCAGGTGCCCGACCCACCCTCACTGGTCAGCGCTGCTGGGCGGCGGCCCGTCTGGCGGCAGGGAACCCCGTTGATCATGAAGTTATCGCCACCGCGCCCGGCGCGTCGCGGCAATAACTTCATGATCAACGGGGTCGAGACGGGGTCGAGACGGGGTGGGGTTAGTGGGGGCGGCGGGGGGTTAGGGCGGTGCGGAGGGGGGTTAGGCGGGAGGTGAGGCTGGCCAGGCCGCCGGGGAAGAAGTAGACGGCCAGGATGAAGACGGTGCCGAGGACGAACAGCGGCTGGCTCAGCGGGCGGCTGAGGACGGCCGGGAGGCTCTCCACGGCGTCGCTGGTGCCGAAGGCGGTGAGGCGGTGGTCCAGGTACATGTAGAGGATGCCGCCGAGCACCGGGCCCCAGCGGGTGCCGGGGCCGCCGAGCACCACCATCACCAGCAGCGACAGGGTCAGCTCCGACGAGGTGATGTGCGGCGAGGCGCCGCCGACGATCAGGCAGTAGACCACCCCGCCGCTCGCGGCGAGGCCGCCGGCCAGGGTGAACGCCACCAGCTTGAACCGGTACGGGTCGAGCCCGAGCACCCCGATCCGCCGCTCGTCGTCGCGCAGCCCGGCCAGCACCCGCCCGGTGGGCGAGCCGGAGACCCGGTGCACCACCAGGACCACCACCGCCAGGTACGCCAGCGCCAGCCAGTACAGGTTGACCGTGTTGGTCACCCCGACCAGGGCCGGCGGCAGCCCGGACACGTCCAGCGGCAGCCCCTCCTCACCACCGGTCCACCCGCCGAAGTCCCGGGCCACCAGGATCGCGCCGACCTGGGCGAAGGCGAGCGTCACCATGGCGAAGGCGATTCCGACGGTGCGCAGCGCGACCGCGCCGAGCAGCGCGGCCAGGGTCGTCGCCCCGGTGACGGCGAGCAGCGCCGCCTGCCACAGCGGCAGGCCGGCCCGGGTGACGAGGATGTCCGTGCCGTACACGCCGGCGGCGAAGTAGAGCGCGTGCCCGAACGAGAGCATCCCGGTACGGCCGAACAGCAGGTCGTAGCCGGCCGCCAGCCCGCCGAAGACCAGGCAGACGGCGAGCAGTTGCAGGGTGCCCGGCGAGTTCAGCGGCCCCTCGAAGATCCCCGGCAGGCTGACCGTCGAGTACGGCAGGATCGCCGCCACCGCCAGCGCCGCCAGCGGCAGCCACGGCCGTACGCCGTGCCAGCGGCGGCGTCCCGGAGTCAGCTCGTCGGGCACCGCCGCGGGCGGAGCCGGGACCTCGGGACTCTTGACCTCGGTCATGCCGTTGCCACCTTTCCGGCGAAGCCCTGCGGACGCAGCAGCAGCACCACGGCGAGCAGCCCGACCACGCAGATGTCGCCCAGTCCGGACTCGCCGTAGTAGTTGACGAACTGTTGCAGCAGCCCCACCGCGACCGCGGCGTACGCGGACCCGACCACCGAGCCCATCCCGCCGATCACCACCACGATGAACGCAAAGATCAGCAGCGAGCCGCCCTGACCGGGCGAGACGGTGCCGAAGTAGACGCTGCCGAGCGCGCCGGCCAGCGCGGCGGCGGCCCCGCCGATCGCGAAGACCAGGGTGAACGCCTTGCGGACGTCGATGCCGAGCGCGGTCACCATCTCCCGGTTCTCCACCCCGGCCCGGATCACCAGGCCGTAGCGGGTCCAGCGGAGGAAGGCGAGCAGCGCGCCGAGCACCAGCACCGCGGCGACGATCAGCAGCAGCCCGCCGTTGGGCACGTTCGCGCCGAAGATCGAGGTCACCTGACGGGTCCACTCGGGGCGCGGGAACGGGCGCGCGTCGGCGCCCCAGGTCGCCTGGAGCAGCGCCACCCCGGCCAGCGACAGGCCGACGGTGACCAGCACCTGCTCGATGGTCCGCGAGTAGAGCGGCCGGATCAGCACCAGTTCCACCAGCACCGCGACGAGGGCACCGGCGAGCACCCCGAAGACGACGGCCACCACGAAGCCGAACCCGTCGGAGCCGGCGCCGGGCAGGTTGCCCGCGGCCCACCAGGTCGCGTACGCGCCGACGCCGAGGAAGAGCCCGTGCGCGAAGTTGAGCACGTCGGCCAGGCCGAAGACCAGGGAGAGCCCGGAGGCCACCAGGAAGTAGAGCGCCGCCAGGCCGAGCCCGGTCAGCGCCAGCAGGATCACCGTGGTCACGAGTGCACCTCCGCCGAGCCGACCCCGAGCAGCGACTTGGTCAGTCCGGTCTCCAGCAGCAGTTCCTGGGCGTTGCCGGCCCAGGCCACCTTGCCGGCGGCGAGCACCACCGCGTCGCGGGCGAGCCGCCGGACCACGGCCAGGTTCTGCTCGACCAGCAGCACCGGCACGGACTCGGCCACCCGTTCCAGCACCTCGGCCACCTCGGTCACCACCTTCGGCGCCAACCCCTTGGTCGGCTCGTCGACCAGCAGCAGCCGGTTGTCGTTGAGCAGCACCCGGCCGATGGCGAGCATCTGCTGCTGCCCGCCGGAGAGCGAGCCGGCCCGTTGCCGTCCGCGCCGGTCCAGCTCCGGGAAGAGCGCGAAGACCTTGTCGTACGCGGGGGTGGTGCCCCGCCGCTCGGCCAGCCGCAGGTTCTCTGCGACGGTGAGGCCGGCGAAGACGCAGCGGTCCTCCGGCACGTAGCCGAGACCACCGCGGACCAGCCGGTGGGTGGGGCGGGCGAGCAGGCTCTGCGCGCCCATCCGGATGGCGCCCCGGACCTCGCCGCCCGGCGGCGTAAGGCCGACGATCGCGCGCAGCGTGGTGGTCTTGCCAACGCCGTTGCGCCCGAGCAGCACGGTGACGCCGGTCGGCGCGACCGTGAACGACACGCCCTGGAGGATGTGCAGCCCGGCGATCCGCACGGACAGGTCCTCCACACTGAGAACGGGCTCCGTCATAGCGACTCCCCCAGGTACGCCTCCTGGACGGTGGCGTTGGCCATCACCGTGTCCGGGGTGTCGCAGGCCAGCAGCGCGCCGTGGTGCATCACGGCGATCCGGTCGGCGAGTTCCAGGATCACGTCCATGTGGTGTTCGACCATCAGCACCGCCCGGCCGCTGTCGCCGGTCAGCGACTTGATCACCGCGACCAGCTCGGGCACGTCCTCGGCGCTGACGCCGGCCATCGGCTCGTCCAGCAGCATCACCCGGGGCTCCCCGGCGAGCAGCAGGGCGATCTCCAGCTTGCGCTTCTCGCCGTGGGCGAGGGTGCCGGCGAGCGCCGCGCCCCGGTGGTGCAGGCCGACGCGGTCGAGCGCCGCGTCGGCGGCGGCGGCCACCTCCCGGTCGGCCGCCGCCCGCCGCCACAGCTTCATCGAGCCCCCGCGGTACGCCTGCACCGCGAGCCGGACGTTCTCCCGGACGGTGAGCGAGCCGAAGACCGAGGACGCCTGGAAGGTGCGTCCCAGCCCGAGGCGGGCCCGCCGGTGCGGGGGGAGGGCGGTGACGTCCTCCCCGTCCAGCAGGATCCGACCCTCGGTGGGCCGGCGCAGGCCGGTGATCAGGTTGAACAGGGAGGTCTTGCCGGCGCCGTTCGGCCCGATCACGCCCAGGAACTCCCCGGGCGCCAGGTCGAGGTAGACGCTGTCGACGATGGCGACCTCTCCGATCCGCCAGGTCAGACCGCGGGTGGCGAGCACGGTTCAGCCCTTCATCTGGGTGACCGGCGGCGCGGTCTCGTCACCGGTCAGGCTCTTCTGGGCGGCGGCGGTGAACGCGGTGCCGCTGCCGGAGAGCTTGGCCTGGTACATCGGCTGGAGCAGCGCGTGGTCACCGGCGCGGATGGTCATCGACCCCTTCACCCCGTCGAACGTCCAGCCTTCGAGGGCCTTGACCATCTTCTCGACGTCGTCGCCACCCTCCTGCGCGGCGCGGACGACCATCTGCGCGGCGGCGAAGCCGTCCGGATGGAACAGGTCGATGGTCCCGCCGGGGATCTTCGCCTTGGCGGCCTTCGACGCCTCGGTGTCGCTGGCCCCGTCGAAGTAGTGCGACAGGAAGGAGATCTTGCTGCCGGCGGCGCCGAAGGTCGGCCAGGAGGCGCGGATGTCCAGGCCGGTGACGACCGTGGTCGAGCTCAACACGCCCTGCTGGTCGAGGGTCTGCCACATGGCCGGGGCGGTGGTGCCGGCCCAGGCGACGAAGAGCAGGTCCGGCTTGGCGGCCTTGATCTGGCTGGCGAACGGGGTGAACTCGGTGGCGCTGGCGGGGGCGCGGACGCTGCTGACGCTGGCCCCGGCCCCGCCGATGACGGCCTTCACGGCGGCCTCGTTGGCGTCGCCGAAGGCACCGTCCTGTGCGAAGACGACGACCTTCTTGCCGGCCGGGTCGCCGATGAACGACTTGGCCGTCACCACGTCCTGGTACGACTGCCGGCCGGAGCGGAACGTGTACTTGTTCGCGCCGGTGATCGCGTCGGTGGCGGCCGGGCCGGAGATGAACAGCACCTTGTTCTGGGCGGCGATCGGGGCGACCTGGAGCGCGACGCCGGACGCGGTGGAACCGGCGATGATCTTCGTACCCTTGCCGATCAGGTCCTTGGCGGCGGAGACCGCCTTGGCCGGGTCGCCGGCGTCGTCGACCTCGGTGAGCTCGATCTTGCGGTCACCGACCTTGCCGGTGCCCTTGGTGGCGTAGTCGAGGCCGGCCTTGAACCCCTCGATG
Organism: Micromonospora sp. L32; assembly: GCF_052068055.1. Taxonomy (NCBI): domain Bacteria; kingdom Bacillati; phylum Actinomycetota; class Actinomycetes; order Micromonosporales; family Micromonosporaceae; genus Micromonospora; species Micromonospora sp. L32. The sequence continues at coordinate 478,620 of NZ_JBQHDD010000001.1, read as the reverse complement.
TACTGCTTGCCGTAGCTGGCCAGCGCACCCGACTGGGAGTACACCAGGCCGACCTTGACCGGGGCGGCGGAGTCACCGCCACCCGAGGCGGTGTCCTGCGGGCTGCCGCAGGCCGTGGCGGCGAGCGCCGCGGCCATCATCGTGGCGGCGGAGAGGAACGCCCGCCGCGTGTGCCGGACCGTCATCGCGACTCCAGGTGAGGACAGGAAGCATGTTGTCGGCTCACGCTAGAAGTGACGTCACCCACGGGCTATGTGGCCCCGGCACACAAGTGATACGGACGGGGTGGCCGACCGTAACAATCGCCGGGCGGGTGAAGGTTACATCCCGCTTCGCGGTGGCTTGTACCGCCACCACCCGGCCCGCCCCTGTGTCGCGTCCCGCCATCGCCCCCGGCATCTCCGGCCGTTTCTCAGCCCACCGGTGGAACACCACGGGTGTCACCGCGGTCGTTCGGCACCCATGGTGTTCCACTCGCCAGTCGGCCGGAGTGGCGCGTTGCAGGCGCCGTCGTGGTCGGCCGGGCGCGGGCAGCGTCGGCCGCCGTCGAGCAACCGGTCGCAGAAGACCCAGTGGCGTACGCCCTGCGCGTCCTCGGCCGACACGGTGGTGCCACCGCCGTCCACTTCGGGCAGGAACCCGAGCGCCCGGGTGATCGCACGGGCGAGGCGCAGCGCCGCGGGCAGGTCGGCGGCGACCACTGGCAGGTGTACGACGAACCGCGCCGGACTCACCACCGCGCACCCGGGGTGAACCGGGACTGCCAACTCCGCAACGCCCGCTTGATCCGGACGTTCTCCTCCGTGGTCAGCGCCAGGTCCCGCCGAGCGTTGGCCAGCTCAGCGGCGACCCGATGGAGGAACGCGTGCACCTCGATCGGGTCGAGTCCGCGTCGTACCTGATGGAACTGCTGCTCGCGGATCTGTCCCGCGGTCAGCGGCCGGCACGACTCCGAGCGGTACCAGCCGGCGTTCGGCGGACGGTGCGGGTGGCGCCGCGGGGCGCGGCGGAACAGGGAGAGCACGTTGCGCATGAGCCACCTTCCGGTCGTCGCGTCATCGCGTCATCGCGGGTCGTCGCACTGGAAGGCGGCCCGGTCCGCCGATAGGGGACGCGGACCGGGCCGCCGGCCCCGCGACCGCAGCCCTCCTCGGCGGTACGACCCCGGAGCCAACCTTGGGTGTCCGCCCCCAGGGTTTGCCGAACCAACCGGAGCCGGACACCGAGCAACTTACGCCACTAAGTGGCGCGAGTCTAGCTCCCCGTGTCGGCGCGCCAACTTATTGCAGATGCTGGTGTAGGTCCGGCATGATCGGAGACGCCGAACCAACCGGAGTCTCACCATGCCCACAGCACAGCCCGAATTCCGGCGCATCGTCGACGACATCGCCGGGAAGATCAAGAACGGCGAACTCAAGCCGGGAGACAAGCTGCCGTCGACCAGCAAGCTCGCCGAGATGTACGGCGTCAGCAACAACACGGCCTACCGCGCGCTCGTCATCCTTCACGACCGCGAACTCATCATCGGCCAGCAGGGGCGCGGCACCTACGTGGCCGAGCGCCCAGCAAGCTAGCAGTTCAGGCGCTTTGGAACTGATGTCGTAGCCGACTCAGCCGGCGGGGCACTCCGCACCATCCCGCAAGATCGTGCTCATTCGCCTGGTAGTGGGCCGCTGCGGCCGAGCGACATCTACTTCTGACGTGGAGCGCAATCTCCGCCCGTCGCGGCACCCACCCCGACAGGGCTGATTCGTTCACGTCATCAGCTCTAAAGGGCCGCATGACACCACCCCACTCCCGACAGCGGCTGCGGCTCGGCCCAGGTCAACAGGCTCCGCTCGGAGCGCCCGGCCCACTCGGCTGCGTACCGCCGCCGACGAGAAGGGGGTGCCCGGCCGGACCGGACACCCCCTTTCCGCGTACCCGACGGGGAACCTTCGCCACCGCGAGCCTGGCCGGTGGGCGCGGCTCGCGGTGGCGCGGCGGTCGGGGTGGGGCAGCGAGCTGCGGTCAGCGCTCGGCGAGGCCGGCGCGGGCGGCGACCGCGGTGTCGGGCTGGTCGGCGAAGACGCCGTCCAGGCCGAGGCCGTAGAAGAGTTCGTACTCGGCGGTGATGTCGCCGCGGGCGTTCGGGTCGGCGCCGATCCGGAAGTCGGCCGGGAGGAACTGGTTCTCGGCGCGGAAGGTCCAGGCGTGCACCACCAGGCGCTCCCGGTGCGCGTCCCGGACGACAGTGGTCGGCGCGCGCAGCTTGCCGGTGGCGTCGCGGGGCACGATCAGGTTCTTGTTCAGGCCGACACCGTCGGCGTAGTCGGCGATCCACGCCAGCCCCGCCGGGGTGGCCAGGTCGGCGTAGGTGCGGGCGTCGCCGGCGGCGGTGAAGTCGTACGGGCGACCGGCGGCGTCCAGGAGCTGCACCAGCGGCACGTCGATCATCGCGTCCAGCTTGCGCAGGTTGGCGGTTTCGAAGGACTGGACGAAGACCGGGTCGTGCCGGTGGGTCAGCTTGTTCTTCCGCAGGACCGCGACCAGCGGCTCCTCCAGCGGCAGCCCGATGGCGGCGAAGTAGCTGGGGTGCTTGGTCTCCGGGTAGACGCCGACGGTGCGGCCCCGCTGGCGGCTCTCGGTGCGGGCCAGGTCGATGACCTCCTGGAACGTCGGCACCTCGAACCGGCCGTCGAAGGCGGTGTTCGCCACCCGGACCTGCGGCAGCCGCTCCTTGGCGCGCAGGGTCTTCAGCTCGGCGAGGGTGAAGTCCTCGGTGAACCAGCCGGTGACCGCGACCCCGTCGATGGTCTTGGTGGCCTTGCGTCCGGCGAACTCCGGCCGGGTCGACACGTCGGTCGTACCCGAGATCTCGTTCTCGTGCCGGGCGACCAGCACGCCGTCCTTCGTCGAGACCAGGTCCGGTTCGATGTAGTCGGCGCCCATCCGGATCGCCAGCCGGTAGGCCTCCAGGGTGTGCTCGGGGCGGTAGCCGCTCGCCCCGCGGTGGGCGATCACGATGGGCCGGTGGCTGGCCCGGTCCCGGCCGGCCTGGTCCGCGCGGTCGGCGTCGTCCTCGCGGGCCGACGCCGAGCCGGGGACCGCAACGGCCACCGCGAGCAGGGCGGCGGCCAGGCCGAAGGCGGAAAGGGTACGTCGCAACGCCGTCTCCTGTCGTCGATTGGTCGCCGCCCAGCAGACCGGTCCGGGCTGACCGCCAGTTGGTCGGCGGCTGACCGGCCGGTGAACCCTGCGGGATACGCCATTCACCGACCCGGAGATGCCCGGAACCGGAAGATTGTCTGGTGCGCCGGTTCCTTCGTCACCCCGTCCGGCTGGTGCCGTTCGGCTTCCTGGTGGCGATCGCGATCGGCACCGGCCTGCTGATGCTGCCCTGGGCGACCAGCGAGGAGCGCTACACCCCGCTGGTCACGGCGCTGTTCACCGCGACCTCCGCCGTGTCGGTCACCGGCATGGCCGTCAACGACACCCCGAACTACTGGAACGGGTTCGGGCTGGCGATGATCACCGTGCTCACCCAGATCGGCGGCCTGGGCATCCTCACCGGCGCGGCCCTGGTCAGCCTCGCGGTGTCCCGGCAGCTCGGGCTGCGCAACCGGCTGCTGGTGGCGGCCGAGACGGCCGAGTACGGCGTCGGCGACGTCGGTTGGCTGCTGGCGCGCATCGCCACCACGGTGGTGGTCACCGAGGCGCTGATGACCCTGGTCGTCAGCGGGCGGCTCTGGCTGGCCTACGGCTACCCGCCCGGCCGGGCGCTCTGGTCCGGCACCTTCCATTCGATCCAGGCCTTCAACAACGGCGGGTTCACGCTCTACTCCGACGGCCTGCTCGCCTTCTCCCGGGACCCCTGGGTGGCGCTGCCGCTGGGAATCGGCGCGATCATCGGTGGCCTCGGCTTTCCCGCCCTGTTCGAGGCGGCCCGGCGCTGGCGCCGCCCCGCCCGCTGGTCGGTCGCCACCAAGCTGACCATCTGGGGCAGCGTGGTGCTGGTGGCGGGCGGCTTCCTCGCCCTGCTGCTCGCCGAGTGGGGCAACCCCCGCACCATCGGCACGTACGACGCGCCCGGCAAGGTGCTCGCCGCGTTCACGCAGATCGCCCTCAGCCGCACCGGCGGCTTCGACGTGATCAACATCGAGTGGTTGAGCGAGGAGAGTTATCCCCTGCTCATCGCCCTGATGTTCATCGGCGGTGGCAGCGCCAGCACCGCCGGCGGCATCAAGGTCTCCACGTTCTTCCTGCTCGCCTTCGTGATCTGGGCGGAGTTGCGCGGCGAGCCCGATGTCGTGGTGGGCCGGCGGCGGGTGGTCGGTTCGAGCCAGCGGCAGGCGCTCACCGTGGCGCTGCTCAGCGTGGCGCTGGTGGTCATCGGCACGGTCGGACTGATCCTGATCACCGAAGGGGTCCGGTTCAACGAATCGCTCTTCGAGGTGACCTCGGCCTTCAGCACCACCGGCCTGTCGGTGGGGCTCACCCCGAACCTGCCCGAGCAGGGCCAGTACCTGCTGACCGTCCTGATGTACATCGGCCGGGTCGGGCCACTCACCCTCGGCTCGGCGATCGCGTTGAACACCCGGCGCCGGCTGTACCACTACCCGAAGGAGCAACCCATTGTCGGCTAGAGGAACGAGCGACGGCGCCATCGCCGTGATCGGGCTGGGCCGGTTCGGCTGCCACCTGGCCGGCGCGCTGACCCGGCTGGGCCACGAGGTGCTCGCCGTCGACCGGGACTCGGATCAGGTCCAGCGCTGGGCGCCGTACCTGGAACGGGTGGTGCAGGCGGACGCGACCGAGGAGGACGCGCTGCGCCAGCTGGGCCTGGCCGACTTCCGGCGGGTGGTGGTCGCGATCGGCGTGTCGCTGGAGGCGAGCGTGCTCACCGTCGTGGCGCTGACCGAGGTCGGCGTGCCGCAGATCTGGGCCCGGGCCACCTCGGACAAGCACGCGAGGATCCTCGCCTCGGTCGGTGCCCACCACGTGATCTTCCCCGAGGCGGAGACCGGGGAACGGGTGGCGCACCTGATCGTCAGCCGGATGCTCGACTTCATCGAGTTCGGCGACGACTTCGCCATCGCCAAGGTGCCGGTGCCGCCGTCGCTGGTCGGCCGGTCGCTGCGCGACCTGACCCCCGAGCGCTACGGCGTGCTGGTGGTCGGCGCGAAGCTCCCCGAGGAACGCTTCCGGTACGCCACCGCGGACACCGTGCTCAGCAAGGGCACCGTGCTGATCGTCGAAGGGACGATCGCTCAGGTGCAGCAATTCGCCAACCTCGGCTGACCGGTCACTTCCCCTTGCTCTTGCCCCCCTTCGTCGTCGCTACCGGCCGCCTTTTCCCTTGCTGTCACCCGACCCCTTGCCCTTGCCGGAGGTGCCGGACTTCGCCTTCGACGTGCCGGACCCACCGCTGCCCGAGGACTTGACCGTGGTCTTCGCCGGCGGCTTCTTCGTCGTCGCCTTCGGCGGCGCCTTCGTGGTCGGCGCGGTGGTCGGCGCGGTGGTCGGCATCGCCCCGGCCACCCCGGAGACCCGTACGCCGCAGGCGTTCTCACCGAGCTTGAACTCCAGCGGCAACGGGTTGCCGCCGGCGTACCGGCCGGACAGGGCGATCTTCTCGGAGGCCCCCGGCGCCAACGACTCCCGACCAGCGGCCGGGCCCACCCGGACCGTCCGGCCCTCCTGCCGCACGGTCGGGCCGGGCGCGGTGAGCGTCTGCTGGCCGGGGAAGGCGAAGCTCATCGTCCAGTCCCGCAGCTCGCGGGTACCGGTGTTGGTGAGGGTGAGCTGGGCGGCGAAGTCCTTGCCGGAGTCGCTGCGCAGCGCGTACTCGACCTCGCAGGGGCTCGGCTGCTCCAGGCCCATCCGCGCCTCGGTGGGCTGGTCGACGCCACCGCTGGCCGGGGTCTTCGAGGTCATCCCCCACATCGCCGCGGTGACCGCGACCAGGCCGGCGGCGGCCACCCCGGCCTCCACCCGACGCCGCCGGGTCGCCGCCCGGCGGCTGCGGGTCCGACCGGAGAAGGGCAGCGCGTCGGTGTCGGTCGACCAGGGCAGGATCGTGGTGCCGGCGCTGGCCAGCAGCGCCGGGTCGAGCGTGCCGGGCGCCGGGGAGACCGGCACGGCCGCGATCATCCCGGCCGCCTCGGCCAGGGTACGGGCCAGCTCGGCGGTGGTCGGCCGGTCCTCCGGCCGCTTGGCCAGGCAGCGGTGCGCCAGCTCGGCCACCTCGGCGGGCAGCCCCGGCACCTCCGGCATCGGCTCCGGGTCGTTGTACATGTGCGCGCGCAGCATCTCGGTGGTGGTGCTGGCCTCCCACGGCAGCCGACCGGTCAGCATCCGGTAGAGCAGCAGCCCGACGGCGTACACGTCGGTGGCCGGCGAGACCTGGCCGTTGTCCAGCCGCTCCGGCGCCAGGTAGGCGGGGGTGCCCAGCAGGGTGCCGTCCGGGCCCTTCTCGCTCTCCCCCACCAGCGCGGAGATGCCGAAGTCGACGACCTTCACCCCGTTCGGGGTCAGCATGACGTTGCCGGGGGTGACGTCCCGGTGGACCACGCCCCGGGCGTGCGCGGTGGCCAGCGCCGAGGTGACCTCGGCGGCGATGGTGACCGCCTCGCGCCAGGCCAACTTCCCGTCCCGGCCGAGCCGCACGGTCAGCGGGGCGCCGTCGACCAGCTCCATCACGACGTACGGCACGGTCAGGCCGACCTGCTCGGACTCGCCGTAGTCGTACACGTTGGTGATGTTGGGGTGGCAGAGCCGCGCGGCGGCCTGGGCCTCGACCCGGATCCGGTGCCGGAAGGCCCTGTCGCTGGCCAGCCGGGAAGCGAGCACCTTCACCGCGACCTGTCGACCCAGCACCTCGTCGTAGCCACGCCACACCACTGACATGCCGCCGGCGCCGAGCTGCTCGATCAACCGGTACCGCTCACCCAGCAGCTGCGCGCCGTTCCGGATTCCACCACCCATGGTCGGACGTGTTGCCCGGGAACGATCCCGCTACACCTCGCTGGTCGTAATCGGTCAGCGGATTCACCCGATCAGGCTGTCGCGAGCAGTTGGTCCACCGGCGCGTAGTCGTCGGTCAGGACCAGCGCGTCGTCGACGAAGGCGGCCAGCTCCCCGCCGGCCAGCAGGTCCGGCACCGGGTCGAGGCGGCCCAGCCGCTGGGTGAGCGCGTCCACCGGCAGCGGCGCGTCCGAGGCGACGATGAGGAAGTTGGAACCCTGCTGACCGGCGATCGCGGCGGCCGGGGCGACCAGCGCGACGTGCCGGAACTCGGCGGCGACCGTGGCCAGCTCGCTGCGGATGAAGCGGCCCGGCGGATAGTCGATGACGTTCTGGACGTACATCCCGCCGGGCCGGAGCACCCGGCGGACCTCGGCGGCCATCTCCCGGGTCGCCAGGTGCCAGGGCACCACCAGATGGCCGAAGGCGTCCCCGACCACGAAGTCGCGGCTGTCGGTGGGCTCGCCGCCGACCAGCATCCGGGCGTCACCCACCACCGCGCGCAGCCCCGGCCCCGGCCGTACGCCCAGCAGCCGCCGGTCCAGCTCGACCAGCTCACCGTCGATCTCGAAGACCACGTTGTCGGTGCCGGGCCGGGTGGCGCTCAGGTAGCGCGGCATGGTGAAGCCGCCCCCGCCCAGGTGCAGCGCGTCCAGCCGCCGCCCCGCCGGCGCAACCACGTCCGCCGCCGCGCCGATCCACCGCGTGTACGCGTACTCCAGGTAGGTGGGGTCGGCCAGGTCCACGTACGAGTGCTCGGCGGAGTTGAGGTAGAGCACCCGCCCACTGGCGCGGGACGGGTCGTCGGCCACCCGCGCGCAGTGGTACGCCGTCTCCACGTCGCACGGGTTCGGGGCGACCGCGCTGAGCCCCGCCCCGAGCAGTCCGAGCACCGCGAGGGTGGCCTTGGTCCGGGCCGCGCCGGGCAGCCCGCCGCCCTCCTGCCGGCGCAGGTGAAACCCGAGCGCGAGGCCGGTGACCCCGAGCAGCACCGCCAGTGCGATCAGGATGACCGTGCTGGGCAGCGCCGCCACCAGCACGAAGCCGGTGACCAGGGTGGCGGTGATGCCGCCCAGCGTGCCGATGCCGGAGAGCCGCCCGACCACCTGCCCGGTGCGGCGCAGGTCGGCCAGTTGGAGCTTCACCACCAGCGGGGTGACCGCCGCGAGCAGGGCCGCCGGGACGAAGACCGCGAGCGCGGTGAGCAGCAGGATGGCGCTGGCCGCGCCGCCGCGCAGCACCTCACCGGCGTACCGGACCACCGGCAGGGTGACCGCCGTGGCGATGCCGGCCAGCACCAGCGCCGGGGCCAGCAGGCCGCGTGGGTCCCGCCGGTCGGCCAGCCAACCGCCCGTCCACGCCCCGTACGCGATGGCGGCCAGCGCGATGCCGATCACCGAGCTGGTGACCTGGAGGGTCACCCCGACGTACGGGCCCACCAGGCGGAGCGAGACCGTCTCCAGCACCAGCACGGCACCGCTGGAGAGGAAGACCAGGAACGCGGCGAGCCCGTTGGGCAGCGCGCGGGCGGTGACCGGCGCGCCGGGTGCCGGGTTGACCACGACGTCGGACGATGAGCTGCTCACCGTCGCGATGGTACGCAGCGTTCCTGGCGCTCCGGGTCAGTACATCGAAAGATGAACATGGTTTGTGTGGTCGGCGGCCGGGCTGCCGGAGCCGCTGTACGACCGCCAACCCGTGTTCGGCATCCAGATCTGCCGGTACCAGATCACGTAGAGCACGCCGAGCCGGCTGGCGTTGTTCTTGAAGTAGTTGGCCAGGCTGTCGCCGTACGCCTTGTCCCCGCCGGTGGCCGTGCGGTCCTCGAACCCGCCGGTGGCGGCGGCGAAGTCGCAGGCCCGCCCCTTCGGGTGCTCACCGCCGCCGCCGCTGCGGAAGCAGGAGACGTACCGCTTGTACCCGGCGGCCTGGGCCTGCCGCAGGGCGTGCAGGGTGCGCGGGGTGATGCAGCCGTCGGTGGTCGGGTCGTTGGCCGAGCAGGACTCCGACGGCCAGGACCCGTCCGAGTCGCGCGGCGCCGGACTCGCCGACCGCGAGCTGCCGCTGAAGCCGGAACTCGTGCCGGAGCTGACCGTGGCGAGCGCCCGCTCGGCGTCCCGCTTCCGCTTGGCCAGCGCGGCGAGCTGCTTCTGCTGCTCGCGCACCTCGTTGTCGATGGCCGCCTTGGCCTGCGCGGCGGCCTGCTTGGCCTCGGTCAGCTCGCGCAGCCGCTTGGCGTCCCGCTGGCCCATCACGTCCAGTTCGGCGGCGCGTTGCAGCAGCGCCTGCGGGCTGGCGCTGTTGAGCAGCGCCGAGGCGGTGCTCAACCGACCCAGCCGGTACGACTGCGCGGCGACCTCGCCGACCTGGGCGTTCAGCCCGACCAGCCGCCCCTCGACCGTCCTCAGCTCGCCGGTCAGGGCGGCCTGGCGACGCTTGGAGTTGTCCAGCTTCGCCTTGGCCTCGATGTGGCCCTTGGCGGCGGCCTCCAACGCCTCACGGAGCTTGGTGGTGCCACCCTCGTTCGGCTCCGCGGCGGCCGGCGCGACGCCGGCGCCGAGCAGCAGCGCCACGACGGCGAGCAGCACGATCAGCGGCCGGCGGGCAGCCGGCCTGGTGAGGCTGGTCCTCGGCACGACAGTGTCCTTCCTCGGCCGCCAGGGGGACGGCGGCGCGGCGGCGGCCCCGCCGGGCTCCGAAAGGACGGGCCTGCGGGCGGCGACCGCCGGACACGATACCGGACCCAGGCCGGTTGACCAGGCCCGCGACCGCCGAGGGCATAGATCGTCGACGCAGCGTCCCGACGTGGTCGCGCAGCGCCGCGACAGCCCGGCCGACCTCGTCCGCACCGGCGTGATCCACTCCGTTCGCGGCGAGTCGCGGCATCCAGCAGCCCTGACAGCCCGACACGCCGCAAACCGCGCGCCTCCGTCCGAGGGATCGGCGTGATCCACTCCGATTGCGGCGTGTCGCGGCATCCAGCAGCCCCGACACGCCGACACGCCGCAAAGCGCGTCGGAGGGGTGGGTCAGCCGCCGAGGAGGGCGTTGCGGACCTCGTGCCAGGTCCGCTCGTCGGCCGCGACCAGCAGCCCCTTGTCGTCGTCGGCCGGGTGGTACTCGGCGCCGTCGAACCGGCGGGCCACCCCGCCGGCTTCCCGCACCAGCAGCACCCCGGGGGCGTGGTCCCAGGGCAGGGTCCGCCAGAAGAGCACGAACTGCTGGTCGCCGGTGAGCAGGTCGAGGTACTCCCGCCCGGCGCAGTGCTGCCCGACGAGCAGTTCGCCGATCCGCGCCCCGCCCGCCTCAGCGGTCCGCCGGGTCTCCGGCGGCAGGAACCGGGTCATCGCGGTGCCGCGCAACGCGCCGAGCGGCGGTACGCCGTCGGCGGTGCGCACCGGCCGGCCGTCGAGCAGGGTGCCCTCCCCGGCGACGGCCACCGCCAGCGTCTCCGCGAGCGGGTCGAGCACCCAGGCGGCGGCCAGCTCGCCGTCGGTGAGCAGCGCGACCATCAGCGCGAACGGGCGGCGGCCGGCGGCGAAGTTGCCGGTGCCGTCGACCGGGTCGACCACCCAGACGTCGCCGTCGCCGCGCAGGTGGCGCAGCAGGGACGGATCGTCGGCGACCGCCTCCTCGCCGACGACGACCGAACCGGGCCGCAGCCGGCGCAGCGCGGCGGAGATCTTCTCCTCCGCCCGCCGGTCGGCCACCGTGACCAGGTCACCGGGGGCCTTCTCGGCGACGTCGGCGTCGTCCAGCCGGCGGAACAGGGGCAGGACGACCTCGGCCGCGGTCTCCCGCAGCAGCTCGCCGACGTCGTCCCGCAGCCGGTCAGCCACGCGGCGGGAGCTTGACCACGCTGACGAAGAACTCGTCGATCTGCCGGACCACCGAGATGAAGCGCTCGAAGTCGACCGGCTTGGTCACGTAGGCGTTGGCGTGCAGCTGGTAGCTGCGCAGGATGTCCTCGTCGGCCTGGGAGGTGGTGAGCACCACGACCGGGATGCGGCGGAGCTGCTCGTCCTCCTTGATCTCCTCCAGCACCTCGCGGCCGTCCCGGCGGGGCAGGTTCAGGTCGAGCAGGATCAGGTCCGGCGCGATCGCGTCGCCGTACTGGCCCTCGCGGCGCAGGTAGGCCAGCGCCTCGGCGCCGTCGGAGACAACGGTGAGCCGGTTGCGCAGCTTGTGCTCCTCGAACGCCTCCTGGGTCATCAACACGTCACCCGGGTCGTCCTCGACCAGCAGGACCTCGATTGGGCTCTTGCCGTCCGCTGGCGCGGTCATCTCACCGTCTCCTTCATGCCACCCGTTGTACCGTGCTCCGGCGCCGCCTCGGGCGCGTCTGCGCCCGCCGGGCCGTCCGGCTGCCGGCCCACGGTCGGCGCGGAGGTCTCCGGCTCACCGTCGGCGTCGGCGTCGGCCGCCAGGGCCGGGTCGTCCCCGGCCGGTTCCGCGCCGGCCGGCTCCTCGCCGGTGACCGCCTCGGCCTCCGCCGCCGCCCGGGCCGCCTCGACGTCCTCGGGCAGCGCCGGCAGGGTGAAGCGGATCGCGGTGCCCTCGTCGGTGTCGGTGTCCACCCAGACCCGGCCACCGTGGTACTCCACGATCTTCTTGACGATCGCCAGGCCGATGCCGGTGCCGGGGTACGCGTCCTTGGCGTGCAGCCGCTGGAAGATCACGAAGATCTTGTCGGCGAACTCCGGCTCGATCCCGATGCCGTTGTCCTGGCAGGTGATCTCCCACTCGTCGTCGACGAGCCGGGCGGAGACGTGCACCTTCGGCGTGACGTCCGGGCGGCGGAACTTGATCGAGTTGCTGACGAGGTTGGCCAGCAGGTTGGTCAGCAGCGGTTCCTCGCCGCGGATCACCGGCATCTCGTCCCAGGTCAGCTCGGCGTCGGCGTACTGGCGGGCGGCCTCGGTCTGCCCGGCCACGTCGCCCATCACCTTGTCGAGGTCGACCTCGGTGAAGCCGGTGGTGAGCCGGCCGATCCGGGAGAAGGCCAGCAGGTCGTTGATCAGGCGCTGCATCCGCTGCGCGCCGTCGACGGCGAAGGCGATGTACTGGTCGGCCCGCTCGTCGAGCTGGCCGGCATAGCGGCGCTGGAGCAGCTGGCAGAAGCTCGCCACCTTGCGCAGCGGCTCCTGGAGGTCGTGCGAGGCCACGTACGCGAACTGCTCCAGGTCGCGGTTGGAGCGGGTCAGCTCCTCGGCCTGCTTCTGCAGCTGGCTGTTGACCCACTCGATGCTCTCGCGCGCCTCGCGCACCTCGGCGAGTTCCCGGGCGATCTTCTGCCGCATCGCGTCCACGTCGCCGGCGAGCTGTTGGAACTCCGGCGGGCCGGACCCGGCGATGCGGTGCTGGTAGTCGCCCTCGGCGACCTCCCGTATCTGCTCGGCCAGCCCGGTCAGCGGCTTGATCACCATCCGGTCCAGCGACAGCAGCAGCACCGAGCCGGCCACCGCCACCACCACCGCCGCGACGATCAGCAGGACCACCAGGATGTTGCTGCTCTGGTAGACCTTGTCCGCCGTGCGCTGCCGCTCGTCGAGGATCTCGGCCTGGAGCACGCCGGCCGAGGCGCGGATCTGCTCGAACTGCTGCCGTGCCTGGTCGGTGATGAGCGCCTGGGCGGCCGCCGTGCCGTCCCGCTCGGTCGTGGTGATCACCGGCTGGGCGACGGCGCTGCGCCAGTCGGCCGCCTGCTGCTCCACCACCGCCAACGCCCGCTGGATATCCGGATAGTCACCGATCAGCGCGTTCATCTTGCTGACGGTCTCCCGCTCCTGCCGGAGGCCGCTGTCGTACGGGGCGAGGTCGGCGCGGTCGGCGCTGACCGCGTACCCCCGGACGGCGGTCTCCTGGTCGAGCAGGGCGTTGAGCAGTTCCTGGCCCTGCACCCGCAGCGGGCCGGTCTTCACCAGCACCGCGTCCATGTTCTGCCGGGTCTTGGTGGCCAGCGCGGCCTCGGCCGCGGCGAGCCCGAGCAGCAGCACCACGACCACGGTGAGCAGCAGGCTCACCCGGCGGCGCAGCGTCCACTCGGGGCGGTACGAGTTCACCGGCCACCGCCGCGGGTGACCAGCAGCATGGCGACGTCGTCGGCGAGCGGACCACCGTTGATCTGCTCGGCCCGGCCGACCAGCCAGGCCGGCAGCTCGGCCAGCGGCACCGCCTGGTTGGCCGGCTCCTCCAGCAGGCCAACCAGCCCCGGCACGTCCAACCGGTCGTCGCCGTCGCCCACCCGTCCCTCGATCAGGCCGTCGGTGTACATCAACAGGGACCAGTCATCGGTGTCGAACTCCAGGTCGAACGCTACGGGTCGGCGAGGTCGTACCCCGAGGAGCAGGCCACCACGCGCCGGGACCGGCGCGACCTTGCCTCCGGAGAGCAGCAGCGGCGGCGGGTGCCCGGCCAGCCGGACGGTGGCCCGGTTGCCGGCCAGGTCCAGCCGGACCGTGGCGACGGTGGCGAAGATCTCCTGAAGGCGGCGCTCGCTCATCAGCACCTGTTCCAGGGCGGGCAGCACGTCGTCGTCGGCGACCCCGGCCAGGATCAGCGCCCGCCAGGCGACCCGCAGCTCGACGCCGAGCGCAGCCTCGTCCACACCGTGCCCGCAGACGTCGCCGACGATCAGGTCGACCCGGTCGGGCCGGGTCTGCACCACGTCGAAGAAGTCCCCGCCGATCAGGGCGGCGTGCCGGCCGGGACGGTAGAAGGTGTGCACCGACACCTCGTCGGTGCTCATCAGCGGCTGGGGCAGCAGGCCGCGCTCCAGGCGGGCGGACTCGGCCTGACGCAGCTCGACCTCGCGCAGCCGCCGGGCGTTCTCGTCGGCCCGCTTGCGTTCCACCGCGTAGCGCAGCGCGCGGGTCAGCAGGACGCCGTCGACCTGCCCCTTGACCAGGTAGTCCTGGGCGCCCTCGGCGACCGCGACGATGCCCAGGTGCTCGTCGGAACGGCCGGTCAGCACGCAGACCGCCGCGCCGCTGGACATCTCCAGCACCTTGCGCAGGCCGTCCAGGCCCTGGGCGTCGGGCAGCCCGAGGTCGAGCAGCACGCAGTCGACGCCGGCCACCCGCTGCCGGGCCTCGCTGAGGCTGGTGGCGACCAGCAGGTCGATCATCGAGTTGGTCTCGGCGAGCAGCTCACTCACCAGGAAGGCGTCGCCCTCGTCGTCCTCGACCAGCAGAACCCGCAGCCGCTCGCCGGGCGGCAGGTTGGGGTTCCGCCCGAGGCCCCCCTGCGGGTACGGCGCCACGGAGGGACCGGCCATGCCGGGCCCCCGGTGCGGCCGGGTCACCGCCGCGAGACGCGGGAGTTCGCTGGTGATGTCGGGCTCCTTCCGAGTGCCCCGCTGATCCTGTATTAGACAACGGTCGCACACAACATGGCCGTGTCGGCACGGGCGTACCCGGGCAAGGCCGTCACACGGACAGCGGTCGGGCGGGAAGGAGCGTTACGGGAGGCCCCGGGGTGTCGCGGCTCACCCCCGGCGCGGTGCAGGATGATCCTCACCCTTCGCCCCACCCCCGAGGAGCCCGCCGTGGGCGCACCCGCAGTTCCCGCCGCCGAGGAGTCCGCCGGGCGTACCCCCGTGGTCCGCGCCGCCGACCGGGCGCTCGCCCGGCCGCGCCGTAGGGCGCTCGCCGCCGTCGCCGCGCTGGTCGCGCTGCTCGCGGTCGGTGCCGCCGTCCTGGTCGACCTGCGCACGCCGGCGCCGCGTCCGGCGGACGCGCCGGCCGGCGAGTTCAGTGCCGCCCGGGCGTACCGGACGGTGCAGACCGTCGCGGCCCGCCCGCACGTCGCCGGCAGCCCGGCCAACGATCAGGTACGCGAGCACCTGGTCGGCGCGCTGCGCGGCCTCGGGCTGGAGACCGAGGTGCAGGACACCGTCGCTGACGAGGCGGGGCAGCTCAGCGGGGCCGCGGGCGGCGCCACCCTGGCCCGGGTACGCAACGTGGTGGCCCGGCTGCCCGGGACCGCCTCCACCGGACGGGTCTTCCTGGTGGCGCACTACGACTCGGTGCAGTCCGGGCCGGGCGGCAACGACGACGGGGCCGGGACCTCGACCATCCTGGAGGTCGCCCGGGCGCTGACCAACGGTCCCCGCCCGCGCAACGACATCGTCTTCGTGCTCACCGATGCCGAGGAGGCGTGCCTGTGCGGGGCGCAGGCGTTCGCGTCGAGCCACCCGCTGGCCGCGGACGGCGGGGTGGTGCTCAACCTGGAGGCGCGGGGCGCCACCGGTCCGGTGATCATGTTCGAGACCTCCCGGAACAACGCGCGGCTGGTCGACGTCTTCGGTCGCGCCGCCCCGCACCCGGTGGGCACCTCGTTCGCGGTGGAGATCTACCGGGCGCTGCCGAACGACACCGACTTCACCGCGTTCCTGGACGCCGACTTCGTCGGGTTGAACTCGGCGTACATCGACGGGGGCGCGATCTACCACACCCCGCTGGACACCCCGGCGGCGATGGACCGGGGCAGCCTCCAGCAGCACGGGGACAACGCCCTCGGGCTGGCCCGGGAGTTCGGCCGTGCCGACCTGACGGGCCTGCGCTCCGGCCACGACGCCACCTACTTCCCGGTCCCCGGCGGGCTGGTCCGCTACCCCGGCTGGCTGACCTGGCCGCTGGCCGCGCTGGCCGTGGCGGCGGTGCTGGCGCTGGCCTGGCTGGCCCGGCGACGGGGGCGGGTGACCACCGGCCGACTCGCCGCCGGCTTCGGGCTGACCCTGGTGCCCATCGTCGTGGCGCCGCTCGCCGCCCAGCTGCTCTGGGCCGCGATCACCGCGCTGCGTCCCGGCTACGCCGAGCTGCTCGACCCGTACCGGCCGACCTGGTACCGGCTGGCCGTGGTGGCGCTCGCCGCCGCGATCCTCGCCGCCTGGTACGCGCTGACCCGTCGCTGGGCCGGCCCGGCCGCGCTGGCGATCGGCGCGCTGGGCTGGCTGGCCCTGCTCGGGGTGCTGCTGGCCGCGCTGGTGCCCGGCGGGGCGTACCTGGCCACCCTGCCGGCCCTGGCCGGCGCGGCTGCCGGCCTGGTCGCCCTGGTCACCCGGATCGACGGTCCGTGGCCGGTGCTGGCGGTGACCCTGGCCGGCGCGGTCGCCGTGGTGATCCTGCTGCCGACGGTGGTGCTGCTCTTCCCGGCGCTGGGCATGGCGATGGGCGGGGTCGCGGCGCTCTTCGCGGTGCTGCTCGGCCTGGCCGCACTGCCGGTGGTGGATCTGCTGCACCCGGCCGCCGGCGGCCAGCGCGGGATGGTCGCGCTGCGCGCCCGCCGGCTGGGCGCGCTGCCGGCCGTCGCCGCCGGGCTCGCGGCGGTGGTGCTCGCCGGGGTCGGGCTGCGGGTGGACCGCTTCGACGCCGCGCATCCGGCGCCCACCCACCTGATGTACGCCCTGGACGCCGGCACCGGCCAGGCCCGGTGGCTCAGCCACGAGGAGGACCCGCAGCCCTGGACCGACGGCTACGTGGACGGGTCGGCGAAGGTCGAGGACTTCCCCGGTCTCGGTGACGGCGAGCTGCGCGCCGGGCCCGCCCCGGCGGCGAACCTGCCGGCACCGAAGCTGGAGGTCCTGGCCGACACCACCGTCGGCCGGCAGCGCACCCTGCGCCTGCGCCTGGTGCCCCAGCGGCCGGTCCGGCTGGCCACGTTGCATGTGGAGACCGCCGGGACGGGCGGCACGGGCATCGAGGCGGCGACGGTGGCCGGCCGGCCGGTGAAGATCGACAAGCGGCAGCCGGACGGCCGCTGGTGGGGCATCGTGTTCCACGCGCCACCGCCGGAGGGGATCGAGGTCACCCTCACCCTGGAGCCGCGCGGCGGCCAGGTGCTGCTGCGGGCGATGGACGCCAGCGACGGCCTCGACGGGCTGCCGGGCTTCCGGCCCCGCCCGGCGGACGTGGGCGTGGTCGGCTCGCACAGCTCGGAGATGCTGGCGGTGGCCCGCACGTATCCGTTGTAGCGGACGGGGCGGGGGCCGGGTGTGTCGGTCGGGCCCTGTGGAACTGATGTCACGAACGATTCAGGCAGCGCGCCGAGTCGCCGTCATCGTGGGGCGCTGATGGCCATGACGGCGGTGTCGTCGGTGAGCCCGGCGCCGAAGGTACCGAGCAGATCGGTGACCGCGGCGACGGCGTCGGCGGCGTTGGTGGGGGCGAGATCGGCGGCGAATCGGGCGAGGGCTGCGGTTCCGTAACGGCCGTCGGGGGTCCCGCTGCTGCCGGTACGGGCCTCGGTGAGTCCGTCGCTGTAGAGGAGCAACGTGTCGCCGGGGTTCGCTACGACGGTGGTGTTGGTGTATTGGGAGGTCGGGAAGGCCCCCACGATGCGGCCCTTCGTGCATTGGTAGTTGGCGGAACCGTCAGCCCGTAGCAGCAGTGGTTCGGGGTGTCCACCGCTGGCGATGACCGCGGTGAACCCGCCGACGGCCGGTGTGGGAGTGAGGATGCCGTAGACGACGGTGCAGTAGCGCGCGTCCTCGCGGTATTCCTGCCAGAGCACGGTGTTGAGGTTGTGCAGCGCGGCGGCGGGGTCGGGGGTGTAGACGGTTGCGGCCCGCAACGTGTAGCGGGCCAGAGCGGTGACGGCGGCCGCTTCGACGCCTTTGCCGCTGACGTCGCCGAGAAAGAATCCCCAGCGGCCGTCGGCGAGGGGGAACAGGTCGTAGAAGTCGCCGCCGACCTCGTCGGTGGAGGCCATCCGGTAGTACGCGGCGCTCTCCAGTCCGGGCGGGGTTTGCAGCACGGCGGGGAGCAGACTTCGTTGCAGTTTGCCGACGAGCTGCCGTAGCCGTTGGTCCTCGCGCTCCGCGGCTCTGCGGGCGTCGAGGAGCTCTCGTTCGTAGCTGCGACGTTCGCTGGCATCGAAGACGGCCGTGCGGATGAGTTGGGGTTGGCCTTCGCTGCCGGCCTTGACGACGGAGGTGACGAGGACCGGCATGCGGGAGCCGTCCTTGGTGCGAAGGTCCAGGGCGATGCCGCGGATCTCGCCCTGCATGGCCAGCATGGGTGCGAAGTGGGTTTCGTGATAGATGCGGCCCCCGCCGGTGAGCAGGTCGCTGAAGCGGCGCCGGCCGACGAGTTCCTCGCGGGTGTAGCCGAGCCATGCCAGCAGGGTGCTGTTGATCTTCGCAATGGTGCCGTCCAGGAGGGTGGACAGGTTCCCGCAGGGCGCATTCTCGTACAGGTCTTCGAGGTTGTCCTCGAGCAACGAAGGAAACCCCGCCTCGCTCGGCCGGGCGCTCCCGTCATCGCTCGGACCTTGGCCGGAAGGATCACGCCCGGCAGCGGCGGTCATCGGTAAGCGGCCCTGATGAACGACGTGATCGCTGCGGTCGTGGCCTCCGGCGCGCTCAACTGGGGGCAGTGCCCGGTCGCGTCCAGGGTGACCAGCCGACTTCCGGCGATCTGCGCGTGCACGAACGCGCCGACCTCAGGCGGCGCGATGGCGTCCTGGGCGCATTGCAGGATCAGGGTGGGCACCTTCACGGCGGCGAGGTCGGCACGGTTGTCGGACAGGAACGTGGCGCGGGCGAACACCTGCGCCATCGCGGGGTCCGTTCGGCAGAAACTTGCCGTCAACTCTTCACCCAGCTCCGGCCGCTCCGGATTGCCCATGATCAGGGGGGCCATGCTCGACGACCAGCCGAGGTAGTTGCTGTCGAGCGACTCGAGCAACTCGTCGATGTCATCGTGGGTGAAACCGCCTCGGTAGTCTCCGTCATCGATGTAGCACGGCGACGGGGTGACCAGGACGAGTGCGGAAAAAAGGTCCGGTTCGCGGTTTGCCGCGAGGACTCCGATGCTCGAACTGACCGAGTGTCCGACGAAGATCGGCTGCTGGAGGTCCAGATCCTGGCAGATGCTCAGCACGTCATCGGCGTAGCCGTCCAGGGAGGCGTACCGGTCGGCGTCCCAGGCCGCCGGGTCGGCCTTGCCCGATCCGACGTGATCGAACAGCACCACCTGGGCCCATTGTCCGATTTCGGCAGTAACGTGGCGCCACATGTGCTGGTCGCAGCCGAAGCCGTGCGCGAGCACGACGGTGGGACCGCCCTCGCGACCGGCCAACCTCACGTTGTTGCGGTTCCGCACACGCATTCACCTATCCTCCATCACCCGCACCGTGGGACCAAGTGCCCGCTCACCTGGGCAAACGCATTCGGGACGAGGGGGTCCAAGCGTCGGCGAGACGGCGACCGAGGACGTTCGGCGCCCACCGGAGCCCGGGGACGATCCGGGCCGGAGGCGTAGTCGATCAAAGCGGACAACCGCGCCCCTGACCTGCTGCTACGCCCGGCATGGATGGTCAACGACGTCACTGCTGGCTCCCGTTCGACCGCCTGGAAACAGCATGGTCTTGAACCAGGCGCGCCGCCGGGCTGAGGCTCGGCCGCCGACTGTTCGGCTCACGCGGTATCCGCCTCGGGCTGACGTGAATCACGCCCGGGCAGGGCACGCGCGCTGCAAGACTCGCTCAGTGGGTGGCTACCGGTGGTGGGAGCGGATGGGACCCGCCGTCGCGGTGGCCCCTGGCACCCGCGTGGACCGGTTTGAGGTCTTCTTCGACCTGGTCTTCGTCTTTTCGTTCTTCATCATCACCCGGGCCACCGCGGTGGACATCACCGGCGACAGCCTGCTGCACGGCATGCTGGTCCTCGCCGTGCTGTGGTGGGTCTGGGTGGTGCACACGGTGGTCGCGACCCGGGTCCGGCTCGGCGTGGGCTTCGTCCCGGCGCTGATGGTCGTCGCGATGGCCGCGCTGTTCTGCTTCGCGTTGTCCCTGCCGCAGGCGTTTGGTGACCCGGTGCGGTGGGCAGTCGGACCGGTGGTGCTCGCGGTGAGCTACGTGGTGCTCCGCGGCGTGCACCTGCTGCTGTACTGGCACGTCGCCGGAGAGAGTCCCGGCGAGCGCCGCCTGTTGCTGAAGTACTCCCCCGAGCTGGTGACGAGCACCCTCCTGCTGCTGGGTGCCGCGTTCATCCCGCCGTTGATCGACGACCCGGGGTGGGCCGACCTGGTGCGCGACGGGCTCTGGATCGCCGTCGTCCTGTTGCAGTACGGCGCCGGCCTGGTCGCCAACGCGTGGGGCTGGGTGCTGACCTCCGCCGAGCACTGGACCGAACGGTACGACTTCATCCTCATCATCGCCCTGGGCGAGTCGATCATCTCCGTCGGTATCGGCGGCAACCTGCTCGGTGAGCCGGTCACCTGGCGGGGCGTCACCGCCGCGGTGCTCGGCATCTTCTTCACCGCCGCCCTGTGGTGGACGCACTTCGACATGATCGCTCCGGCCGCCCGGATCGCGCAGCACGCGGCGCAGGGGCGCTTGCGGGTCGCCATGGCGCGGGATGTCTACGCGTACTGCCAGCTCGTCATGATCGGCGGGATCATGCTGTTCGCCCTCGGAGCAGAGGAGATCGTGGGGCAGATCGCGGACGGCTCGATCAACCTCGCCGAGCCGACGCACGGCCCGGGTGTGCCGCTGCTGTTCGGCGGGGTGATCTGCTACCTCTGCGGCGGGATGCTGTTCCAACTGCGCGCCCTCGGCACGCTCTCCTGGACCCGCGTCGGCACCGTGCTCGTACTCGCGGCCGCCATCCCCCTCGCCACACACCTCCCCGCAATGGCGGCGCTCAGCCTGCTGACGGCCATCTGCCTCGCGTTGGTGGCGATCGAGATGGTGGTCATGGCGGACGCCCGCCGAGCCCTGCACAAGGCGGTCTTCGAGGAGAAGACCACCTACGAGAAGCACGAGGCCGACTGGCGGGCCCGCTGGCACGAGGGAGCCCCGGACGAAAAACCCCGGTGAGAGGCCATGTCCCGACGTAGCCGGGTCTCCTACTTCCAGCGGAAATGTGCGAATCGGAGCAGACCAGCGCGTTGACCTGGGACTCACCGCCAGCTCAAGATCGCGGGAACAGATCGGGCACAACTCGGCCCGTCACCGGGCCACCGCCAGCCGAGCGCCAGATAGGGCCGCGTCGACCAGGTTCCGCGTCCGGTCGATCGCCTCCGGCCACTCCCCCGCGTACGTGTTCAAAGTGATGATCGGCGTCGCATGCCCCAGCGCCATCTGAACCGTCTTCACGCTCGCCCCGCCTGGATCAACAGCGTGGCGAAGTGGCGCAGACCGTGATAGCCGAACCCCTCCGGTACCCCGTCGACCGCTTCCACGGCCTTCTTCCATGGGTACGCCCACCCGGTTCGCTGGATCGGGTTGCCCCGGCCGCTCGTGAACAGCAACTTCGCCTTGCGAACCACCGGCTTGCGCGGGTTCGTCTCATCGAGAACCTCCACGTCGACCGGCGGGAAGAGTTCGATGTGCCGGACGAGGGCATCGGCGACCACCTGGCCGCACGCTGGTGGAACGGCACCTGGGGACGGCTCACCCGGCGTGACGCGTGGCTCGCTCTCGAGGTCGGTGGCACGTCGCGGCCAGGGCCCGCGACTCCGAGACGGGCAAGGTGCTGCGGTGGGAGTTCGATACGCGGTGTCGGCCTCGGGGCTGAGGCGAATCGCGCCCGGACAGGGGTTGCACGCTGCGACACTCGGGCGGTGGGTGGAAGGCGGTGGGCGGAGCGGCTGGGGCCGGCCGTCGCGGTGGCTCCCGGCGCCCGCGTTGACCGGTTCGAGATCTTCTTCGACCTGGTCTTCGTCTTCTCGTTCTTCATCATCACCCGGGCCACCGCGATGAACATCACCGCCGACAGCCTGCTGCACGCCATGCTGGTCCTCGCCGTGCTCTGGCGGGTCTGGGTGACGCACACCGTGGTCGCGACCCGGATCCGACTCGGCGTGGGCTTCGTCCCGGCGCTGATGGTCGTCGCGATGGCCGCGCTGTTCTGCTTCGCGTTGTCCCTGCCGCAGGCGTTTGGTGACCCGGTGCGGTGGGCAGTCGGACCGGTGGTGCTCGCGGTGAGCTACGTGGTGCTCCGCGGCGTGCACCTGCTGCTGTACTGGCACGTCGCCGGAGAGAGTCCCGGCGAGCGCCGCCTGTTGCTGAAGTACTCCCCCGAGCTGGTGACGAGCACCCTCCTGCTGCTGGGTGCCGCGCTGATCCCGCCGCAGATCGACGACCGGGGGCGGGCCGACCTGGTGCGCGACGGGCTCTGGATCGCCGTCGTCCTGTTGCAGTACGGCGCCCCCCTGGTCGCTGGCGCGTGGGGCTGGGTGTTGACCTCCGCCGAGCACTGGACCGAACGGTACGACTTCATCCTCATCATCGCCCTCGGCGAGTCGATCATCTCCGTCGGCGTCGGCGGCAACCTCCTCGGTGAGCCGGTCACCTGGCCGGCGGTAGCGGCGGCGGTGCTCGGCATCTTCTTCACCGCCGCCCTCTGGTGGACGCACTTCGACGTCATCGCTCCGGCCGCCCGGATCGCCCAGCACGCGGCGCAGGGCCTCGCCCGGGTCGCCATGGCGCGGGACGCCTACACGTACTGCCAGCTCGTCATGATCGGCGGGATCATCCTGTTCGCCCTCGGTGCCGAGGAGATCGTGCGGCAGGTCGCCGACCGCTCCATCAGCCTGACCGAGCCGACGCACGGCCCCGGCGTGCCGCTGCTGTTCGTCGGGGTGATCGTCTACCTCGTCGGCGGAATGCTGTTCCAACTGCGCACCCTCGGCACGCTCTCCTGGACCCGCGTCGGCACCGTGCTCGTACTCGCGGCCGCCATCCCCCTCGCCACACACCTCCCCGCACTGGCGGCCCTCGCCCTGCTCACGGCCATCTGCATCGGCTTGGTGGCGACCGAGATGGTGGTCATGGCGGACGCCCGCCAAGCCCTGCTCAGCGCCGTCTTCGAGGAGAAGACCACCTACGAGAAGCACGAGGCCGATTGGCGAGCCCGCTGGCACGAAGAAGAAGCCCCCGACGAGAAACCCCACTGAGGAGCCACGTCCCGAGGTGTGCGGGAGAAGCGGTCGGCCGTCTGCCGGCAATGCCGGGCTCCACTTGATCCGTTACACATCGACTTCACTCGAAGGGTGCCAGTTGGCCGGCTCTCTCCGGGCTCGGCTGTCACGGTGCGTAACTGGTGTGCCGCCTATCGCTGGGGCATGCGATCCTCGACGCTGGTCAAGACGCGCGATCAGCGGCAGATGAGTGCATCCGTGAATGCACGGTTGGAAACGCCAAGTTCAGAGCTGTCCTGGCAGACAAGCCTCCGCTTGGCTGATCACGAGTTCCCGAATCAGGAGCAGTTCGGTCTTACCCGAGCTGCGTTCAACGTTGCCCCACCGGTCCAGGCAGGAGATCACGTATGTCCATTGCGCACCATTCAGCGACACTGTTACCTCTTGATCGTCGTGAGGCCGATCGGTGGAGCCTGTTGTTTCAGGAGTCCAACCAGAGGTCTGGCGCCAGCCTTCTCGAAGAATCTGGACTCCGACCTCTACGAGACCGTGCGGGTCACCATTCTCGGCCTCGACGTTAACCACGTTGTCGAGGACGCGGCCGACGATCCGCCATTGCCGAGCGGGCATCCGGACTGCGCAGGTGCTCGGCTCAGCTGACTGATGGGGCATGCGCAGCATGGTGACCGACGGACGTCTGGTGGTCAACAACTCGGCGCCCCGCTGGGCCCCCTCCGCCGCCTCCCGCC
Source organism: Micromonospora sp. L32 (assembly GCF_052068055.1). NCBI lineage: Bacteria > Bacillati > Actinomycetota > Actinomycetes > Micromonosporales > Micromonosporaceae > Micromonospora > Micromonospora sp. L32. The sequence continues at coordinate 455,001 of NZ_JBQHDD010000001.1, read as the reverse complement.
CGCTCGGTCTTTGCACTGCGATGACCTGTCCGCGGCATGACAGGGCGCCTGGCACAGTCCGGAACTGATATCACGGCAGGCCCATAAGGGCAGAGCGACCGACTCGGGCTTAGCATGCTCGTCGTGCTCGAACTGTCGGACGACCTGTTGCGGCTGGAGCCCGCTCGGATCGTCTACCTTTCACCGCTGCGGTCAGGCCCAGCTGCCGGTACCTGGGCGATCACCGTACCGCTCGTGCCGTTCTCGGCGGCAGACCGTTTCGATCCTGCGACCTTCCGCCCCGGCACTGATGGACCCGAGATCATCAAGACGGCCATCGTCGGCGAGTTCATTGATCTGCCCGGCAACGACCTGGCCGCACTGACGGGCCGCACCTTCGACTTCCCGATCAACCCGCATGCCGGCTACATCGATGCGAGCATCTGCCTGGGTGGAGGGCATAATCCGGTCGACATCACCCGCATGGAGTTCGGTTCGGCCCGTTCGCTGTACATCGACGTCGTACTGCACGTCGCGTTCGACTTCACCCAGGAAGGCGTCGAGATCGCGAACAGGTCAGCGGTCTTTCACGCTAATTTCCATTTCGAGCAGCTCGACTGACCCCAACCGAGGAACGGCATGCCAGCCGTACTCAATTCGGCAGAAGCGGATGCCTGGCACACCAGCCGTCGTGGACAGTCGGCGTCACGGTCCGTATCCGGCATGCTCAAGGTCCGTGTAACCCATCAACTGAAGTCACCGTGTAACGCATCAAGCGGAGTACGACACGTGCTGAGGAGCACGGGATGGCAACCGATGGCAGCAGCCGATGCGCCGCATCGGCGGCCGGGACGAAGGGGTCAAGCTCCGTCGGCGCAACGGCGGACGGAAGCTTGGCGACCAGTGAGCCTCGGAATGATGATCAGACGCTGGCTAGTTCATCATGATCACAAGGCGCAGATCCGGAACACCGAGCGCGAGTAACGGCGGAAGATGCCGGAAACCGACGGAAGGCGTTTCGGCAGGTCAGGGGCTGCGTTCTGGGGAGGCGTGGAAGGTCGGGAAGCCGAGGCTTTACTTCCAGCGGAAGTGCACGAAGAGCCGGCCGAAGTTCTTCGAGTCCTTCTCGACCCGGTGGTAGAGCTGCTTGACGTCCTTCTGGTCGAGGAACCGCAGCACCCGCTTCTTGAGCTGCCCGGAGCCCTTGCCGGGGATGATCTCGACGAGGGTGGCCTTCTTCGCCACCGCCTCGTCCATGATCCCGCGCAGCGCCCGGTCGATGTCGTGGCCCTTGTTGAAGATCTCGTGCAGGTCCAGCTTCAGCTTCATGCCGCGCCCACCGCCAGGTCAGCTCCCATGCCGCAATCGTAGGCGGGCCGGCGGCCGGCCTGCGGACACGCGTCGGGGCGGCCCGGCAGGGCCGCCCCGAGGATCGTGCGTCAGCGACCGAGCCCGACCCGGGTCTCCACCCGGCGCAGCGCGGTCGCGTAGTCGTCGTTGGTCGAGTGCATCGCCGCGGCGATCCGCAGGTGCCGCAGCGCGTCCGCGTGCCGGTTCAGCCGCTCCAGCGTGCGGCCCAGCACGTGGTGCGCGTAGTGGTCGCTCGGGTCCCGCTCGACCAGCTCGCGCAGCTGCTCCTCGGCCCGGTTGAGCTGGGCCGACTGGAAGTACGCGCGGGCCAGCAGCTGGCGTACCGAGGAGTTGCCGGGCTCGGCCTCCACGATCGGCTCCAGCAGCCGGGCCGCTCCGGTCGGATCACCCGCTTCGAAGAACATGGTCGCCCGCCGGTACTCCGCGAGAAGATCCATCCCGACCCACCTCCTCCTGTCGAGCCGTCTCTCGTCCGACGCTGGCACAACACCGGCCGCGCCGCGAGTGTTCCTGGGCAGGAATCGCTCAGGGGGCCGGGTCGTACCGGCCGTCGACCAGCTCCCACGCCCGGACACCGCCCACGATTCCGGCCGTGTTCGGGACGACCACGACATCCTCGCCCATTCTGGCCAGTTGCTCCGGTCGGATCAGCCGGGAGTTACCCCCGCCCAGGTAGAGCCGGTCCCAGCGGAACACCGGGCGCAGCCCCTCCACCACCTGCCGGATCCGGCGGGACCAGAACGCGTCGCCGAGCCGGCGCCGCTCCGGCTCCCCGACGTACGTGTCGTAGGTGGTGCCCCAGCGCACCGGCGCGTGCGACAGCTCCAGGTGCGGGGCGAGCCGCCCGCCGTCGAACAGCGCGCTGCCCAGCCCGGTGCCGAGGGTCAGCACCAGCTCGCAGCCGGTACCGGCGACCACCCCGGCCCCGTGCACCTCGGCGTCGTTGAGCACCAGCGCCGGCGCCCCGAAGGCGTCGCCGAGCGCGCTGCGGACGTCGTACCCGGACCACTCGGCGACCAGGTCCGGGTCGACCCGGCTGCGCGGCCCGGAACGGGTCACGTAGTGCGGGGTGGCCACCACCACGCCGTGCCGGATCATGCCGGGCATCCCGACGGTCACCCGGTCCGCCGCGGGCAGCCGGGCGCCGAGTTCCACCAGCGTCTTGACGAAGAGTGCCGGCGGCAGGGGGTACGGCGTCGGCACCCGCAGCGGCCGGGCGCGCATCGTGCCGGCGCCATCCAGCACGCTCGCCTTGATCCCGCCACCGCCGCAGTCGATCGCCAGTGTGGTCACCACGGGAGTGAGTCTGCCTCGCGTCCCGGGGCCGCGTACTGCGGGTCGCCCGATCCGGCGGGCGCGGCGGCGACGGTACGCTCGGCTCCTCATGAGCGCCACGCTGATCGTCAAGGACCTCGCCGCCGGGCACGGTGACCGGCTGCTCTTCTCCGACCTGGAGCTGGTGGTCGCCCCCGGCGACGTGGTCGGGCTGGTCGGGGTCAACGGGGCCGGCAAATCCACCCTGCTGCGCACCCTGGCCGGGCTGCTGCCGGTGGAGCTGGGCAGCGTGTCGCTGAACCCGCCGACCGCCACCGTCGGCTACCTGCCGCAGGAGCCCGAGCGCCGGCCGGGCGAGGCCGTCCGCGACTTCCTGGCCCGGCGCACCGGGGTCACCGCGGCGCAGGCCGCGCTGGACGCGGCCACCGAGGCGCTGACCGCGGGCGGGCCCGGCGCGGACGACGCGTACGCGGACGCGCTGGAGCGCTGGCTCGGTCTCGGCGGCGCGGACCTGGAGGAGCGCGCGGAGCAGGTCGCCGCGGAGCTGGGGCTGACCGTCGACCTGGACCACCCGATGACCGCCCTCTCCGGCGGCCAGGCGGCCCGGGCCGGGCTGGCGTCGCTGCTGCTCAGCCGGTACGACGTCTTTCTGCTCGACGAGCCCACCAACGACCTGGACCTGGCCGGTCTGGAACGGCTGGAGCGGTTCGTCACCGGGTTGCGCGCCGGCACGGTGCTGGTCAGCCACGACCGTGAGTTCCTGACCCGGACGGTGACCCGGGTGCTGGAGCTGGACCTCATCCAGCAGCAGGTCCGGCACTTCGGCGGCGGGTACGCGGCGTACCTGGAGGAGCGGGAGGTGGCCCGCCGGCACGCCCGCGCCGACTACGAGGAATACGCCGACACCCGCGCGGCGCTGGAGGCCCGGGCCCGCACCCAGCGCGCCTGGATGGAGAAGGGCGTGAAGAACGCCCGGCGCAAGGCCACCGACAACGACAAGATCGGCCGCAAGTTCCGGGCCGAGGCGACCGAGAAGCAGGCGGCGAAGGCGAAGCAGACCGAGCGGCTGATCGAGCGCCTGGACGCGGTCGAGGAGCCGCGGCGGGAGTGGGAGCTGCGGATGGAGATCGCCGCCGCGCCCCGCGCCGGCGCGGTGGTGGCCTCGCTGCGCGGCGCCGTCGTCCGCCGGGGCGGCTTCACCCTCGGCCCGGTGGACCTCCAGATCGACTGGGCGGACCGGGTGGCGATCACCGGGGCGAACGGCTCCGGCAAGAGCACCCTGCTCGCCGCGCTGCTGGGCCGGCTGCCGCTGGACGCCGGGCACGCCGCGCTCGGCCCGGGCGTGGTGGTCGGCGAGGTCGACCAGGCCCGGGGGCTCTTCCTCGGCGACCAACCCCTGGTGGACGCGTTCGGTGCCGCCGTACCCGAGCTGACCCCGGCGGACGTGCGGACGCTGCTGGCCAAGTTCGGCCTGCGCGCGGAGCACGTGCTGCGGCCGGCGGCGACCCTCTCCCCCGGCGAGCGGACCCGGGCGGCGCTGGCGCTGTTGCAGGGGCGCGGGGTCAACCTGCTGGTGCTCGACGAGCCGACCAACCACCTGGACCTGCCGGCGATCGAGCAGCTGGAGTCGGCGCTGGCCAACTACCCGGGGACGCTGCTGCTGGTGACCCACGACCGGCGGATGCTGGACGCGGTGAGCGTCAACCGGCGGCTGCGGGTGGACGCCGGACGGATCGCCGAGGATTGATCCGTGCCGACCGGCGCGCGGCGGGTGAGAATGACCCCATGCTCAAGTGGGAGTACGCGCTGCTGGTGCGGCGACGTCAGGCGGCCACCAACGACACCGGCTGGGAGGTCGTCTTCGTCTGGTACGGCCCGGACGGCTCGATGGTCGACGTCACGCCGTACGGCGACACCGCGCTGGCCCACCTGAACCGGGCCGGCGACCAGGGCTGGGAGCTGGTGGCGATGAGCGAGGACCCGTCGCTGCCCGGCAACAACGAGCTGCACCGCTACCACCTCAAGCGGCCGAAGGCGAGCGCGGCGCCACGCCAGCGGGTGCGGGGCGGCGGCCGGTCCGCCCGGCGCACCATTTCCGGCTGAACCGGGCGGGCCACGCATACCGGGCGGCAATGCGGGTAACGGCCGGCGGGAGGTGGCCATGGTCGCGCTGGCTCAGACGCCGCCCTCGGCCGAGCGGCTGCGGGCGATCGACGGATTCCTCGCCGAGGCCTGGGCGGACCAGGTCCGCCACGACGAACGGCTGCGAGGGCTCGCCGTGGACGTGCGGTTCGACCGGGGGGTCGCCCACCTGACCGGTGCGGTGGCCGAGCCGGCCGAGCTGCGGATGGTCCGCGACCTGGTGGGCCGGCTGGCCGGGGTCTACGGCGTGTGGTGCCGGGTCGGCGTGGGCGGCCGGGAGCCGGTGGTGGTGGACCTGGGCTGCGGCGGCCAGAAGCAGTACCCGACCAACCTGGGGCTGGACATCTTCCCGGCATCGGGGGTGGACGCCGTGGCAGACCTGTCCGGCTCGCTGCCGCTGGCCGACGACTCGGTCGACGTCTTCTTCGCGGTGCACATCCTGGAGCACCTGATCGACTTCCTGCCGCTGGTGGACGAGTGTCACCGGGTACTGCGTCCGGGCGGCGTGCTGCACGTGATGAGCCCCTGGTGGGGGCACGTCAACGCGGTGGCCGACCCGACCCACGTACGCCTGCTCGACGTGCAGACGATCAAGGGCATCTGCGGGCAACGGCCGCCGGGCACCCCGCGCTGGTACCCCCTGCACGCCGGCTGCGACGGCGCCTCGATCTTCGCCGACCTCACCCCCCTCCCGGCCAGCGAGCCCCCACCCTCCCCCTCCCACCTGGCCCGCTTCTTCGCCTGACCCCCACCCCACGCCCGTTGATCATGAAGTTATTGCCGCGACACGCCGCCGGGGCGGGCAATAACCTCATGATCAACGAAGACCAGCGAGAGGTGGGGTGGGTCAGTGGGAGTCGGTGCTTTCGCGGGGGGTGAGGCGGTAGGGGGCGGTGAGGTCGCGGGGCGGGGTCTCGCGGTCGCCGTCGACGCGGGCGGCCAGCATCTCGACCGCGAGCCGGCCGATGCGCTCCTTGTCGGGGGCGATGGTGGTCAGCGTGGGCACGCTGAACCGGCCGTCCTCGATGTCGTCGAAGCCGGCCACCGCGACGTCCTCGGGCACCCGCAGGCCGGCCTCGTGCAGGGCGCGTAGGGCGCCGAGGGCGAGGGTGTCGTTGAAGCAGAAGACGGCGTCGGGGCGTACCCCGGTGGCGAGCAGGTGGCGGACGGCGGCGGCGCCGTCCGCGCGGTGCCAGGCCGGCGCGGGCGCCACCAGGGCCTCGTCGTAGGCGATGCCGGCGTCGGCGAGCGCGGCGGCGTAGCCGGCCAGGCGCAGCCGGGCGCTGGCGCCCTCGGGGGTGCGCTGCGACCCGACGGCGGCGATCCGGCGGCGGCCGAGGCCGACGAGGTGGGCGGTGATCTCCCGGGCAGCAGCCACGTTGTCGATGCCGACGTGGTCGGCCGGGCCGTGGTCCACCCGCTCGCCGAGCAGCACCATCGGCGTGCCGTCGAGGCCGGCGAGGTCCTCGGCGGTGAGCGCCAGCGGGCTGAGGATCAGACCGTCGATCATGTGGTCGCCGATGCCGGCGGCGGCGACCCGCTCGCGCTCGGCCCCACCGCCGGTCTGGTCGATCAGCACGGTCCACCCGCGTTCGGCGGCGGCGGTGACGACGTGCCGGGCCAGTTCCGCGAAGTACGGGATGTCCAGCTCCGGCACGGCCAGCGCGATCACGCCCGTACGCCCCTTGCGCAGGTTGCGGGCGGAGAGGTTGGGCCGGTAGTTCAGCTCGGCGATCGCCTCCTCGACCCGGGCCCGGGTGTCCGGCCGGACGTGCAGGTAGCCGTTGACCACGTTCGAGACCGTCTTGACCGACACGCCGGCCCGCTCGGCCACGTCCTTGAGCCTGTGTCGCACGATCTCATCCCTCCCCGGGGTCGTCGTCCCCGGACTCTATCGCGCGCCGCCCTCTTTACAACGTTGCTTACAACGTTGTAGAAACCTGTGGTACGGGGTGACGGCAGTCACCCCGGGTACGACAAGGAAAGGTGGCACCCCTTGCGCAACGCCCGGCTGACGATCGATCCGGCCTTCGCGATCGGCCCCGCTGACCGGCGGCTCTTCGGCTCTTTCGTCGAGCACATGGGGCGCTGCGTCTACGGCGGGGTCTACGAGCCCGGCCACCCCACCGCCGACTCGCGCGGCCTGCGCGGCGACGTGCTCTCGCTCACCCGCGAGCTGGGCGTCTCCGTGGTCCGCTACCCCGGCGGCAACTTCGTCTCCGGGTACCGCTGGGAGGACGGCGTCGGCCCGGTCGGCGACCGCCCGCGCCGGCTCGACCTGGCCTGGAAGACCATCGAGACCAACGCCTTCGGGCTGGACGAGTTCATGACCTGGGTCGCCGAGGCCGACGTCGAGCCGATGATGGCCGTCAACCTGGGCACCCGGGGCGTGCAGGAGGCCTGCGACCTGCTGGAGTACGCCAACCACCCGGGCGGTACCCAGCTGTCGGACCTGCGCCGCAAGCACGGCGCCGAGGAGCCGTACGGGGTGCGGCTCTGGTGCCTCGGCAACGAGCTGGACGGCCCGTGGCAGGTCGGCCACAAGACCGCCGACGAGTACGGCCGGCTCGCCGCCGAGACCGCCCGGGCGATGAAGATGATCGACCCCTCGATCAGCCTGGTCGCCTGCGGCAGCTCCAACCGGCGGATGCCCACCTACGCCTCCTGGGAGGCGACGGTGCTGGAGCACACCTACGAACACGTCGACTACATCTCCGCGCACACCTACTACGACCCGTCCGACGGCGACCAGGCCAGCATCCTGGCCTCGGCGGTGGACATGGACAACTTCATCCGCGAGGTGGTCGCCACCGCCGACCACGTGGCCGCCAAGCAGCGGCACCGGCGCAAGCTCAAGGTCTCCTTCGACGAGTGGAACGTCTGGTACGAGTCCCGGCTCAAGGCCGACCTGGACCGGCGCGGCTGGGTCGAGGCGCCCGCACTGATCGAGGACGACTTCACCGCGGTCGACGCGGTGGTCGTCGGTGACCTGCTGATCACCCTGCTCCGGCACGCCGACCGGGTCGGCGTCGCCTGCCAGGCGCAGCTGGCCAACGTGATCGCCCCGATCCGCACCCGCACCGGCGGGCCGGCCTGGCGGCAGAGCATCTTCCACCCGTTCGCCCTCACCGCCCGGTACGCCCGGGGCACGGTGCTGCGCACCGAGCCGGTCACGCCGGACTACGAGACGAAGCGGTTCGGCGCGGTGCCGGTGCTGGACACCGTGGCGGTGCACGACGAGGAGTCCGGCGAGCTGACCGTCTTCGCCGTCAACCGGGGCTCCGACGATCTCCCGCTCGACCTCGACCTGCGCGGCCTGCCCGGCCTGCGCGGAGTCGAGCACCTGAGTCTCGCCGCCGGGGACGACCCGGAGGCGATCAACACCGAGGCCGAGCCCGACCGGGTGACGCCTCGCGCACTGCCCACCCCCACCCCCGACGGCGGTCGCTGCACCGTACGCCTGCCGGCGGTTTCCTGGAACGTGCTGCGTTTCGCGTCGCGGCCCTGACCAGGGAATACTTCACCCCGTCCCCCAAGGAGAAACCCGCATGATGCAGAACGAAATGAGCCGGCGGCGGCTGCTCGGTCTCGGCGTGGGTCTCGGCGCGGCCGCGTCGCTGACCCTCGCCGGTTGCGGCGGCGGCAGCGCCAGCAAGTCGACCGCGACCGGCAACGGTGGCAAGGAGTACACCGGCCCCAAGGTCTCGCTGAACCTGTGGAACGGCTTCACCGGCGGTGACGGCGACATCTTCAAGAAGCTGGTCGAGCAGTTCAACGCCGAGCACCAGAACATCGCGATCGCGGTGAACACCTACCGGTGGGACGACTACTACAGCAAGCTCCCCGGTGCGGTCTCCAGCGGCTCGGGCCCGGACATCGCGGTCATGCACATGGACCAGCTGGCCACCTTCGCCGCCCGCGGCGTGATCACCGAGCTGGACGACGTGGCCAAGGCGCTGGAGCTCAGCGAGGGTGACTTCGCGCCGACCGTCTGGAAGGGCGGCCTCTACAACAACAAGCGGTACGGCATCCCGCTGGACATGCACCCGCTCGGCTTCTACTACAACAAGGCCGTGATGCAGAAGGCCGGCCTGGACCCGAACAAGCCGCCGACCACCCGTGACGAGTTCACCGCCGCGCTGACCGAGCTGAAGAAGTCCGGCGTGCAGGGCTTCTGGATCAGCCCGTTCCAGTTCACCGGCGGCATGACGTTCTACTCGCTGCTGCACCAGTGGGGCGGCACCCTCTTCGACGCCGAGGTCACCAAGGCCACCTTCAACTCCGACCCGGCGATCGAGGCGTGCACCTGGCTGGTGGACCTGATCAAGCAGGGGCACTCGCCGTCGAACGTCGGCCAGGACGGCGACTACCTCGCCCTCAAGAGCGGCAAGAACGCCTTCAACTTCAACGGCATCTGGCAGATCAACGACATCGCCAAGGACCCGAGCGCGCAGATCGGCGTCGCCGAGCTGCCGCAGATCGGCAGCCAGAAGGCCGCCTGGGCGAACTCGCACAACTTCACCATCGTCAAGCAGCGCAGCGCCGACAACAACAAGATCTCCGGCGCGAAGGTGTTCATCAACTGGCTCAGCGAGCACTCGCTGGACTGGGCGAAGGGCGGTCAGGTCCCGGCCCGCAAGGAGGTCCGGGAGGGTGCCGAGTTCAAGGCCATCCCGAACGTCGCCACCCTCGCCCCGGAGCTGGACTACGCGGCCTTCCCGCCGGCGGTTCCCGGGCTGGGCGAGGTGGTCACCACCTTCTACACCTCCTTCAACGAGGCCGTGCTGGGCAAGAAGTCGCCCAAGCAGGCCCTCGACGACGGCGCGGCCAAGGCGACCAAGCAGCTGGAGGACAACCGCAAGAAGTACGGGAGCTGATTTCCCGTGGCGGACGTGATCGAGGTCGGGGCGGCGCGCAAGGACGCGCCGCCCCCGGCGGGCGGGAAGAACCGCCGGGGCGCGACGGAGCGGGGCAGCCGCGCGACCCCGTACCTCTTCCTCGCGCCGTACCTGCTGCTCTTCCTGGCGTTCGGGCTGCTGCCGATCCTCTTCGGCGTCTGGCTGAGCGTCCACCAGTGGGACCTCCAACTGCCCAACCGGCCCTTCGTCGGGCTGGCCAACTACCGTGACCTCTTCGACAGCGAGTCGGCCATCTACGGCGACTGGTGGTCCAGCGTTCGGGCCACCGCGATCTTCACGGTCTTCTCGGTACCGCTGCTGGTGGTCGTACCGCTGGGGCTGGCGCTGCTGCTCAACCGGTCGTTCCCGGGGCGGACGTTCTTCCGGGCGCTCTACTTCGCGCCGTACGTGCTCGGGGTGGCGGTGATCGGCCTGCTCTGGCGCTTCCTGCTCGACGCCAACCTGGGCCTGGTCAACCGGCTGCTCGGCGCGGTCGGCCTGCCGTCGGACACCCCGTGGGTGACCGACGTGCCGTGGGCCTGGGTGTCGCTGGTCGGGGTCACCGTCTGGTGGACCTCCGGGTTCAACGCGGTGATCTACCTGGCCGGCCTGCAGGACATCTCGCCGGAGCTCTACGAGGCGGCGAGGATGGACGGGGCGAACGCCTGGGACCGGTTCCGCAACGTCACCCTGCCCGGGCTGCGCCCGGTCATGCTCTTCGTGCTGACCACCACGATCCTCGCCTCGGCGAACGTCTTCGGGCAGTCGTTCCTGATCACCCAGGGCGCCCCGGGCCAGCAGACCCGCACCGTGGTCTGGCGGATCGTGGACGAGGGGCTGCGGGACAACGACGCCGGCCGGGCCGCCGCGATGAGCATCGTCTTCGCGCTGGCGCTCACGGTGATCAGCATCGTCAACTTCCGGTTCTTCCGGTACCGGGAAGACTGAGGGGCCGACCATGACGACTCTCCGCCGCTTCACGCGCTACGCGGTCCTGGTGCTGCTGGCCCTGGTCTTCCTGACCCCGTTGCTCTGGATGGCGATCACCTCGGTGAAGACCTACGGCGACGCCCAGAAGATCCCGCCGAGCTTCGTGCCCCACCCGTTCTCCACCTACGGCTACGAGCAGATCCTCGGCAACACCTCGAACCCGGTGTTGCGCTGGTTCGTCAACAGCATGCTGGCGGCCACCCTGCACGCGCTGCTGGTGCTGGTCACCGCCTCGATGGCCGCGTATGCGCTGGCCCGGCTCCGGTTCCGCGGCCGGGCGGTCAGCTTCGCGCTGATCATCGGGACCCTGTTCATCCCGCCCACCTCGCTGATCATCCCGAACTTCGTGATCGCCGACCGGCTCGGCTGGCTGGACACCCTGACCGTGGTGATCGTGCCCGGCGCGGCCAGCGCGTTCGGGGTGTTCTTCCTGCGGCAGTTCTTCCTCAGCATCCCCGCCGAGCTGGAGGAGGCGGCGGTGCTGGACGGCGCCAACCACTGGCAGATCTTCACGCAGGTGCTGCTGCCGCTCTCCAAGCCGGCCCTGGCCACGCTGGCGGTGCTGTCGTTCCTCACCAACTGGAACGACTTCCTCTGGCCGATCTACGTCCTGTTCAGCCCGGAGCGGCTGACCCTGCCGGCGGGCCTGGGCCTGCTCCAGGGCGCCTATGTCAGCGACTACCCGGTGATCATGGCCGGGGCGGTGCTGGCCAGCGTGCCGGTGCTGATCCTCTTCGTGGCGGCCCAGCGGCACATCATCCAGGGCGTCTCGCGCAGCGGCCTGAAGGGATGAGCGCCGGGCACACCCGGCTACGCGGTGCGGCGGCGGTCCTCGCCGCCGCACTGCTCGTCGCCGGCTGCGGCGAGAACGGTGCGGACGACCCAACGAGTACGCGGAGCGACCCGAGCATGTTCACCAACCCCGTGGTACGCGCCGACGCCCCCGACCCGCAGGTGATGCGGGCCGGCGACGCCTGGTGGCTGTTCCACACCAACAGCGGCGGCCGCAACGTGCCGGTGCGGCGCTCGGCCGACCTGGTCGCCTGGAGCGAGGCCGAGGACGCCCTGCCCGAGCTGCCCGGCTGGGCGGACCCGGGAAAGACCTGGGCGCCGGAGGCGATCCAACTCGCCCCGGACCGGTTCCTGCTCTACTACACCGTCGCCGGGCGGGATTCCGGCCGGCAGTGCGTGGGGCGGGCGGTGGCCAGCAGTCCGCAGGGGCCGTACCGGGACGACTCGACCGAACCGTTCATCTGCCAGGCCGAGCTGGGCGGGGCGATCGACGCGAGCCCGTTCCGGGACACCGACGGCAGCCTATGGCTGCTCTGGAAGAACGACGGCAACGCGATCGGGGTGGACACCTGGCTCTGGTCGCAGCGCCTCTCGGACGACGGGCTGAAGCTCATCGGCGAGCCGACGAAGCTGCTGAAGCAGACCGAGCCGTGGGAGGGCACCCTGATCGAGGGTCCGTTCTTCCACCGCCACGACGGGCGGTTGTATCTCTTCTTCGCCGCCAACGCGTACGACCGGGCCACCTACGCCGAGGGCTACGCGGTCTGCGAGAGCCCGACCGGCCCCTGCGTGAAGGCCGCCGAGAACCCGATCCTGAAGACCAACCAGGTCGCCTCCGGCCCCGGCCACGCCTCGATGGTCGTCAAGGACGGCCGGACCTGGCTGGTCTACCACGCCTGGCCGCCCGGCCAGGAGGGCAGCACGGACCCCGGCCGCCAGGTCTGGCTCGACGAGGTCTCCTGGGAGAACGGCAAACCCGTCGTGAAGGGCCCCACCGCCACCCCCCAACCCCGCCCCTGACCCCCCACCCCGCCCACCCCCCGTGGGCGCACTTTCACGGAAGAGTGGCCAACTCGGCGTAGCAGAGCGCGGCGAGCAGGGCGACCACCCCGGCGATGGCGAACGAGCACGGACACCGCGTTCGCCCCTTCCTTGACCGCCCCCGTGGCGGCCGGTGACCGGCGATGCTACCCAGCACAGACCCTCGCCAATCACCACTTCACGGGCCGATCGGGCGCTGACCCCGCGTGTGGGGACCGTCACGGTTCGCACGGTGGCCGGCTTGGCCACCCCCGGCGAGTTTGCCGGTATCCGGACATCCAGGTCGGACCCTTGCGCGAAGCCCACCAGGTGTGAAAATTTCCTACCAGCGGTAGATAGCCGCTGGCGAATCTTGCCACGGACGCCGCGACAACCGGGAGCCCGACGAAGGGACACACCGCATGAAGGCAACTCGGCTCCGAGCCGCCGGGCTGGCCGTGGCACTGCTCGGCGCGCTGGTCGCCGGCTCGCCCGCGAGCGCCGCACCGGACACGGCGGCCACCGAACCCGCCACCACCGACTGCATCACCGACCCGACCACCCCGAAGCGCCAGTTCCGGGCCATGTGGATCGCGTCGGTCACCAACATCGACTGGCCCAGCAAGGCCTCGCAGACCGCCGCCGACCAGGTGGCCAAGCAGCAGGCCGAGTACCTGGCCTGGCTCGACCTGGCGCAGAAGCTCAACCACAACGCCGTCGTCGTCCAGGTACGGCCGACCGCCGACGCATTCTGGCCCTCGCCGTACGAGCCGTGGTCGGAGTACCTCACCGGGGTGCGCGGCCAGGACCCGGGCTGGGACCCGCTGAAGTTCCTCGTCACCGAGTCGCACAAGCGGAACCTGGAATTCCACGCCTGGTTCAACCCGTACCGGGTCTCCATGCCGGCCCCGGGCGGCGCCGGCGCGGACCTCACCAAGCTCGCGCCGAACCACCCGGCGCGGCAGCACCCGGAGTGGACCTTCGCCTACCCGCCGGCCGGCGTGGCCGGCAGCCGGCTCTACTACAACCCCGGCATCCCCGAGGTCCGCGAGTTCGTCCAGACCGCGATGATGGACGCGGTCAACCGGTACGACGTCGACGGCGTGCACTTCGACGACTACTTCTACCCGTACCCGAGCGGCACCCACCAGGTGCCGGACGACGCCACCTTCGCCGCCCACAACCGGGGCTTCACCGACAGGGCGGACTGGCGGCGGGACAACATCAACCTGCTGATCCAGGAGATGAACGCCAAGATCAAGGCGGTCAAGCCGTGGGTCAAGTTCGGGGTCAGCCCGTTCGGCATCTGGCGTAACAAGTCGGCCGACCCGCTGGGCTCGGACACCACCGGCAGCCAGTCGTACGACATCATCTCCGCCGACACCCGCACCTGGGTCAAGCAGGAGTGGATCGACTACGTGGTGCCGCAGCTCTACTGGTACATCGGCCAGTATCCGGCCGCCGACTACGCCCGGCTGGTGCCGTGGTGGGCCGAGACGGTACGCGGCACCCGGGTGCAGCTCTACATCGGCCAGGCCGACTACAAGAGCGGCGAACCGGTGTACGGGCCGTTCTGGCAGAACCCGCGCGAGCTGTCCGACCACCTGACGCTCAACCGGTCGTACCCGGAGGTGCTCGGCAACGTGCACTTCTCGGCCGTGCAGGTGCGGGCCAACCGGCTCGGCGCCACCGACATCTACGCCGGCGAGCACTACTCCCGGCCGGCGCTGGTGCCGGCGATGCCGCACCTGCCCGCCAAGCCGCTGCTGCCCCCGCTGGTCACCGGGGCGGAGCGGTCCGACGATGGGGTGCGGCTGAGCTGGCGGCAGCCGGCCGACGGCCAGGGCCCGTTCGGCGACGCCACCTCGTACGCGGTCTACCGCTTCGACTCCGGCGAGCGGGTCGACGCCTGCGGCTTCGCCGACGCGTCCCACCTGGTCGGCACCCTGCGCGCCGACGACGCCACCGCGGTGCAGTCCTTCGTGGACGCCACGGCGGAGCCGGGGCGGACGTACACGTACCACGTGACCGCGCTGGACCGGCTCTGGAACGAGAGCCTGCCCAGCCCGGCGCGGGTGGTGCGCTGACCCAGCCGCGAATGCCCCGGGCGGTGTTACCGCCCGGGGCATTCGTCTGTTTCATCGTCTGTCATCAATAGTACCCGCCGGTAACACCTCCACGTATGGGAATTGATCGAAACTGATGCGACCAACGGTGATCCACCGGTCACCGGTCGTAGGCCACCCCCGCGGAGGTACCCGAATGCCCAGACGACTTGCCACCCTCTTCGCCGCCGGCGCGTTCGCACTGCTCGCCCTGCTCGGCGTGAGCTCGCCCGCGTTCGCGGTGACTCCCCAGCAGAAGCTCTCGGTGCTCTCCAGCTGGACACAGACCAGCGCCACCAGCTACAACGCCTGGAACTCCGCCCGGCTGAACAAGGCCGCCTGGGCCGACTACGCCTTCGACTGGTCCACCGACTACTGCTCGTCGAGCCCGGACAACCCGCTCGGGTTCAACTTCACCCTCTCCTGCGCCCGGCACGACTTCGGCTACCGCAACTACAAGGCCATGGGCCAGTTCTCCGCCAACAAGTCCCGCCTCGACAGCGCCTTCTACGAGGACCTGAAGCGGGCCTGCGCCCCGTACAACGCCGTCGTCCGGCCGGCCTGCTACAGCCTGGCCTGGACCTACTACCAGGCGGTCAAGACCTTCGGCTCCGTGGCCGCCGTCCAGCAGTCCGACATCGACCGGGCCGCCCGGATGAAGGCCGACGCGGAGCGCCGCGCCGCCCTGCGCGGCTGATCCCGCCGCCGTCGACTCCGCCGGGCGTCCCAGACCGGGGCGCCCGGCGGTGTCAGGCCCGCTCCCGGCGGTCCAGCTCCTGCCGGCCCGGGCCACCCTGCCGGGGCGCGGCCGCCCCGGCGGTGCGGAACCGGATCGAGTCCGCCCCCAGGTCGGGGTGCTCCACCGCCAACGCCAGCGCCGCCGCCTCCTCCAGGCCCAGCTCGCTCCCCTCGCCGTACGCGGCGTCGAAGGCGGCGTCGCCGAGCACCCGGCGCAGCTCGGCCTGGCGCTCCAGCCAGTAGCTGCCGTAGATGGCCGGGGTGGCCCGCAGTTGCGCCCGGGTCGCCTGCGCCGCGCCGAAGAGCCGGGCGGCGGTGCCCAGCTCACCACCGGCGGCGCAGCGGACCGCCACCGCGTTGACCGTGTCGCAGGCCCGGCCGTGGTAGCCGTGGCTCATCCGGGACCGGAGCGCCACCAGCAGGTGCTCGTGCGCGGCGACCAGATCGCCCCGGGCCAGGGCGACCATGCCGAGCAGCATGTCCACCGACCGCCGGCCCCGCTCGACCGGCCGCGCCGCCTCCACCGGGCGGGCCGCGCCGAGCAGCTCCGCCGCCTCGTTCAGCGCGCCCCGCCGCCACAGCAGCTCGGCCAGGTTGTAGATGGCGAAGAGCGCGTCGCCGGTCACCTGCTGCTCGTGCGCCCAGTCGATCACCTCGCGGCAGACCCGCTCCGCCTCGGCGAACTGCCCCATGTCGATCAGCGGCGCGGCCCGCCCGGCCAGCACCCGGGCGAGCAGCCCGGCGTCACCGGCCTGCCGGGCCGCCGCCTCCGCCCGCTGCGAGTAGCGCAGCTCCTCGGCGAACTCGCCGTCCGCGCCGGCGTGCAGCGAGTGCAGGTGGTACGCCGCCGCCAGCTCCGCCTCCGGGATCACCTCGCCGGTCTCGGCGATCCGCCCGTAGAGCCGGAACAGCCAGAGCCGCGCCTCCCGGGACAGCCCCCGCTCCCGCCACCACTGGTCCAGCCCGCCGGCCAGCCGCAACCCGGCCCGGGCGCTGCCCCCGGTGGCGCACCAGCGCAGGGCGGCCCGCAGCTCACTGGCCAGCGGGTCGAGCGCGTACAACGAGAGGGTCACCGGTTGGCCGTCCGGGCCCAGGTGGGCGCTCTCCAGCGCGTGCGCCGACCAGGCGACGTGCCGGTCCCGCGCCGCCTGCTCCTCGCCGGCCTCCACCAGCCGGCGGGCCGCGTACGCCCGGATCGGATCGAGCATCCGGTACGTGCTGCCCGACGCGTGCGGCTCGGCCAGCAGCATCGACTTGTCCACCAGCACCGACAGCGGATCGAGCGGGTCGTCGTCGAGCAGCCACTCCACGGTGGACAGCTCCACCGGGCCGGCGAAGACCGCCAGCCAGCGCAGCAGCCGTGACGCGCGTGGCCCCAACGTCCGGTACGACCAGGTGACCGTCGCCTGCATGGTGAGGTGCCGCTCGGTGGCGGAACGCTGCACCGCCCGGTGCGCGGCCGACGGGGGCACGGCCCCGGCCGCCGCGGCGGCCAGGTCCACGGTGTCCTGCTGGTTGCCCATCCAGCCCCGGTCCGCCGGCAGCTCCGGCACGACCCGCCCGGCGTCCAGGGTGCCGAGCACGTCGTCGAGGCGGGCGGCGAGCTGCCCGGCGGAGAGCACCCGGAGCCGGGCGGCGGCCAGCTCGATCGCCAACGGGAGGCCGTCCAGCCGTCGCACCACCCGACGCAGGTCACCGGCCTCCGCCCAGTCCGGCGGCCGGCCGCCCCGGGCCGCCGCGGTCCGGTCCAGCAGCAGCGCCACCGCGTCGCTCTCGGTACGCCCCGGCTGCGGGTCCACCGAGAGCGGCGGGATCCGCCAGACCACCTCGCCGGGCAGGCCGAAGGACTCCCGGCTGGTGGCCAGCACCCGCACCTTGCTCCCGCCGGCGAGCAGCCGGGAGATCACCTCGGCGCAGGCCGCCGGCTGGGCGTCGCAGGTGTCCAGCACCACCAGCATCTGCCGGGCGGCGGCGTACTCGACCAGGGTGTCCAGCATCGGGCGGCCCGGCTCGGGGCGCAGCCCGAGCACCGCGGCGACCGCGAACGCCACCAGCCCCGGGTCGGTGACGGTGGCGATGTCGACGAACCACACGCCGTCCGGGTACGCCTCGACCATCCCGCCGGCCAGCTCGACGGCCATCCGGGTCTTGCCGGCGCCGCCGGCCCCGAGCACGGTGACCAGCCGGTGCCGGCGTACCAGCAGGTCGAGCTCCGCGCGCTCGGCCTCCCGGCCGATGAAGGAGGTGACCTGGGTGGGCAGGTTGTGCGGCACCGCGTCGGCGGTGCGCGGCCGGGGGAACTGCCGTTCCAGGCCGGGCGCGACGAGCTGGAAGAGCCGCTCCCGGTCGTCGAAGCCGCGCAGCCGGTGCAGGCCGAGGTCGAGCAGGGACGCGCCGGAGGGCAGCGGTTCGGCGTGCCGGGCGGTCGCCGCCGAGCAGAGCACCTGCCCGCCGTGGGCGGCGGCGGCCACCCGGGCGGCCCGGTGCACCTCAGGGCTGGCGTACTCGCCGTCGCGCGGCTCCGCGTAGCCGGTGTGCAGCCCCATCCGCACCCTGGGGGTGGCCTCCGGGGTGGGCCAGTCGTGGGTGGACAGCGCGCGTTGGGCGGTCAGGCAGGCGGTCAGCGCCGCCGCCGCGTCGGGAAAGGCGAGGAAGAACGAGTCGCCCTCGGTCAGCAGCTCCGCGCCGTCGGTGCCGGCGAGGGTGTCCCGGAGCAGCCGGCGATGCTCCCACAGCACGGGGCGGTAGCCCGACCCGAGCAGCTGGGCCAGCCGGGTCGAACCCTCGATGTCGGTGAACACGAAGGTCACCCACCCGCTCGGGAGGTGGATCCGTGGCGACATGCGTGGAACCTCCGCCCCTGACGTCGGCTTCATGCTGCCCTATGGTCGGGCCGTCACGCATCGTGAGAACGGCCGGGCGGCGTCCGCCCCAAGGTGCCATTGCCGCCGGTCAGCGGCAAGATCTGCCGCCGAACGGGCCGGTCGTGGCCGCTCAGCAGCAGCCGCCACCGCCGCAGCAGCCACCGGCCGGCGCCGGCGGAGCGCCGCCCACCGGTCCACCACCGCCCCGGCCGGTCACCGCGACGGTGGAGAGCAGCTTGACCGTGTCGGCGTGTCCCTGCGGGCAGGACGCCGGATCACCGGCCCGGGCCATCGGGCGGTTGACCTCGAAGGTGTCGCCGCAGGCGCGGCAGCGGAACTCGTACCGGGGCATGCTCCCAGCGTACGACCGGGCCTGACGGTCGCACCCGGATGGGTGATACTCGACGGGTGGCGAGCGGCGAGGAACCATCGACGGTGCGACCCCTGCGACCGGCGACGCCGCCCGACGGGCCGCTCGGCAGCTCCGGCGCCGCGCCGGACCCGACCCCGGTCCCCCGCCCCCGCCGCCCCTTCCTCGACCGGTCCACGGCCGAACCGTCGACCGCGGCCACCGCCGGCGGCGCGCCGGCCACTGTGGAGCTGACCGACGGTGGGGCGGCGCAAGCCGGGCCGGGGACGCACGGCACGGCGAAGGCGGACGCCGGGACGACCGACGTGGCGGAGGCCGGCGCGGCGGAGGCCGGCGTGGCGGAGGCCGGCGCGGCGGAGGCCGGCGCGGCGGAGGCCGGCGCGGCGGAGGCCGGCGCGGCGGAGGCCGGCGCGGCGGAGGCCGGCGTGAAGGCCGCCGACGCCGAGAAGGGCGACGCGGAGAAGGCCGGCACGAGCAAGGCCGGCGCGGACAAGACCAGCGCGGAGGCCGGCGACGGGAGCAGGGCCGGCGCGGAGGCCACCGCCACGCCCACCGACGCCCCGAAGAAGGAGCCGACGAAGGACGGTGCGGAGCCGGCGAAGGACGACGCCAAGGCCGGCGGCGAGCCGGGACGGCGTCGCCGGATGCCGTTCGCGCACGCCGTGCGGCTTCCGCCGCCCCGGCAGGCGGTTGTCGGCGCGGCCCGGGCCACCCGGGCCTGGTCCCGACGCCCGAGCGGCCGGCTGACCCTGCCCGGGGTGTTCCTCGTCGCGCTGGTCGCCGCCACGGCGGTGGTCGGCGCCGTGGTGGTCCCGTCGGCCGTCCGGTCGCCCAAGCCGGTGGCCGTGGACGCGACCGACGGCGCCGTGGTCGTACCCGCGCCGGGTGCGCTGCCCGGCGCGACCGCCGTGCCGATGCTGCCGGGCGGGACGGCGTTGCCCGGGCTGCCGCCCGCGACCGCGCTGCCCGGCGGCGTGCCGCCGACCGGGCCGGTCGCCCCGCCCGCCACCGGCCGCCCGGCCGACGCCCTGGCCGCCTGGGCCCAGACCACCGGCGCGCGGGTCGGCATCTCACCGGTGGCCATGCAGGCGTACGGCTACGCCGAGCTGGTGCTCGCCGAGACCAACCGCAGCTGCCAACTGAGCTGGACCACGCTCGCCGCGATCGGGTACGTCGAGTCGCGGCACGGGCAGGCAAACGGCGCCAGCCTCCAGTCGACCGGCCGGGCCGAACCGGAGATCATCGGCGACCCGCTCGACGGGCAGGGCGGCCGGTCCCGGATCACCGACACCGACCGGGGGCTCTTCGACCGGGACACCGTCTACGACCGGGCGATCGGGCCGATGCAGTTCATCCCGACCACCTGGCAGGAGATCGGCGTCGACGCCGACAACGACGGCCGCAAGGACCCGCACGACCTGGACGACGCGGCGCTCGCCGCCGCCCGGTACCTCTGCAAGGGCGGCCGGAACATGACCATCCCCGGCGACTGGTGGGGCGCCATCCTGTCCTACAACGATGTGCGCCGGTACGCCCAGGATGTCTTCGACAGGGCCAACCAGTACGGGGTGGCCAGCCGTACGTGACGTGATCGTTCGCATACATTGCCGGACCGGACACTTCCCCCCGGCAGCCGATGACGGCAAGCTAGACGGGTGATGGTGCGCGAGTGGGATCCCCGGACCGCGTCGTCCGACGAGGTCGCGTCCGTGCTGGACACGCTGAACGCGGTCCTGGCGGCGGATCTCCCGCAGGATCCGCCCTGGCGGGAGAGTTCCCTGCGGGAATACCTCTCCGAGGTGATGCCGGGTGAGCGGCGGATCTCCTGGGTCGCTCAGGCGGAGCCCGGGCCGGACGGCGGGCCCGGCCCGATCCTCGGCCACGTGCACGTGCTGCTGCTCGGCGACATCGGCGTGCTGGAGGTGCTGGTGCACCCCGACGTCCGGCGTACCGGGCTGGGTCGTGAGCTGGTCCTGCTCGCCGCCCGCCGGGTCTACCAGGAGGGCTTCCAGTCGATCGGCGTCGAGGTGGTCGGTGACACGCCGGCGATCGCCTTCTACGAGTCGCTCGGCTTCACCCGGGAGTACGTCGAGACCCGCAGCGTGCTCGACCTCGGCGCGGTGGACTGGCCGGCGCTGGCCGAGATGGCCACCGGGATCGGCGCCGGCTACCACCTGGAGTTCTGCCCGGGCGGCCCGCCGGACGACCTGATCGAGGCGTACGCGCGGGCCAAGGCCGAGGTGCGCGACGTCGACGACGGCGAGCTGCGCCCCAGCTCGTACGACCCGCAGCGGCTGCGGGACAGCCTGGACACGCTGCACCGGCGGGGCATGAAGCCGTACATCGTGCTGGCCCTGCACGAGCACAGCGGCGAGGTCGCCGGGCTGACCGAAGTGGTGGTGCCGGCGCAGCACCCCACCCGGGCCGACCAGTACGACACGATCGTGGTGCAGGACCACCGCGGCTACGGCATCGACCGGGCGATCAAGGCCCGGATGCTGCTGGAGCTGCGCTCGGCCGAGCCGACGCTGGCCGAGGTGCAGACCTGGAACGCCCAGGCCAACGAGGCGATGCTCAAGGTGAACGCCGAGCTGGGCTACCGCCCCGACCGGGAGTGGTGCGAATACAGCGTGGACGTCGCCGAGCTGGTGCACCGACTCGACGCCGCCCGCTGACCGCGAGTTCACCACACCGCCCCCCGCGGGGGATGGACGGCGGACAGCAACGACACTTAACGTGCGTTAGTTCCCGTCCACCCATCGTGGAGGCCTTATGCGCCCGCGCCGCAGATACGCCGCGCTCGCAACCGCCGCCGCCGTCACCCTTCCGGTCATCGGCGTCGCACCCACCGCGGCCATCGCCGCGCCCACCGACCTGTTCATCTCCGAGTACGTCGAAGGCTCGTCGAACAACAAGGCGATCGAGCTGTTCAACGGCACCGGCTCCCCGGTCGACCTCACCGCCGGCGGCTACCAGCTCCAGCTCTACTTCAACGGCTCGACCACGCCGACGAACGTCGCGCTGAGCGGCACCGTCGCCGCCGGCGACGCCTTCGTCTTCGCCGCCTCCTCGGCCGCCCCGGCGGTCCTCGCCCAGGCCGACCAGACCACCGGCGCGTCGCTGTTCAACGGGGACGACGCGATCGTGCTGCGCAAGGCCGGCGCGGTGCTCGACTCGATCGGCCAGGTCGGCGTCGACCCCGGTACCGAGTGGGGCAGCGGGCTGACCAGCACCGCCGACAACACGCTGCGGCGGCTGCCGTCGGTCTCCATCGGGGACACCGACCCGTCCGACGCGTTCGACCCGGCCGCCCAGTGGACGGGCCTGCCGACCGACACCTTCGACGGTCTGGGCGCGCACACCGTGGACGGCGGCGGCCCGGTGGACCAGCCGGCCACGCTGAACTGCGGCGGCGCGCTGACCCTGGAGGCCGGCGCGACCGCCACCCGCCAGGTCACCGCCACGGACGCGGACGACACGGTCACCGATCTCGCCGTCACCTCGGTGAACCCGACGCCGGCCACCGGCTCGATCAGCCGGACGGCCTTCACGCCGGCCACCGCCGGCGGCGGCACCGCCACCGCCACGGTCACCGTGACCGGCCTGCCCGCCGGGGCGTACGCGGTGACCCTGACCGCCACCGACGCCGAGGGCGGCACCGCCACCTGCACCCTGACCGTGCAGGCCACCACCGTGCTGGCGGTGGGCGAGGTGCAGGGCCCGACCCGGGACGACGAGAACGGCCACACGGACCGCTCCCCGCTCGCCCCGGCCAGCGGCAACGGCACCAGCTCCACGCTGTACGACGTGCGCGGCGTGATCACGCAGAAGTCGCTCACCCGCACCTCGGCCGGCGCCGACCAGTACGGCTTCTACCTGCAGAGCCGTACGGGCGCCGAGGACGGCGACCCGCTCACCTCCGACGGCCTCTTCGTCTTCACGGGCTCGTTCACCACGCTGATCGGCGGCTACGCGCCGACCGTCGGCGACGAGGTGGTGCTGCGTGGCCGGGTGTCGGAGTTCTTCAACCAGACCCAGCTTTCCGGCGCCTCGCTGGTGCGCAAGCTGGACTCCGGCCTGGACGTGAACACCGCCGTCGCGGTGGACGACGCGGTCCCGCCGGCCGAGGCGGCCGACGCGAATCGGTTCTGGGAGCGGCACGAGGGCACCCGGATGCGGGTCCGCTCGGGCAGCGGGGTGTCCGCCCCGCGCCACATCTTCGCCTCCACCGCCGACTCCGAGATCTACGTGGTGGACCGCGAGGACCCGATCATGAAGCGGACCGACCCGTACGCCCGGCGGGTGTTCCGGGACGCCCACCCGCTGGACGACATCCCGGGCACCCTCTTCGACAACGGCAACAACCAGCGCGTCCTGCTGGGCGCGGGCGGGGTCAAGGCCACGGCCGGCGGCTCGGCCACGCTGCTGCCGCCGGCCCGCACCTTCGACACCCTCGCCACGGACGCGTTCGGCGCGGTCTCCTACGGCTTCAGCAAGTTCACCGTGCAGCCGGAGACGCTCTCCCTCACCGCGGGCGCCGACCCGTCGGCGAACAACCCGCCGCAGCCGGCCGACCGCAACCGTGAGGTCGCCGTCTCGACCTACAACGTGGAGAACCTGTACGACTTCCGGGACGACCCGTTCGACGGCTGCGACTTCACCGGCAACCCTGGCTGCACCGGGGTCCGGCCGCCGTTCGACTACGTGCCGGCCGACGAGGCCGACTACCGGGAGCACCTGGCCGCGCTCGCCGACCAGATCCGCACCGACCTGCACTCCCCGGACCTGATCCTGGTGCAGGAGGCCGAGGACCAGGACATCTGCACGGTCTCCGGCACCGAGTTGGTCTGCGGCGACACCAACGACGCCGACGGCGCTCCGGACACCCTCCAGGACCTGGCGCTGACGATCGCGGCCGCCGGTGGCCCGGCCTACGTCGCCGCGTACGACCGGACCGGCGCGGACGCCCGGGGCATCACCTCCGCGTTCCTCTACCGCACCGACCGGCTCTCGCTGGCCGAGGCGACCGCCACCGACCCGCTGCTCGGCGCCACGCCGACGGTGGAGTACCGGTCGGCGGGGCTGCCGTCCAACGCGGACGTGCAGAACCCGAAGGCGCTCAACGCGCAGCTGCCCGCCGACACGGACACCTCGACGGGCAAGGACGGCGACAACGTCTTCACCCGCGCCCCCCAGCTGGGCAAGTTCGTGGTGAGGGCGACGCCGGACGGCTCGGAGTCCTACCTGCTGTACGCGCTGAGCAACCACTACTCGTCCGGCCCGGACACCAGGGTCGGGCAGCGGACCGAGCAGGCGACGTACGGTGCCGCGATCGTCACCGCGATCGAGGAGTCGGACCCGCACGCCCGGGTGGTCTACGGCGGCGACATGAACGTCTTCCCCCGCCCGGACGACCCGATCGCCACCGCGGCGAACCCGACCCCGTCGGACCAGCTCGCCCCGCTCTACGAGGCCGGCCTGCACAACCTCTGGGACGACCTGGTCGCGGACGTGCCGGCGGCGGCGTACTCGTACAACTTCAGCGGGCAGGCGCAGACGCTGGACAGCATCTTCGTCAACGACGCGCTCCACGCCGACCTGGTGCAGGTGCGGACGGCGCACGTCAACGCCGACTGGCCGTCCGACGTCAGCGGCGACGGGTCGCGTGGCGCCAGCGACCACGACCCGTCGGTCGCCCGGTTCCGCGCGCAGCCGTCGCTGCGGGTGGCCGACGCGTCGGTGGCCGAGGGCGACAAGGGTGACAGCACCCTGACCTTCCAGGTCACCGTCTCCCGCCCGCTGTCGGCGCCGACGACGCTCTGCGCCGCCGCGGTCGGCCTGACCGCCTCGGCCGGTTCGGACTTCGACCCGTACGTCGGCTGCCGGGTCCTGCCCGCCGGGCAGACCTCGCTGGCCTTCCCGGTGACCGTCCGGGGTGACCGGAAGGTCGAGGCGAACGAGAAGATCGCGTTCGCGGTCGCCGGCCCGCTGAACCTGCGGCTGGCCGATCCGCTGGCGGTGGGCACCATCACGAACGACGACTGAGGTTCCTGCTGTCCCGACGGCCCGTCGGCCAGGCCTGCGCCTGGCCGGCGGGCCGTCACCAGTCGGGGCGGATCCGGGGCGGGGGCGGGTCACCGCGGTACTTCGCCACCCGCACCTCCCACTGGCTGCGCCGACGCATGGCGTCCCGCACCGCCCGGTTGCGGTGGAAGGTCTCCGGGGGACGCGCCAGCCCGTAAATGTCGGCCCACCACTCGCCGGTCTCCGGGTCGAGAATGGTGTCCAGGTGGGAGGGGTAGCGCCGCTCCGCGCCGTCGCGGGTGTCCTCGCGGTCCCGCATCGGCTGGAGCACCCGGCCGAACTCGTCGACGACCGCGAGCCGGAAGCCGGCGGCCGCGATGATGCGACGTAGCAGGGCGACGCTCGGGATCAGCGTCCCCGCCTCGATCTTGCCGATGGTGCCGTGGTGCACCTCCGCCCAGCGGGCCAACTCCCGCTGGCTCGCGTCGGCACGACGCCGAACGGCGCGCACGATGCCGGCGGCCGGCCAGGGCAGGTCGAACGGCTTGCTGAGGAAGGTCGGCTGTCCGCCGCACCCCTCGGTATCGCCGCCGGGCCGGCCACCGGGCTGGTCGCCGTCGCCGTCGGCCTCCCCGACGGGCTGGTCGGTGGGGATCACCTCACTCATGGCGTCACCGTCGCGGCTGCCCGGACTCCGCCACCACCCCCGTTGCACTGTCCTGTGGACAACCGACGGCCCTGTGGAGAACCTCCGCTGCGCGCCGCACCGCGCTCAGTAGCGCTCGGTCACCGGACCCACCGGATCGTCGAGGACAACGGTGAGTGATGGCCGGCTGAGTCCTGCGGCAGACCCGCGTGAAGCCTCGACCGCAGGGCGGCCCCCTGAACAGCCCGAACCCCCCGCCTCACCCACACCCCCACCCCACCCCTCCCGGCGCTTTGCTCTGCTGCCCTATCGGCGACGGCGACCGAGTGTGTGCGTCGCCTCCAGGGCAGCAGAGCAAAGGGAAAGTGAGGGGTGAGCTGCCGGGGGGCGGAAGATACGGACAGTGATGACGCTGGCCCGGGGGAGGCGGCAACGACCGGCGAGAAAATGGGCGGCGTGCCGCAGCCGCCCAGCAGACGACGCGGACCACGGGATGTCGCGGACCAGGGGGATGACGCGCTGGCGGTCAGTAACGCTCGCGGAGCAGCTGGGCGGCCTCGACCGCCCAGTAGGTGAGGATGATCTGCGCGCCGGCCCGGCGGATCGAGGTGAGCGTCTCCAGGATCACCCGCTCCCGGTCGATCCAGCCGTTCGCGGCGGCCGCCTCGACCATCGCGTACTCGCCGGAGACCTGGTAGGCGGCGACCGGGACGTCCACCGCGGCCCGGACCGCCGCGACCACGTCGAGGTAGGGCAGTGCCGGCTTGACCATCACCATGTCGGCGCCCTCGGCGACGTCCAGCTCGACCTCGCGCAGCGACTCCCGCAGGTTGGCCGGGTCCTGCTGGTAGGTGCGGCGGTCGCCCTCCAGCGCCGACTCGACGGCGTCGCGGAACGGACCGTAGAAGGCCGAGGCGTACTTCACCGCGTACGCCAGCACCGCGACATCCTGGTGACCGGCGGCGTCGAGGGCCCGGCGGACCACGCCGACCTGGCCGTCCATCATCCCGGACGGCCCGACCACGCCGACCCCGGCGGCGGCCTGGGCCACCGCCATCTCGGCGTACGCGGCCAGGGTGGCGTCGTTGTCGACGCCGCCGTCCGGGGTGAGCAGCCCGCAGTGCCCGTGCGAGGTGAACTCGTCCAGGCAGAGGTCGCTCATCACCACGGTGGCGTCACCCACCTCGGAGACGACGTCCCGGATGGCCACGTTGAGGATGCCGTCCGGGTCGATGCCGCCGGAGCCGGTCGCGTCCCGCGACGCCGGCACCCCGAAGAGCATGATCCCGCCCACCCCGGCCTGGACCGCCTCGACGGCGGCCTTGCGCAGCGAGTCCCGGGAGTGCTGGAGCACCCCCGGGAGCGACGCGACGGCCCGTGGCTCGGTCAGCCCCTCCTTGACGAACATCGGCACGACCAGCTCGGCCGGGTCGACGCGGGTCTCGGAGACCAGCCGCCGCACGGCCGCGTTACGGCGCAGCCGGCGGGGCCGGATCTCGGGGTACGGCACGACAGCCTCCTGTCAGCGGAACCTCAGAGCGGTCGGCCCCTGCACCTTCGAGCCGCGGCGCTGCTTGGCCGGCATGGCGGCCAGCTTCTCGCGCAACTCGACGGCGTAGGCGGCGAGCGCCTCCACCAGGTCGGGCACCGAGGCGTGCGCAGGCTGCACGTCGACCCGCAGGCCGAACTCCGTCGCCGTCTCCGCCGTCTTGGGCCCGATAACTGCAACAACGGTACGCGCGTGCGGCTTCCCGGCGATACCGACCAGGTTCCGGACGGTGGAGGACGAGGTGAAGAGCACCGCGTCGAACCCGCCCGACTTGATCGCGTCCCGGATCTCGGCGGGCGGCGGGGCGGCCCGGACGGTCCGGTACGCGGTCACGTCGTCGACCTCCCAGCCGCGCTCGGTGAGCCCGGCGGCGAGCGTCTCGGTGGCGATGTCGGCGCGCGGCAGCAGCACCCGGCCCACCGGGTCGAGGATCTCGTCGTGCGGCGAGAACTCGGCCAGCAGCCCCTCGGAGGACTGCTCGCCGGACGGGACCAGCTCCGGCTGGATGCCGAAGGCGCGCACCGCGTCGGCGGTCGCCTCGCCGATGCAGGCGATCTTGACGCCGCCGAAGTGGCGGGCGTCCAGGCCGTGCTCGGCGAACTTCTCCCAGACCGCCCGGACGGCGTTGACCGAGGTGAAGATCACCCAGGCGTAGCGGCCGTCGACCAGGCCCTTGACCGCCCGCTCCATCTGGGCCGGGGTGCGCGGCGGCTCGACCGCGATCGTCGGCACCTCGCACGGGATCGCCCCGTACGCGCGCAGCCGGGCGCTCATCGCACCGGCCTGCTCCTTGGTGCGGGGCACCAGCACCTTCCAGCCGTACAGCGGCCGGTTCTCCCACCAGCTCAGCTTGTCGCGCTGGGCGACGCCCTCACCGACGGTGAGCACGACCCGGCCGGTGAAGCCGAGCGCCGCCGCGACGAAGGAGTCGACGGTCGACGTGGTGGTGTACTGCGTCTCGCCGGTGCCGTCGCCGGTCACCCCGACGCCGGTGGTGCCGTCCACCCCGGCGGCCAGCAGGCCGTCCCGGATGGCGGCGAGGTCGCCCGCGTCGACCGCGAGGGCCAGCGAGCCCCGGCCGACGGCCGCGGCCAGCGCGTCGAAGTCCAGCGTGCTGACGTCCTCGACGTCGGCGGCGGTGCGCACGCCCGGCAGCGGCACACCGGCGTACGTGGCGACACCCTCGGCCTGGCCGACCCCCGGGACCACCTCGAAGTGCGCGGCGGTACGCGCCACCGCCTGCACCTCCTTGACCACCGAGTCGTGGCCGAACGGGTCACCGGCGACCAGGTGCACCGCGTTCAGCCCGGAACGGGCGGCGGAGATGAGCACCTTGGCCACGTCGCCCGGCACACCCTCGGCGGGCGTGAACTGGGCGTCGGACCTGGCCTGGGCGCGGACGGCGTCGAGCAGCGACTCGGGGACCCCCCGGTCGTACACCACCTGGTCGGCGTCGACCAGGGCGTCGTGCGCCCGGCGGGTCAGCAGGCCCGGGTCGCCGGGGCCGGCCCCGACGAACGCGATCCGGCCTACGGGCTTACGGGTGCGGGTCATTCTGTGCTCCCAAATTGCTGGGTCCCCGGGCCGGTGTGTCCTTCGTGGCCGAGGATCGAGTCGGCGCCGAGTTCGAGGAGTTCGGCGGCGAGTGCCTTGCCGATCTCCGCCGCGTCGGCGGGCGTACCGGTGCGGGACAGCCGGAGGTCTCGGGTACCGTCCGGGCTGATCACCGCCCCGCGCAGGTAGATCTCATCACCGGCGTCGCCCTCGGCGAGTTCGGCGTAGGCGGCGACCGGAGCGGAGCATCCGGCCTCCAGGGTGGCCAGGAACGCCCGCTCCGCGGTGACCGCGGCCCGGGACGGTGCGTGGTCGAGCACCGCGAGCAGCTCGACCAGGTCCTGGTCGTCGGCCCGGCACTCCACCGCCAGCGCGCCCTGGGCGGGCGCAGGCAGCATCAGCATCGGGTCGAGCGTTTCGGTGATCACGTCGGTCCGGCCCAGCCGGGCCAGGCCGGCCCGGGCCAGGACGACGGCGTCGAGGTCGGCCTCCGGGCCGAGCACCCGCCGCAGGCGGCTGTCCACGTTGCCCCGGATCGGGGTGACCTCCAGCTGCAGCCCGAGGGCGTGCAGTTGGGCGATCCGGCGCAGCGCGCCGGTGCCGACCACGGCGCCCGGCGGCAGCTCGGCGAGGGTACGACCGCCCGTGGCGACCAGCGCGTCGCGCGGGTCCTGCCGGGGCGGCACCGCCGCGATGTGCAGCCCGGCCGCCGCGGCGGTGGGCAGGTCCTTGTACGAGTGCACCGCGAGGTCGATGACGCCGGCGGTCAGCGCGTCGCGCAGGGCGGAGACGAAGACTCCGACGCCGAGCCGGTGCACCGGGGCCGACGAGCGGTCACCGGCGGTGACCACCTCGACCAGCTCGACCTCGCGGCCGGTGGCCGCGGTCAGGGCCTCGGCGACGTGGCCGGACTGGGCCATCGCCAGGGCGCTGCCCCGGGTACCGAGGCGCAGGGGCGTGCTCATCGCTCACCTCCGGTGGGCGGGACGTCGACGACGTCGAAGGAGGGCCGGCCGTCGGCGTTCTCGACGACGTCGGGAACGGTGTCGACCGGCGAGGTCTGCGGCACCTGGAGGTCGAACAGCTCCCGCAGCAGGGCGGCGTACTGGTCGCCGCCGGGCTCGGCGGCGAGCTGGCGGACCCGCACGGTGGGCTGGTGCAGCAGCCGCTGCACCACCCGGTGCACCGTCCGGGCGACCTCGGCGCGCTGGTCGTCGTCGAGGTCGGGGCGGCGCTGGGCGAGCCGGCGCAGCTCGGCGGTGACCACGTCGTCGGCGCGGCCCCGCAGCGCGGCCACGGTGGGCGCCACGTCGGCCCCGCGCAGCCAGCTCAGGAACGACTCGACCTCGCCCGCGACGATCCGGGCGACCTCGGCGGCGTCGGCGGCGGCCGGACCGTCGGCGAGCAGCGCGGCCATCCGGTCGATGTCGATCACCTCGACGCCGGGCAGGTCGGCCACCCCGGGCTCGACGTCGCGCGGCACGGCCAGGTCGAGCAGGACCAGCGGGCCTCGCTCGGCGTCGCGGCGGGCCAGCGCCCGGGTGACCCGGTCGAGGGTGAGGACCGGTTCGGTGGCCGCGGTGGCGGCCACCACGATGTCCACCGTGGAGAGCGCGTCGACGAGCTCGGCCATCGGCACGGCGTTCGCCCCGTACGACTCGGCCAGGCGTACCGCCCGGTCGGCCCCGCGGTTGGTGACGGTGAGCGGCCCGGCGCCCAGCCGGGACAGCGTCGCCACGCCCAGCGCGCCCATCGCGCCCGCGCCGACCACCATGGCGGGGCGGCCGGAGAGGTCGCTGTCGAGGTGATCGGCGGCCAGGTCCAGCGCGGCGGTGACCACGCTCTGCCCGGCGCGGTCGATGTTCGTCTCGGCGTGCGCCCGCTTGCCCACCCGCAGCGCCTGCTGCATCAGCTCGTGCAGCAGCCGCCCGGCCGAGTCGGCCCCGGTCGCCCAGTGGTACGCGTCGCGCAGCTGGCCGAGGATCTGCGCCTCGCCGACCACCATCGAGTCGAGCCCGGCGGCGACCCGGAAGACGTGGTCGACGGCGGCGGCGTCGTAGTGCACGTAGAGGTGGCTGGCCAGCGCCGCCGGCGGGGCGCCGGCCTGCTCGGCGAGGACGGCGCAGATGTCGCCGAGGCCGCCGTGGAAACCGGACACGGCGGCGTAGACCTCCACCCGGTTGCAGGTGGAGACCAGCACCGCCTCGGCGACGTACGGCTGGGCGACCAGGCGGTCCAGCGTGCGGGTGAGGTCGGCGGGGGCGACCGCCAGCTGTTCCAGGGTGGCGACGGGGGCGGTGCGGTAGGACGCGCCGACGACGAGCAGTTTCACGTGCCGATCGCCTCCTGGGTGTCGGTGGCCGCGAGCCCGCCGGGCAGAGCGGTGAGGGCGGACCCGCCGGTGGCGGGGAGCGCGGTCAGCGACGCCTTGCGGTGCTCGTGGAAGGACAGGATCTGCAGCTCGATGGCGAGGTCGACCTTGCGCACGTCGACCCCCTCCGGCACCGAGAGTACGCACGGCGCGAAGTTCAGGATGCTCGTCACGCCGACGGCGACGAGCTGGTCGGCGACCGGCTGGGCGGCCGAGGCCGGGGTGGCGATCACGCCGATCGAGATCAACTCCTCGGCGGCCACCCGGGCCAGGTCGTCGACGTGCTGCACGACCAGGCCGTTGATCACCTCGCCGACCCGGGCGCGATCGGCATCCAAGAGGGCGGCGATCCGGAAGCCACGGCTGGCGAAGCCGTCGTAGCCGGCCAGGGCGTGACCGAGATTACCCACTCCGACCAGGGCGACGGCCCGGCACTGGGTGAGCCCGAGCACGTACTCGATCTGTTCGATCAGCAGCGTGACGTCGTAGCCGACACCCCGGGTGCCGTACGAGCCGAGGTGGGAGAGGTCCTTGCGGAGCTTGGCCGAGTTGACCCCGGCGGCGCCGGCCAGCCCCTCGCTGGAGACGGTCTCGTGACCGCTCTCGGCGAGGTTGTGCAGCGCGCGGAGGTACTCGGGGAGCCGCGCGACGGTCGCCTCCGGAAGATCCGGGAGCGCCGGTACGGCACCGGCGCGGCCGGGCGCGCCAGGGTGACGGTGCTGACTCATGAGACTCCGTGCGGTGCGATCCTCGGCCAGCTCCGGTGCCCGGCCATTTCGGGACCCCCGCTCGCGGCCGAGAGTGTCGGCCGTGCTAGCGGGGCGCGTCGGAACTACAGAGTAGGCGCTTGTGAAGACGTGCACAAATCGCGATCTTGCTGACTCGCGACGCCCCTCCACCAGGCCCTCCATTCCGCAAGATCGATCCGGCGGCCTTGGCCGGCGCCGCTCGGCGATTATTGCTCAATCCCGACTTCTCTGACCAATCACACAACGTGCGGCGGGCCCGTGGCGTACCCCTCACCTGCGCCGGAGCCGGTCCCACCCGGCGCGGCCGGCCGGGCCCGGCGTGCGGTGCCGGCCGGGGGTAGGGCCAACCCGACCCGGAACGGGGCAGCCCGCCGGATGGGCATTCCGGGCCTGGCGTCCCTAGCCTCGGAGCATGACCACCGCCACCGCGGTCACGCCGGTACCGAGCGTGAGCCGCCAGCTGATGCGCGACACCGGGTACGTCCTGCTCGGCCTCCCCCTGGCGCTGTTCGGCCTGGTGGTGCTGACGGCCGGCCTCGCGCTCGGCGTCGGGCTGGCGGTGCTGGTGGTGGGCGTGCCGATCATGACCGGCACGCTCTACACCGCGCGCGGCCTGGCCGACGTGGAGCGGCTGCGGCTGCCCACGGTGCTCCGGATGCCCCGGATCCGCCCCCGCTACCTGACCCCGCCACCGGCGGCCGGCCCCTGGCGGCGGATCTTCACCCCGATCCGGGACGGGCAGTCCTGGCTCGACCTGGCGCACGGCATCGCCCGGTCCGTAGTGGCGGTCGTCACGTTCGCCATCACCGTCGCCTGGTGGGTCGTCGCGCTCGCCGGCACCCTCTACCCCGCGTACGACTGGGCCCTCCCCTACGGCCCGGACGACCGCAGCCTGGCCGACCTGCTCGGTCTCGGCGACGGGCCGGTGGCCCGGATCGGCCTGAACACCGCGATCGGCCTGATCTTCCTGCTCACCCTGCCGATCGTGGTCCGCGGCTGCGCGCTGCTCCAGGCCGGCTTCGCGCGCGGCCTGCTCACCGGCGTGGCCGAGATGCGTGACCGGATCACCGTGCTGGAGGAGCAGAAGCGGGCGGCGGTGTCGGCCGAGGCGGCGGCGCTGCGCCGGCTGGAACGGGACATCCACGACGGCCCCCAGCAGCGACTGGTCCGGCTGGCGATGGACCTGAGCCGGGCCCGACAGCAGCTCGCCACCGACCCGCAGGCCGCCGCCCGCACCCTGGACGAGGCGATCGCCCAGACCCGGGACACCCTGGCCGAGCTGCGGGCGCTCTCCCGGGGCATCGCGCCGCCGGTGCTGGTCGACCGGGGCCTGCCCAGCGCGGTGGCCGCCCTGGCCGGCCGCAGCCTGGTGCCGGTCGACCTGACCCTCGACGACCGGCTGGGCAACCCGAAGGGCCGGCTCGACCCGCTGGTGGAGAGCACCGCCTACTTCGTGGTCGCCGAGGCGCTGACCAACGTGGCCAAGCACAGCGGCGCGACCGGCTGCGCGGTGACCGTGCAGCGCCACGACGACCAGCTCGACGTCACCGTCAGTGACGACGGGGCCGGCGGTGCGCACGTGGCGAAGGGACACGGCCTCGCCGGCATCGCCGACCGGGTACGCGCCGCCGGCGGCGTGCTCCGGGTGGACAGCCCGGTCGGCGGCCCGACCGTCGTACGGGCCGTGCTGCCGCTGTGACCCCGGCACCCGCCCGGACGTGGTAGACACCGCGACATGCGAGTACTGATCGCCGACGACGCCGTACTGCTCCGGGAGGGCCTGGTCCGGCTGCTCACCGAGCAGGGACACGAGGTGGTGGCCGCCGTCGGGGACGGTGAGGCGCTGGTGGAGGCGGTGGTGGCGCACCGGCCGGACGTCTCGATCGTGGACGTGCGGATGCCACCCACCCACACCGACGAAGGGCTGCGCGCGGCCGTCCGGGCCCGCGAGCTGGTCCCCCGTACGCCGATCCTGGTGCTCTCCCAGTACGTCGAGGTGTCGTACGCCGACGACCTGCTGTCCACCGCGGGCGGGGGCGGCGGCGGGATCGGCTACCTGCTCAAGGAGCGGGTGGCCGCGATCGACGAGTTCCTCGACGCGCTGGCCCGGGTGGCCGCCGGCGGCACCGTGCTCGACCCGGAGGTGGTCGGCCAACTGCTGGTCCGGCGCCGTCGGGACGACCCGCTGGGCGAGCTGACCCCGCGCGAGCGGGAGGTGCTGGCGCTGATGGCCGAGGGCCGTTCCAACGCCGCCATCGCGAAGTCCCTGGTGGTCACGGACGGCGCGGTGGAGAAGCACGTCCGCAACATCTTCACCAAGCTCCACCTGCCCCCGGACACCGACCACCACCGCCGGGTCCTGGCCGTCCTCGCCCACCTCCGCGCCTGACCCCACCGGCGGCGGGGCCAGGATCAGGGGAGGTGGGTGGCGAGGGTCACCGCTTCGGTGAGGGTGTCGGCGACGGGGTGGGGGGTGGCGCGCAGGGCGGCGGGGTCGGAGAGGCCGCCGGTGTAGAGGACGCAGCGGGCGCCGACGCTCTCGGCGGCGTGCGCGTCGTCGACCGAATCGCCGATCAGCACCACCGACTCGCCGGCCAGCCCCAGCTCGGCCAGGTGCTTCTCCAGCCACTCCGCCTTGTGGCCGCCGCCGACCGTGGCGCGCAGCCCGTCCACCCGGGCGAAGTGCGGGGTCAGGCCGTAGGTGTGCACGGTCGGCACCAGCTCGTCGTGGAACCACATCGACAGCAGCGACTGGCTGCCCGGCCAGGCGGCGATCGCCGCCGGCGCGTCGTCGGCCAGCGCGCAGCTGGTCAGCCCGGCCCGGTACGCGTCGTGGAAGATCCGGTCGAGCGCGCCGAACGCCTCCGCGTCGATCGCCCGCCCCAGCATCTCGGCGTAGTAGTCGACGATCGGCCGGCGGAACCGCACCCGGTGCTCGTCGACGGTCACCGACGGGCCGCCGGCGCTGGCGAAGGCCACGTTGGTGGCCTGCACCACCAGGCTGAGGTCGTTGAGCAGGGTGCCGTTCCAGTCCCACACCAGGTGGTCGCGCGCAGGGGTCATCGCAGCAGCCTAAGGGCCACCTCAGAGCTGCGGCGTGGTCAGGTCCCGCAGCAGCCGATCCTCCTCGACCCGCCAGTAGCCGTGCTCCTTGCCGTCGAGCAGCACCACCGGCAGCCGGTCCCCGTAGTCCCGCTCCAGCTCGACATCGCCGGTGACGTCCTTCTCCACCCACTTGTCGCCGGTGACCGCCACCACCCGGTCCAGCGCGGCCTTGGCGTCCTCGCAGAGGTGGCAGCCGGGCCGGGTGATCAGGGTGAGCCGGGCGTCACTGGACATCGGGGACCTCCGTGCGTCGGGGCCGGGGCGGCGTCGCCGGGGACGGCGCCGACCGCAGCTGGGTCTTGCGTACCTTCCCGATCACCGAGTACGGCAGTTCGTCGACGAACTCGACGGCGGTCGGGCACTTGAACCGGGCCAGGTTACGCGCGCAGTGGGCGAGCAGTTCCTCGCCGGTGACCGGACGCCCCGGCGCCGGCACCACGTACGCCCGCACAGTCTCACCCGTACGCGGGTGCGGCACACCCAGGACGGCCGAGCCGACCACCCCCGGGTGCGCCTCGAGCACCAGCTCGACCTCGCGCGGGTAGACGTTGAAGCCGTTGACCAGGATCAGCTCGCCCAGCCGGTCGACCAGGAAGAGGTCGCCGTCGTCGTCGGCGTAGGCGACGTCGCCGGTGGCCCACCAGCCGTCCGCGTCCGGGCCGCCCCGGCCGTCCGGCCAGTAGCCGGCGA
Organism: Micromonospora sp. L32; assembly: GCF_052068055.1. Lineage (NCBI taxonomy): Bacteria > Bacillati > Actinomycetota > Actinomycetes > Micromonosporales > Micromonosporaceae > Micromonospora > Micromonospora sp. L32. The sequence continues at coordinate 419,769 of NZ_JBQHDD010000001.1, read as the reverse complement.
ACAGGTTCGCCCCGCGGACCACGATCTGGCCGGGGTCGGTGCCGGGCGCGGAGTCGGCGAGCCACGGTTCGTCGTCGGGGTCGTCGTCCGGCTCGGCGACGCCGTCGCGCCACAGGTCGGTCCCGTCGCCGCCGACCAGGCGCAGCTCGACGCCGGGCAGCGGCCGGCCGATCGAGCCGGGCTTCGGCTCGCCGCCGACCAGGGTGGTGGTGAGCACCGGCGCGGTCTCGGTCAGGCCGTACCCGACGTGCACCGGATGCCCGGTGACCTCGGTGAAGCGCGCCGCGGCGGCCGGGTCCAGCGGCGCCGCGCCGCAGACCGCGACCCGCACCGACGCCATCGCCGCGACGACCGCGTCGGCGTCCGCCGTGGACCAGGCCAGGAACATCGACGGTACGCCGACCAGCACGCTGACCCGGTGCCGGGCGATCTCGTCGAGCGCGCAGCCGGGGCCGAGCTCGTCGACCAGCACTCCGGTAGCGCCGTGGTGGATCACCGCGCCCAGCCCCGTGTTCAACCCGTACGCGTGGAACAGCGGCAGCGCGAGCAGCACGGTGTCCCCGGGCCCGACCACCGGCGGGGAGATCCGGCCCACCTGGTCCTGGTTGGCGGCCAGCGCCCGGTGCGGCAGCATCGCGCCCTTGGGCTGCCCCTCGGTGCCCGAGGTGTAGAGCAGCACCGCGAGGTCGCCGCTGGCTCGCGCCGGCGGTTCCCCCGCCTCCTCGGGCAGGGTGGTGTGCACGGCGGCGAGCGCCGGCAGCTCGAGACCGGCCACCCGGTCCCGGACGGCCTCGGTGCCGCAGAGCAGCGTCGCGCCGGAGTCGGCGAGCACGTGCCGCAGCTCGCGGGCGGTGAGGCCGGGGTTGACCGGCACCGCGACCAGCCCGGCGCGCAGCGTGGCGAGGTAGGCGACCACGAAGTCCGGCGTGTTCGGCAACGCGATCGCCACCCGCGCCGGCGGGTCGGTCGGCGCGGCCGGCCCGGCGGCGGCCAGGGCCCGGGCCACGGCGCTCACCCGGGCGTCCAGTTCGGACCAGGTCAGGGTCTGCTCGCGCCAGTGCAGCGCCGGTCGGTCGCCGTGGTCGGCGGCCGCCCGGCGAAGCCGGTCGGCGAGGTCGGGCGCGGAGCTGTCGGTGGCGTCCTGCACGGTCGCTGAGTCTGGCACAGCAGTCCCGGAGGGACCATGCTTGCGCCGGGGGCACGCCGCCCTTCCGGCGACACGCCGACACGCCGAAGGCGGTTCACTTCCGCTCCGACCTGGACTTTCCACTCGGGATCAAGGCGCGACGTGAAAGTCAACCGCACACGACGGACAACTGGTCCGCCATCTGTGCGACGGGGCGGGAAATACTTTGGCCCTGTGTAACGGACTTGCCACGCGCGGGTGACGTTGGCCCTATCATCACTCGGGTCGGCTCACCCCATTTGCCGTGAGTCGACACCCCTCAGCCCGAGGAGGCCCCCGTGCCTGTGAGCGCATTGGACCAGCACCTCAGGGGGATCTGCCGCACGTCGGCACACCCCTGTGCGACCCTGCCCGCCCGGGGCGGACCGGACGCTGCGGCGATCCGTCGCCGCACCGCCCGGCCGGCCGGCGCGCGGACCGGGGAGGCGCGGTGACCACCTTCGGCTATGCGGAGCGGCCCGCCGGCCTGACCGGCCCGACACCCCGCACGTCGCCCAACGAGCGGCTGGATCCGGGGCACGGCTCCGAGCGGCGCAACCGGCACAACGAGGCCCCGGCCCGGCCCGCCGTACCCGGTGGGAACGCGAAGTCGGCCGGCGGCCGGGTCGCGTCGCCGGCCCGCCCGACCATGCCGGCGCAGAGCCGGCGGGTCGGCGAGCCGCCGGCGGTGACCGACCCGTCCGGCGCCGAGACCGCCGTGCTGCCGGCCGTGCCCGCCGCCGACACCGCCGTGCTGCCCGCGGTGCCGGCGGCCACGACGCCGGCGACCGGGTTCCCCAGCCGGCCCGACCCGTCCGACCCGGCCACCGAGGTCTGGGCGCTGGTGGAGCGCGCGCAGGCCGGCGAGGCCGAGGCGTTCGGCCTGATCTACGACCGGTACGTCGACACCGTCTTCCGCTTCGTCTACTTCCGGGTCGGCAACCGCCAACTGGCCGAGGACCTCACCTCGGACACCTTCCTGCGGGCCCTCAAGCGGATCGGCAGCTTCACCTGGCAGGGCCGCGACCTCGGCGCCTGGCTGGTCACCATCGCCCGCAACCTGGTGGCGGACCACTTCAAGTCCGGCCGCTACCGGCTGGAGGTCACCACCGGCGACGTGCTCGACGCCGACCGGGAGGACCGGGGCCCGGAGGGCAGCCCCGAGGCGGCGGTGGTCGAGCACATCACCAACGTCGCGCTGCTCACCGCCGTCAAGCAGCTCAACCCGGAGCAGCAGGAGTGCATCGTGCTCCGCTTCCTCCAGGGTTTCTCAGTTGCCGAGACGGCCCGCGCGATGGGCAAGAACGAGGGCGCGATCAAGGCATTGCAATATCGCGCCGTCCGCGCCCTGGCCCGCCTGCTCCCGGACGGTTTCCAGCCCTGAGCCCCTGCGACGACGATCACTCTTCGTGATTTCGGCAGCGGCCGGCCCGTAACCCGTGCCCGTCGCGGACCGTTTCTCCGGGTGCGACCGGTGGTTGCCCCGGCGCCCCCGGACCACCCGGTCCGGAGCAGCGCGGCCGGCCAACACCTTCGTCCGTCGGTGTACGCCGCCGCCGGTCGCTGGGAACCACCGCGGCCGAGGCGGCCGTGACCAGCGAGAGGGGGTGCCTGCGGTGGACAGTGACCTCTTCTCCCGTCGTCGGGCCGCACGTTTCGCCCAGCTTGTCGACGAGGCGAACGGCGGCCGGCGTCACCATGTCCGGTCCCGTGCCGACGACCGGCTCACCGCCCTGGTGGCGGTCGGTCAGCGACTCGTCGCCGCGCGGCCGGACGTCGAGGTCGACGCGGAGTTCCGCGCCGGGCTCCGGGCCATGCTGGTGGCGACCGCGGAGCGGGAGGGCATGGGCGCGGCGACCGCGACCACACCCGCCCGCCCGACCGAGGTGACTTCGCGTGGCTCGCTGCTGGGCGCGGTGACCGCCCGCCAGATCCGCGCCCGGGGCGCCATCCTGGTCGGCATCGCCGCCGGCGCCGTCGCCGTGTCGGGCATCTCCGCCGCCAGCGAGGACGCGGTCCCCGGCGACGCGCTGTACGGCATGAAGCGCTCCACCGAACGCGCCCAGCTCGCCCTGACCAGCTCCGACCTCAGCCGGGGCCAGCTCTTCCTCGACTTCGCCCGTACCCGGCTGGACGAGGCCGGCATGCTCCGCGGCGACCTGGCCGGGTTCAGCGCGGTGCTGGACGACATGGACGCCGACACCCGCCAGGGCGTACGGCTGCTCACCACCGCCGCCGCCCACCGCTCCGACCCGGCCGGGCTGGATGCGGTGAACACCTTCGTGGCCGGGCAGCGCAAGGCGGTCGGTGGGCTGCTCGACGGGGCCAGCCGCGCCGAGCGGGACCGGACCCGCCGTTCGCTGGCCCTGCTGGACGCCATCCGCAAGCGCTCCGACGCGCTGCGCGCCGCCATCGCCTGCGGCCTGCCCGCGCCGGTCGGCAGCGACGCGCTCGGCCCCGCCCCGGCGACCTGCCCGAGCGACCGCTGAGCGGCAGAGCCGTTCACGCCACAGTTCCACCTTCGGACGGCCGTCCGTAACCGACCCCCGACTACGCTCAGGGGTGCAGCGGTCGTCGTACGGAGGGAGGTCGGATGGCCCGCACCCGCAAGGTCACGGTCAGCACCGACGTCCACGGGCACACCGCCGGCTGGGCCGACGCCGAGCTCGACCGGCCCGTCCCCGCTGAGCCGGACCCCACCGCCGCGGCCTTCTTCGACGTGGACAACACGATGATGCAGGGCGCCTCGATCTACTGGTTCGCCCGTGGGCTGGCCGCCCGCAAGTACTTCACCACCGGCGACCTGGCCCGGTTCGCCTGGCAGCAGGCCCGGTTCCGGCTGCTGGCCACCGAGAACGCCGTCGACATGTCGCAGGCCAAGGAGGCCGCCCTGGCCTTCATCGAGGGCTGGCGGGTGGACGAGATCGAGCGCCTCGCCGAGGAGATCTTCGACGAGCTGATGGCCCCGCGCATCTGGGCCGGTACCCGCCGGCTCGCTCAGCGGCACCTCGACGCCGGCGAGCGGGTGTGGCTGGTCAGTGCCGCCCCGGTGGAGATCGGCCGGGTGATCGCCACCCGACTCGGCCTGACCGGTGCGGTCGGCACGGTGGCCGAGGTGGTCGACGGCGCGTACACGGGGCGGCTGGTCGGCGACCTGATGCACGGGCCGGCCAAGGCGGAGGCGGTCGCCCAGCTCGCCGCGGTCGAGGGGCTGGACCTGACGCGCTGCGCCGCCTACAGCGACTCCGCCAACGACCTGCCGATGCTCACCGCCGTCGGGCGGGCGGTCGCGATCAACCCGGACGGGACGCTGCTGCGGCAGGCCCGCGAGCGGGGCTGGGAGGTGCGGGACTTCCGCACCGGGCGGCGGGCGGTCAAGATCGCCGTACCGTCCACCGCCGCCGCCGGCCTGCTCGCCGGCGCGGTCAGCGCCGGCCTGGCCCTGCACCGCCGCCGCCGCACCCCCTGACCCCACCACGAAGCGCCCACTCGTAGCGAGAAAGCGTGGCTATTCGCGGAGGAATAGCCACGCTTTCTCGGTACGTGCGCCTCGGCAGGAGGGGCGCGACGGTCGAGGGGTGGGTCAGGGGCCGAAGGGGTCGGGGCGGCGTTCCAGGAGGTTGTGCAGGGTCTGCTGGATCGTTTCGCGGACCTGGTCGGCGAGGTTGAACACGACCAGCGGGTCGTCGGCGGAGTCGGTGAGGTGCGCCGTCGGGATCGGCGGGCAGAACTCGATCAGCCACTTGCTCGGCAGCGGCACCATGCCCAGCGGCCCGAGCCACGGGAACGTCGGCGTGATCGGGAAGTACGGGAGCTTCAGCAGCCGGGCGAGCGGCTTGATGTCGGCGAGCATCGGGTAGATCTCCTCGCCGCCGACGATGGCGACCGGCACGATCGGGGTGCCGGTGCGCAGCGCCGCCGAGACGAAACCGCCCCGACCGAAGCGTTGCAGCTTGTAACGGTCGGAGTAGAGCTTGCCGATGCCCTTGAAGCCCTCGGGGAAGACGCCGACCAGTTCACCGTTGCCGAGCAGCCGCTCCGCGTCCGGGTTGCAGGCGACCGTGCCGCCGGTCTTGCGGGCGATCTCGGAGACCACCGGCATCCGGAACACCAGGTCGGCGCCGAGCAGCCGCAGGTAGCGGCGCGCCGGGTGCTGGTCGTGCAGGGCGGTGGCGAGGATCAGTGCGTCCAGGGCCACCGTGCCGGAGTGGTTGCCGACGACCAGGCCCGCCCCGTCGGCGGGCACGTTCTCCAGGCCGGAGACCTCGGTGCGGAACCAGTCCCGGTAGAGCAGGCGCAGCAGCGGGTGGAAGACCGAGTCGGTCAGGTCCGGGTCGAAACCGAACTCGTCGACCTCGTACTCGCCGGAGAGCCGCCGGCGCAGGAAGGCCAGGCCGGCGGCGACCTTGCGGTCCCAGTGATCCCCCGGCCGGTCCGGCACCGCCGCCCCGCCCGGCGGGTCCGCCGGCATCCGCCCGGCCTCGTCGCCCTGGGTGGCCCGGTCCCGCGCCCCGGTCGCCGGCTCGTCGGCCCTGGTGTTCAGCTCGTCGGTCCCGGCGTCCGGCTCGTTGCCGGTGGACGAGGTCGCGCCCGCCCGGGCGGACGGGACCCGCTCATCGGTGGCTGAGGTGTCCGGCTCGGCCAGGGCCGCCGGCTCCGGGGCGGCGGCGGCTGTGGTGCGCCGGTGCCCGTTGCTTCGCGCCGGCTGAACGTCCGGCCCGGCCACGGTCAGCGGTACGTCGTACCGGCCGTCGGGCCGCTCCTCGGACCGGCTCACGAGCGCTCCCGGACGGCCGACCGGACCTGGCGGATGCTCTCCAGCACGAGCTGCTCGGCGGTAGCCAGGGTGTTGCGGGTGAGCACCACGCCGCCGTGGTGGGCCCGGATGAAGTCGTCGAACGCGGCGGCGGTGGAGCGCGGGGTGAAGCCGTACTCCCGCTCCAGCCGGCTGGTGTCGACCACCCGGCCGTGCACGAAGAGGTCGACCTGGTCGAGGCCGTAGCGGCCGAAGCCGAGGTTGCGGGCGAGCGCGGCGGCCCCGGACAGGCCCGGCTCCAGCACCGGCACGGCGACCCGACCGGCCCGGCGGATCGCCTGGGAGAGCGAGAGCACCCCCGGCCCGGCGACGTTGTAGGTGCCCGGGTGCTCCTCGGCGATGGACCGGTGCAGCACCTCCAGGGCGTCGTCGAAGTGCACGAACTGCAACCGCGGGTCGCGCCCGAAGACGGTGGGCACCACCGGCTGGGAGAAGTAGCGGGTGAGCGTGGTGTCGGCGGTGGAGCCGATGAACGGCGCGAAGCGCAGCACGGTCGCGGTCACGTCGGGACGGCGGCGGCGGAAGCCGCGGACGTACCCCTCGATGTCGAGGATGTCGCGGCCGAAACCGCCGCGCGGCACCTCGCGCGGCTCGGTCTCCTCGGTGAAGACCGCCGGGTCGCGGAAGGACGCGCCGTACGCGGCCGTGGAGGAGCGGACCACCAGCTTGCGCAGCCGCGGCGCCCGCTGGCAGGCGGCGAGCAGCTGCATGGTGCCGATGACGTTCTGCTCTTTCATCGCCGCCCGGCCGCCGTGCTGGGGGTCGGGCGAGCTGACCAGGGCGAGGTGCACCACGGCGTCGACGTCCAGGTCGACGAGGAGCCCGCCGAGCGAGCCGAGGTCGAGCCGGACCCGCTCGACCCGGTCGAGCAGGTCGGTGAACTCGGGGCCGGGGGTGGCCGGGTCGACGCCGATGACCCGCTCGATGCGCGGGTCGGCGGCGAGCCGGGCGGCGACGTGCGCGCCGAGATAGCGGCCGACCCCGGTCACGACGACGACCCCCGGAGCACCTGAGGTGCCACCGGGGGTCATCTCGTACGCCCTGACCGGCAGACGGGACCGAGCCGGGACGTCCGCGGCCTGATCACCTGAGCCTCCGAGGGTCGACAGTTGGCAAGTGGTGCCGGAAGCCGGGCCGTGGCCCGGCCCCGGTCACTTACCGAGACGGCGACGCTGGACGCGGGTCTTGCGCAGCAGCTTGCGGTGCTTCTTCTTAGCCATGCGCTTGCGGCGCTTCTTGACCACCGAGCCCATACGACAGCCTTTCAATGCAAACGTGCGGGGCGGACGAGCGGCGCCACGTCGGTGGCGCCGGTGACCGCTTGCGGACAACGGACCGGACCAGCCTGGTGGCGTCGGGGCTCACCGGCGAGGGTCACGATCGGCTCCAGGGTAGCCGGAGTGCGTCAGCAGGACCAACGCGCCCCCGTCGATGCCCGTTACGTCGCAGTCGGCGCACCGCCCGGCGACGGGTCAGGCGGTTTCCTGAAACGCGCCCCGGAGATAGTCGTGCACCGCGTGCTCCGGCACCCGGAACGACCGGCCGACCCGGACCGCGGTGAGTTCACCGCTGTGCACCAGGCGGTAGACCGTCATCTTGGACACCCGCATGACCGACGCCACCTCGGCGACGGTGAGGAACTTGACATCCGACAGCCGACCGTCGGACTGCGACCCGGCCATGGCTCACCCGACCCATCCCATGCCCGGCGCGTACCGAGCGACCGGAGCTTCCGTCCGGGCCGGCAACGCGCGTGTTACCAGTACGGTAGCGGGGCCGCTGTGACCGGCGCGATCCCTTCGTACAACTGATCATGCGCCGACCGTCGTTCACCCGACCGTGACCTGCCGTTTCGCCCCCGCCTGCGCTCAGCGTCCCGTTCCCGGGACCGGTGGCGGGCACCCGTCGCGCGAGGCCCGCGCCGCCGACCGGGTGGGCTCACTCGGCGCGCAGCGCGACCACCGGGTCGAGCCGGCCGGCCCGCTGCGCCGGCACCACCCCGAAGACGATGCCCACCGCCGCCGACACCCCGAACGCCAGCGCCAGCGACCACCAGGTGATCGCGGCCGGGATCGGCGACAAGGCGTCCACCAGCAGCGCGGTGCCCACGCCGAGCGCCATCCCGGTCAGCCCGCCGATCGCGGTGAGCAGCACCGCCTCCAGCAGGAACTGCACCCCGATGTCGCGGGGGCGCGCGCCGACGGCCTTGCGCAGGCCGATCTCCCGGGTCCGTTCGCGCACCGAGACCAGCATGATGTTGGAGACGCCCACCCCGCCGACGAGCAGCGAGATGCCGGCGATGGCGGCGAGCACGCCGGTGAGCACCCCGAGGATGTCGCCGAGCACGCCGAGGATCTGCTGCTGGGTGACCGCGCTGAACTCGGTGTCCGGGTGCCGGCGGGACAGCTCGGCGACGATCCGGTCGCCCAGCTCGCCGATCCGCTCCCGGTCCGGGGCCTTGACCGCGATGCCGTCCACCCGCTGGGTGCCCCAGAGTCGCTGGGCCGCGGTGACCGGCACGTGCACCTCGTCGTCCCGGTCGACGCCGAGGCTCTGCCCGAGCGGCGCGAACACCCCGATCACCCGGAACCGGACGCCGGCGAGCGCGACCTGCTGGCCGAGCGGATCCCGGTCGGGAAAGAGCGCGCGGGCCACCGAGTCGCCGAGCACCGCCACCCGGCGGCTGGTGTCCACGTCCGCGCCGGTCAGGTAGCGGCCCCGGGCCAGCGAGCGGGTGAAGACCGTCGGGGTGGTCTCCAGCACTCCCTGCACGGTCGTGAAGTCGGAGCGGTTGCCGGCGCGGGCCGTCGCGCCGGAGGCGATGGTGACCGCGACCCGGCTGGGGTCGCCGACCACCCGGGAGACCGCGTCGACGTCGGAGAGGGTCAGCGGGGAGACCACTGGCGCGGTGCCCACGTCGATCCGGCCGGGGACCACCAGCAGCAGGTTGGAGCCGAGCCCTTCGACCTGCTGTTCGACCTTCTGCTTCGTACCGGTGCCGATGGCGACCAGCAGCACCACGGACGCCACCCCGATGATCACGCCGAGCATGGTCAGCGCGCTGCGCATCCGGTTGGCCCGCAGCGCGTCCAGCGCCACCCGCCACGCCTCGGCGAGCCTCACGACGCCCCGCCGGCCCGCTCGTCGCCCGCCCGGCCCGTCCCGGCCGCGTCCACTCCGGAGGTGCCCCGGGCCGCAGCGTCCGCCCCGGGTCGCGGTCCGGCCGCAGGGTCCGCGTCCGGTCCCGGCCGGTCGGCGGCGTCCACCTCGGATCCCGGTCCAGCCCCTTCGGGGGTACGCCGGTCGCCCGCCGGATCGCGCGGAAGGCGTCCGGTGGCTCCGGCGGCGCCGCCGGAGCCACCGGACGGGTGCCCCGGGCCGCTTCCGGACGCGGACCGGGGCTCCGCGCTGGGAGCGGCCACCAGTGTGTCAGGTGCCGCCACGGGCCCGGACGCCGGTCGATCATGAACGGTCGAGACGCTGTCCGACACCACCACCCCGTCGCGCATCGCGATCCGCCGCCGGGCCCGGGCCGCCACCTCGTTGTCGTGGGTCACCATCACCAGCGCCACCCCGGACTCGGCGTTGAGCTGCTCCAGCAGGGCCAGCACCGCCTGGCCGGTCACCGTGTCCAGGTTGCCGGTCGGCTCGTCGGCGAGCAGCACCGTCGGATCGGTGACCAACGCCCGGGCGATCGCCACCCGCTGCTGCTCGCCACCGGAGAGCTGGTTGGGGCGGTGGTCCAGCCGGTGCCCCAGGCCGACCCGGCCGAGCATCGCGGCCGCCCGCGCGCGCCGCTGCCGGGCCCCGACGCCGCGGTAGACCAGCGGCAGCGCCACGTTGTCCACCGCCGACGTCCGCGGCAGCAGGTGGAACGCCTGGAAGACGAAGCCGATGGTCTCGTTGCGCAGGGTGGCCAGCTCCGGCGCGGAGAGGGCGCCGACGTCCCGACCGCCGATCACCAGCCGACCGCCGGTGGGCTGGTCCAGCCCGCCGAGCAGGTGCATCAGGGTCGACTTGCCGGAGCCGGACGGCCCGACCACGGCCACGTAGTCCCCCGGCGCCACGGTCAGCGAGACGCCGCGCAGCGCCGGCACGGAGACACCGTCGAGCTGGTACGTCCGGGAGACGTCCACCGCCTCGATCGCCGCCGGACCGCTCACGGCCTTTCCCCCGTCGGCTCACTCCGCGCGCTCACCGGACTTCCTGGCCGTCCTGGACCTGGTCGGTGCCGCGCACCACGACGCGGTCGCCGGCCTGCACCCCGTCGAGGATCTGCACCAGGTCCTGCCCCTGGACGCCCACCGTCACCTGCGCCCGGTCCGCCCGGCCGTCGCGGACCAGCCAGACGGCGTCCCGGCCGTCGGCGGAGAAGACCGCCGATGCGGGGACGGTGACCGCGTCGGCGGCCTCGCGTACCCGCAGGTGCACCACGGCGTTCATGCCGGGGCGGGGCGCCGGTGCGACCTCGCCCTCGCCGAGCCGGCCCGCGCCGAGCGCGAGCCGCACCCGGTAGGTGACCCCGCCCCGGGCGGAGCTGGTGGGCAGCACGTCGACCGAGCGGACCGTGGCGTCGTAGCTGGCGCCGGTGACCGCGTCCAGTTCGACGTCGGCGACCAGGCCGGGGCGGACCAGCAGCACGTCGGTCTCGTCGACCTCGGCGAGCAGGCCGAGCGCGCCGGTGTCCACGATGGTCAGCACGGGCGTGCCGGCGGTGACCCGGCCGCCGGCGACCACCGCGTCGTCCACGCCCGGCGGCGGCCCGGCGCGGGACGGGGAGAGCGCCGACGGGTCGATCCCGGCGGGCACCTGCCCGCCGCCGAGCAGGGCGGACAGGTCGCTGCCGCCGCCGGCCGGGGCGCCGCCGGGCTGCACGACTCCCCCGATCGGGGCGCGCAGGGTCAGCGCGTCGACGGTCGCCTTCGCCAGGTCGTACGCCTGCCGGGCCTGGAGCCGTTGCGCGGCCGACAGCGCGCCGACCGCCGAGTTGAGACCGGCTACCCCCCGCTGCACCGAGCGGACGGCCTGGTCGGCGGTACGCGCCGCGGCGGCGTACTGCTGCTGGGCGGAGGTCACCTGGGCGAGCAGCGCGTCCCGTACCTTCTGGTCGGCTATCTTCCCGGCGGCGTCCCGGGCGGCGTCGAACGCCTCGTCGGCGGCCTTGTCGGTGCCGCGACGGCGGGTGCCCAGGTCGCTCACGCCGGCGCCCCGGCCGGCCCGTTCGGCGGCCCGGAGGGCGTCGCGGGCCTGCCGGAGGCGCTCCTGGGCGGACGGGGAACTGATCACGGCGAGCACCTGACCGCGCCTGACCCGCTGGCCGGGCTGGACCCGCAGACTGCTGACGGTGCCGTCGGCGGGTGCGGTGAGGGTGGCCGCGGCGCGGGCGGTCACGGTGGCCGGAGCGTCGATCACCTCGGCGACGGCGGCCCGGCTGGCCGGGGCCAGCGCCACGGCGGACTCGTCGTCCCCGCAGGAGGCGGCGGTGGTGCCGGTGAGGACGACGACGGTGAGCAGGGCGGTGAGCAGGCGGGGCCGCATGGCTACGGGGGGCCGCGGCGAATCGGGGCGGCGCACGGGCCAACCTTAGCCCGGCGTCGATACGACGCCGAGCGGCGCGATCGGCCTATCGGGCGGACCGCGTCCACCCGGCGACGGGTCCGCCCGCTGTCATCGGACGGTCGCCCGGACGTAGGCGACGCACTCGTCGTGCAGGGCCGTCCACGGGTCGCCGAGGACCTGCTCGGACGCGTCGTCCAGCGACCGCCGGTCGTGCACCACGGCCCGGAAGAAGTCGAGCACCTGCTGCTCGCCGTACCGGTCGACGAGGTGGCGGACGGCCAGGTAGCCGACGCCGTAGCTGCCGCCGACCCGATCGGCCGGAGCGGCGTCGGCCGGGGTCAGGGCGTCCAGCCGGCCGTTCCACCCGCTGGCGACGAGCTGCCCGGCCTCGTCCAGCCCCTCGTAGCGGCTCACCGGTGCCCCGTCGGCACCGGCGTACTCGGCCAGCCCCTCCACCAGCCACCAGGTCTGCTTGCCCGGGTAGCCCCGTGCGGGGAGCGAGGCGGCGTGGGTCAGCTCGTGCCGCAGCAGCTCACCGGTGGCGGTGGCGGTCAGCCCGTCGGCGTTGAGCACCACCTCGTGGTGGCCGCCGCCGACGGTGACCGCGTACCCGGCGGTCCACTTCGGTCGGCCGCCGCCGTACCAGCGTCGCCACTCGGGGCCGCCGGCGTAGAAGATCCGGTAGCGGTCCGGCGGTGGACCGGCGACCGCGTACCGGTCGGCGACCGTCGCCGCGGACTCGGCCTCGGCGAGCAGGCTGGGCAGCTTCCCGCGCAGCGCCGGGGTGGTGGCCACCATGGTGCGCGGGCCGACGGCGACGACCAGGTCGCTGACCTCCCAGGGTCGGACCCCGGCCTGCGCCGAGCGGGACTCCTCGACGGCGACCAGCAGCGGTGCGCCGCCGGTCTCCCGCCAGCGGGTGCCGATCAGGACCGGGCTGGGCGCGCAGTCCGGCACGAGGAAGCAGTACCGGAAGGTCACCAGTTGCCGCCACTGCCCCGACTGCCCGGCGACCGGGGTGGGCAGCCCGGACGGCTCGGCCCGCCACACCGTCACCCGGAGCGCGCGCAGTGCGGCGAAGCGGCGGCCCAGGTCGGCGCGGGCGGCGGGGTCCGCAACGGCGAGGAAGCCGCGCCGGTCCCCGCCGAGCAGGGCGTCGGCCTGCCGGGCGAGCTGGGCGGAGAGCTGGTCGCCTACCCGGCGGGCAGCCGCCGTGGCTGGGTCGGGCGTGCGGGCGGCGGGGCGGTCCACCGTGGCGCGGTCGGCGGTGCGGTCGGCGGTGCGGTCGACCAGGCCGGCCAGCAGCGCCGCCGGCACCCCGCAGCCCACCATCGCCAGCACCACCGCGAACGCAGCCCAGAGCGGCCAGCGGCGGCGTGAGCGTGGCTCGCCCACCCCGGCGGTTGGACGCGACTCGTCCACTCCATCGGCCGGGCGCGGCTCGTCGATCCCGTCAGCCGGGCGCGACTCGTCGCCATCGGCCGCGCGCGACTCGTCCACCCCGTCGGTGCGGCGCGGCTCTCCCATCCCGTCGGTCGGGCGCGACTCGTCCACCCCGTCGGTGAGGCGCGGCTCGTCATGCCCGTCGGTCACCGGCGAAGGGTACGACCAATCGGGGCGATCCGGCCAGAGCCGCCCGCGCGTCGGCAGCATGCCGGCGGGCCTGCATACGCGGTACGAACCTTCTGCCGCAGGACGGTGGCCTGCACGGACGGTGACCGGCGCGGGGTCGGAAGGGGGTGACTACTCACCTATCGAGCTGATGACGTGAACGACTCACGGAACGCCGACCCCGGTGGCGGTGGCGACGGACGTCGTCTCTGCCGTCCGGACGAGACGGGCCGTCACCGCCGGCCGCCGGACGACAGCCACGCGGGCGTCAGGGGTGGCCCGAATCGTTCACGACATCAGATCGAAAGGGCGCGACCACCGCAGGTGGGATGCCGGGGACGGGCCCACCACGAAAGCCACCACCCGTGGACGGGCCGCCCACGGGAGCCACCACCAGCGGTCGCCGTCAGCGGGTCACCCCGACAGGCGCCGGCTCGGGCCCGCCAGCAGCCACCACAGGAGGCGGGACAATGAGCCACCGACAAGCGCCGGGATCGCCCCGCCAGCAGACACCAGCGGGAGGGAGGACCACGAGCTACCCGGCGGCCCGAGCAGGCGACCGGGACCGGTCAGGCCGGGTGACCGCCGCGGCTGAGCAGGGCCCGGTCCACGGCCCACAGGGCGACCAGACCCACCGCGAGCAACGGGTGCCCGGCGAGGGCGAGCAACACGCCGGCGGCGAGGAAGCAGGCCGCCTGGACGGCGTACCTGGCCGGCGGGGCGAGCCGGACCCGGGCCCGGGGCGAGCAGAAGCTGCCCCAGACCAGCGCGATCAGCAGCGGTGCGCCGAGCCCGGCGAGCAGTCGGACGGCCAGGCCCGCGTTGAGGGTGAAGCCCCACCAGCCGGCGGCGACGAGCATCGCCACCTCCACCAGGAAGGCGATCGTCAGCAGCGCGGCCCTCATCAGGACCTCCAGTCCCGGTACGCGGTGTCCAACGCGGCCACCAGCTGGTCGAAGGACCGGTCGAGGCCTCGGGGCAGGCCGAAGCCACCGGCCGCCTCCAGGGTGATGAAGCCATGGACGGCGCTGCGGAACAGGCGTGCGGCGTCGACCGCGGCGTCACCGGTCAGGCCGTACCCGCGCAGGATCGCGTAGACGGTGTCGAGGGCCCGCCGGCCGGCGGCGACGTGCTCGGGGTCGGTCGGGTCGGGCACCCGCTGCGCCGCCGGGTAGCGGCCGGGGTGCCGGCGGGCGTAGTCGCGCCAGGCGGTGGCGACCGCCCGCAGCCCGTCCGCCCCGGCGCGCCCGGCGGCGGCCGAGGCCATCGCGTCGGCGAGTTCGTCGACGGCCAGCGCGGCCAGCTTCTGGCTCAACGCGTCGGCGCCCTTGACGTGCTTGTAGAGGCTGGGCAGCGCGACGCCGAGCCGGCCGGCGAGCGCGGCCAGGGTCAGCCGCTCGTAACCGACCTCGTCGGCGAGGCGGGCCGCCTCGCGGACCACCGTCGACGGGGTGAGCCCGGCCCTAGGCACGCGTGGTCACCGCCAGGAACTCGACGAGCTGGGCAGCCGTGGCCGCCGGCTGGTCGGCGTGCGGGTAGTGGCCGGAATCGGCGATCATGCGGGCTTCGGCGGTGACGAAGAGGCGGCGGGCGGACCGGGCCTCGCCCCCCGGGTCGGCGAAGTCGGGGTCCTTCGCGCCCATCAGCACCAGCACCGGCTGCCGCACGTCGGCCGCCCGGGCCGTCCAGTGCGGGGCGACCGGCGCGACCACACCGCGGACCGCCGCCATCCGGCCGCGCAGGCCGGCGACCAACTCCTTGCGGTACGCGGCGTCGTCGGCGGGCCGGCCACAGGGAAAGAGCGTCCGGTGGAACATGCCGAACAGCCGGGGACTGCGCAGCACCGCCGCCTGGGCCAGCCGCATCGCCGGGTTGGGCCTGGGCTGGGCGACGAACGCGCCGATCTGCACGATGCCGTTGACCTGCTCGGGCGCGTCCCCGGCGGCGAAGACGACGGCCGCCGCGCTGGACGAGCTGCCGACCAGGGTGGCCGGGCCGCCGAGGGTACGCACCACGGCCAGCAGGTCCGAGCCGACCTCGGCCGGGGCGTACGACGGCCAGTGGGCGCTGGAGTCGCCGTGCCCCCGGACGTCCACCGAGGCCACCCGGTAGCCGGCCGCGACCAGCAGCGGGATCAGGTGGCGGAAGGATCGCCGGTTCTCCCCCATGCCGTGCGCGAGGACCACCAGCGGCCCCTCGCCGTGCACCTCGTACGCGATGGTGCCGCCGTCCCGCTCCACCTGGCTAATACTCATAGCCACAAAGCTATGTGCATTAGCCAAATCTGTCAACGCGGACTTGACCTGAAGTCCTCCGGGCCGGCCGAAGCGGACCTGGTCACGAGACTGGAACGGGCCGGCGGGACGAGAGTCTCCGCCGGCCCGTACAGGGACCGCTGGGGGGTGACGGTGGCCGATCCGGACGGCTACCGGCTGGTGCTGAGCACCCGGGGATGGTCGAACGCCTGAGTCACTTCTTGGAGACCAGGGCCCGGCCGAAGAACATCAGGTTCGCGGGGCGCTCGGCGAGCCGGCGCATCAGGTAGCCGTACCAGTCCTCGCCGTAGGGCAGGTAGGTCCGCACGGTGTAGCCCTCGCCGACCAGCCGGGCCTGCTCCTCCGGCCGGATGCCGTACAGCATCTGGAACTCGAAGCGGTCCGGGCCGCGGTCGAACCAGCGGGCCCGGTCCTCGCCGATGGCGATCAGGCGCGGGTCGTGGGTGGCCAGCATCGGGTAGCCGTCCCCGGACATGAGCACGTTCAGGCAGCGGACGTACGACTTGTCCACCTCACGGGCCGACTGGTACGCCACCGACTCGGGCTCCTTGTACGCGCCCTTGCAGAGCCGTACCCGGGACCCGGCGCCGGCCAGTTCGCGGCAGTCCGACTCGGTCCGCCGCAGGTACGCCTGGAGCACCGCGCCGGTGGCCGGGAAGTCCTTGCGCAGCCTGGCCAGGACGCTCAGGGTCGAGTCAGTGGTGGTGTGGTCCTCCATGTCGAGGGTGACCGTGGTGCCCGCCTCGTCGGCCGCCAGGCAGATGGCCCGCGCGTTGTCGTACGAGAGCTGCTCGTCGAACTTCTGGCCCAGGGCGGAGAGCTTCACGCTGACCTCGGCGGGCGGGGTGAGCCCGGCGCTGGAGAGCAGCTTCAGCAGCTTGAGGTACTCGTCGCGGGTCGCGTTGGCCTGCTCGGGAGTGACGGTGTCCTCGCCGAGGTTGTCGATGGTGACCGCGAGGCCGTCGGCGACGAGTTCGCGGGTTGCGCGCAACGCGTCGTCGGTGCCGGCGCCGGCGACGAACCGGCGGACGACGTCCCGGGTGAACGGGGCCGTCGCGATGAGCCGCTCGACCTGGGATGACCGGGAGGCGGCGAGGATGACGGAACGGAGCATGAGCCGAGCGTAACGCCCGTGCACCGCGCTCCGTCGGGGGGCGGCCGAGCCGCCGCGACGCCTCGTGACAGGCGTCCCAATGGCATCACGAGCACCGCCGGGGGGCGACGGAAGTGGCGTCGATCAGCTACAACGATGCCGTGGATGGACACCCCCGCCGCCGGCTCCGGTCGGCCTCCGTGCAGCTGGGCGCGCTCACCGCCCTGGCGCTCGCCCTCTCCGGCTGCAACATGACCTCCGACGACGATGACGACGACTGCGCCCTGGGTCCGACCGGCGGCGGGGACACGATCGCGCTGGCGATGCGGGTACCGGCGGTCACCACCGGCACCGCCGGCGCCGAGCCCCGGCCGGTCGCCGCGGCCCTGCCCGAGCGCGGCGGCTTCGGCACCCACCTCGCCTCCTGCGGGGGCTGAGGTGCGACGCGAGGCGGCCACCCCCCGCCCGGACTGGGACGCCACCATCCGCGAGCAGGGCCTGGTGTACGTCGACACCGAGCTGCCCGACGGCGGGACCATGTCGTACTGGGACGAGACGGCGGCGTACGCCTTCGACCTGGCCGAGGTGCTACGGCTGGAGGAGGCCACCGAGGAGCTGCACCGGATGTCGGTCGCCGCGGCCGAGCACGTCGTCGCCCGCGGCCGGTACGCCGAGTTCGGCATCCCGGCCTGGGCCGCCGAGGCCGTCGCCCGGTCGCTGCGCGAACGACCGCCGACCCTCTACGGCCGCTTCGACCTCGCCTACGACGGCAGCTGGCCACCGAAGCTGCTGGAGTACAACGCCGACACCCCCACCGCGCTGGTCGAGGCGAGCATCATCCAGTGGTACTGGCTGGAGCAGACGCACCCGGACGCCGACCAGTGGAACAGCCTGCACGAGCGGCTGGTGGGCGCCTGGGCCAAGATCGGCGCCGGCCTGCACGACCGGCGGGTGCACGTGACCTGGTCGAACGAGGAGGAGTCGGGCGAGGACCAGATCACCGCCGGGTACCTGGCCGAGACCGCCCGCCAGGCCGGGCTGGACGTGACGCTGCTGCCGATCCAGCACGTCGGCTGGGACGGCCGGCGCTTCGTCGACGCCGACGACCGACCGCTGACGACCTGCTTCAAGCTCTACCCGTGGGAGTGGATGCTGGCCGAGCCGTACGGGCCGGCGGCGCTGGAGCCGGGCACCCCGACCACCTGGATCGAGCCGGCCTGGAAGCTGCTGCTGTCCAACAAGGCGCTGCTCGCCGTGCTCTGGGAGCTGTACCCGGGGCACGAGTACCTGCTGCCGGCGTACCTGGACTCGCCGCGCGGGATGCCCGAGTACGTGGCGAAGCCGCTGCTGGGCCGGGAGGGGGCCGCGGTGCGGATCGTCACCGGCGACACCGAGATCACCAATCCGGGCGACTACGGCGACGAGGGCTTCTGCTACCAGGAGTTCCGGGCGCTGCCGGACTTCGCCGGCAACCGTACGGTGCTGGGAAGCTGGATCGTCGACGGCGAGTCGGCCGGCGTCGGCCTGCGGGAGAGCGAGAGTCTCATCACTGACGGCTACGCGCGGTTCCTGCCGCACTACATCGACGCGCCGCGCGCCCCGTGAGTCGTCTACCGTTGGTGTCGTGAACTTCGACGCGTACGCCCGGACCGGCGTTGACCTCGTCAACGCCCGCCTGGACGACCTCGACGACCTGCGGGCCCTCTTCCCGGACGACAACGCGTGGATGCGCGACGAGGTCGCCGAACGGGACCTGGTGATCTTCCGGCGGGCGCAGAAGCGCCTCCGCGACGTGTTCGAGTTCGGCACCTCGGGGCGGGACGTCCAGGCGGTGGCCGAGCTGAACGCCCTGCTGGAGGCTTTTCCCGTGCAGCCGCGAATTTCCGGGCACGACTCCAGCGACTGGCACATGCACGTGACCAGCCGGGGCGCGTCGGTCAGCGCGGAATACCTGGCCGGCGCGGTCTGGGGCTTGTCGGTCTGGCTCTGCGAGTACGGCAGCGCCCGGTTCGGGGTCTGCGCGGACGAGCGCTGCGGCAACGTCTACCTGGACACCTCGTCCAACTGCTGCCGCCGGTTCTGCTCGGAGCGCTGCGCCACCCGCTCCCACGTGGCCGCCCACCGCGCCCGCAAGCGCGCCGCGGTCGGCGAGCAGCAGCTCCCCGTCCCCGCCCAGGCCGACTCCCTCACCCCCGTCCCCTGACCCACCCGACCGCGGCGCTCGCGCGGTCGGGCGGTCGCGCGATCGGGCGGTCGCGCGATCGGGCGCTCGCGCGGTCGATCATGAAGTTGTTGCCCCGACACGCCGAGGCGGAGGGCAACAACTTCATGATCGACGGGGAGAGAGACCCCCCGGAGGTCAGGCGTCTACCGGGGAGGGGGCGGTGAGGTGGGCGCGGGCGAAGGCGAGGGCCTCGCGGAGGTCGGCCTCGCGGTCGGCGCGGCTCTTCGCGCCCCGGGTGGTGACCTCGACGGCCACCGAGCCGGTGAAGCCCCGGCCGGCCAGTGAGCGCAGCAGCTCGGCGCAGGGCTGGCTGCCGCGCCCGGGCACCAGATGCTCGTCGCGCCCCTCGCCGGTGCCGTCGCCGAGGTGCACGTGCGCCAGCCGGTCGCCCATCCGGTCGGCCATCGCCAGCGAGTCGGTGTGCGAGGCGGCGCAGTGCGACAGGTCGAGGGTGTACGAGGCGTACCCGGCCTCGGTCGGGTCCCAGCCGGGCACGTACGGCACGAACTGCCGGCCGGCCATCCGCACCGGATACATGTTCTCCACCGGGAAGCGCAGGTCCGGGTACTCGCCGGCGATCGCGTCGAGCCCCTCGGCGAAGTTGCGGGCGTAGTCCCGCTGCCAGGTGAACGGCGGGTGCACCACCACCACCGGCGCGCCCAGGGTGGCGGCCAGCTCGGCCGAGCGGCGCAGCCGCTCCCAGGGGTCGGGGCTCCACACCCGCTGGGTCACCAGCAGGCACGGCGCGTGCACCGACAGGACCGGCACGCCGTAGTGCTCGGAGAGGCCGCGCAGCGCGCCGGCGTCCTGGCTCACGGCGTCGGTCCAGACCATCACCTCGACGCCGTCGTAGCCGAGCGCCGCGGCAAGCTGGAACGCCGCCGCGGTCCGCTCAGGGAAGACCGAGGAACTGGACAGGAGCACGGGGACGCGGGAAGTCACACCCCTCAGGGTAGCCCGACCGGTCGCCACGCTTCAGGACGAGCGGCGTCAAATGGCGCAGAACGACCGACGCGGATCACATCGGCTCCAGCTGATCCAGCCGGCGGAGGATGACGCCCTCCCGCAGCGCCCACGGGCAGATGTCCAGCGCCGGGACGTCCACGCGACGCATCACCGCCTCGGCCACCACCGCACCGCCGAGCAGTTGGTGCGCCCGCCCCGTGCTGACCCCCTCCAGCTCGGCGAGCTGGGCCGGTGGGATGTGCCGGATGAAGCCGAGCACCTGCTGCAGCCCGGTGCGGGTGAGGCTGCGCCGGGCCCAGAGCCCGGCCGCGGACGGCGCCGCGCCCGCCAGCCGGGCCAGCATCCGGAAGGTCTTGGAGGTGGCGACGGGACGCTCCCAGCCCACCCCGGCGAGCTTCTCCACCACCGGGTCGAGCAGCCCGTCGACGTACTCCCGCAGCTCCTCCACGGCCTCGGCGGACGGCGGCACCTGCCCGGTCGGGTCCACCCGCAGCCGCTCCCGGCTCAACCGCCCGGCCCCCAGCGGCAGGGAGACCGCGACGTCCGGGTCCTCGTCGATGCCGGCCGCCAGTTCCAGCGAGCCGCCGCCGATGTCCATCACCAGCAGCCGCCCCGCCGACCAGCCGAACCACCGTCGCACCGCCAGGAAGGTCATCCGCGCCTCGTCGGCGCCGGAGAGCACCTCCAGCCGTACGCCGGTCTCGTCGCGGACCCGGGCCAGCACCTCGGCGGCGTTGGTGGCGTCGCGCACCGCGGAGGTGGCGAAGGCGAGCAGGTCGTCGGCGGCCATCCCGGCGGCGGCGGTACGCGCCATGCCGACCGCCTTGACCAGCCCGTCGGCGCCCTCCTCGGTCAACGCCCCGTCCGGGCCGATCTGTTCGGCCAGCCGGAGCACCACCTTCTCCGAGTGCGCCGGCCAGGGGTGCGCCCCATGGTGGGCGTCGACCACCAGCAGGTGCACCGTGTTGGAACCGACGTCGAGGACACCCAGTCGCATGCTGTCGACCCTAGGGCCAACACGTTTCCGCGGCTCGCCGGCCGGCCCCGGTCACCCCGCGTACGCTGGTCCGGGTGACGAGCCAGGTGGAAGTGCACGTACTGGTTGACGATCCGGGCGACCCGCGCAGCCGTGAGGTGGAGCTGGACTTCCCCCGCGAGTGGATCGAGTTCGTCGACCCGGCCGACGAGCGGCACCTCGTCCGCGCCGACCTGACCTGGCTGTTGTCCCGCTGGACGTGCGTCTTCGGCAAGGGCTGCCACGGCATCATCGCCGGCCGGGCCACCGACGGCTGCTGCTCGCACGGCGCGTTCTTCACCGACGGCGACGACGAGAAGCGGGTCCGGGCGGCGGTCAAGCGACTCACCCCGCAGACCTGGCAGCACTTCCGCCGGGGCGTCAAGAACTGGACCGCGGACGACACGATCGACGGCAAGAACCCGGCCCGGCGCACCGCCACCCGGGACGTGGACGCGCCGTGCGTGTTCCTCAACGACGCCGACTTCCCCGGCGGTGGCGGCTGTGCCCTGCACGGTCAGGCGCTGCGCGACGGGGTACACCCGCTGGAATACAAGCCGGACGTCTGCTGGCAGCTGCCGATCCGCCGCGAGCAGGACTGGACCAAGCGACCCGACAACACCAAGGTGCTGGTCTCCACGCTGACCGAGTTCGACCGGCGGGGCTGGGGCGCGGGCGGGCACGACCTGGACTGGTGGTGCACCTCGTCCACCGACGCGCACGTCGGCACCGAGCCGATGTACGTCTCGTACGGCCCGGAGCTGACCGCACTGATCGGCGCGCCCGCGTACGCGAAGCTGGCGGAGCTGTGCGGGGCGCGGCTGCGCCAGGGCCAGGTCGCCCCGCACCCGGCCAGCGAGGGCTGACCGCCGAGCCTACTCCCGCGCGTGGGCCGGCAGCACGACCACGCCGTCGTCGTCGCTGTGCACCTCGGCTCCGGGCGTGAAGACGCAGTTGCCGAACGACACCGGCACGTCCCGCTCGCCGGCCCCCGCCTTCGCGCTCTTGCGCGGGTTGGCGCCGAGCGCCTTGATCCCGATCGGCAGGGCGGCCAGCGCGGTGACGTCCCGGACCGCGCCGTTGATCACCACCCCCGCCCAGCCGTTCGCCGCCGCGGTGCCGGCGATCAGGTCGCCCATCAGGGCGGTGTGCACCGATCCGCCGCCGTCCACCACCAGCACCCGGCCCTCCCCCGGCTCGGCGACGATCGACTTGAGCAGGGCGTTGTCCTCGAAGCAGCGCACCGTGACGGCCGGCCCGGCGAAGGCGCGGGCGGCGCCGAACTGGCGTAGCTGGGTGTCGCAGGAGCCGAGCACGTCGCCGTACCGGTCGTAGAGGTCGGCGGTCGGAGTCAGCATGGTTCTTCCCTCTCTGGTCGGGGTGTCGGATCGGGGGGTGGGCCCTGGTGCAGTCCGGTCGCGGCGAGGGCCGCGCCGGCCAGGCCGGCGGCGGTGCAGGCGAGCACGCCGGCCGCCCCGGCGCCGGCGGCGAGCGCGCCGGCGGCGCTCGGGATGACGACCTGACCGAGCCGGTTGCCGGTGAGGCGCAGGGACATTGCCCGGCCGCGCAACCCGGGCGGGGCGGACTCGGCCAGGAACGACATGGTCAGCGGTTGCCCGGCCCCCAGGCCCAGGCCGGAGACCGTGACCACCACCACCATCGCCCAGAGCGGCAGGGGCGGCAGCAGCAGCCCGACACCGGCGGCGGAGAGGGCGACGGTGCCGACCAGCAGCCGGCGCCGGCCGACGGCGGCGACCAGCCGGCCCAGCAGCAGCCGCGAGGCCATCGACGCGACCGCCCGCAACCCCAGCAGTACGCCGATGGAGCCGGCGGCGATGCCCCGCTCGGCACCGAGGGCGGGCAGGTAGACCAGGGTGATGTCGACCGCCGCCAGGACGACGCAGCTGACCGCGAGGGCGCGCACCAGTCCGGGCTGGCGGAGCAGGCCGGCCAGTCCGCCGGCGGCCGGACCCGCCGCCTGCCGGTGGTGCGCCGAGGGGCGGAGGAACGCGGCAGCGACCAGCAGTGGCAGGGTGAGCGCCGTGGCGCCGAGGAAGATCGCCCCGGTGTCCGGGATCGGGCGGTCCCCGCCGAAGACCACGATCAGGCCGGGTCCCAACGCCTGGCCGAGCGAGGCGGCGAAGGTGTAGTAGCCGAAGGCCGCGTCGTACCGGTCCGCCGCGGTGCGGTTGGCGACCAACGCCTGCTGGCCCACCACCGCGCAGAGGTGGCCGGTGCCGAGCACCATGCTGGCCACGACCAGGCCGGCGACCGAGTCGGCGAAGAGCACGAAGCAGGCGCCGGCGGCGGCGAGCAGGCCCGACCCGGCCAGCACGATGCGGCGTTCGCCGAACCGGTCGACCGCGTGGCCGGAGGGAACCGCCAGCACCAGCGGCACGACGGCGAAGCTGGCCCCGAGCACGCCGAGCCAGGCCGCCGGCACGTCCAGGTCCAGCGCCCGGTACGCCGACGCCGGGCGCAGCATGAAGGTGACCGCCTGCACCACGATGGTGTGCGCGAGCAGCAGGCCCGTCTGGGTACGCACGGGGACCCCGGTCAGCCCGGGATCCCCGTGCCCGACGCGGGACATCCCACTCAGTCGGCCTTCACGGCGAGCACCGGACAGGGCACCCGGAGCAGGATCTCCTGCGCGGTCGACCCCATGATCAGCTTGCCCACCGGGGTGCGGTGCCGGATGCCGATCACCACCAGCGAGATCTCCTCCGCCTCGGCGATCTCGGCGATCTCCTCGGCCGCGTCCCGGCCCCGCACCAGCTGCCGGACGGTGTGCGGCACCCCGTCCGCGGTCAGCTCGCGGACCACCCGGGCCAGGTCGCCCTCCTGGGCGAAGCGCGGGTCGACGTAGGCGTCGCCGCGCGAGGTGTTCACCACCAGCACCGGCTCGTCGCGGAACCGGGCCTGCTCGACGGCGGCCCGCAGGGCCGCCTCACCCAGGGCCGAGGGGACGTACCCCACCAGCACGGTCATCGGGTCACCAGCCTTTCCCGAACTCCTCGGACGACGAAGCGGCCGAGCACCGGCCAGAGCAGCACCACCAGGACCACGGCGTAGATCGTCCAGGAGACCCAGCCGCCGAGCAGGCCGTGCAGCTCGCCGCCGGAGAGCTGCAACGCCCGCCGGCCCTGGAGCTCGGCGCGCGGGCCGAGGATCACCCCGACGATCAGCGGCAGGATCGGCAGCCCGAAACGCCGCATGCCGAACCCGAGCAGGCCGAGGGTGAGCAGCAGGAACAGGTCGAACGGCTGGGCGTTGACGGCGTACGCGCCCATCGAGGCGAAGAAGAGGATCCCGGCGTAGAGGTACGGGCGGGGAATCCGCAGCAGCCGCGCCCAGGCGGGCGCGAGCGGCAGGTTCAGCACCAGCAGCAGCAGGTTGCCCACGAAGAGGCTGGCGATCAGCGTCCAGACCAGACCGGACTCCCGCTCGAAGAGCAGCGGGCCGGGCTGGATGCCGTACTGCTGGAAGGCGGCCAGCATCACCGCGGCGGTGGCGTTGGTGGGGATGCCGATCGCCAGCATCGGCACCAGCGTGCCGGCGGCGGAGGCGTTGTTGGCCGCCTCCGGGCCGGCGACGCCCTCGATCGCGCCCCGGCCGAACTCCTCCGGGTGCTTCGTGAGCTTCCTCTCCGTCGTGTACGAGAGGAACGTCGGGATCTCCGCGCCGCCCGCCGGGAGCGCCCCGAACGGGAACCCGTACGCGGTGCCGCGCAGCCACGGCTTCCAGGACCGCTTCCAGTCCTGCTTCCCCATCCACGGCCGCCCGACCGGGATCACCTCGGCGGCGCGGCGGCGCAGGTGCGCGGCGATCCAGAGGGCCTCACCGACGGCGAAGATGCCGACCGCCACCACGACCACGTCGATGCCGTCGGCGAGCTGCGGGATGCCGAAGGTGAGCCGCTGCTGACCGGTCTGGTCGATCCCGACCACGCCGATCACCAGGCCGATCAGCAGGGAAGCGAAGCCGCGTACCCGGGAGGCGCCGAGCACCGCGGTGACCGCCACGAACGACAGCAGCATCAGCGCGAAGTAGTCCGGCGCGCCGAGGCTGATCGCGAACTGCACCACCGGCGGGGTCACCAGCACCAGCAGCAGGGTGGCGATGGTGCCGGCGACGAACGAGCCGATCGCGGCGGTGGCCAGCGCCTGCGCCGCGCGTCCCGCCTTCGCCATCTTGTTGCCCTCGATCGCGGTCACCACGGAGGACGACTCGCCGGGGGTGTTCAGCAGGATCGAGGTGGTCGAGCCGCCGTACATGCCGCCGTAGAAGATGCCGGCGAACATGATGAACGCCTGGGTGGGCTCCATCCCGTAGGTGACCGGCAGCAGCAGCGCCACCGTCATCGCCGGACCGATGCCGGGCAGCACGCCCACGGCGGTGCCGATGGTCACCCCGAGCAGCGCGATCAGCAGGTTCATCGGGGTCACCACGTTGGCGAACCCGTCGAGCAGGTTTCCGAGGTTGTCCATCACAGGATCCCTTGCAGCACGCCCGCGGGCAGGTTCACGCCGAGCCCGATGGCGAACGTGTAGAAGGTGATCAACGACAGCGCGACGGCGATCAGCAGGTTGCGCACGTGGTGCCGGTTGCCCAGCGCGTAGGCCGAGCCCCAGAAGAGCAGCGTCCCGCTGATCACCCAACCGAGCCGGTCGATGAGCACGGCGTTGACCAGGAAGGCGCCGATCAGCAGCAGTACCGTCCGCCAGTCGATCGGGGTGGTCAGGTCGACGTCCTCGCCGGCCTCCGGCTCACCGCTGCCGCCGCGGGCCACGTCCACCGCGTAGATCGCGGCGACGATCAGCAGCAGCACACCGAGCAGGATCGGCACGGGCTTCGGGCCGATCGGGTCGGCGGTGCTGATCGCGTGCCCGGTGCGGGCCGCGTCGACGATGACCAGCCCGCCGACCAGCGCCAGGAACGCGCAGACGGCGTACTGCGCCCGGTCCGGCTTCCCGGTCCGGGCCGCACCGTCGGCCGGGTTCGCGGCGGCGGGCGCGTCGTCGGCCGCGGCGGGCCGCGCCACCGCCGGCAGGTCCGGCGTACGCTCCGCGGCCGGCGGGACCGCCTCGGCCCCCGCCGCGGGGGTCGCCGGATCGGCGGCCCCCGCGGTCGGCTGCGCCGGGATCGGCGGTACGGCGGGGATGATCCCCTCGCCCGCCGCCGGGCGGGGCGGCGGGTCGCCGCCCCGGTCCGGTGAGGTCGTCATGCCGCTCATGCCAACCCGAGCTGCTTGAGCAGGTCCGCCACCGACTTGTCCTGCTCGGTGAGGAAGGTGGCGAACTGGTCTCCGGTGACGAAGGCGTCGGTCCAGCCCCGCTTGGCCAGCTCGGCCTTCCACTCGTCGGACTCGTGCATCTTCGTCAGCGCGTCGATCCAGACCTTCTTGTCGGCGTCGCTGATGCCGGGCGGCGCGACGATGCCCCGCCAGTTGGTGAAGACCAGGTCGATGCCGGCGGACTTGAGCGTCGGCACGTCCTTGAGCGCGTCGATCGGCGCCTCGCTGGTGACTGCGAGGACCCGGATCTGGCCGGCCTCGACCTGGTCGAGGAACTCGCCGAAGCCGCTGGCGCCGAAGGCCACCTTGCCGCCGAGCACGGCCGGCAGCAGCTCGCCGCCGCCGTCGTACGAGACGAAGTTGACCTGGCGCGGGTCGATGCCGACGGTCTTGGCGAGCTGCATCGGCAGCAGGTGGTCCGGGCCACCGGGGGACGAGCCACCGCCGACCGCGATGCCCTTGGGGTTGGCCTTCCAGGCCGCGACGAGGTCGCCGATCGTCTTGTACGGCGAGTCCTTCGGCACCACGATGGCGCCGGCCTCCTCGATCAGCTTCGCCAGCGGGGTGGTCTGGGTCAGCGTCGCCGACGACTTGGAGGTGTACGAGGCACCGACCACGCCCAGCCCCATCTGCATGGCGAGCTTGCCGTTGCCCTTCTCGTTCACCGTGCGCTGGAGGCCCACGGTGCCGCCCGCGCCGGGCAGGTTGAAGACCTGCACGCCGGTGGCGATCTTGGCGTCCTCCATCACCTTGGCCGCGGTACGGGCGGTGGTGTCGTACCCGCCGCCGGGGGTGTTCGGCACCATGATCCGAAGTCCGGTGGCCGGTTTGCCGTCGCCGCCGGACCCACCCTCGTTCTTGTCCGCGGTGGCCCCGCAGGCGCCCAGCGCCAGCGCCGTGGCGGCGGCGACGCCCATGACCAGGAGTTTTCTCCGAGTTGCCATCATGTTTCTCTTCCGTTTCGAAGGAGTCCGGCGGCAAGATGATGACCCCCGGGCAGATCCCCCGTCTGCCTTCTGTCACCAGCGGAAATTGAGGTCTTTGTGGTCGCGGTCACGCCCCGCCGTACCTTGGCCGGGCAGTTGCTCGTGCTCCAGCTCGCGATCATCGTGGTCGTGCTGGTGGCGGTGGCCGCCGTCTCGCTGGCCCAGTCCGCGGCGACCTTCAACCGGGTGGAGGGGCGGCGGGTGGCCGCCCTCGGCGAGGAGCTCGCCGGCAGCCCGCTGCTGCGCGACCGGCTCAACCAGCCGGCACCGGCGGAGCTGGTCGCCCCGCTGGTGCAGAACGCGCTGAACCGGTCCGGGGTGACCTCGGTGACCGTGGCCGACGCCCGGGGTCGGGTGGTCAGCTCCACCGACCCGACGCTGGTGGGGAGCCCGCTCGTGCTCGGCGATCCCGACGTGGCGCGGGGCCGGGCCTGGTCCGGCGAGCTGGAGGTCGGCGGCTCCCGGGAGCTGGTGGCCCAGGTGCCGGTGCTCGGGGCCCGTGAGTACAACCTCGGGCGGCACCTCGGCGTGGTGATGATCGGCGAGGCCGCGCCGACCTGGTCCGAACGGCTGGTCGGCGCCTCGTCGTACCTCTTCACCTACCTCGGCATCGCCAGCCTGCTCGGCGTGGCCGGGTCGTGGCTGCTGGCCCGGCGGATCAAGCGGCAGACCCTTGGCCTGGAGCCGCGGGAGATCGCCGGCCTGGCCGAGCACCGGGAGGCGCTGTTGCACGGCATCGCCGAGGGGGTGATCGCGCTGGACCCGCAGCAGCGGATCACCCTGGTGAACGCGGTCGGCCGGCGGCTGCTCGACCTGCCCGAGGACTGCCTGGGCCGCAGCCTCGCCGACCTGAGGATCTCCGGCCGGTTGCGGGACGTGCTGGCCGGCGCCGACAGCGACCCGGAGGCCCGGGACGAGGTGGTCGTGCGCGGCGGCCGGGTGCTGGTGATGAACCGGATGACGGTGACCAAGGACGGCCGCCGGCTCGGCTCGGTGACCACCCTGCGCGACCGCACCGAGCTGGCTCGGCTGGAGCAGGAGATCGGTTCGTTCCGCAGCACCACCGAGCTGCTGCGCGCCCAGACCCACGAGTTCGCCAACCAGCTGCACACCATCTCGGGGCTGATCCAGATCGGTGAGCACGACGAGGTGGTCCGGTACGTCGACGCGCTGAGCAGGCACCGGGCCTCGCTCGACCTCACCGTCACCAGCCGGATCCACGACACCGCGGTGGCGGCGCTGCTGATGGCGAAGTCGGCGCTCGCCGCCGAGCGCCGGGTGGAGCTGCGGATCTCCGAGCGGACCGGCCTGGACCGGCTGGAGCCGGCGGTCGCCGCGGACGTCGCGACGGTGCTGGGCAACCTGGTCGACAACGCCGTCGAGGCGGTGGCCGGCGGCCGGGAGGGTCCGACGCCGTCGGCATCCGGCGCTTCGAACGACGCCGGGCCGGGTGGCGGCGACGTGCCGGACCGGCCGGCCTGGGTGGAGGTCGAGCTGCGTCGGGACGCCTCCTCGGTGGAGATCGTGGTCCGCGACTCCGGCCCGGGGATCGCCCCGCAGCTGGCCCAGGAGGTCTTCACCCACGGCTTCACCACGAAGGCGGCCCGGGGCGGCGAGCGGGGCATCGGGTTGGCACTCACCCGGCTGGTCTGTCACCGTCGCGGCGGCGAGGTGGCGGTGACGAACACCGAGGAGGGCGCGATGTTCACGGCCCGGATGTCGGTGACCGGCACTCTGGAGGGGGTCCGGTGATCGACGTACTGGTGGTCGACGACGACTTCATGGTGGCCCGGATCCACCGGGGCTTCGTCGAGCGGATCGACGGCTTCCGGGTGGTGGGCACGGCCAGCACCGGCGAACAGGCGATCGCCGCCGTCGACGAGCTCCGCCCCGACCTGGTGCTGCTCGACCTCTACCTGCCGGACATGTTCGGCCTGGACGTGGTGACCCGGCTGCGGGCCGCCCGGCACGACTGCGACGTGCTGGTGATCAGCGCGGCCCGGGAGGCCGAGGCGGTACGTCGGGCGGTCCGCTACGGCGCGGTCAACTACCTGCTCAAGCCGTTCGGCTTCGACGAGCTGCGGACCCGGCTGGAGCAGTACGCCGCCCGGCGCAACGCGCTGCGCGCCACGGTGGTGAGCGACCAGGCCGACGTCGACCGGGTGCTGTCCCGCAGCGGCGCGCACATCGCCACCTCGAAGCTGCCCCGGGGCCTCAGCGCCGAGACCGCCGAGCTGGTCGAACGCACCCTGCGGGGACACTCGGGGACGTTCTCCGCCGCCGAGTGCGCCAACGCGGTGGGCATCTCCCGGGTCAGCGCCCGCCGTTACCTGGAGCACTTCGCCGACACCGGGCGGGCGGAGGTCAACCTCCGGTACGGCTCCGCCGGCCGCCCGGAGCGTCGCTACGGTTGGGTCTCCTGACGGCCTACGGTTCGAACTTGTAGCCGAGGCCGCGCACGGTGACGATGAACCGCGGCGCGGACGGCTCCGGCTCGACCTTCGAGCGCAGCCGCTTGACGTGCACGTCCAGCGTCTTGGTGTCGCCGACGTAGTCGGCGCCCCAGACCCGGTCGATGAGCTGCCCCCGGGTGAGCACCCGGCCGGCGTTGCGCAGCAGCAGCTCCAGCAGCTCGAACTCCTTCAGCGGCAGCTGGACCGCGGCGCCGTCGACGGTCACCACGTGCCGCTCGATGTCCATCCGGACCGGGCCGGCGGCCAGCGTCGGCGCGCCCGACTCGGTCACCTCGGGGCTCTGCCGGCGCAGCACCGCCCGGATCCGGGCCACCAGCTCCCGTGGCGAGTACGGCTTGGTGACGTAGTCGTCGGCCCCGATCTCCAGGCCGACCACCTTGTCGATCTCACTGTCCCGGGCGGTGACCATGATGATCGGCACGTGCGAGCGCTGCCGCAGCTGCCGGCAGACCTCCGTCCCGGACATCTCGGGGAGCATCAGGTCGAGCAGGACGATGTCCGCGCCGGTCCGGTCGAACTCGGTGAGGGCGGAGGGCCCCGTCGCGGCGACGGACACCTCAAAACCCTCCTTGCGGAGCATGTACGACAGGGCGTCGGAGAACGACTCCTCGTCCTCGACCACCAGAACGCGGCTCAACGGTGCTTCCTCTCGTGCGGTCAGACCTGGCGAAGCTCGGCCGGGCCGGCCTCGATCCCAGCCGACGGCAGTATCGTCTCCAGGTCGGCCGGGGGGCTGGCCGGTAACCGGAGAGTGAACGTCGAGCCCCCTCCAAGAGTGCTCGCCACCACCACCCGGCCGCCATGGTTGCTGGCGATGTGTTTGACGATGGCCAGGCCGAGGCCGGTGCCACCGGTGGAGCGGGAGCGGGCCTGGTCGGCCCGGTAGAACCGTTCGAAGATCCGGTCCACCTCGTTGGGGGCGATGCCGATGCCCTGGTCGGTGACGGCGATCTCGACGTGTTCCTCGTCGGCACGGGTGGCGACCCGGACGGTGGTGCCCTCGCCCGAGTAGTTGATCGCGTTCTCCACCAGGTTGGCCACGGCGGTGGCGATCTGGGCGTCGCTGCCGTACACGGTCAGCCCCTTCTGGCCCTCCGTCACCACCTGGATCTGCCGGGCGGCGGCCGTGGTCCGGGTCCGGTCGATCACCTCGGCGACCACCCAGTCGACCGCGACCGGCTCCGGCGCGGGTTGCGGCTCCGCGCCCTGCAGCCGGGTCAGCTCCAGCAACTCCTGCACCAGCCGGCCCAGCCGGGTCGACTCGTGCTGGATCCGCTCGGCGAAGCGGCGGGCGGCGACCAGGTCCTCGGAGAGGTCCGGCGCGGCCGCGCCGGCGGGTTCGGTGGCGTCGAGCAGCGCCTCGGCGAGCAGTTGCAGCGCCCCGATGGGGGTCTTCAGCTCGTGGCTGACGTTGGCGACGAAGTCCCGGCGGACCCGGGCCAGCCGGTGCGACTCGGTGACGTCGGCGGCCTCGATCGAGATGTAGCCGGCGCCGAGCCCCATCGCCCGCAGGTGCACCCCGAGCGGGTTGACGCCGGGGTTGTCGCGGCCGCGCGGCAGGTCCAGCTCGATCTCGCGCCGCACGCCGGTGCGGCGCACCTGCCCGGCGAGGGTACGGATCAGCGGGTGGGCGGCGATGGAGCCGGGCGTGGCGCCGGTGCGGAGCAGGCCCATCGCCCGGGCGGCCGGGTTGACCAGCACCGGCACGTCGTCCGGGTCGAGCACGACCACGCCGGCGCGCAGTGAGTCGATCGTCTTGCGGCCGAGCCCGGTGAGGGGGCCCTGCTGGTCGTCGGGAATCACGAGCCTCCCTGAGCTCCAGCGGGAGCCACCGCTCCCCGACGACGCCGCCCGGCGCCGCCACTCGCGGACGGGCCCGGACAGCAGCAGACCGGCAACCAGGCCGGTCGCCAGCGCCACGGCCACCACGACCGCCACCACCCATTCCACCCGGCGATCGTAGGGTCATTGTTAACCTGGCTATCGCCCATAACGGGACGAATCATCCTCACTTCCGCAGAAGTTCACTCGCGGGTCCCGCGTCGTTCACCGGAGTTCACCTCCGGTCCGCTCCCCCCGCCTACGGTTGGCGCGCACCCGCTCGACCCATATGCCGGACGCCCCTGCCCCGGGGCCGGCGGCACCGACCCCAGGAAGTGACGATGCGCGACGAGTTCCGGGCCGACCTGCAGATTGTCAGCCAGCTGCTGGTGGACATGGCGGAAGGGGTCCGCGCCGCGATGCGCCAGGCCACCCGCGGCCTGCTCACCGCCGACCGCGAGGCGTCCGAGGCTGTGATCGCGCGGGACGCCGAGATCGACGACCTCTACCGGCACGTCGAGGAGCGGGTCTGCGACCTGCTCGCCCGGCAGGCGCCGGTCGCCTCCGACCTGCGGGCCATGATCACCGCACTGCACGTCGCGGCGGACCTGGAGCGGATGGGCGACCTGGCCGACCACGTGGCCAAGACGGCGCTGCGCCGGCACCCGTCGCCGGCGGTGCCGGCCGAGCTGCGGCCGGTCTTCACCGACATGGCCGCCATCGCCGACCGGATGGCGGAGAAGATCGGCACGGTGCTGGCCAAGCCCGACGCCGACCTCGCCGCCGAGCTGGACCGCGACGATGACGCCATGGACGACCTGCACAAGAGCCTGTTCGGCGTGCTGCTCGGCGACGACTGGCCGTACGGGGTGGAGACGGCGATCGACGCCACCCTGCTCGGCCGCTTCTACGAGCGCTTCGCCGACCACGCGGTGAACGCCGGCGAGCACGTGGTCTACCTGATCACCGGCCAGAGCACGCCCTCGGCGAGCTGACCCGGGCGACGACGAAGGCCCCCGGTCCGTGCGGACCGGGGGCCTTTCGCGGGTACGTCAGCGGCCCTGGTTGGCCACCGCGGCGGCGGCCTCCTTGGCGGCGGCCGGGTCGAGGTAGGTGCCGCCCAGGGTGTGCGGGCGCAGCTGGGCGTCGAGGTCGTAGCGCAGCGGGATGCCGGTGGGGATGTTCAGCTTGGCGATCGCCTCGTCGCTGATCTGGTCGAGGTGCTTGACCAGGGCGCGCAGCGAGTTGCCGTGCGCGGCCACCAGCACCGTACGGCCGGCCAGGATGTCCGGCACGATCGAGTCGTACCAGTACGGCAGCATCCGCTCGACGACGTCCTTGAGGCACTCGGTGCGCGGCATCAGCTCAGTCGGCAGCAGCGCGTAGCGCGGGTCGCCGACCTGCGAGAACTCGTCGTCGTCGGCGATCGGCGGCGGCGGCGTGTCGTACGAGCGGCGCCAGAGCATGAACTGCTCCTCGCCGTACTCCTCAAGGGTCTGCTTCTTGTTCTTGCCCTGGAGGGCGCCGTAGTGCCGCTCGTTGAGCCGCCACGACCGGCGCACCGCGATCCAGTGCCGGTCGGCGGCGTTGAGCGCCAGCTCGGCGGTGCGGGTCGCGCGGCGCAGCACGCTGGTGTGCACCACGTCGGGCAGCAGGCCGTGCTCGCGCATCAGCTCGCCGCCGCGCCGCGCCTCGTTCTCGCCCTTCTCGGTCAGGTCGACGTCCACCCAGCCGGTGAAGAGGTTCTTGGCGTTCCAGTCACTCTCGCCGTGCCGCAGCAGGACCAGCGTCCCGACGGTGGGCCCCTCGCTCGCAGTCATGCCGATCATCCTGCCGCACCCCGCCGGTGGACACGCGGGTGGTGGCCGTGACGACCACCACGTGGAAAAACCGATGACCCGCGTTCCGGGCCAGCACTAGGTTGTAAGGCGCTTAGAACTTGGCGGTCATTACCGAAGCGGGGGCGCGGGCGTGCGGACGGTGCGAAGTTGGTTCCGGGACACCACCGGCGGGCTGCCGAGGACCTTCTGGTACCTCTGGACCGGCACCCTGATCAACCGGCTCGGTTCGTTCGTCCTGGTCTTCCTCGCCATCTACCTCACCCAGGAACGCGGCTTCTCCCCCACCCAGGCCGGCCTGGTGCTGGGCCTGTGGGGCGTCGGCGGCGCGGTCGGCACCACCGTCGGCGGCGCGCTCACCGACCGCTGGGGACGGCGTCCCACGCTGCTCACCGCGCACCTCGGCGCGGCCACGATGATGCTCGCGCTCGGCTTCGCCCGGCCGCTCTGGGCGGTGGCCGCGGGCGCGCTGCTGCTCGGCATGTTCGCCGAGGCGGCCCGACCGGCGTTCGGCGCCATGATGATCGACGTGGTGCCGGAGAAGGACCGGTTGCGCGCCTTCTCGCTGAACTACTGGGCGATCAACCTCGGCTTCGCCTGCGCCGCGGTGCTCGCCGGGTTCGCCGCCCAGGCCGGCTATCTGCTGCTCTTCGTGGTCGACGCGGCCACCACCGTGGTCACCGCACTGATCATCTTCACCCGGGTGAAGGAGACCCGCCGGGTCTCGGCCGCCCCGGCCCGCCCCGGTGGCGCCGCCCCGCTCGGCGCGCTGCGCACCATCGCCGCCGACCGGGTCTTCCTCGGCTTCGTGGCGCTGAACCTGTTCGCCGCGCTGGTCTTCCTCCAGCACATCTCGATGCTGCCGATCGCGATGGGCGACTCGGGCCTCAGTCCCGCCACCTACGGCTCGGTGATCGCGCTCAACGGAGTGCTGATCGTCGTCGGGCAACTCTTCGTGCCCCGGCTGATCAGGGGGCGCAGCCGGTCGCACGTGCTCGCCCTGGCCTCGCTGGTGATGGGCGTCGGTTTCGGCCTGACCGCGTTCGCCGACGCCGCCTGGTTCTACGGCCTCACCGTGCTGATCTGGACCCTCGGCGAGATGCTCAACTCGCCGTCCAACGCCACCCTCATCGCCGAGCTCTCCCCCGACCGGCTGCGTGGCCGCTACCAGGGCGTCTTCTCGCTGTCCTGGCAGATCGCCGGGGCGGTCGCGCCGATCCTCGGCGGCCTGGTCCGGGAACGGGCCGGCAACACCGAACTCTGGCTCGGCTGCGCCGCCATCGGCGCGCTGATGGCGGTGGCCCACCTGGTCTCCGGGCCGGCCCGCGAGCGGCGGGCCGCCCAGCTCCGGCCGGCGACGCAGCCGGTCACGCCGGTCACCGCCGTCCGGCAGCCGGCCCCCCAGGCGGCCGAGGCCGCCGCCACCGCCCCGGCCGAGCCGGTCGCGGCCCACACCCCTTCCTGAGTACGCCGACCGCCGGGCACGCGGACCGGCCGAGGCCGTGCCGTCCTGCCGTCCTGCCGACCCGCCGCACCCAACAGGACGCGCGGACCGGCCAGGGCCGCCCTGCCGACTGCCGGCACCCGACCGGACGCGCGGACCGGCCGGGGCCGCTGCCGCCCGCCCGGCGGCCTGCCGGGCTCGGGCGAGGCAGGGCACCCTGCGGGCCCTTTCGAGCTGATGACGTGAACGAATCAAACCCAGCGAACCCGGAGCCCGAGTCGTTGGCGACATCAGCTCGACAGGACCTCCGACCACCGTCCGCCTCCGGCCCGCCCGAACCGTGCGGTAACCCGGGACACCGCTGGCGGTGCCGCGCTGGTGATCACCGACACGGTGGCGCGGTCGGGCGGGGCTGCATACGGTCGGGGACGGATCGGTTAACAAGGTTTCTGGAGGACGGGTGCACGGGTTGCGGCGCTGGTGGGACGGAACTGCCGGCGGTCTGCCCGCCACCTTCTGGTACCTCTGGGCGGGGCTGCTGGTCAACCGGGCCGGCGCCTTCGCGGTGCTCTTCCTGTCGCTCTACCTCACCGCGGCGCGCGGGGCCAGTGAGTCGCTGGCCGGCGCAGTGGTCGGTGCGTACGGAGCGGGCGGGGCGGTCGGGGTGCTGCTCGGCGGGGTGCTGGCGGACCGCTGGGGCCGGCGGGCCACCCTGCTCGCCGCGCACCTGTCGGCGGCGGGGCTGATGGTGGGGCTGGCGTTCAGCCGGCACCTCGCGGTGATCGCGGCGCTGGCCGCGCTGGTCGGGATCGCGCACTCGATGCCGAGCCCGGCCTTCGTCGCGGCGATCGTGGACGTGGTCCCCGAGCACCGCCGCTCCCGCGCGTTCAACCTCCAGTTCTGGGCGTTCAACCTCGGCATGGCGGTGGCCTCGCTGCTGGCCGGGCTGCTGGCCGAGGCGAGCTTCCTCGCGCTCTTCCTGGTCGACGCCGCCGCCACCCTGGCCGCCGCCGTGCTGATCGCCTGGAAGGTTCCGGAGACCCTGCCCCACCGCCGCACCGGACCGGCGGGAAGCCGGCCGGACCAGGCCGGGCGGACTGCCGGCGAGCCGGTGGCCGCGGCGGCCGGGCGATCCCGGCCGCCGGGGCTGCACACCGCGCTGACCGACCGGACCTTCCTGGTCTTCGTCGGGCTCACCTTCGTGCTGGCCGTGCTCACCATGCAGACCTCGACGATCATGCCGCTGGCCATGCGCGCGGACGGCCTGAGCCCGTCGGCGTACGGGACCGTCGTGGCGCTGGGCGGTGCGCTGATCGTGGTGGGGCAGCTCTTCGTACCCGGGCTGATCGACCGGCGTCGGGCGCACCGGGTGCTGGCCCTCTCCACCGGCCTGCTCGCGGTGGGGTTCGGCGCGCTGGCCGTCGCCGACCAGCTCTGGGTCTACCTGGCCGCCGCGGTGGTCTGGACGGTCGGCTCGATGCTGGCCGCGCCGCCGAACGCGCAGATCAACGCCGACCTGGCCCCGCCCGAGCTGCGGGCGCGCTACCAGTCGGTGTTCTACCTGACCTTCCCGGCCGCGTCCTTCGTCGCACCGACGCTGGGCGGGGTGAGCCTGCAGTACCTCGGGGAGCGGCACTGGCTGGTGGTGGCGGCCCTGGGCCTGCTCGCCGCGGGCGGGCACCTGCTGGCCGGGCCGAGCCGGGAGCGCCGGGTGGCGGCGCGGCGGGTGGCCGCACCGGCGCGGGCCTCGCAGCCGGTGGGCTGACAGCAGAACGCCCACCACGACCGTGGTCGTGATGGGCATCCGCACCGCTTGCCCGGCGGCGGCGGGCGACACTCACCCCCGTAAGCGTCGCCCGCTCGCGCCGCCGGTTCCACGGGTGGCACCGTCCCCCAACGATGTGCTCCACCCGTTTCTTGCGCCTCACTCGGTGCTCGGATCTGATCGATCCGCCGCTCCCCCGAACGGTTCCGAGCGTGGCGCGGTGCAATAAAGTTAGTTCGCCCGGATTCCGGATTCAACCCGGATCGCTGTCTCGCCGGTCACAGCGCCGACGTGGCGTCCGACACCCCTGCTCCGGGCCTCGCAACGGTCAACACGGCGTACCCCGCGGCCATTCCCGTAAACACGTCAGGCGTCCTCCCGATCGGGTGATTCCGTCCGGAAGAAGTTGCTCTGCCGACCGTCGCGCAGCTGCTCCTGGTAGATGAGGTTCAGCCGGCGCGTGTCGAAGGTCCGGAACCAGTCGTCCCAGCTGATCACCTGGACCCGGCTGCTCTCCCGGTAGCCCGGGATCTCGAAGGTCAGCACCCCCGGCCGGCCCTCGCGCTCGGTGCCGGCGATGGTCGCCGGTTGGGCGCCACGGGCCCGCGCCCAGTTCTGGATCACCTCGTGGTTGCTGGTGACCAGGCTGCGGCCGGGGCGCTCGGGGCGGTCCGCCGGGGAGGAGATCACCTGCGACGACCGTACCGACCGGGAACTGGACCGGCCGGTCCGTGCGCCGGTGGTCCGGGCCGGGGCGGCCGCGCCGACCGCGGCCGGCGGGGCGATGACCCGCTGGGCGGGCGTGGCCCCGGCCTTCGCCGGCGTGGCCTTCGCCCGAGCCCCGGCCTTCGCCGGCGCGGCCTTCTTCGCCGGCGCGGCCTTCTTCGCCGGTGCGGTCTTCTTCGCGGGCGCGGCCTTCGCGCGAGCGCCCGCCTTGGCCGGCGCGGCCTTCGCCCGGGCGCCCGCCTTCGCCGGCGTGGTCTTCTTCGCCGGGGCCGTCTTGGCGCGAGCGCCGGCCTTCGCCGGGGCCGTCTTGGCCCGGGCGCCCGCCTTCGCGGGCGCGGTCTTCTTCGCCGGCGCGGCCTTCGCGCGAGCGCCCGCCTTCGCGGGCGCGGCCTTGGCCCGGGCCGCCTTGGCCGGTGTCGCCTTCGCCCGGGCGGTCGCCGCCTTGCGGGCCGCCGGGGCGGCCTTGCGGGCCGGCGCCGCCTTGCGGGCGGGGGCCGGCGCGGCCTTCGCCCGGGCGGTCGTGGTCTTCCGAGCGCCCGTCGTCTTCTTCGCGGCGGCCTTCGTCGCGCCGGCCTTCTTGGCGGGCGCCCGGCCCGTCGGGCCGGTGCTGCGTCGGGCCGCGGCGCCGGGGCGGCCCTCGGACCGCAGGGTCCGCGCGAGCGTCTTGACCAACTCGGGCTTGCGCAGAGCGGAGATGCCGGAGACACCGCGACGCCGCAACTGACCCCGGATGTCGTCGACCCGCATCCGCGAGATCTCCGACTCCGAGATCCCCGGAGTGTTCGGCGTCTGGTTGCCCGCCTGCTGCTTGGTCCTGGTCGCAGTTCCGCCGCGACCTGAGCTGTTCCGCTGAGCCATCGCACGCTCCTCGACAGTCCGTCTCGGCCTGCGGCGGGTCCCGTTTCGCCGCACCGCAGCGGTGCGGCATACCCGTCAGGACCGGTCCGAACCTCCGGCGGACGGCTCGAAAAGGTGGGCGAAGGCGGCGAGGTTGGCGGTGGACTCGCCCCGCTTCACCCGCCACTCCCACTCCCGGCGGATCGAGCTGCCGAAGCCGATCTCCAGCATCGTGTCGAACGACTCGTCCGCGTAGGTGAGCACCGCGCCGAGCAGCCGGTCCAGCTCGTCGGCGTCGATCCCGGCCGGGTTGACCCGCCCGGTGAGGTAGACGTCGCCCACCGCGTCGATGGAGAACGAGACGCCGTACATCCGGGCGTTGCGCTGCAGCAGCCAGGCCCACAGCTCCTCGCGCCGCTCGTCGGGCTGGCGCATCACGAACGCCTCGACCCGCAGCGCGTGCTCACCGACGATCAGGTTGCAGACCGTCTTGAGCTTGTGCGTGCCGGGCAGGGTGACCGCGTAGGAACCCTCGCCGGTCGATTCCCAGTCCAGCTCGCGCTCGGTGCAGACGGACTCGATCAGGGCGGCCAGGTCGCTCTTCGCGCTCATCGCACCCACTCTACGGGCGCCCGCCGGGACGCACCGGACGCGCGGCAGTGGCCGGGGTCACCAGGAACAGGACAGCGCCGGGTCCCCGGCGAGCTGGGCGGCCAGCCGGCCCCGGTGCTCGGCGATCGCCTCCCCGTAGACGGCGAGCAGGCCGGAAACCGTGCGCTGCCAGGAGAAGTTGCGGGCGTGCCGGGCCGCGCCCGCCGCCAGGTCGGCCCGCAGCGCCCGGTCGGGCAGCAGGCGGGCGAGCGTAGCGGCCCAGTGGGCCGGGTCGTGGCCGTCGACGAGCACCCCGCTGACCCCGTCTCGCACGGCGGTGACCAGACCACCGACGGCGGCCGCGACGACGGGCGTACCGCAGGCCTGCGCCTCCAGGGCGACCAGCCCGAACGACTCGTTGTACGAGGGCACCGCGACCAGGTCGGCGGCCCGGTAGAGGGCGGGCAGGTCGTCGCCGGTCTGCGGGGGCAGGAAGCGCACCCGGTCGGCGACACCGAGCGATCCGGCCAGCTCCATCAGCGAGGTGGGCCGGTCGAGCCCGCTGCCGCTCGGGCCGCCGCAGATCACCACGGTCAGCTCCTCGGCGAGGGCCGGGGCGCACTCGCGCAGCGCGGCGACCGCGCGGATCAGCACGTCGGGCGCCTTGAGCGGCTGGATCCGACCGACGAAGGCCACCACGTACCCGTCGGTGGGCAGGCCCAGCCGGCGGCGGGCGGCGCGGGTGGCCGCGACCCGGTCGCCGGGGGCGGGACGGAAGCGGTCGAGGTCGACGCCGGGCTCGACCACGGCGACCCGGGCCGGTTCGGCGTCGTAGCGGCCGATCAGGTCGGCCGCCTCGACCCGGGTGTTGGCCACCAGCCGGTCGGCCTCGGCGACCACCTGCTCCTCACCGATCACCCGGGCCTTGGGCTCGGGGCGGTCACCGGCGGCGAGCTGGGCGTTCTTGACCTTTGCCAGGGTGTGCGCGGTGTGCACCAGCGGCACTCCCCAGCGTTCCTTGGCCAGCCAGCCGACCTGCCCGGAGAGCCAGTAGTGCGAGTGGATCAGGTCGTAGTGGCCGGGCGGGCGGGCCGCCTCAGCGCGCAGCACGCCGGCGGTGAAGGCACAGAGCTGCCCGGGCAGGTCCTCCTTGGTCAGCCCCTCCAACGGCCCGGAGGTGATGTGCCGGACGTGCACGCCGGGCGCCATCTCGACCACCGGGGGCAGGTCACCGGAGGTGGCCCGGGTGAAGATCTCCACCTCGACGTCGGCCTCGGCGAGCCGCCGGGCGACCTCCAGGATGTAGACGTTCATCCCACCGGCGTCACCGGTGCCGGGCTGGTGCAGCGGGGAGGTGTGCACCGACAGGGTGGCGATCCGCCGGGGGCGGGGCCACGGTCGGGCACCTCGCTGACGACCGACGCCGGTGTGCATTTCCGCCACGTCCGCTCCTTCTGTCACGGTTTATGCCGTCCCGCACGACCGGCGCTTCTCGGTCAACTCGCGCGCCGGGTGTCATCTTCCCCATCGGGCTACGGAAATGCGCCCGCGCTCTCCCCCGGCGTGATCCAGTTCATCGACGGCCCCCGCCCCGGCCCGTCGGCAGCGGAGGGGACAATGTCTGGATGAGCTCTGTCGCGATCGTCACCGGGGCGTCCAGCGGGATCGGCGCGGCGACCGCCCGTCGACTGGCCGCGGAGGGCTTCCACGTGCTGGCCGCCGCCCGGCGTACCGACCGGCTGGCCGGGCTGGTCAAGGAGATCGAGGCGGCTGGTGGCACGGCCACGGCGGTGGCCTGCGACGTCACCTCCGACGAGTCGGTGGCCGAGTTGGCCGCCGCGGCACAGGCGGCGCCCGGGCCGGTCACCCTGCTGGTGAACAACGCCGGCGGGGCGCGCGGGCTGGACCCGGTGGAGTCCGGCGCGATCGGCGACTGGCAGTGGATGTACGACGTCAACGTGCTCGGCACGCTCCGGGTCACCCAGGCGCTGCTGCCCGCGCTGGAGGCGTCCGGCGCCGGCACCATCGTGATCGTCTCCTCCACCGCCGGCTTCACCGTGTACGAGGGCGGCGGCGGCTACGCCGCGGCCAAGCACGCGCAGACCGCGATCGCCGGGACGCTGCGGCTGGAGTTGTGCGGGCGGCCGGTCCGGGCGATCGAGATCGACCCGGGCATGGTGCGGACCGACGAGTTCGGGCTGGTCCGCTTCGGCGGGGACGCCGACAAGGCCGCCGCCACGTACGCGGGGGTGCCCGAGCCGCTGGTCGCCGAGGACGTGGCCGACTGCATCGCCTGGTGCGCCACCCGCCCGCACCACGTCAACGTGGACCGGCTGGTCGTCCGCCCGCTGGCCCAGGCCGCCCAGCACAAGGTGCACCGGGTCGGGCAGTGAGCCGGGCCGGTCGCGGGTGAGGGCCGGGCCGGTGCGGCCGCAGGGCGTGGTGACCCGGGGGACGACGAACCCCAACCGGCTGCGGCGGGTGGACAACTGGATCGTGGCCACCTGCGGCGACCGGCTTCGCGCCGCCGCCGACCCGCTGGTGGTGGACCTCGGCTACGGCGCCACCCCGGTCACCGCCGTGGAGCTGCGCGCCCGGCTGGCCACCGGGGTCCGCGCCGACGTGCGGGTGGTCGGGCTGGAGATCGATCCGGTACGCGTGGCCGCCGCCGCGCCCGCCGCCGACCCGCCCGGGTTGACCTTCGCCCGGGGCGGTTTCGAGCTGGCCGGCCTGCGTCCGGTGCTGGTGCGCGCGTTCAACGTCCTGCGCCAGTACGACGAGAGCGAGGTCGCCGCCGCCTGGCGGACGGTCACCGACCGGCTCGCCCCGGGCGGGGCGCTGGTCGAGGGGACCTGCGACGAGCTGGGCCGGCTGGGCAGCTGGGTGCTGGTCGACGCGGCCGGCCCGCGCACGCTGACCCTGGCGGCCCGCCTGGCGACCCTGGAGACCCCGGCCCAGCTGGCCGAACGCCTGCCCAAGGCGCTGATCCACCGCAACGTCCCCGGCGAGCGGGTGCACGACCTGATCCGCGCCCTCGACGACGCCTGGCAGGCCGCCGCCGGCTACGCCCCGTTCGGCCCCCGCCAGCGCTGGCTCCGCGCCGTCAGCGCCCTCAAACAGTCCGGCTGGCCCGTCCTCGACCGCCCACCCCGCTGGCGCCAGGGCGAACTCACCCTCCCCTGGCCCGCCGTCGCCCCCACCTGACCCGCCGACTCCCGTTGATCATGAGGTTGGCCGCACCGCAGGAGATCGACACCGCCGCCAACCTCATGATCAAGGCGGCCCGGGGCGGGTCAGATGGTGCAGTTGATCAGGACGGGTTCGGGGTGGAGGGTGACGGCGAAGCGGGTGTGGACCGTGTCGCGGATGTCGCGGGCGAGGGCGAC
The DNA here is from genome assembly GCF_052068055.1 of Micromonospora sp. L32. Taxonomy (NCBI): domain Bacteria; kingdom Bacillati; phylum Actinomycetota; class Actinomycetes; order Micromonosporales; family Micromonosporaceae; genus Micromonospora; species Micromonospora sp. L32. The sequence continues at coordinate 377,883 of NZ_JBQHDD010000001.1, read as the reverse complement.
CAGGGCAGCCGTGCTGGCCGTGCCGGTGTGGTTGGTCAGGGCCAGGGTGTGCTTGCTGGAGATGGCGGTGCCCTCGGGGCCGGGGTGGCCCTTGGTGAAGCCGGCCTTGTCGATCAGCCAGGCGGCGCTGACCTTCACCATGTCGCCCGGGCAGGGCCAGGAGGGCGGCTCACCGAGGTCGGTGGCGCGTTCGCGCAGCAGCTCGTACGCCTCCCGGTCGAGCACCGGATTGGTGAAGAACGAGCCCACCGACCAGGTGTCCGGGTCGGTGGCGTCGAGCACCATGCCCTTGCCGGCGCGCAGCTTCAGCACCGTCGCGCGGGCGTCGGCCAGCGGCACCCGGTCGCCCACCTCGACGCCGAGCGCCCGGGCCAGCTCGGCGTAGCGCACCGGGCCGGAGAGCGTCGAGCGGCGCAGCCGGAAGTCGACCGAGAGCACCACCCAGCGGTCGCTGTACTTGAAGATGCTGGACCGGTAGGCGAAGCCGCAGTCCGCCGCGTCGACCCGGCCGAGGCTGTCGTCGGCGCGGTCGTACACCTGGACGCCGGTGATGCTCTCGGCGACCTCCTGGCCGTACGCGCCGACGTTCTGGATCGGGGTGGCGCCGGCCGAGCCGGGGATGCCGGAGAGGCACTCCAGCCCCGACCAGCCGTTGTCCACGGTGGCGGCCACCAGGTCGTCCCAGGGCTCGCCGGCCTCGACCCGTACGGTGACGGTGTCGGCGTCCTCGGCGACCACCCGCAGCCCCCGCGACCGGACCAGCACGACCGTGCCGGGGAAGCCCTCGTCGCCCACGACGACGTTGCTGCCGCCCGCGAGGATGAGGACGGACTCGTCCCGCTGTCGCGCCTGGCGCACGGTTCGTACGATTTCCTCGGCGCTGGTGGCGGTCTCCAGCCGGCCGGCGGGGCCGCCGAGGCGCAGCGTGGTGTATCTCGCCAGGCTGGCCGGGTCGGCGGGGTCGGCTCCGGTCGTCGGCTGGGCGTAGACGTCTGACACGCCTCTCACCCTAGGCTGAGGGGTAGCCGCGGCACCCACTGGTGGCCCGGTCACCCCCGGGAGGATTGCGATGAGCAGGTTGCACGGCACGAAGGACTTCTGGATCGGAGCGCTCCGGGTGGACGGCCCGGCGTTCGCCGCCGCGGTGGCCGAGGCGCCGCCCGAGACACCGGTGCTGTCCTGTCCGGGCTGGACGGTCGCCGACCTCACCCTGCACCTCGCCGGCATCTACCACTGGGTGCACTCGTTCGTCGGCTCCGGCGAGACCGCCCAGCCGGCCCGCCCGGACCGCGCGGAGCTGCCCAGCGGGGTGACCCCGCTCCAGCTGTGGCAGCGCGGGTACGACCAGCTGATGACCCAGTTCGACACCCTCGACCCGGAGGCGCCGGCGTGGAACTGGGCGCCGCAGCCGAAGAAGGCCGGGTTCTGGCCGCGCCGGATGGCGCACGAGACGGCGGTGCACCGCTGGGACGCCCAGCTCGCCATCGCCGCCGGTGAGCCGATCGAGGCCAAGCTCGCGGCGGACGGGATCAGCGAGGTGCTGGACACCTGGCTGCCGGCCGGGCGCCGGGCGGTGCCGGGCCAGTGGCACGGGGTGGTGCAGCTGACCGCGACCGACGCCGCGCAGGACTGGTACCTGCGGCTGCGCGGCGAGGGGGTGGCCCTGCTCGACACCGCCACGGTCTTCGGCCACGAGGACCACCACGCCCGGGTCCAGGTCACCGGCACCGCCAGCGACCTGCTGCTCGCCCTCTGGGGTCGGATCGGGTACGACGCCCTGGGCGTCACCGGCGACCGCACCCTGCTGGACGGCCTGCGCACCGGCTGACCGCACCGGACCTCCCGGTCCCGCATCCGCGCCTTCCGCAAAGAGTGGCCATTCCCCGCGAATGGCCACTCTTCGCGTATCCGGGGGTCGTCAGGTCACGGCTCGGACGCGACGAGAGAGCGCTCTCTTGACACCGGTCAACGGAGCCGCAACGCTGTCGTGAGAGCGCTCTCTCAGCCCCTCACGATCGCGTCAGGACCCGGGCTGCGGCTCGCTCACCAGCAGGTCCACCCGCTTCACCACCGATTGACCTGAGAGGACTCCGAGGAAGATGGGTACCTTTTCGCGCCGCCGTCTGGCGGTGGTGGCCCTGGCGGCCACCACCGCCCTGCTCGGCACCGCCGCCTGCGCCGGCGAGGACGACTCCGCCAAGGACGGGCCGATCACGCTGACCGTTGACGTGTTCGGCCAGTTCGGCTACGAGGAGCTCTACAAGGAGTACATGGCCAGCCACCCCGACGTGAAGATCGTCGAGCGGGGCACCGGCAGCAACCTCGACGAGTACTCGCCGAAGCTCACCCAGTGGCTCGCCGCCGGCAAGGGCGCGGGCGACGTGGTGGCCATCGAGGAGGGGCTGCTGGTCGAGTACAAGGCCAACCCGCAGAACTTCGTCAACCTGCTCGACCACGGCGCCGCCGACCTCAAGGGCAACTTCCTGGACTGGAAGTGGAACCAGGGGCTCACGGCCGACGGCAAGCAGCTGATCGGCCTCGGCACCGACGTCGGCGGCATCGCGATGTGCTACCGCAAGGACCTCTTCGCCAAGGCCGGCCTGCCGACCGAGCGGGACCAGGTCTCCAAGCTCTGGCCGACCTGGCAGGACTACATCGCCACCGGCGAGAAGTTCAAGGCCGCCAACACCGGAGCGTCCTTCCTCGACGCGGCGACCAACACGTTCAACACCATCCTGCTCCAGACCGCCGGCAACACCTCCGGCTACAGCTACTACGACACCAGCGACAAGCTGGTGGTCGACAGCAACCCGGCCGTGAAGCAGGCCTTCGACACCACCGTCGACATCATCGACTCCGGCCTCTCCGGCAAGTACGGCTCCTGGTCGGAGGAGTGGGTCTCCGCCTTCAAGCAGTCGAAGTTCGCCACCATCGCCTGCCCCGCCTGGATGACCGGCGTCATCGAGGGCAACGCCGGCCCGGCCGCCAAGGGCAAGTGGGACATCGCCCAGGTCCCCGGCAACGGCGGCAACTGGGGTGGCTCGTTCCTCGCCGTGCCGAAGCAGAGCAAGCACCAGGCCGAGGCGATCGAGCTGGCCAAGTTCCTGACCAGCGCCAAGGGCCAGATCGGCGCGTTCAAGGCCAAGGGCCCGCTGCCGTCGTCGCCGCAGGCGCTCGACGACCCGGCGATCGTCGACTCGACCAACGCGTACTTCTCCGCCGCCCCGGTCGGCAAGATCTTCGGCACCGGCGCCAAGAGCCTGAAGCCGGTCTACATGGGCCCGAAGAACCAGGCCGTCCGCACCGAGGTGGAGAACGCGGTGCGCACCGTCGAGCTGGGCCAGCGCACCCCCGAGCAGGGCTGGAACGACGCCGTCAACAACGCGAAGAAGGCCGCCGCCAAGTAGCCCGAGCCAGGCGGGCGGGCGGGTCCGGCGTCGCCGGTCCCGCCCGCCCGGCGGAGAAGGAGTCCACGGCATGGCCGTCCAACTCGACGCGCGCCCCCCGGTCGTACCGGCGCCGCGCCACGCCCGCTCGAACCGGGGCAACCGGCTCACCCGGTTCGACACCCGGTACTCGCCCTACCTCTACATCGCCCCGTTCTTCCTGCTCTTCGCGGTCTTCGGGATCTACCCGCTGGGCTACACCTTCTGGGTCTCGCTGCACGACTGGGACCTGCTCGGGGTCGACCCCACGTTCATCGGGGCGCAGAACTACACCCAGCTGATGGCCGACCCCGACTTCTGGCACTCGGTGGTCAACACCCTCGGCATCTTCGTCATCTCGACCGTCCCGCAGCTGCTCCTCGCGCTGTGGCTGGCCAACCTGCTGAACCGGCACCTACGGGCGCGGACGGGCTGGCGGATGGCGGTGCTGATCCCCAACGTCACCTCCACCGCGGCGGTGGCGATCGTCTTCGGCGTGCTCTTCGGCCGCGAGTTCGGCATGATCAACTGGTTGCTCGACCTCGTCGGGATCGACGCCATCGACTGGAAGTCCAACCGGTTCGCCTCCTGGGTGGCCATCTCCACCATGGTCGACTGGCGGTGGACGGGCTACAACGCGCTGATCTTCCTGGCCGCGATGCAGGCCATCCCGCGCGACCTGTACGAGTCCGCCTCGATCGACGGTGCCGGCCGGGCCCGGCAGTTCTGGTCGATCACCGTGCCGCTGCTCAAGCCGACGATCATCTTCGCGGTCATCATCTCCACCATCGGCGGGCTCCAGCTCTTCACCGAACCCCGCCTCTTCAACTCCGGCACCAACGCGATCCGGGGCGGGCCGCTGCGCGAGTCGCAGACGGTGACCATGTACATGTTCGAGAACGCCTTCGCGCCGCACTACAACTTCGGCTACGGCTCCGCCATCGCCTGGCTGCTCTTCGCGCTGATCGCGGTGGTCGCGGCCATCAACGTGCTGGTCCTGCGCCGGCTCGGCGGCGGCGGGCGCAAGGAGGAATCCCGATGACCCGACTCTGGTCGGCCGGCCGGCTCACCTACGCGGCACTGACCCTCACCGCCCTCCTGTCGATCTTCCCGATCTACTGGATGTTCGTGGTCGCCAGCCGCACCAGCGACGCGATGGGCGAGGTGCCGCCCCCGGTCACCCCCGGCGGCAACCTGGGCGCGAACATCGCCCGGCTCTTCGCCAACACCGACGCGTACTTCCTGACCGGCCTGGTGAACTCCACGATCGTGGCGGTGTCGGTCACCGTCTCGGTGGTCTTCTTCTCCACCCTGGCCGGGTTCGCCTTCGCCAAGCTGCGGTTCCGTGGGCGCAACGCGCTGCTGATGGTCATCATCGCGACGATGATGGTGCCCACCCAGCTCGGCGTCATCCCGCTGTACATGCTGATGACGAAGCTGAACTGGAACGACCGGCTGCCGGCCGTGATCGTGCCGGCGCTGGTCACCGGCTTCGGGGTCTTCATGATGCGCCAGTACGCCGGCCAGGCGGTCAGCACCGAGCTGATCGAGGCCGCCCGGATCGACGGGTGCAGCACCGCGCGGATCTACTGGAACGTGGTGCTGCCCGCGCTGCGCCCCGCCGCCGCCGTCCTCGGCCTGCTCACCTTCATGACCACCTGGAACGACTTCCTCTGGCCGTACGCGGTGCTCAACGACCCGGAGAACCCGACCGTGCAGCTGTCGCTGCGGGCCCTGTCGGACGGGTACTACCAGGACATGTCGCAGGTGTTCACCGGTACGGCCATCGCGACCCTGCCCCTGCTGCTGGTGTTCATCGTGTTCGGCCGCCAGATCATCGGCGGCATCATGGAAGGTGCGGTCAAGGCGTGAGCGTGACGAGTGAGCTGCGTTTCCCCGAGGGCTTCGTCTGGGGTGCCGCCACCGCGGCGTACCAGATCGAGGGCGCGGTCCACGACGACGGTCGCGGCCCGTCGATCTGGGACACCTTCAGCCGTACGCCCGGAAAGGTCTTCCAGGGGCACACCGGCGACGTCGCCTGCGACCACTACCACCGGTACGCCGACGACGTGGCGTTGATCGCCGAGCTGGGATTGGGGGCGTACCGCTTCTCGGTGGCCTGGCCCCGGATCCAGCCGGACGGCACCGGCCCGGTCAACCCCCGTGGGCTGGACTTCTACGACCGGCTCACCGACGCGCTGCTCGACCGGGGCGTCGACCCGATCGTCACGCTCTACCACTGGGACCTGCCGCAGGCCCTCCAGGACCGGGGCGGCTGGACCAACCGGGACACCGCCGAGCACCTCGCCGACTACGCCGTCGCCGTGCACAACCGGCTCGGTGACCGGGTCCGCACCTGGACCACGCTCAACGAGCCCTGGTGCTCGGCGTACCTGGGGTACGGCAACGGGGTGCACGCGCCGGGCGAGCGGGACGCGGGGGCGGCCTTCGCCGCCGTACACCATCTCCTGCTGGGGCACGGCCTGGCGGCCCGCGCGCTGCGCGCGGCCGGCGCGCCGACCCTCGGGATCACCCTCAACCCGGCCGACGTGCAGCCCGCCGACCCGGCCAACGCCGCCGACGTCGCCGCCGCCCGACTGGTCGACGGCCTGCACAACCGGATCTTCCTCGACCCGCTGACCGGCGCCGGCTACCCGGACGACGTGCTGGCGCACCTCGGCCGGCTGGTGGAGCCGACGTTCATCCGGGACGGCGACGAGAAGCTCATCGCCGCGCCGATCGACCTGCTCGGGGTGAACTACTACGCCCCGACCTACGTCGCCGGCCGTCCGGACGCCGTAGGCGGCGGCGGGGCGTACCCGGGCACCGAGGGCGTGGTGGAGTTCCTGCCGCCCACCGGCCCGCTGACCGACATGGGCTGGATGATCGAGGCGACCGGGCTGACCCGGCTGCTGGAGCGGATCGCCCGGGACTACCCGGGGCTGCCGATGCTGATCACCGAGAACGGCGGCGCCTTCCCGGACAAGCCCGGCGCCGACGGCCCGGACGGTCTCGGCCAGGTCATGGACACCGACCGGATCGCCTACCTCGACGGGCACCTGCGGGCGGCGCACCAGGCCATCGCCCGGGGGGTGGACCTGCGCGGCTATCTCGTATGGTCGTTGCTGGACAACTTCGAGTGGGCCGAGGGCTATCGGAAGCGGTTCGGGATCGTCCACGTCGACTACCTGACCCAGCGGCGCACACCGAAATCCAGCGCCCGGTGGTACCAGGAGGTGATCTCCCGGAACGGGCTGTGACGAGGTGGTGGTGACGGGGATGACGACCGCGCAGCGACCGACCCTGGAGGCGGTCGCCCGCCGGGCCGGGGTGTCCCGGGCGACCGTGTCCCGGGTGGTCAACGGCTCCACCACGGTGGCCGAGCCGATCCAGGAGGCGGTCCGTCGGGCCGTGGCCGAGCTGGGGTACGTGCCGAACCTGGCCGCCCGTAGCCTGGTCACCCAGCGGACCGACTCGGTCGCCCTGGTCATGCCCGAGGAGGCCACCCGGGTCTTCTCCGACGACCAGGTGTTCCCGGGCATCATCCGGGGGGCGGCCCAGGAGCTGGAGGCGGCCGACAAGCAGCTGGTGCTGATGCTCGCCGGGTCGGCGGCCGGCCACGAACGGGTCGAGCGGTACACCACCGGCCGGCACGTCGACGGGGTGCTCTTCGCCTCGCTGCACGGTGCCGACCCGCTGCCCGGCACCCTGGCCCGGCTCGGCATCCCGGTGGTCTGCGCCGGCCGGCCGCTCGACGGCGCGCGGGTGCCGTACGTCGACGTCGACAACGTCGGCGGGGTGGCCCGGGCGGTGCAGCACCTGATCGAGAACGGTCGCCGCCGGATCGCCAGCATCGCCGGCCCGCAGGACATGATCGCCGGCATCGAGCGGCTCACCGGCTACCGGGAGACGGTCACCGCCGCCGGGCTGGACGAGCTGGTCGCGTACGGCGACTTCACCCGGGAGTCCGGGGCGGCGGCCATGCACCAGCTGCTCACCGCGCACCCCGACCTGGACGCGGTCTTCGCCGCCAGCGACCTGATGGCGCACGCCGCCCTGCGGACCCTTCGCGAGGCGGGACGGCGGGTGCCGGACGACGTCGCGGTGATCGGCTTCGACGACATCGAGACGGCGGCCTACACCGAGCCGCCGCTGACCACGGTGCGCTGGGAGATCGTGGAGCTGGGCCGGGAGATGACCCGGCAGTTGCTGCGGCTCGCCGCGGGCGAGGCGATCGAGGAGTCGGTGATCCTGCCGACCGAGCTGGTGGTGCGCGGATCCGCCTGACCGTCGAGCCCCCGCCGGGTCCGGATCGCTCCCGTCCACGCCTTTGGCGACAGTCGTTCGGCGCGCCGCCTGCCACAGCGGGAAAGCCGCCCACCCCTGTGTTGCGGTGAGTGACGACAGGCCGCCGGCCGGCACCCCTCCTCTCCCGCTTTGCTCTGCTGCCGCCCAGGCGACAGCAACTCTGAGTCACAACCACCCTGACCCGTCCCCGCTAGCCGGAAGAGAAAGCGCCTGCTCCAAGGCGTGTTGCGTCTGCGGCAGCAGAGCAAAGCGCGGGGAAGGCAATCGAGGCTCCCCCGTGACCACTCACGGTCCGTGAGAGTGGCTCTGGCTACTCACGGCGACGACCTTTCGGGGGACGACGCCCGGGTTCGGCGACGGACCCGCTGGAACCGGTCGTCGCGGAGCGGGTACGGCTGGTTCGGTGGGCGGGCTCGGACATCGGAGGTCGGACTTCAGGGTCGTGCCTACGCCGGCCTCGTGATCTCCATGTCAGCTCTCCACGACGGGCTGACCGAGCGACCGGCGGGTGAGCAGGGTGGCCCCGGCGACGGCGGCCGGCATGACCAGCACGGCGCCGAGCGGGATCAGGAAGCACAGGAAGACCGCCACGCCGAAGCCGAGCGTGGTGGGCCGGTCCGCCTTCAGGATCGACCGGCGGTCGGGCAGCCGTAGCCCGCGCCGGGAGAACGGCGCCCCCACCAGTTCGACGGCGAGCAGCCAGCCACCCACCGCCGCCCCGATCACCGGCACCACCGTCTGGCCGACGACTGGGATGAACCCGGCGGCGAAGAGCGGGATGCCGAACAGCACCGACAGCCCGACCAGCCGCAGGGAGTCGACGACGCTGCGCCGCAGCGAGGCCCAGAACGTCACCTCCACCCCGCCCGGGGTGCCACCGAGGCGCTCCTCCACCCGCTCGGAGATCTTCTCGTAGAACGGGTCACCGATGACCAGGGTGACCGCGGTGAAGCTGACCACCGCCAGCAGCCCGCCCAGCCCGAGGAAGGCCAGCCCGGCGATCACCCGGACCAGGCTCCGCGCGGTGGTCGACCAGTCGTCGGCGAACGGGGTGACCAGCGCGGCCAGGTCGTCCACGAAGTACACCAGGGCGGCGAAGGCGGACAGGAAGACCGCACCGGAGATCAGCGCCGGCACGATGCCGAGCAGCATCAGCCCCGGGCTGCGGACGTAGAGGCCGAGGCCGCGCAGGAGCAGCCCGACGCCGGAGAGGAATCGACCGACGGCGCCGGTGACCGGCGCGGCGATGCTGGGTGCGTTCACGAGCGGAGAGCCTAGTGCTCACCGGCACGCCCCGGAGCCGGGCAGGATGGTCGGGTGCGCGCGTCCCGGCTGATCTCCCTGGTGCTGCTGTTGCAGTCCCGCGGCACGATGACCGCCGCCGAACTGGCCCGCGAGCTGGAGGTGTCCGAGCGGACGGTCTACCGGGACGTGCTGGCGCTCTCCGCCGCCGGGGTGCCGGTCTACGCCGACCGAGGCCGGGCCGGCGGGTACCGCCTCCTCGGCGGCTACCGGACCCGACTGACCGGCCTGACCCGGGACGAGGCCGAGGCGCTCTTCCTCTCCGGCCTGCCCGGCCCGGCCGGTGAGATGGGGCTGGCGGACGCGGTGGCGGCCGCCGAGCTGAAGGTGCTCGCCGCGCTGCCGCCGAGCCTGCGGGACGCCCCCGCCCGCGCCGGGCAGCGGTTCCACCTGGACGTGCCGGGCTGGTTCCGGGAGTCCGCGCCGCCACCGTGGCTGGCCGACCTGGCCCGGGCGGTCTGGCGGGACCGGGTGGTCGAGCTGCGCTACCGGCGCGGCGACCGGGAGGTCACGCGGGAGCTGTGCCCCTACGGGCTGGTCCTCAAGAGCGGGATCTGGTACCTGGTCGGCTGCGTCGGCGACCGGTACCGGACGTACCGGGTGGACCGGGTGACGGGCGTCGAGGTGGGTGGGGAGAGCTTCGACCGGGACGACAACTTCGACCTGGCCGCGTACTGGCGGGAGCAGGCCGAGGCGTTCCTGCGGAGCATGCTCCGGGCCGAGGTGACGATCCGCCTGAGCCCCGCCGGCCTGCGCCGGCTCCGGCACCTCGCCGACGCCCCCTTCGTGTACGCCGAGGCGCTCGCCGCCGCCGGCGAACCCGACGGGCAGGGGTGGGTGGTGACCCGGCTGCCCGTCGAGTCCGTCGAGGTGGCGTACTCCCAGATGCTGGGGCTGGGCCCGGAGGTGGAGGTTCTGGACCCGCCGGAGCTGAGGGAACGGCTGGCGGACGCCGCGAGGCGGTCCGCCGCCCGCTACCTCCCCACCGGTCAGCGGTAGCCCGTGACGTCGGCGGGCTTGCCGGCGTCGACCACCTCGGCGATGTAGCGGAAGGCGTCCGGCCGGCTGCCGTCGACGTCGGTGAACCCGTACACCTGGGACAGCTCGCCGGCCGAGACGGAGGCCTGGTTCCAACGGGCCTTCCCCTCGTCGGCGGCGAGCGCCGCGACCGCGCGTCCGACGAAGGCCGGGGTCTCCGAGATGAGGAAGTGCGGGTCCTTCGCCGCGCCGTCGCGCCAGTTCTCCTCGGTGACCTCGTAGTGCTCCAGCATGGCCTCGGACCGGATCCAACCGGGAGTCAGCGCGACGGCCGTGCCACCGTGCGGCTTCAGTTCGTGCCCCCAGCTGAACGCGAGCCGGTTCACCGACACCTTGGCCAGGTCGTAGAAGACCGAGAGCCGGTAGTTCTCGTCGTTGTACGACCGGGTGCCGTCCCCGATCTCCACGACCAGCCCACCTGGACGGCGGATCAGCAGGGGCAGCGCGAAGTGGCTGGTGATGATGTGCGTGTCGATCGCCAGGCGCAGGGTACGGAAGCCGGCGTCCAGGGGCTGTTCCCAGACCGGCTTCTCCCAGGTGATCAGCGGGTCGCCGCCCCAGATGTCGTTGACCAGCACGTCCAGCCGGCCCTGCTCCGCGTCGATCCGGGCGACCAACTCCCGGACCTCGTCGGGGACGAGGTGGTCGACCCGGGCGGCGATGCCGGTGCCGCCGGCCGCGGTGACCAGCTCAGCGGTCTCCTCGATGGTCTCCGGGCGGTCCATCTCGGAGCGGCCGGCCCGGCTGCTGCGGCCGGTGGCGTAGACGGTCGCCCCGGCCGCGCCGAGCTGGATGGCGATCTGCCGGCCGGCGCCCCGCGTCGCCCCGGCGACCAGCGCGATCTTCCCTGTCAGCGGTTTCGTCGTCATGCGTCCGACCCTGACAGGAAAACCTGACACCCGAAGTCCGGTTTCGCGATCGGGTGTCGTGCGTCATGCTCGCCGGCATGCACCTGCTGCTCTCCGGAATCGTCGGGTCGGTCGCGTACGGGCTGGCCGGGCCGGGCTCGGACGTCGACCGGATCGGGGTCTTCGCCGCGCCCACCGTCGCGTTCCACGGCCTGCACCCGCCGAAGGAGTCCGTGGTAACCACCGACCCGGACGTCACCCTGCACGAGGCCGGCAAGTACGCGAAGCTCGCGCTGAGCGGCAACCCGACCGCCACCGAGCTGATGTGGCTGCCGGACGACTGCTACGAGACCCGGACGGAGTTCGGCGAGCGGCTGATCGCGATCCGGTCGGCGTTCCTCAGCGCGCCCCGGGTCCGCGACGCCTACCTCGGGTACGCCACGCAGCAGTTCCGCAAGCTCACCACCCGCGACTCGTCCCTGGGCGGGCGGCGGCGCTCGGCGAAGCACGCCCGGCACCTGGCCCGGTTGCTGCACCAGGGCCGGGTGCTCTACGCGACCGGCGTGCTGGAGATCCGGCTGGCCGACCCGGAGTGGTTCCGTGCCTTCGGCGAGCGGGTGGCCGGCGGCGCGTTGGACGAGGCGGAGGCGCTGGTCGCCGCGGCGCAGCGGGACTTCGACACCAGCCGTACGCCGCTGCCGGAGCGGCCGGACGAGGCGACGGTGGAGGGTTGGCTGCTCGACGTGCGCGCCGCCCACCTGCCGCCGGCCGGCTGAGCGAAAACCGCTCGGCCGGGCGCCGGCCCCGGTGCTAATCTGCCGCCCGCGTCCTCGATCAGCGAAAGGGAGGTGAGCGCGATGTCCACCACGACTGTCATGTGCTCCCACCCGACGGCGAGGACGCCGAGGTCCTGAACCGGGAGCACGTCACCACCCGGAAGGATCCCATGACCGAACTGGTCATCCGCCCGATCACCGCGGGCGAGGAAAAACTCTTCGACTCCCTGCCCGACCCCGCTCTCGTCGGCCGCGCCGCGTTCGGCGAGCGCTACCTCGACATGGCCGAAGCCGGCCAGTACCGCCCCGAATGGACCTGGGTCGCCCTGCGCGACGACGTCGTCGTGGCCCGCGCCGCCTGGTGGGGTGGGCCGGACGACGACCAGCCGCTGGCTCTCGACTGGTTCGACTTCACCGACACCGACGCGGCGGTGGAGCTGCTCCGGACCGCACCGCTGCGGGCGGAGTACTCGCTGTCGCTGCCACCCGGCTGGCGCGACGATCCCGCCGTCCGGGCGCAGGCGCAGGCGCGGATCGACGCCGCCACGGCCGCCGGCATGTCGGTGCTGGTCGAGCGGTACCGGTACCGCTGGACCACCGGGTGTGGACTGCCCGACCGGCCGGGGCGACTCACGTTCCGCCCCGAACCGGACGACGCCGTGATCCTCGATGTCCTCCGCCGCGTCGGTGAGGGCAGCCTGGACGCCCACACCCGCCACACCGCCGCCACCTCGGGGCCGGACGCGGCGGCCCGGGAGGAACTGGACCTGCTGCTCTGGCTGCCGAGCCCGCGTGACTGGTGGCGACTGGCCTGGACCGCGAGCGGCGAGCTGGTCGGCATCATCGTGCCGGCCCGCAACCACGCCGATCCGATCATCGGCTTCGTCGGCGTGGTCCCCGAGCAACGCGGCCACGGCTACGCGTACGACCTGCTGGTCGAGGGGACGCACCTGCTGGTCAAGGGCGGCGTGACGGAGATCGTGGCCGCCACGGACCAGACCAACCACCCGATGGCCGCCGTCTTCGCCCGGGCGGGCTACCCGATCGAGCGGGAACGCGTGGACCTCGTCTGACCCGTCGTCCCCGGCACCGGTCCAGCGGTGCCGGGGACACCGTGCGGACGAGGCGGCCGTACGCCCTAGTCGGCCAGCCTGACCCGGACCCGGCGGTTGGCGCGGCCCTTGCTCTCCACCTTGACCACCTGCACCTTGCCGATCTGGGCGGTCGAGGCGACGTGGGTGCCGCCGTCGGCCTGCACGTCCAGCCCGACGATGTCGACGATCCGGACCTCCTGCTCGTCCGGCGGGATCAGGTTGGACTGGGTACGGATGATGTCCGGCAGGGCCAGCGCCTCGGCCCGGGGCAGCACCCGCACGGCGACCGACCGGTCGGCGGCCACCTCGGCGTTGACCAGCTCCTCGATCCGGGTCTTGAAGTCCGGCGGCACCTCGGGCAGGTTGAAGTCCATCCTGGCCTCCCCCGGCCTCATGTCCCCCCGATGACGGACATGAGGCCCACCGGAAGCGCGCCGGGTTACCCGGCCTGAGGGTAGCCGCGGTACTGGTTGATGGGCACGACCTTGAGCCCGAAGGCGCAGGTGTCCTCGACCGAGGTGGCCGCGGGGATGGAGTCCCACAGCGCCCGGTCCTCTTCCTCGCTGAGCACCGCCTCGCTGAGCTGCACCACCCGGGTTTCGGCGGCGACGGCCCGCTGTTCGGCGGCGTGCTTCTCGGCGATGGCGGCCTGCTTCTCGGCGAGGATGCGGCGGATGCGCAGCTGGTATGCGGCCCAGGCGGCGGCGGGGACGGTGATGACGAACAGGACCATCGACGCCGCGATGGACCAGTCGGGCATGTGCAGGAAGCCGGCGAGGGCGACCGACCGGGTGACCCCGAGGGCGACGGCGATGGCGGTGCAGGTGTTGCGGATGAGGGTCAGGGTGGGGTCGGTGGTACTCACTTGCGATCAGCTCCGATCGGTTGTGCTGGTGGTGGTGAGTGATCGGAGGTCGGGGTCGCGGTAGCCCGCCTCCCGCCGGGAGCCCAGGGGCTTGCCGGCACGTGCCCGCGGGGGAGCGCGGGCTGGGTGGCTGTCAGGCTGGGCTGGGCTCGATGTGCGTGGAGCGGCCGGCGGGCAGGTGTGACCTGGCGCGGGTGTGCTCCATCCGGCCGAGGACCGGCGGGACGTGGCTGCCGGTGAAGATGGCGACGATGAGGTCTGCGGCCGTGGGTGGTGGGGGCTTGACCTGGCCGGCGCCGGTGGTGGCGTCGCGGTCGGGTGTGCCGGGGCAGCCGGGCTTGGACTGGGCGCGGGGTGTTTCGGCGGGGGCGGTGAGGCTGGCGATGAGCTGGCGGATCATGTCGCGGCCGTCCGGGCGGTTGTCGGTGCGCTGCTCGTCGGGGCACCACTGCACCTCGACGTCGATGACGGCGGCGGCCTGGCCAAGCATGGTGGGCGCGTCGTCGGCCGGCGGTTCGGCGGCCGGCACAGGGCCGAGGACGGGCAGCGGAGCGGGGACGACCACGGGCGCGGGCGCCGGCGGCGGCGGGTCCTGCGGCTTCGGTGCGGTGCCGCCGTCGGTGGGCAGCGGCTCAGGTGCGTCGTCGACGGGCGGCACTGGGTCGGGCGTCGGCACCGGGTCCGGGGTGGGTGTGGGGGCCGGGACGGGCGGCGCGGGCGGCGGCGGCACCTCGGCGGGCGGCTGCTCGACCGGCACGGGCACCTCGACGGGCGGGGCCTCCACCGGCGGCTCGTCGGCGGGCGGCTCGCTGCGGGGCTTGTCCTCGACGGGCGGGTCGGCCGGCTCGTCGCTGGGCTCGGGCTCGGGCTCGGGCTCGGGCTCCGTGGTGGGGTCGGGCTCAGGCTCGGCGGGCTGGTCCTCGCACGGCTCCGGTTTCGGCTCAGCGGGTGCGGTCGGCTCGGCGGTCACCTTGGCGATGGCGGCCCGGACGCGGGCGGAGGCCTGCTGCGGCAGTCGGGGCGGCAGCTTCGCCGCGGTGTCGAGCACGGCCGGCCGTTCGATGGTCACGGCGGGCGGCGCGGTGTCGGCGTGGGCGGCGCCGTCGAGGGCGGCGAGGCCGAGCCAGGTGCCGCCGGTGAGGGCTGCCCCGAGCAGGAGTCGTCGGATGGTGCTGCTGTGCATGGCCCTCACCTCCCCTAAGGTGATCGCCGCGGTCCCCCCGGACGGTTGCTCCTCCCGGCAATTATTGCCTGGCGGAACGTTCAGTGTGCGTATGAGCCCCCTCGGTGAAGGACTCATCTTGGCGCATGTCGTGCAACTTCCATAGAGCATCTTGTGGGTGTGACGCCTCGTGGCCGCCCGTTCGATGATCGACTGTCCGCATTGGTACACCTACACGCGAGGTTCTTTTCGGTATCTGAGGATCATGCATCGTCACCGGTCACAGCCTGTGCGCAGCTCACCGGGCCGCGTTGCGGACTTTCGCGAAACGATCCCACACCCGGCGGCCGATGCGCTTGCGCCGGCCGGAGCCGCGGCACCACCAGCAGTCGCGGAACACCTTCCGGTCCTTGCGGTGATGCTTGCCGCTGCCCTTGCAGCACCAGCAGGGGGCGAATGGCCGCCACCTCCACTCGCCCACCTTGTACGCCGCTGCGGTGAGCGCGGCCAGGATCAGCCACACCCACCACGGCAGGCCGCCGGTCGTGTGCTCGGCGGCGGCGATCGTCTCTGTCACGGGTCCTCCAAGGGGCGGTAGCGGGGGTTCGAAGGGTGGTCGTGCTATTCGCAATCCCGCAGGTCACAGCGGGTCTGAGGCGCTAGCGGGCGCGCTATCGATAGCGCGCCCGCCCGCTATCACTCGGCGATCTCGCGGGGCTTCGCGCCGGCGTCGATCGCCGCCTGGAGGGTGTCCAGCCGCACCCCGTACCGGGTCCACCCCTTGCCCTCTGGGTGCGGGTTGCCGGTCCACATCCCGTCGAGCTTCCGGTGGATCGACACGGTCTTCACGCCGGTCGACTTCAGGGCGGCGCCGAGGGTGGTGACCGTCCAGTCGCCGTAGATTTCCGGCCGCATCCGGGCCAGCCGGTCGACGATCAGCTCCGACCAGAGGGCGTCCTCGGTGGCCGGCCAGACGGCGCGGATGTCGTCGAGCAGGTTGTACGCCTTCACCTTCGGGGCGGGTTCGTCCAGCTCAGGCATGGTGCCGGCGGCCTGGCGGTGGCGGATGGCGTGTTCCACGATCCGCTTCGCGCCCGGCCCGTCCACGTAGTAGCCGCGGGCGCTGACCGGTTTGCCGAGGCCGACGAGCCAGCCCCACCCGTAGTCCTCGTCGCCGAACATGGTGGCGCGGATGCCCTGCTTGTACATGCTGGTGCCGAGCACCATGTCGTTCTCGACCTGGCCGGTGACGCGCAGGCACCAGCGCACGCCGGCGTTGGCGGAGACGCCCTTGGGCAGGGAGTCCTTGTCGGGCCGCTGGGTGGCGAGCAGCAGGATGATGCCGAGCGCCCGACCGAGCTTGATGACCTTCTCGGCCAGGTCGCCGGCTTCCTTGCCGAACTCGGAGTGGGCGAACAGCTCCTGGCACTCGTCGACGAACGCCACGACCGGGTGTAGTCCCAGGCCAGGCATGTTGGCCAGTTCGCGGGTGACCTTGTTCTCGGGGGCTTTCCCGGCGCGGGCCATGCGCTTGATGACGGCGCCGCGGCGGACGCATTCCTCGCGTAGCCAGCGCAGCATGTCGAGGGCTTCCTCGACGGTGTCGTCGTCGGCGCCGGAGCCGTACTTGGTGCAGATCGGCTCCAGCATGTCGAGGTCGCCGGTGCCCTTGAGTTCGTAGCCGGTCAGTTCGGCGGTCGGGTCGAGGGCGGCGACGAGCAGCAGCTCACGCAGGGAGAACGTCTTCCCGGCGCCGGGCATGGCACCGATGAGCCAGTTGCGGTAGATGAGCTGCCCCATGACGGGCCGCAGGCGGGGGTCGGTGGCGAACGGGAACGGCTTGAAGATGTCCACCTTCGTGCCCTTGAGCAGGGGCCAGGCGGGTTGCTTCATGGCGGAGGCGGGCTGGTAGCCCTGCCAGATGGCCAGCCGGCCCGGGTGGGCCTTGGGCATGGTTTCCGGCCACACCTGGTCGACGGGTACGCGCAGGCCGGAGGCGAGGCGGGAGCGCCGTTCGATGACGTCGACGGCGTCGACGCCGGGCGGCAGGTCGACGATGGCGAGCTGGCCGGGCCCGTCGCGGTGGATTTCCTGCGGGAAGGTGATCTGCTCCGGTTCCTTCAGGCCGGCGATGCCGCAGGACAGGATGGCCTGCCGTACCAGTTCGGCGGTGAGCCGGCGGAACTGCGGCTTGACGACGGCGGGGCTGACGATGGGCTTGTCGGCGGGCCGCCCGTACCGCGCGAGCAGTGGTACGACCACGAGCGCGACGGCGGCGCTGTACCAGCCGGGCTGTACCGCGAGGACACCGACGACCACGAGGACTGCGACGGCCTCGGCGGCGAGAACGATGCCGCGGTACAGGCGGGTGGCCTTGGCTTCGCGGTGCAGCTTCATCCACGCGTCGGGGTCGTTGCGGGTGGCGGCTTCCTGGCGCAGTGGTTCCTGCTCCAGCACCCACCACCAGCGGAGCTGGCGGGTGACGAGCAGGATGAGTCCCCATACCGCCCACAGCAGGGCGAGCGGCACGTACCACAGGGGGGTGCGTACCGCGTGGTACGCGGCGACGTGCCCGGCCCGGCCGGTGACCTGCTTGACGGTGGGCGCGAGGTTTCCGCGGCGCAGTCCGGCGGGAACGATGGGGCGCCGTTCGTCGGTCTTGCCGATGATGGCGGCGAAGACGGGCTTGCGCTCGTGCTGGTCGACGGGCGGGCCGGGCGGGTCGGGGGTGACGTCGACGGTCTCGTGGTCGTCGAGGTCGTCGAACGCGAGCCGCTGGCCGGGAATGTGGTCGGTGCTCACGTCAGCGCTCCTCTCGCATGAGGTGGACCAGCGCGGCGGCCATGCCGAGCACCGCCACTGGCAGGCAGGCGACCAGCGTGGTGATCCACCAGGGGGCGGACTTCACGCCGGCGGCGACGAGCAGGTGGTAGGCGACCTGGCCGAGGGCGCCGACGGCGAGGGAGCCGATGGCCGACCAGCGGGCGAACACGCGGGCTCGGGCCGGCACATGGCCGGACAGCCAGGCGCGCAGGGCGAACGCGGCGTACGCCTCCACGCCGATGGGCAGGGTGATGGCGGAGTCGATGGTGGCCCAGCCGTTGTCGGCGACGATGCCGGGCAGGAGGTTGATGTCGCCGAAGCCGGTGAGTCCGCCGAGGCCGACCCAGCCGCCCCAGATCGCCACCATGGCGGGCAGGGCGATGACCATGACGGGCCACGACCGGACCGTCCGGCCGGGCGCGGTACGTACCGCCTCGGTGGGCTGCGGTACGGGCTCGGGCTGTGCCACGGCGACCGGCTGCGGTACGGGCTCGTGTACCACGGGTGCCCGCTCGGTCTGTACCACCGGCTCAGGTTCCGGTCGTACCAGGGCGGTACGGCGGGGCGTCGGCGGCTTGGTACGGGCCGGCCTGGTCGCCGCGGTGCGGGTGGTCTTCTTCGCCGTCTTCTGCTCCACCTGGATGCCGTGTCGGGCGCGGTACGCCGCGCGGGCCTTGTCCACCTGGCCGCGGGAGTCCCACGACTTGTTGCCGGTGGCCTCCTTCATCGCTGCGGCGGTCTTGTCGATGCTCGGGCAGTCGTCGCCCTTGTACACGTCGTCGAGTTCGTCGACCATCAGCCGCAGCGCGGGGGTCAGGTCGTCGGGCTTCGCCGCCGGGTCGGGCGCGGCGGGCTCGGAGAACGCCCACGGGTTGACCGGCGGCCCGTCGAGGTCGAGGTCGGTGGGTTCGATGGTGGTGGTCATGAGTTCGCGGGCTCCTTCAGGCGAAGGTCGGCGAGGGTGGGCAGGTCGGTGGTGGCGGTGACGGCGGCGACCGGCTCCCGGTCGAGGACCACCGGCCGCATCAGCCAGCGGCGCCGGCCGGCCCGGTAGCCGGCTTGGGCGAGCCGCCAGCCGCGCGGAGCCGCCCACAGGGTCAACGCGACGAGGGCGACGATGAGCAGCTGCACCGCCTTCGCGGCGGTCTTCAGCAGCCACCAGGCGACCTGCCCGCTGAGGGCGAGCAGGAAGCCGTCCCCGCTGCGCTGGCAGCCGCAGGTGCCGTTGATGGTGCACATCAGCGCACCTGCAGGGCGTCGGCGAGCAGGCCACAGTGGGCGGCGAACACCTCGCCGGAGTACACGCTGGCCAGGTGCTCGACCAGAGCTGGGTACGAGTCGGCGAGGACCCAGCGGGCCCGCTTCGCGTCGTCCGCCCCCTCAAGCAGCGGCAGGCTCGGCCAGCCGTAGTAGTTGCCGACGTCGAAGCGGACCGGGGTGGTGACCATCCACGCCTCGTCGGAGGCGCGAGGGTCGGGCACGTACCGGGCCGGCATCGCCACGTACGGCTCCTCCGCCCGGTCGACGATCAGGCCGGTCTCCTCCCGCAGCTCTCGCACCGCCGCGTCGATCGGGTCCTCGCCGGGGTCGACGTAGCCGCCGGGAAGCGCCCAGCCGTGACCGTCGGCGCGCTCGACCATCACGATCCAGCGGCGCCCGCCAGCGGTGGCGAACACGAGGGCGTCAGCGCACTTCTGCTCGCCCCAGTGGCCGAGCTCGTTGCGGCCGTACCGGACCGGGGTGGTCTCGCACGGGTTGACCGGGCGGCCGTCGATCACCTGGAACGGGATCGCGGCGACGGGCTGCCGGTCGATCCAGTCGATGCGGGTCGGGTCCATCTCCGGGTCGGCCCAGCTCGCGCCGGCGGCGATCCCGGCCAGGACGCTCGGGTGGGTGAAGGTGCGGTCGCTCATCGGGACAGCTCCTTCCGGCGGGGAAGGGCCGCGCGGCGCTGCGCCTCCCGCTCGACGGCGGCACGGGCGCGGGCGACCTGGGCGGCCTCGTCGGCGGGGCGCTGCACCAGCACGTAGGCGAGGACGAACGGCGCGGCGAGGACCACCGGTCCGACGGCGAGGATCAGGGCGAGGTGTCCGAGGTGCTCGCTCACAGGACACCTCCGACCTGCGTGGAGACGCACATGCCGGCGGCGCCGACCTGGTGGCCGGTGCACGGCTGCTCGGTGTGGTTGACGCCAAACGCCATGGCGGCCATCGCGGCGGCGACGAGCAGGGAGCGGGAGATCCAGCGCGGGACGGCCATCACCGGTCACCCCCGACGAGCACGAGGCGGATGCCGGAGTCCGGGGCATAGGCCGGCCGGTTCGCGGCGACCCGCTCCGTCATCAGCTTGAACGCCTGGTCGCGGTCGTCGCCGGCCGGCTCGATGGACACGCGCCTCTCGACGCCCGTCGCGGTGGTGATGCGCTCCTCCAGCCGGAAGCCGGTGGTGGGTCGGGTCAGAATGTCCATCACCGCTCACCACCCTGGCGGCCCCGAAGCAGGAGGGAGAACAGCTCGGCCGCGAGCAGCTCCGCCTCGTCGAGGCTCATGCTGAACGCGCCGTCGTCGGTGCGGACGTAGATCTGCACGTCACCGACCTCGCCCTCGGCGTCGAGGCGCTCCAGCGAGATCTCCACGTCGTGCGTCTCCGGCCCGTTCGTGCAGACGATCGTCCGCGGGGCGCCGTGGTGGAACGTCACCCCCGGGTCGGGGGTCTCCCAGTGGTTGTCGCCCTTCCAGCAGTCCACGCACCACGGCGGGCACGTCGACGGGAAGTCCGGCGGGGAGATGGGAGACGCACCGGTCGGCGCGTGAGCGATGATGTGGGACATGGTCAGGACTCACTTCCTGATCTAGGCCCTCGGCCAGCGCCGTAATCGCTGGTCGGGGGCTGCCTTGTTTGGGGGCGCTTTCCGAATGTAGTGGGTACCTTGTCAGGCCGTCAAGGTACCCACTACAGTCACGTTTGCAAGGGGAGCCCTTACGATCACGAGGTGGAGAATCCGTTGGCCGACATCAACGACATCGAGCGCATCACCGACCCCGCCGAGCGGGCAAGACAGGCAGGTCAGCGGCTAGGCGCGATCCCGGCGTGGCAGGCGCGGCTGCGGAAGATCCGCCAGGAGGCCGTGGTGGAGATGAAGGCCCGGGACATGAGCTACGCCGACATCGGCCGGGAGCTGGGTCTGCACCGGAACCGAATCCAGCAGATCCTCGAAGGCCGCTCCGCCGGCGGCAGGGGGAACAAGCCCGGAGCAGAGGCGGCCGAATGAGTCAGCAGCTCGGGACGCACCACCACCGTAGGTACGACCTGACTTGCGACGAGTACACGAGGCGGGTCGAGCAGGTGGAGGACCGCTGCGAGATATGTCGCACCCGCGGCCCCGAGTCGTCTCACGGAAGGCTCTTCATCGACCACGACGCGGACCGCGGCCTCTGGTTTGTGCGAGGACTCCTCTGTGGCACCTGCAACACAATGCTCGGACTGCCGAGGTACGGGGCGGTCGGACGCAGCCTCGCGTACCTGACTCGCACCCCATGGATTGCCGACCTCTGCATGGCCGCTGGACGACCGACAGAGATGCCCGAGCCGCGGAGTGGCACCTGGGTCAAAGGGGGGCGCCCGCCTCACATCGACCTGTACCGACGTGATGGCGAGCTGTGGAGCGGACCCCGGGGCTCGGCGAAGACTTGGCAGCAACTCCACCGGAGATACGGACCGCGCCGCTTGGCTGTCACTCCCGCCTGACCCCAGACACGACGAAGCGCGGCCCCTCACCTCGGGTGAGGGGCCGCTTCTGTTACATCAACACGCCGCTGGGTCGGTCATCCGACGATCATCGGGCCGCATTGCCGCAGGTCGGTACGGTGCCCGGCATGGAGCGCCTCCCCCACCTCGTCGGCTACCCACAAGGCCTGGCCGTCGGCGAGCACCCCGACATACCGCATTCGATCGCGCTGGCTCTGGCCGGTGAGGACGGGTGGACCGACGTCGCGCACGGGCGGGAGTTCTCCGTGGTGCAGAAGGGCTTGGCTGCGCGGCGGATCTACCGGTTCGGCGACGGCGTGATCGTCGAGCCGGCGTTCGGCCCCCGGAAGCGGTTCGTCCTCGTCGAGCTGCCGGCCGCCGCGGTGGTGCTCGGCCTGCTCGGTTGGGCGGTGTGGTCCTGATGCGTACCCGTCACCTCGCCGCCGCCCTGCTCCTGGTCGCCGCGCTGGCCGGCTGCTCCAGCGACAAGGACCCGGGGCCGGCCGCGGCGCCTGCGGCCTCTCCCACCAGCGCGTCGCCGTCGCCCACCGTGGACGACCGGGCCGGTTGCCGGGCTGCGGCCACGGCCGGCAACGCCTTCGACTTCGACCCGGCCAGCAACCGCGCGGCGGGTCAGCTCGCCGCTGCGGCGTCGGTGCCGGGTATCGCCAACGCCGGCCAGGATCTGATCGCGGCGGCGGACAAGGTCGCGGCGGACCCGGGCCCCGACGCGAACCTGGATCTTCGGGGGGCGCAACTCGCTGTCGCGGAGGCGTGCGCCGCGGAGTTCGGCGACGGCCCCTGGTAGAGCCGGACAGCACGAAAGCGGCCCCCCTCGCCCGAAGGCAAGGGGGGCCGCAGTCTGTGCAGCGAGAGGGGTCAGGACCGGCCGAGGTCCGGCCGCGCCGTGTGCTTCGCGAGGTAGCCGGCCACGAACGCACAGGCGCCCGTCACGACCAGGCCGATGACACCGACCAGCGGCAGCGGCACGGCCGGTGCCGCCGCGCCGTTGAACCACAGCTCGTCGACGAGCCACAGCACGGCCGGGGTGATGACGGCAGCGCTACCGCCGGCGCCGACGGTCGCCGCCTTGACCTTCGATTCGATCGGCCGGGGCACGTCCGCCGCCGGCACGGGGTGGAGTTCCGACATGGGTACCTCCTGGGTACGGTCAGGGTTATGCCTGGTCAGCCGCAGTTGCGTGAGGCCGGCCGCCTGTATGCGCCGGATGGCTCGTGGATCGCGGCGGTGGTGCGGCTGGAGCAGCGGATGGACGGCTCCGGGACGTGGGTGGTCCTGCTGAACAGCCCCGCCGAGGTGCAGGAACCGACGCGGTGGGAGTTCCCCGACGAGGCGAGCGCCCGGCGGAAGCTGGCCGGCATCTACCGCGAGGGCCGCGAGAAGGGCGGCCGGTGGGAGACCTACGTGCCCACCACCGACTGGCCGTAGCTAGTCCTTGACGCAAGCGGCGATCTGCCGCGCGCCTTCGGTGGTGACGACCGTGACCGTCTCGGCGTGGGTGCCGTCGGGGCATTGAGCGCCCGCCGGGCCAGCCTCTCCCTGCGGGCCCTGCTCTCCCTGCTCTCCCTGCGGGCCTTGCTCGCCTCGTGGGCCAGCCGGACCCTGAGGTCCCGGCGGGCCAGCGGAACCAGCCGGACCGGGAGCGCCATCGGCACCGTCCTGGCCAGGAGCACCGGGCTTACCGGGAGCCCCAGGCGGGCCGCTCGGACCGGGCGACCCGTCGATGCCGTCGAAACCCCGCGGACCCTGCGGACCTTCGGGCCCTTCCGGACCGGTGACGACCTGCGGATCCCGAATGATCTCCTCTGCCGCCGGCGCCACCGGCTCCTGGCCCGAGTCCTGCGCCTGCTGACGCTGCTGCTCCAGCGCGCTGGCCAGCGCCTCGTTCTGCGCCCGCAGCAACCCGATGTGGTACGTCGACCAGGCAATCGCTACGGCAACCGCCACGGCGCAGGCGACGACCGCCAGATCCCGCCAGCGCCAGCGCGCGATCCGCCTCATGCCGGCCCCTGCAAGTTGAGGAAGACGGTGACGACCACGGCCACCACCGGGATGATCACCGCCGAGATCAGCCATCGCGTCATCGCCCGCCTTTGTTCGTCGCCCTGCTCGACGCGCCTCTCCAGCACGGCGATCCGGGTTTCCGTCGTGACCCGCTCGGCTTGGTACACCTCGCGGAGGACGTAGGCGTCCATGCGCCTGCTGATGTCCGCCAGGTCGTCGTGCACGTCCCGGCGGAACGAGTCGAGCCGCCGGGCCAGCTCGGCGTTGGTGATGTCATCGCCCGCCACCGGCGGTCCTCCAGGTGTGGAGCTGCGTCAGCTCTGCGGGGTTGTGTCGGCGGGGAGCAGGTCGCGGAGCTTGGTCAGCACCTGCTCGGCGGTCAGCTCCCCGGACTGGCTGGCCTGCACCAGGGCGCGCAGCTCGGCGTCCCGACCGGCTTCGGCTGCGGCGTGCTCGTCGAGGCGGCGCAGGACGGCGTCCATGTCCAGGCCCTGCACGCTGGCGGCGAGCGCGACCAGCAGGCCGTCTGCGCGGCGCTGCCACGTCTCGTCACGCTTGCGCCACTTCGTCTGCTCGATGCTGCGCTTGCCATCCGACATGGTCTCCATGCCGACACGCAGCCGCATCAGGTAGTCGTGGACCTCGGCCAGCTGCGTCGCCTGCCTGCCGGTCAACTCCATGTCGTCCTCCAGAAGCCCCCAGGGGCGTCGGTCCTGCTCCGCCGTCCGTGTCTGCCGGATGGAGACGTGCAGGTGCTTGTCGTGCGGGTTGCTGCCCGTGTACGGGCGGCGCCGGAAGCCGTCGTCGCGGTCGGCGATCTGCCGGTCATAGATCCAGTAGTGGGTGGAGGGGTGCGACTCGACCGCCGCGATCACCGCGGCCACGTCGATGCCGTCCTTGTCGACGTCGATCGCGTTGACCGAGTCCCGCTCGTTCGGGTTGTGGTCCGACCGGGACGCCTGGTGGGCGGCGTCGCCGATAGACCCGTCGGAGGTGCGATCGCGGCGAGGCCACCGGGTGTCGATCTCGGCCCGGAGCACGGCCAACGCGGGGGCTACATACCAGCCGCTCACTGTGGGACCTCCGCCCAGTAGGGGGTCGACCCGCGCCGCGACCACTGCACCAGCAGCTGCCCGGACACGGTGGGAATGGTGGGTGCGGCGCCGGCCAGGTAGCAGGCCGTGTCGCAGACGGTCAGCAGCGGCTCCCACGACCACGGGCCCCACGGCGTGGCCGCCACATAGCGGCCCAGCTCAGAACTGGCGTCCCCGGCCCGCTTCGTCGTCACCGCCCACTGCCCGTTCGGCCGCCGGTGCAGGGTGTACGCGTTGGCCGTACCGTTCAGGCCGGTCGTGTAGAGCTGCCCGATCGGGATGGTCGGCACCGCCTGGGCGACGTCCGGCGACCACGACTGCCCGGTCCACACCTGCCAGCGGTGCGGCACCTCCAGCTGCGCGAGGGGCACGCGGGCGACGTAGCCGCCGTCGCGGGCGTGCCAGGCCTCCGCGCGGTCCCGGGTGCCGTGCACGTAGACGTGCGTCCCGTCGTAGGCGATCGCCCCGAACCACTGCACGGCGTCGTCGCCGAGCATGCCCGACGGGGTCGGGAAGTACCGCACCCAGCGGGGATCCCCGCCGGCCGGCACGTTGACGACCGCCCCGTAGCCGCCGAGGCCCGTCCACTGCATGTCCCCCGTCGGGGCGACCCGCGTGCCTAGCACGTACGCCCGGCCGGCGGTGATGAAGAACGACAGCGGCCAGAAGCGGCTCCCGTCCTCGAAGTCGGGGAAGAAATGCCCACCCGGATGCGGGGACTCCACCCTGCGCTGCCCGGCGCCGTCCCAGATCACCGCCGCGTTGTGGTACACCGGCCACACCTGCTCGTCGGTCTGCGTCGCGTCGCCGGTCAGCATCAACCAACGGCCGTCCTGCAACCGGGCCGTCCGGCCCGCGTCGAACCCACCCAGCCCGGCGATCTGCCCCGTGCGGGTGTTCATGTCAGCCGCGTTCATGGTCGGCTCCCGGTAGCTGCTGCCGGTCGGCCCGACGGCGAGGACCAGGGGGAGCGCGCCGGCGGCGAAACGGCGCACCGGCCACCCCCTACTCATAGCGGGTCAACTCCAGCGAGCTGCCGGACTTGATGGTGGTGGCGGTCGCGCTGCTGGTCGCCTGTGACCACTGCAACCGGAACGTTCCGCCCGTCGCGCCGACGGTCAGGTTGCCCATGCACAAGATCCCGGTCGGGTTGGCGACCGTGCCGTAGGCGAAGTTCGCGGGCATCGGCCACGTCGTCACATCGTTGAACGCACCCGCGTTCATGTTGGCGACCACACCGGTCGCGCCCACGTCGATGCCCGCGCAGGACGCCGAAATCTTGGACCCGGCGGGCGCGTTGAACCGGATGAACAGATCACCGACGGTGCCCGTGCCCCCGACGACCAGGTGCATCAGCAGCCGGTACTTCGCGCCCGCCGTCACCGTCAGGAACAACTCGTTGTCGTCCTGCGGGGTGGCCGACGACGCCACCGACTCGTCGGCGGTCTTCACCACCATCAGCGGAATGGCGAACGTCCGCAGATCCTCCAGTTGCTGAGCCGTCAACGGCTGACCGGCGAAGAATGTGGTCACAGCACCTCCCTCAGAGTCCGAGGATCAGCGGCTGCCACAGCCGCACGTCCGCGCCCACGCCGTGATGCTTCTGCACCCCGTTCACCGCCCGGGTGACGGTGAACGTCTGCGGACTTGACGCCCCGCTCACCGCGGTGACGGTCATCCGCTCCCCGCCGACGTTGATGTCGAACGGCACATGCGCCGCGTTCGTCGTCCACACCGGGCCCGCAGTGGTGGCCACCGACAGGCTGGTCTGATCGACCCGGCGCAGCGTGTCCATGCCACCGGACAGCGACCCGCGGATCGTCTCCGCCGGCGCGGGGTTCAGGTACACGTCCTGGAATCCGAACGCCGGCGGCGTGATCGACGTGATCGTGAACACGGTCGGCTCCTTGCGCCGGCCGTCCTGCCCGTGCAGCACCACCCGGTTCCCGACAGCGAACAGGGCAGCCTCGGCGGTGGTGAGGATCGCCCGGTCGGGTGCGTCGATGCGCACCTCAACCGACGTGTTCCCCGTGGCCAGCGTCGAGCCGGCCGTGTCCAGCCGGCCCAACGTCGTACTGTCGAGGACGCCCGTCACCCACGGGGAGTACGGCTCGCACACCATCTCCACCCGCCAGCGGCGCGGCCACTCAATCACCTCGGTGTAGCCGGCCAGCATCACGTCCACCGAATCCGGCGTCAGGTGCGTCGGGACGTTGTCCACCGTCACCCGATCGCCGATGTCGCACGCCAGCCATTGGCTGACCACCGACGCGGTGACCCGCGACATGTTGATGGCGATCGTGTCGAACCGCTGCTCCGCCACGGTCCCCCTGCGAACCGCCCACGCCGCCAGCTGCTCCAGCCGCTCGTCGTCGGACGGGTTCAGGGTCAGCGTCGTCTCATACCGGCCCACCGCCGCGATGTGAGCGGCGTCGACGACCCGCGCCTCCGAGCCCAGCGGCCTCCTGACCGTGACGTCGTTGCGCAGCTGCGCGTCGTCGTCGGACGGCTCAAACGGCGGCGCG
Source organism: Micromonospora sp. L32 (assembly GCF_052068055.1). Lineage (NCBI taxonomy): Bacteria > Bacillati > Actinomycetota > Actinomycetes > Micromonosporales > Micromonosporaceae > Micromonospora > Micromonospora sp. L32. The sequence goes on along the minus strand of NZ_JBQHDD010000001.1, from coordinate 350,851 downwards.
ACGTGCCCCTCGTCGTAGTCCAACACCAGGACCGCCGACTGGTCGACCAGGGCTGCGCGGCGCCGGTACGACACATGCCCGGACCGCAGCTCGTACAGCAGCCCCGCGTCGGTGGCCTCCGCGTCCCGCAGCGTCCCGACCAGCGACCCCGACGGCCGCGGACCCATCGGCTCCGACGTGACCGCGGCGCCGTACACCGGCGCGTACGGCACATCCCGCTCCGCGCACACCGCCTCAATCCGGCGGTGCGCGTGCTCCCCCGGGTAACCGAGCGCGGCCTGCGCCGACTCGCTCCCGACGGGCCGCTCACCCCACATGATCAGATGCCCGACCAGCGGCACGTTGTCCGAGTCGACCGCGTCAGGGTTGATCCGCATCACGTTCGGCACGTGAGCCTGCAGACCGGTGGCGCTGCTCCACCCGACGAACGTCCCGTCGACGTACACGTCGGCGCGCACGTCCGTCCCGCCCGGGTGGATGACATCGACCCGGATGTGGTGCAGCTGGCCCGGTTGCGGGATCACCGCCGTGTTCACCGCCAGCTGGATCGACCCGCCCGACACAGCCGTCCACGCGGCGATCTGGAAGCCCGTCGGCGTGGAGTTGAGATCCCAGCGCGTCAGCGAACCAGGGCACAACCACGACAGGGACCGCACCGTCAACGACGGCACCTTGCCGTGGGACAGCACCACCTCCAGCCGCCAATCCAGGGCGTAATACTCCGGCATCCGGGCGTGCAGATACGCGCCCTTCGGATCCACCATCGTCGACACCCCGGACGTCGACGGGGCCTGCACCCCGAACCGCACCGGCGCCGACGGCAGCATCTGCGGAGCCTGGTCGTCAGCCGACGACGCCTCCGTCGCCGACTCCCCGTCCTCCAGCGGCCAGTAGGCGGTACGCGCCCACGTCTGCGCCATCAGATACCGGTACAGCGGCGACCGGGTGGCTTCGCCGGCGGTGGCGATGCGCCGCAGCACCCCATGCGCCGTGATCGGCACGTAGCGGTTGGTTCCCGACGGATCCCACCGCGACGGCCACCGGTCCACCAGGCCCGTGAAGCGGATCGACGACACGTCGAACGAATCCCAGGAGATGACGACGGTGCCGTTGGTGTTGCCGGTCTCCTCCCGGCTCATCACCCCGACCTGCGTGCCCGCGGTCAGCACCGTGTCGGTTGCCTCGACCAGCCAGCCGGGGTCGAACTCCACCGCGGGCCGCCACGCCGTCGCCCGCAGCCGTTCCCCGGCCAGCTCGAACACGATCCGCCAGCGGGTGCCCGCCGTGTGGACGGGAAGCCCGCTGGCCGAGTCCAAGGGCGCCGACAGGGCGCCACCCTGCCGCCGGTACATGACCAGAGACACGGCCCCGGACGTCGTCACCGTCAGCGCCACGGCGTAGTAGTTGCTGGTGTCCGCCGCTCTGACCACCACCCAGTGGCTGATGGACGCGCCAGTTGGCATCACCGGGCAGGTCACGTCGGCCGTGACCCGGTGACTGTTCAGCCCCGTGTCGATGAGGCTGGCGCGCAGCACGCCCACCGAGCCCAGCGAATGCTTGCCCACCGCGCCGTCGGTGGAGTAGTCGCCGGCGGCACCCCCCGACGTTGTCCACACCTGCCCCGAATCGGCCGGGCCCCACCCGTTGGAGGTGGTGCGGCCGAACAGGTCGCGGGCCTGCCTGATCCGCACCCGCAACGGCGTGTTCTTCTGCAGGCTCGGGTAGTAGGCGCCGATCGCGTTCCTGGGGGTGAATCGGCCGTCCGAGTTGTCCAGCACCAGCGAACACTGCGACGGCACCGTGTCCGCCAGCGGCGACGACTTCCCGCGACTGATGGTGATGCGGCTGCCCTCAGCCACCCGCAGGTAGTCGGAGATATCCGCCCACGAGTGGGTGTTCGGGTCGGCCGCCGGGTTCGCGCCAGGGGCGATTTCCACCACCACGTCCAGCGGATCCGTCGGGAAGCTCACCAGCCACCCCCCAATCCGAGGACGTTCGGGTTGCCGCCACCGTCACGGATCGCACCCACCAGCCAGGCCAGGAACACCCGCTCCAACCCGGACGCGTTACCGGCGTTGATCTGAAGAATCGGCGCGGCCATGGTCACCGGCCCTGACCGGCGCGACACAGCACCAGCCATCACCGGCGCATCTGCACGCCCAGTTGACCCGCCGCTGCGGAGAGCGGACCGAATCCGCTCCACACCGGAGTGCCCGCCCGCCGCGTCGACCTCGGCGGCGGTCAGCACGTGCTCACCGGGGGCGAGCAGCCTCGGCTCGGAGTCGACACCCTTCGGGCCCCGCCCGATGACCGGGCCACCCTCGGACATGCCGGTGGAGTAGCCCTGCCCGGTGTGCGCGCCACCCCCGTACGAGGTGGTCAGCGTGGCCTTGATGTCGATGCGCCGGTCGATCTCGTCGATGCGCGCCTTGAGCCGCTTCGCCGCCTCGATCGCCGCCCCCATGCCCGGCGTGGTGACCTTCGTGCCCCACTGCTTGGGAATCTTCATGATCTTGTCGGCGAGGGCGATCGCCGCGTCCTTGTTGCCCAGGATCGCCGTCAGGTTCTTGATCAGCTGCGTGCGGCCCTGCTCGTAGACGCCCTTCGCCGCGGTCTCCGCCGCCGCCTGACCCTTCGTCGCCAGCGTCTCGTCGTACACCGCCTGCGCCTTGGCGTCGACCGTGCCGATCAGGTTCCGGATCGCCTGGTCATTCGCCCGGCCCTTCGCCGTGTTCAGGTCCAGCGTCGTCCCGTTGGCCTTGATGGAGGCGGTCACCGCGTCGATCGCCGCCTGGTACTGGCTCTCCGCCTCACGCGACGACAGGGCCGCCCCGTTCAGGACGTTGAACGCGGCGCTGAGCCCGCCGGCGGCGGCGATGCCTTCGCGCATGTCGCCGTTGAGGATCTTCTGCCGCTCCGACAGGGCGAACGTCCCACCCGCGGCCAACACCGCCGTGTCCATCACCCCGGTCAGACCACCAGCCAGCCCCCGCGCGGCAGCGTCGGCGTTCTTCTCCTCGACAACCATCCCAGCCAGCAGCGGGATGTTCCCCGACCACACCGCGGCCATCTTTTCCGACAGGCCGTACAACATGGCCGTGCCCTCAAGCAGGTCGGACGTCGCCCGGATGCCGTAGTCGACGACCGTGAACAGCAGCCGCAGCGACCGGGCGCCCTCGTCGGCGTACTCCGACAGGTCCGACAGCGAATCCCCGACCGCGGAGCCGATGTCCCGCATCCCGTCCGCCACGGCGTCGATCACCGGGCCGGCGCTCTCCATCGCCTTGACGATGCCGGGCATGGCGTTGTGGGCGGCGTCCATCAGACCCCGGGTCAGCGGCTCGACGTAGTCCGACGCCGCGCCGAACGCCCGCCGGAAATCCGGCTCCATGTCCAGGGCGCCCTTGCGCACGATCTCGATCGCGTTCAGGGTCTCCGGCACGAACGACACCGAGGCGCGGCCCATCATCGCGCCGACGTCGTCGCCGAGGGACTTGCTGGCTGCCTTCACCCGGGCGTCCCGGGCGGCGAGCTTCAGCCCGCCCACCACACCGCCGAGGCCGACACCACCGACGACCGCACCGGCCACCGCCGTGCCCACCACCACCGCCGCGCCAGCGGCCAGCGGAGCACCGATCGCCAACGCCGCCGGGTTCATCCCAGCCATCGGCGCGCGGGCCAGCAGCGGCCCGAGGCGGGCGACGAACGACATCCCGAACTGGCTGGCCGCTTCGGTGCCGGCCTCACCGAAGTCCGGCAGGAACCCGCGGGTCTTGGTCAGCTTGCGCAGCTCGGTTTGCTGCTTGCGCATCTGCTTCGCCAGGTCGAGGCGCTCGGCGGCGTCGCCGGTGCGGGCGTACGCGACGGCCAGGTCCCGCAGGCTCTTTTCGGCCTGCTCGATCTCCCGGTCAAGCTTGGCCGCGTCGTCGGCGGTGGCGTCCATCCGGTCGCCGAGCTTCTCCACCCCGGCGGCAGCCTTGGCCGCAGCCGGCGACACGGTTTCCTTGCCGAGCAGGTTAATGAGGATGTCGCGCTTGTCCGCCATCACGACCTCCCCTGCACGCCCGGGTGTTGGCGCATCAGCGCCTCTGTCTCATCGACCGGAGCCGGCGCCAGCGGCACCAGGTGCGCCTCGATCTCCCGCAGGGTCATCTCCCGCAGCACCGGCGGCGGGATCGCCACATAGGTGCGGCTGAACTGCGGGCCCACCTCGTCGAGCAGGGCGGCTACGCCTCCGCGCTCTCCGGCGACGGCGAGGAGGTCTGAGCCGGGGGGTCGGCATCAGCGGTGGCCGGCACCGGCTCCCAATCGACCAGCAGCACCAGCGGGGTGAACTTCTCGAACGGCTCGTCGACACCAGCCAGCCGGCGCGCCGTCCACATCGCCGCGAGGTTCCCGTCAGTGAAGTCGAGCCGCGCCCGGTTGAGCATGTCCCGCACGCCCATCCCGATCTGCCGCTCGATCTCCACCAACTCCCGCGCGGGGACGCGCACCAGCGCCGACTCGTCGTACGTGCACCAGCCGTCCCCGTACGTCGCCTGGTCCTGCTCGTCGAGGAAGCGGAACCGCATCGGCGGCAGTAACTGCATGTTCAGCCCTTCAGGATCTTCTCGGCGACCTTGTCGATGACCACGTTCATTTCGCGGCGTACCGCCGGCGCGAGACGGTCGGCGGGGCGGTCGACGAACCCGCGACGCACGCTCTGCGCCACCCACTGGTTCCGCCGACCGAACGTCGGGTGCTTCAGCACGCCGCGGTTGAGGGCGGGAACGTCTCGCCTCTCCCGCCGTCCGTCGCCATACACCCGCCAGGTCGCGCGGGCGACGTGCTTGAAGGCCCGCACGGTGGTGCGGAACTGCAGCGACCGGGACAACACCGGCGCGTAACCGCTGGGCATCGTTCTCGGGACCTCGGCGAGGACGGCGGGCTTGAGCGGTGCAGCTGCCAGCCGCAGGCCAGCCGCCATGCCCTTGCCCAACCCCTCGTTGCCCGTCTCCCTCAGGCGCTCCATGACCTGAAGTAGCTGGGCGCTGCCAGTAACGCGTACGGACATGCCCACCGGTCAGTCCGCCGCTGGCGGTGTCCAGCCGAGCGCCTCCAGCGTCTCCCGGGTGGCGTCCGGGATGACGACCCGGACCTCACCGTCGAACCGCAGATCCTCGACGACGACGACATCCAGCTCAAGCCGGGGGACCTCACCGACGGCCGAGCTGATCTGGAGCGCCCGCACGCCGTTGGAAACGTCATTGCCGTCGAGCACGACCCGGCCGAAGCCCTTACCACCGATTTCGATCTCTGCTCTCATGACCGCGCCCCTCAGGCCGTGTTGCGGGCGATGCCGTCCGGGTCGGACAGCGGCCACGACACCGACCGGGTCGCCAACTCACCCACACCCGAACCGAACGGGCTCAGCTGGTTCACCAGGAACGACCCCACGTACTCCGGGTTCGTGGCCGAGATCGCCGCGGACGTCGGCCGCACCTTGATGACCACCACCGTCTTCCGGGCGGCCCACAGCGTGGCGTCCACCGCACCGGCAGCGAAGTCGTCGTTGAAGTTGATCGTGATCGTGGAATCCTCCAGGCCGGCGATCCGCGACCGGGCGGTGTCGCCCATCGCGGTGTCCTCCAGCGCCTCGAACTCCTGCGGCAGCTGCACCGACGTGACCCAACTCGACATCAGCACGCTGTTGATCTCGACGCGGGCGTCGACGAGCGCGAAAGTACCCATCCCCTACTCCCTGCTACTTGATGCCCGCGACGCAGGCGACGGTGAAAGTCCCGGTGATCGCGGTGACCCGCAGCCGGTACCAGGTGTCAGTGATCGGCCCCGCCACCCGGGTCGCCCACGTCCCGCCCGCCACGGTCAGCGGGCCAAACGTCGCCCGCGTCGTGGCGCTGGCGAAGGTGTTGGCGTCGTCGGACTCCAAGACCGCGGTGATCGTCGTGCCGGGCGTGCCGAAGACGTGCAACGCCGCGTACAGGTGCTCGCCGCTCGCCGCCGCCGGCAACTGCAGGGCGGTGCCCGTCGCGCCGATCGCCGACACGGTGCCCTTCGTCTTCAGCACCAAGCCCCGGACCGCGCCCGGCGACCCGTTGCCCTTGCTCGCCTGCGCGGTGAGGCTGAACGGAGCCAGCTCACCGACCGTGCCGAACCGGTCGTAGTTGAACGTCCTCGCCTGGTAGAAGTAGGCCGGGGAGCCCTCCGCGCCGTCGTGCGAGTGCGTGATCACCTGCGCGGCGGCCCGCAGCGACGCGAACGCCGCCTCCTCCAGTCCACCCGCGGCCGTGTCCCAGAACCCGGCCACCTGCGAGCTGACGTCCTCCAGGCCGGCCTTCCGCGACCGGGCCGTCCGGGTGCCGACCGGGCCCATCGTCGTCGAGTCCAACGCCTCGAACTCGATCGGCATGGTCGTCTGATTCAGGTCGGCGGTCATGTCGTAGCCGCCGAACCACGTCGTGATGTTGTTCGCGGCGAACGTGCCCACGCCGATCAGCCCCGCTTACGGGCCGGCTTCGCCGCGTCCCCGTCGGCCGACTCGTCGCCCGCGTCGGAGGCGGCCGGCTTGGTCTTCTCCTGCGGCAGCACCCGGATCGCACCCGCGTACACCAGCTGCTCGATGCGGGTCTCCTGCGGGTCCAGCTCCACCGTGCCGCCGCGGCGCACCTCGTCGCCCGTGCGCACGTCGGTCACCGGCGCGTCACCGACGACCTCGGCGCGGACGAACTCGTCGCCGTGCTCCTCCAGGTAGTGCTCCCGGCACCAGCGCAGCGGCCGGATGCCCGTACCCACAGCCGGCTGGTAGTCGCCGCGCTCACACATCTTGATGTCCATGCTCACTCTCCTGACGCCATGACGCGGACGGCGAACGTGCCGCCGTAGTAGTTGATGAGGCCCACGTCTTGCAGGCCGTCGGGGTCGAAGCTGTCCACGACCAAGTCGTCGACGAGGCCGCCGAGCGTCTTCACGCTGCGGCCCTCGGTGTCGGTGCCGTCCTCCAGCGCCGCCCGGATCGACCGGTCCCCGGTTGCGCTGGCGTACTGCGCCAGGCGCTGCTGGCCGACCCGGTCGAGCTGCGCGCCGGTCACCAGTGCGATGCGGAAGGTGTAGACGATCAGCCCGCGGCGCATCGCCTCTCGGTACGACGGAACCGGCGGCACCAGCGGAAACGCGGCAGCCTTGTCGGGCGTCGGACTGTCCGGCGCGTAGTCGTACGCGCGAACCCCATCCACGGTGCCCAGGCGGTCCTTCAGCGCCGTCATGATCTGGTCGATCGTCGCGGCCATCCGGTCACCGCCCCACGATGCGGCGCTGGTACGGCAGCAGCTTCTGCTCGGCGAGGCTGTTCATCCGCACGCGCACAGGCCCGAACTCGCCGAACCCGGCCACCCCGAACGGCGCATCACCCAGCTTGAACGACTCCGCCGCGATGATCAGGCACGCTTCACGGACGTTCGCCGGAACCTCCGCCCACCCCCACTGCGCCGTGACCTGCACCGACGCCAGCGGGCCGCACGGGAAGCCGTACGAGCCGACCGCCCGGATCCGGCAGTACGGCCAGCCAGGCCGGCCCGAGACCACCCCGTTCAGCGGCTCCAACTGGTACGCGCCGACCCCCCACGCCGCGTACGTGCCGCCGCCTGACGAGTCCACGCCGACTGCCAGGTCGGTCAGGGTGTGGAAGTCGTCGACCAGCGCGATCGTGCGGGTCTGCGGCCGGAACACCCGCGTTGACGCCACGGTCGCCTTGTTGAACTGGCGGTCGCACCACGTCTCGATCTCCCGGCTCGCCGCCTCCAACGCCTCCGACAGCCGGGCGTCGTCGATCGCGTCCTCGACATCCATCCGGGCCTTCAGCTCCGCGACGGTGGCGTACGGGTCACCGATCGCCATGCGCCCCCCTCGGGATGGGGAACGCCCACCGACTGCACCAGCCGGTGGGCGTTCGACTCAGCTGCCGCTACTGCGCGGCCTTCCCCCGGGTGCGACGCTCGCCCGGCGCGGCCGTGGCCGTCTCCACCGACGCGGACGTCGCACCGGCAGCCCTTTGCGCCGCCTCCTGCGCCGGCTCCAGGAACTGCTCCCGGCCGACCGCACGCGGGTCGCCCTCCTCCAGCAGGTCACCGACCCGCATCGTCACCGGCACCCCGTCGTGGTCGAAGCTGTACGCCTCCCGCACGCGCAGCACCATGTCAGCCCGCCGTCGGGTTGCCCTCGGCGGCCTGCGCCTCGGTCAGCCCCTCGGTGCCGTACAGGGTCTGCGTCTCGCCGCGGTCGCCGCCCTCCCGCAGCCGCTCGTCGGACAGACCGTGCGGACCCGGGCTGAACATGCCCTTGCGCTCGCCGGCGTCCTTCGCGCGGTCCCGGTCGGCCAGCACCCGACGGGTGTGCTCCGTCTGGTGCATCACGTCCGGCCCGTCGACCTGCTGCGGCTTCGCCGGCCACGACTCGACCGGGGGCCGCTGGTCGCCAGTCCGGTTGTCCAGGCGGGCGTCCACGTTCGGCGCGCCCGGCACGGTGATGCGCCGCTCGTGCTCGGTACGCATCTGCTCGGCCACGCCGGCCGTGGGGTCCTGCTTCTGGCCGCTGGTCGCCTCCCGAGCCGACGAGGACCTGGTGGTCGACGTGGCGCTCGGCTTGCTGGTGCTCTTCTCGTCGGTCGCCATGATTGGCGTCACCCTTCTCTCGTTAGGTCAGCGCTGCACGGGTATCTGGCCGGCGCCGCCGAGGATCGCCACCGCGCCGAAGACGCCGCCCGTGGTGGCGCCCGAGGTGGTGGCCGTGACCCGCAGGTAGCGGCGAGGGCCGGTGTAGCCGACCTCGAACAGCCGGTCGTCGTCGGTGGCAGTGATGGTGGGCAGCGAGCCCTGCAGGTGCTCGGCGGGAGCGGCCGACCAGGCCGACCCGTCGTCGGACACCTGCACCGCGATCGCGTGCGACCCGTCGGTGACGGTCCCGGCCAGGACCACCAGCAGCGCGCTGGTGGTGCTGTCGGTACCGCCGGCCGGATCGGTGCGGTCGATGGTGGTGCCGTTGACTGTGCCGTTCAGCCGGGCCGCCACCGCGAGGGCGACCCGGCTGATCAGCTCGTTGTAGAGGACCTGCATGGAGCCTCCTGCTCGTAGCGGGCGAGAAGTTCACGCGCCCAGGCGATCTTGTCCTCGACCCGCTGGCCGGCCGGTTGCCACGAGGACCACAGTTCGAGGTTCTCGGGGCGGTTGTCGGCGCGGTCGCCGTTCTTGTGATGCACCGTCTCGTCGGGAAAGAGCGCCCGGCCGAGAATGTGCTCCATGACCAGGCGGTGCTCCGCATACCGCTCGCCCCGCCGGAGCGTCCGGTAGCGGTAGCCCGAGGCCTTGTCGAGCTGCCCCCCTGGCTGGCCGTCGTGCGCTTCGCGGCGGAGCTGCTCGATGTTCTTCTGCGTTCGCGGTGCCGACCCGAACGGGTCGCCGTATTTCCGCCACCGCTGAAGGTGCGTCGGGCAGTACCCGTGCGCATGAATCGGCTTGCCGCAGTCGGCAGCCCGGCATGACTCGTCGCCGTAACTCGTCGCCCGAGGGCGAACGGAGGCTTCCGGGTCACCGAACCGGCTCCACCTGCTGTAGTGCGTGGAGCACCAGCCCCGAGCCAGCTCCTTCTTGTCACAGCCGTTGATCGCGCACGGCGCGGTGCCCTTACGTCCCATCCGAAAAAGTTTATCATCCGGAACGCATGGGCACCGCTACCGCGCGATGGTCGACTACGTGACGTTCAGAAGCCTAAAGGCACCGTCGTTCACCGAGTCGGCGCCGGTGCGGTAGTAGGCGTACCAGCCGCGTTGGCCCGTCGGGCGCCCGTTGGTGGTGCCGAACAGGTGCGGGATGAACTCGACGGTCATGCCGATCCGGTCGGCGATGACGTAGTTCGAGAAGTCCCCGAACACCGCCATGTAGTTGTCGGCCGCGGCGGTGATGACGCCGTCCATGTCCTCGGCCTCGTAGATCGGCTTGCCGAGCAGGTTCGCCGGCCGGTCGTCGCCGAGCTGCGCCCAGAGGCTGGATCCGCCGGCGGTGTCGAACTGGCGGGCCCGGTTGTAGAAGGCGTTCGTGGCCAGCCACGACGCCCGCGCCCGGTAGCGGGCCGGCAGCGAGCCCTGCACGTTGTACAGGTCGCCGACGGCGAGGGTGTCCGCGCCGGCCGACGCGACCACCGATCCCGTGCCGGTCAGCGCGGTGACGATGCCGGTCGGCTGGCCGACACCGGAGCCGGTGACGAACGCCGCCGCCTCCAGGATCTCCCGACCCTCCGACAGCAGACGGGCCACCTCGGCGGCGCCGTTCGCCATGTCCTGCAGCGCCTCGATCGACACCGGCACGAAACCGGCCGCCTTGTACACCGGGATGCTGGGCTGAGCGAACGTCGGGGCGTCGTCGGAAACCTGCGTGGCCTCCGCGTCCCACGACCAGGCGACCGCACCCGCGGACACGCCGTTCCAGGTGTCGCCGGTCGCGACGACCTGCCGGGCGATCCGGCGGATCTCGTTGAGCGACCCGTTCGCGGTGATGATGACGGTCGGGTCGAGCTGGAAGGGCACCAGGTAGCCGCCGGCCGAGTCGGTCAGGGACATCGCCCGGACCGCCTGCAGCGCCCGCTGCTCGGTGTCGTCCAGCTCGTGCAGCCGGTTGGTGGCCGCCTTCGCGAACGCCCGCAGGTAGGCCGGCGACGACGCGACCAGCGCGAGCCGCGCCAGGGTGGCGTCCTTGTCGTCGAACCGCTCGACGATGGTGGTGGCCGCCTCGCGCACCTTGTCGTTCGCCGACGGCATCTTCTCGATCGCGGACAGCGCGCGGGAGCGCAGCTCCTCGTTCACCGACTCCCGCGAGCGGCCGAAGGTGCGAACCTCCGACAGGTCCCACGGGTTGCGGAACCGGCGGTCCTCGACCGAGTCGGGCTCCAGGATCGCGTCCCGCTCGCCCTGGTCGGCGGAGTTGCCGGGGGCGCCGCGCTGGATGCGGAACCCGCCGATGCCCTGCGACGCGGACCGGACCGCCGCCAGCTCGGCGTCGCGCTCCAGCTTCTTGCGGTGCTTGTCGACGCTCTTGAACTCGTCGCGCAGCTCACCGAAGTACGTCTCGTCCTCGGGGGTCAGCTCGTCGAGTTCGCCGAGGCGCTCCAGCTCGGAAGTGATCTCCTTCAGCCGGTTCACCGACTGCGAGTGAGTCAGGGTGGGGCCGTTGGTCTGGCCCTTGTCGTCCGCCATGGCGGGTCAGTTCCTCTCTTCGATGGAAAGCAGGTAGCCGCGGGCGTGCTGCGCGAACTCCTTGGCGGGGTTCGGCTTGCGCGCCGGCGGCGGGGCGGACGGGTGCTCACCGGACGACGACCGGTCGGCGGGCGGCGCGGCCGGTGCCCCGGCCGGGTGCCCGTCGGGCCGGCCCTGGTCGGCGGGCGGCGCGTCGGTGGAACGGTTGGTGCGCTCGGCAGCGTCCGCCAGGTAGACGGCGCGGGCGAGAGTCCTACGGGTGTCCGGGTCACCCAGGCGACCCAAGTCGATCGTGACCTTGGACCGGACACCGACCGAGGTGTCGTCGTAGGCCGGCCACACCACGGGGCCGACCTCGGACACCTTCACTTCCTTCAGGGTGCGGCGCAGCGGCGCCGTCACCTCGTAACTCAGGGCCGCCGGGTAGAACAGCGCCTTCGACACGTCGTCGGCCTTGATGAGCTTGTTGCTGGCGTCGCGCCACTCCTCGCGCATCACGGAGAACCGGAACGACATGCCGTCGATGGACTCCTCGGCGAGGGCGTCACGGATCGGCTCGATCAGCCAGTTGTCGTGCAGCCGGGCCACCACGTGCAGGCCACGGTCGTCCTCGCCGATCTCCGTGATCTTCCCGATGGGGATGGAGCCGATCAGCGGGTGGTAGCCGTGGTCGAACTGCAGCCGCGGCGTGCGCTCCCGCAAGCTCTTGCGGAACGCGCCCGGCGCGATGACCTCCTCGAACGAGCCCTCCCACGAGTCGATCGTGGTGACGGAGTTGAACACCGCCCCATACCCGTCGAGCGTCAGCCCGTCACCGCCCTCAGCGTCGCCGCCGGCCGCGCGGACCGTGAACGGCGCCTCCCGGCACAGATCCTCGCGATACACCACCTGCTCAGGCATCCGAGCCCCCTCCCGCCGGAAGCTCCGGCTGACTCTGGCTGTTCGGTGGCTGCAACTGGACGCTGAACAAACCCGTGTGCACGAGCAGCCCCGGGTCCTCCGCCTCCACAGCGGCGACCGACGACTCGGGCGTGAAACCCGCGTCCACGTACTGGCGGACCGTCGCCGCCCTCATCTGCTGAATCTGCGCCGCGTCCTTGCGGTCCTCCCGCAGGAACGGCACATCGCGGGCGTCGTACCACAACCGCGTCGCCGGACCGGGCGGCGGCACCAACTGCTCCAGCGAACCGGCCGCGTTCTGCCACAGCGGGTGCATCGTGCCGTCCGCGAACCGGCGCCGCGCCTGCCCATAGTTGCCGGCGTTCAGCGACGAACCGGACAGGCCCTCCGACAGACCGACGATCACCGGGTGCACGCCAGCGGCGGCGGCGATGCGCGTCTCCCCGCGGCCCTGCGTCGTCGCGAACTCGATCTGCTGCAGGTTCGCCCCGACCACCTCGGCGTTCGCCCCCGCCGCCAGGTACAGCGTCCGGCCGGCGTTGGCGATCCCGGCGTGGTTGGACTCCATCATGTCGACGATCGCGTCGAACTCCTGCTGGTTCGCGGCGGTGATCCCCGAGACCACCATGTTCGGCGTCGCGCCGTTCTCAAAGAACTGCCGCTTGTGCCGGGTCATCACCCCGTCGGCCTGCACCTCACGCACCACCGGCGTCAACCAGGACATGCCCCGGTACGTGGCCAGCGGGTCAGGGATCGGCGCGAAGTGCGCCACCTCATCCGGCAGCAGCGCCACCGGGTCGTTACCCGAGTGCGCGCCACCCTCGGTGTACCGGTAGCCGAACTTCGTCCACCCGAGCTGCCCGCCACGCACCCGCCGCGGCGCCAGGATGATGTCCACCCAGTCCGGCCGCAGCCGCACCAACTCACCCTCGACGTTCGCCCAGTAGCTGTTCCCGGCCAGGTCCGCGTCGAGGATCATCTGCGTCAGCAGATCCTGCGTCGTGCCACCCGACCACGGGCGCTCCAGCAGCTCCAGATCGGCGCCGCCGAACATCGTCGACGGTCGGCCCCTGTTGAACCCCTGGTACTGGAAGCGGATCGCCGAGAAGACGAGCATCCGCACCGACATGCAGGCGAACACGATGCCGTTCGCGGCGTACGCCTGCGCGGCGTAGCCCTCCAGGCTGTTCGGGATCTGCTCGGCCTTCTGCCCGCCGAGGGTCTGTTGCACCCCGCCGAGTCCGCCGAGGCCCATCTGGTAGGCGTTGCCCTGGTAGTAGAACTCGTTCAGGGCGCCGAAGTAGTCGTCGATCGTGGAGATCGACCGACGCGGCTGACGGGTCGACGCGTAGGCCGCGTTGACGCGCTCCAGTGCCGTGGAGGCCATGGGCTACCGCCCGGGCCGGCTCGCCGGCGGCGACACGGTCGGCGGCCTCGGCCGCACGTCCCGGTAGCCGACCCGCACCGCCACGAACGTCCATACCACCGCGGTCACCATCCAGCCAGCCGTCCGGCCGATGAACATCAGCACCACGGCGACCAGCGCGGCGAGTGCCCGACCGACATTGACCTGCCGCGCCTCGTCGGTGATCCGCTCCACGGGAGCGCGCTCGAAGATGCCCTCCAGGGTTGTCATCCCGGCCTCCTCCCTATCGCCATGAGCCGAAGAACGGTTGGGCCTTCTGTCGATGCACCCGCGGGGTGCTGTGGCCGAACAGGGCGAGGGACACCGCGGCCAGCGGGGTCACGTCCACGGCCAGGTCCCGGCGGGCCCACGCCCACGACCCGCCCACATCCCGCTTCACCGCGCCGCGCACCGCGTCCGTCAGCTCGGGCTGGCCGATGTGCCGCACGTCCCGACCCGCCACGTCCGGGCCGCTGATGCCGTCGTAGAGCAGCTGACAGCCGGTCACCACATCCGGGGCCGTCGCCCGATGCACCACCAGGCCAGCCTCTTCGGCCTCGTCGGCCAGCGCCTTGTCGTCGATGACCAGCACCGACGGGCTGTGCTTCTCCAGCTCCTTCAGCCGCGGCACGACCCACCGAGTACCGGGCCTGTAGTCGAGGACCTGGCCGTTGCCGGCCACCTCCACATGCCGCCCCCCGCCAGCGGCGGCACCAGCCAGGCCAATCGCCGCGTACGACCGGTCAGGGGGCACGTACACCGCGACGGCGGGCTGGCCCTCCATCTGCGACCCAACGTTCTGGGCGGCCATCCACGCTGGCTGGCCGATGACCTGCCACCCGGCATCCTCGTCACCGGCGTACGGGAGCCACATGCCGAGCCTCTCCGGGGCGAAGCCCTCCCGCAGCCGAGACAGCTCGTCCTCGCAGAACTCCTCACTGATGCGGATGCCCAGCCCCGGGTTCGCCCGGTACCACAACTCCCGGTCCTGGTAGCTCTCCAACCGGGCCTTCAGCGAGACGGTCGGATCGACGTCGCCCAGCCCCCAGTCGAAGTAGGCAAGCCGGGCCTTGCCGGCCTCGCCGTCCTTGCGGATGCCGTACACCCACGCAGCCGGATCCTCCGGCGGCGTGCCCAGGTACCAGATTTGCGGGTTGCCGTGGATCGACTTGGCGCTCATCGTGGAGAACAGCGCCTTCATCTGAAGCAGGGTCAACTCCTGCGCCTCATCGAGGATGATGCAGTCGCCGGAGAAGCCTCGGCCGGAGCCCTTGCTGCGAGCGATGAACTTGAGCCGCTGGCCGGTGGTCAGCTCGACGCCCTGCTCACCGCTGCCTTCCCAGTACCGCTTGACCAGCCGGTCGAAGTCGGGAGCGGACTGAATCAGCTCACGGATCCGCAGGAAGCCCTCCTGCGCGGTCTTGTACTCGTGGGCGCTCCACAGGATGCGCTTCTCACCGAGCAGGAACAGACCAGCGAGGACCCGCGCTTCGATGAGCGCGCCCTTGCCGTTCTGGCGGGGCACCCAGCACGCAACCTCACGGGCCGCCCACTTGCCGTCTGGCCGTTCACCCATGCCGTGATCGAGGACGTACCGCTGCCACGGATCCAACACCAGGCCGGCAGCCTCGGACAGGTCGGCGATGTCGGGGCCGGAGCTGAGCCCCGCCGGCGGGTAGGTGCTAACCCGCGGGGTTTGCGAGCCTCGTCGCACGTCGAGCAGCGAGCTGGTCAAGGATGCTGCCTCCCGTCGCGGGCTTCGCGGCGCCGCCGCCCGCGCGCAGTTCCCCGGCGAGCTGCTTCAGCGCCAACTGCTGCTGGCGGCCCTCCGACAACAACTTGTCGACGACCACCGTGATCCCACCGGCGTCGTCGGTCTCCAACGTCAGCCAGGCACGGTCGCGGCCGTTGACGATCGCGTCGAGCCGGTCGAGGCGGTCGACGAGCCGGCACGCCTCTTCCAGGACGACCCGGCGTGCGCCAGTCAGGGAGTCGCCCCCCTCCTCCTCCCACAGCCGCGCACCGCGGGCCCCCAACCGCCGCGGCTTCCCAGACTCACGTGACTGTGACGTGACGGGAGCCGTGCCGTCACAGCGCGACGGGTCGCAGAGCGAGTGGTCGCCCTTGCGGTGCCTGCGAGATCGGCGGGCACGCTCGGCGTCAGTCGCCCCCATCGGTGCCCCCTCCAAATCTGTCGCACACAGAAACGCCTGACGGAAGGCGAAGGGTCATACGAGGTCACTCTGCGTCGTGGGGGTGCCCCCCTACCCTCACCACCTGTCACCAGGCGCGAGAGTTGACCGCGATGCGCTTCACCTTGCGCTTCGTCGTGCGCTTGGTGCGTCGCTGCTGTCCGAGCTGTTGTCCAGCTCGACAGTTGCATGAGGCATGGGCCAGGCGGCGGGTGCCACCACCACCTAGGGCGAGGGGTGGGTAGTGGTCGTAGTGCAGCTTCATGCCCGGTGTCATGGGCTGGTGGCAGAACGGGCAAGGCAGGCTGCCTGCCTGGGCTAGGTGGGCGAGGGCTTGAGCCCTGGCCTGCTGGTGTTCCCAGCCGTAGCCCCGCTGGCTGGTGGTGCGCCCCCTGGTCATGACACCCCCCAGGTTGCGATCCCCCTGGTGCTGCTTCCTCGCGCCCTGATCTGCCTCGTGTTGATGCGTGCCACGGTGGCCGCGTGTGTGGTTGGGGCAGCGTGGGCGAGGGCAGTACGCAGGTTCAGCTCGGCCAGTGGTAGACGCAGCCGACGGTCAGCCCGCCCACGATGACGGCGAGCAGCAGGCCGATGAGGATCCGCGGGACACGCACCGTTCACCCCCCGGACATGCCGAAGCCCCGCCGTCCTGGGGAGGATGTGGCGGGGCTTCGATGGCTAAGGTCAAACCTACCTGACATGGTGTTCTGCCATCGTGACGGTGTCAAGTTGACGCGCTGCCGTCACGCCATGTTGCGGAGCTTCTGGTGGATGGACTGCTGGAACGCCGCCCGTCGGGTGCGGCCGTGGATCAGCGCCTGCTCGTCCAGTTCCAGCACATCGCGCATCACCTCGGTGTCCCCGCCCACGGTCACCTCGACGGTCAGACGGCCGCGCAGTAGACCACGCAGCAGGTCCCGCAGGCCCACCCGGACGGTGTGCCGGACGAACGGGTCGGCGATCCGCACCCGGAACGCCACGGCCTGGCCGTCAATCGTGGAGGTGACCCAGTAGCGCGGGCCGGTCTGTTCGGAGTCGTAGGTCGCGCGGACGGAGGGGCGGAGGTCGCTCATGCTGCCACCTGCGCCCACAGCTTCTCGGCGTGCCCACGCAGCTCGTTCAGGTCGTACAACGTCCGCCCCTTGCCGTCCTGGCCCGCGCGGTTGACCTTCCCGTCGTACGCCCACTTCCGCAGCATCGCCGGCGTCACCTCCCGGCCCCACCGCATCGACAGGTCCGCCGACGCCAGGTACGCGTCCACCAGCGCGGCGGCCTCACCCACCAGCTCCCGCTGCCACCACTCGACCGTCTCCTCCGTGCCGCACCCCGAGCACAGGATCAGCTGCGAGTCCCCGTAGACGTACAGCCGCGTCCCGCACACCTCCTGGGTTCCCGGGCTGAACGGCACGGTGGTCAGCACGGTCACCAGCAGCGGGCAGTCACCGATGTACAGCCGGTCCGTGCCCGCCGGATACGCCAACCTGCGCGTGCGCGGATCACCCGCCACGTCCCGCAGATCCCGCGCGTGCTCGTCAGCGGCAGGGTGCGCAGCCAGCCACACGTGGTGGCGCTCGACGTAGGCGGCCATGGCGGGCACGTCGTCCGCAGGCTGTCCGATGCCCCGCTCTTCGAGGACCAGCCGGCACAGCGACACCAGCGTGGAGCGGATCGCCTGCCGCGCCTCCATCACCTCGTCGTCCGGCACCGGAGCACCCGAGCTGGACCCGGCGACCCGCTCACCACCCCGGCCCCGCCGGATCAGGGTCAGCGCCAAGTCCTCGTGCAGCACGGCGGCGGTGCGGGCGTCCTCGGCCATGCGCCGGACGTCCACCTCGCACAGCCGCAGCCCGTCCGCCGCGGGGCGGGGCAGGCAGCCACGGCAGACGTCGGGGTTCGGGCAGTCGGCGATGTGCTGGTGCGGGATGCCGCAGTGATCGGCGATGCAGAGCAGGCTCACAGGTCCCCCCGGGAGTAGGCTGGCCGGTGCGATGTGGGCGCCTACCAGGGCGTCGGGGTGGGCCAGGAGGCTTCGCGGGCTTCCTGGCCCACCGTCGTCTCAGGGGGTCGGTGCCAGCACGGGCTCGTGCTCGTCTGCGTCCAGCCCGCAGCGGGCGCAGCACCAGTCGCCTGCGGGGGGCTCGGGCACGAACTCGTGCGGGCTGAGCTTGCAGCTGTCGCACAGGTCGACGCCGTCCCGGCACCACCACTCGAATCCGTCACGCGCCTCTTCCCGGGCGTACTCCGGGTCCGGGTAGTGCGGGGTGTAGTCGTGGTCGATGGTGGCGTCACACGGCTTTCCGTCGCCGCTGATGCCGTCGCAGTGGACGGTGTAGCAGGTCTGGGTCTTGATGCTCACGGTGCTGCTCCTTTCGGTGGGGCCGCTCAACGCGGCGCGGTGGTGGCCTGGGCTCGGGCGGCGTCTCAGCCGGTCGTGACGCGGCAGACGACGAGGAACGCCTCCGGGTCGTGCTGGCCGCGGCAGTTGCGGCAGCGCGGGGCTTCCTTGCCGCAGCGGGTGCACCACCAGCCGGAGTGCTCGTGCTCCTCCCAGCGGTGGAAGCCGAACAGGCAGCGCAGGGGCTTCAGGTGCTTCACGGCGGTCTCCTTCAGCGGTTGGCTCGGGCGGCGGACAGCACTGACATCAGCGCGTACGACGGGTGGTTGTCCGGGTTGAGCTGCGACCGGTCGTAGCCCTCGGTGGTGGTGGGGTTGGCGTGGCCGACGGCGTACTGGACTTGGCGGAGGTCTTTGCCGGCGGCGAGGTTGAGGGTGACGTAGGTGGCGCGGGTGACGTGGGGGCTGATCTGCCGGGCCACCTCGGGCGGCAGGACGTCGCGGGCGAGGCGTTGGAGGGTGAGGGTGACCCGGTTGGCGCCGACTCTGCGGCCGGTGGAGGTGGCGAGCAGGGGCCGTCGGGGGCGTGCTCCGGCGTGGAGGGTGGGCAGGTTGGTGGCGTCGTCGCGGGTGGCGCGGTAGGCGTCGATGCGCTGCCAGGTGGGCGGGGTGATCAGGGCTTTGCGGCGTTTGCGGCCCTTGCCCATGACGTGGAGGATGCGGTGCCCGGCGTCGAGGTCGAGGTCTTCCAGGTCGGCTGACACCAGTTCGCCGACGCGGATGCCGGTGGTGATGAGCAGCCACACCATGGCGGCGGTGCGGGGGGTGTCGTTGTCGGCGGCGTCCAACAGGGCGACGGCCTGCTCCGCGGACAGGGCCGACGTGGGCTTCGGGTTGGGCTGGGGTCGCTGGTTGCGGGTGAGCTTGGCCGGGTTGCGGCGGAACGCGACGTCCTGGGTTTCCAGCCACTCGTAGAGGCTGCGGACGGCGCTGAGGCGGTTGGCGCGGGTGCCTTCGGTGTAGCCCTGGGTGTCGCGCATGTGGGCGTCCCAGAGCTGGCCGTGGGCGGGGACGGCGTTGAACGGGTCGACGTTGTTGGCGGTGCACCAGTCGAGCCAGGCCTGGATGGCGTAGCGGTAGGTGCGGCGGGTGTTGGGGCCCCAGGTGGTGAGGAAGGCGGCGGCGTACCGGGCGAGCTGGTCGCCCGGTGCCGTCACGGCGACGAGAGCGGTCACCGGCGGGCCTCCTCGGCCGGACCGGCGGGCACCAGGACGACAACGGTCGCCCCGGGGCCGTAGTTGTCGGCCAGCGCGCGGGCGTCGTCCTCGTCGTCAGCGAGGTCGACGCCGGCTTCCCAGTGCGGCGGGAAGGCGGGGTAACGCACAGCCCACTGGACGTCCTGCTGCCCGCTCACGCCGCGCCGCCGATCAGCTCGCTCTGCGCGAGCCGGGTGCGCAGCGCCTGGTCGTGGTAGGACGCCTTGAGGTCGATGCCGACGTATCGGCGGCCGAGACGTAGCGCCGCCTGCCCGGTGGTGCCCGATCCGCTGAACGGGTCGAGGACCGTGCCGCCGGGCTTGCAGCCGATGCGGATGCAACGCTCGGGCAGGGCGAGCGGGTAGGAGGCGGTGTGATCGCCGGCGCCGGAGCTGGCCGGCAGCCGCCACACGTCACCGTCGTCACCGTCGAGCGCGGCCCGGTCAAACCAGTAGCGGGGCGACTTCGAGAACAGGTACAGCGGCTCCCACTTGGACGCGAGCCGGTCCGCGGCCGGGTCCGGCGCGGCGAACGTCTTCGCCCAGACGACCTTGCTGCGCAGCAGCCACCCGTCGTCGATCATCGCCATGGCGATCCGCTCGGGCAGCATCATCAGCGACTTCTCCGGTACGGCCCGGCCGGCGATGACGTTTTCGTTGGACATGCGGGCGCGGCCGGCGGCGCGGGACTCCCGCCACGAGGGGCGGGCCCCGCGGGCGCCGTGCAGGCCTTCCTGGTGGGAGGACCGTCGGACGGCTTTGCGCTGGGAGTGGGCGTCGCCCAGGTTGAGCCACAGGGTGCCGTCGGCGGCGAGAACGCGGCGGGCTTCGGCCATGACGGCGGCGAGGGTGTCGATGTACTGCTGCGGGGTGGCCTCCAGCCCGTACTGCCCGGCCTCGCCGTAGTCGCGCATCCAGAAGTAGGGCGGCGAGGTGACCACGCAGTCGACGGATCCGGTCGGCAGCTCGCGCAGGGTGGCGAGACAGTCACCGTGGTGCAGGGTCACCGCCTCGTCGGCGTAGTACGGGGCCGTCATCTCGATCTCCAATCGGGGGGTGTTAATGAGAGTTATCGGTCTGTCTGGGTGGTCGGTCGGCCCCAGCTGGTGCAGCCGCTCTTGTGCTTCTGCCCGTCGTCGAGGTGCCCGGCGGGTAGCTCGCAGACCAGTGGGTCGCCGGGCACGGGCAGGACGGCGAGGCAGAGGGTCGCGGCGTCTCGTAGGTGCATTGGGCGTCCGCGGCGGGACAGCGGCTTGGTCATGACGCCTCCAGCTCGCTGAGGTCGCCGGGCATCCAGGCCACTCGGTCGGCGCCGGCTGCGAGGTTGCTGTGGACCGTGTGCAGGCCGGCCTGCCGGCAGGCGACGACGGCACCGGTGCCGGCCGCGTACCGCGAGGGGCAAGCCACCTCCTGTGTGACCTCGGGCTCGCCGTAGCCGGCGGCGCGCAGGAGGGTGATGGCGTCGGCGAGCAGCATCCGCACCGGGAAGTCGCCGAACGGGACCGCGTCGCGTGGCGGCACCCAGGCGAGCGCGGTGAACTGCAGCGCCGGCATGATCGCCCACCAGCGGTGCGCGTTGGCCTCGCCGACGGCCTTGCGCTGCACGACGAGCACCCCGACGTCGGCCTTCGCGTGCCCGATCTGCGTGGCCAGCTCGCCGAGCCACCGCTGGATGTCGAGGTCGCTGGCGGTGCGGGCCATGTCGCCGCCCTTCACCGACCAGCAGATGCCGGGGGTGCCGGTGAGGTCTCCGGCGTCGTGCTCGCCGCGGAGGGCGCGCCGCTCGGCGTGGGGGAAGCCGTTGGGGATGAGCACCTTCACGACGGCGGACTCTGCTTTGGTGCCGATCTGGCGGGGCTTGTTCACGCTGACACCTCCACCCGGTCGAGGCAGCGCTGGCACTCGTGGTCGCCGTCGTGTCCGAACGGACGGGCGCAGGGCACGTCGCCGCAGCAGAAGGTCGAGCACGCACCGGCGACCAGCAGCGGCGCGGTCTCATCCCGGTTGGCAAGGCAGGCGACGCACTCGGTGACGCTGAACGGGCGGTCAGAGGTGTTGATGTCCCCGTCGGGGAAGGCGGTGTGCCGCAGGTAGCGGTGCCCGGGCGCGATGGTCGGCACGTTGTGGTCGCTCGGGACGGTGTAGCAGCCCTCGCAGAGGTGGGCGATGCGGGCGGTGATGGCCTTGGTCGTGGTGCTCATCGGGTCTGCTCCCTACGGGTGGCGGGGGTTTGGCGGGTGAGGCGTCGGAGGGCTTCGCGCCGGCGGTCGGCGAGGTCTGGGTCGTCGGTGGCGGCTGCGAGCCGGTCGAGGAACTGCTCTGCGATGGGGCCGACGGGCTCCGGGTCGACCGCGCGGGGGGTGTTTTGTTGATCTCTCCCCCCTCTCGGGTCACGTTCCGCCCTCCTTAAAGAGAGGGCGGAAAACGTGACATCCCGAGGGAGGGGCGCGTGTGACTTAGGTTCTGAGCGCTGTGACTTCCTGACCTGCGGGGATGCGTCGGACGGATCGACCCGTGCCTTTCCCCGTGCCTTTCGCTCAGGGATCGACGCGTACCTTTCTCTGTGAGTTGTTTGCTCACCGTGCGCGTCGGATCGGCTACTACCGGTATCGGTCATCGGACGCCTCCTCATCGCTCCCCCACGACGCCGGAGCCACCGCGAACCACCGGTCCGCGTTCCCCCGACCGCCCTTGCCGTCCTCGCTCGCCGGCTTGAACACGAGCAGCCCGTGCTCCACCAGACGGGCCAGATTCCGGCGGGCCTTCTCCACCTGCGCCCGGGTTGGCTTCTCGACCGAGAACTGGCATCGGGCTGCCTCCGCGGCCGAGATGCCGGTACTCGCGCACCTGCGGGCCAGCGCCACCACGTCGGTTTCCTCGTCGTGGTAGACCTCGGCCAGGCCGGTGGTCCGGTTGTGCAGCACCTTCAGCGGGCCGACCTCGTTCATCGGCTGCTTCAGGTGCACGAAGTCGATGACCGGGTCACCCGGCTCGCCCCACAGCAGCACCACCGAACCGGCGCCCGAGGTGAGCCAGGTGGAGCCGTAGATGCCGTTGATGTTGTTCGGCTTCCCGCCGTCGGCGCCGTTCTTCACGACGTGGTGCAGCTCGACCAGCTGCACCCCCTCGGCCAGGGCCAACTGCCGGGCCCGGTTGTAGCCGGCCCCGACCTCGTCCTTCGACAGGCCGACCGCGGCGTCCTTCAGCGAGTCGACGAACACCACGTCGGCGCCGTGCTGCTGGGCGAGCCGCAGCAGGCTGGCCGGGTCGGCGGCGAAGTCCGACGGCGGCGGCCCGGACCAGAAGCGGAGGATCTCGGCCAGGTACTCGCGCTCGCCGGCGTTGCCCGCGAACATGCGGCCGAGGTTGCGGCGGGCTTGCTCGGGCCGGTCCATCGCCAGGTACAGCACCCGCTGCTCGCACGGCTCCACCGGGAAGCCGAGCACCTCGTGGTGCAGGCCGGCGACGGCGCGCAGGAGTTGCCCGGCGATGGTGGTCTTCCCGACGCCCTGCGGCCCGGCGATCATCAGCGCTTCACCGCGGGCCCACAGGATGTCCTCGCCTTTGCCCCACAGGGCGGGTGGGGTGGGCGGCAGGTCGAGCAGGAACGTGGCGCCGTCGTGGACGCGGGCGGCGTCGTCGGCGTGGGACTTGGCGAGGGCGGCCTGCTCTTCGGCCCACCGCTGCTCGGCGGCGTGCCGGGCCTTGAGGAGGATGAACTGCCGGTCCTCTTCCTCGACCAGATAGCGGGCCTTGCGCTCTTCGCGCTGCCGGGCCAGCTCTTCCCGCTGACGGACGCGGGCGGCTTCGACCTGCTCGCGGGCGGCGGCGGTCTGCTTCTCCCAGGCGGCGTGCTCCTCGGGGTGCCGGTCGGGGTCGAAGGGGTTGGGTTCCTCCGGCGCCACGGTGTCCATGCCCCCCCAGTCGATGTCGATGCTCACGCGTTCACGTCCTCGCCGGGGCCGAGCGGCCGGCCGGTCTCCCAGTCCACGGGGCCGCCCGGGTGAATGCGGTAGGGGCGGCCTTCCGCGGCGGCCCGGGCCTGGCCGAGGGCGTCCATCTCCGCCATCCGCTCCTGGTAGCGCTGCTCGGCGGTGGGACGGTGGATGGGGTTGCGGGCCCAGGTGGCGTGGAGTTCGGCCACGTCCTCCAGGTAGGTGGCGGTGCGCCCGGACTCGTACGCGAGGTGCATGAGGTAGGCGACCTGCTCTCGGGTGAAGGTCTGCTGAGGGCCCTGCAATGCGCTGGCGGCGGCGAGGATCCCGCCGGCGCTTGGGGTGGTGCTGGTCATCAGGTCCCCCCTAGGTCGTGGTGGTCGCGTGGGTGGCGCCCCGTCGCGCGCTCGATGCGCGGTGCCGGCCGGTCCGGGCGGGGCTGGGTGGTGCTGGGTCACCAGGGCGCTTCTTCGGGCGCCGCCGGGCGGCTGGCCTGCCCGCCGCCGCCCTTCCCGGCCTTGGTGACCTTCGCGGTGGCGTGCCGCAGGCTCGGGCCGACCTCGTCGACCTCCAGCTCGAAGACGGTCCGCTTCTCGCCGTCCTTCTCGTACGACCGCTGCCGCAGCCGGCCGACGACGATGACGCGGGCGCCGCGGGTGAGGGACTCGGCGACGTGCTCGGCGGCGTCGCGCCACACCGAGCAGGACAGGAACAGCGGCTCGCCGTCCTTCCACTCCTGCGACTGCTTGTCGAACATCCGGGGGGTGGAGGCGACGCGGAACTTCGCGACGGCGTGACCGCCGGGGGTGAAGCGCAGCTCGGGGTCGTCGGTCAGGTTGCCGATGACGGTGATGACGGTCTCGTTGCTCATGCGGGCTGCTCCTGCGGGGCGAAGTCGGCGGGGTTCAGGTCCGGGTCGATGTGTCCGGGGTTGATGCCGTAGCGGACGAGGACGTCGGTCAGCCAGTCCTCGTACTCGCCGTTGAGGGCACCGGCCTCGGGGGTGAGGTCCCAGATCAGGCTGGGGGCGTCGATGGGCTGGGTGAGCGCCACGACGGCGGTGGTGGACGAGACGGCGGCGAGCGCCAGGTACCCGAGGTCCGGGCGGGAGCCGGGCTCCGGGTTAGGCGTGAGGTTGCGGATCTCCGTGCGGAAGGTGGCCCAGCAGGCGAGGGCCTGGGCGGCGTAGTGCCGCACCCACGGGCCACGGGTGGCGTCCTCTCGGGTGGCCGGAGCGGGGGCGATTCGCTCGGCGGCGTTGATCGGGGACTCGACGGTGGTGGTCATGTCACTGCTCCTGCTCTCCGGCGGCCTTCTTGAGGTGGTCGATGACGCGGGTGGCGTCGGCCTTGCTGAGTTCCTTGGTGCTCGTGATCTCGCGCTCCAGGACGTCGCTGATGTAGCCGAGCCCGGCCTCCCGGTTGGACTTGCCGACCTTGCCGAGCAGGACGTGCAGCAGGCCCTGCTGCGCCTGGCTGATGCCGTCGGGGCGCTCCCCCGGCAGCGGCGGCTGGGCGGCGGCCGGCCGCTGGGCCCGCTGCGCGGTGGGCTGCTCCGGCGCCGCCGGCCGCGCCTGCTGGCGGGGCTGCGCCGCGCGCTGGGCGGTGCGCCGGCCGGAGGCGGCCTGCCCGTCGTCGTCCTCGTCCTCGGCGGCGATGCCAGTCACGGCCAGCAGCGCGTACCGGCGGCCGTACGTGGTGGCGCTGCCCATCTGCTGCGGGTTGTCGGACAGCTTCAGCGGCCAGCGGCCCGACTTCTTCGTGGCCGATGCGACGTGCTCCAGCTCGTACTCCAGGACGAACTTGCCGTCCTCGGTCAGCGTCGGCAGGCAAGACCAGACGACGCCGAGCTCGTTGAGGCGGGACAGCACCTGCTCGTTGACCTGGACCAGGTCGGCGTACTTGGACTGGTGGCCGGCCTTGTTCTTGGTGAGGACGGGAGGCTTGGCCTGGAGTTCCAGCAGGGCCTCGGCGAGGTTGGCGGCCATCAGAACGCCACCGCCTCGGCCTCGTCGGCCTTGGCCAGCACGTACGCGGAAGCGGTCGGCGGCTCGATCGGCTCCCCGACCAGGTCCCGCAGCCCGTCGACGATCCGGGCGGCCTCCTTGATGTAGAGGAAGTCGCGGTAGACGTCCTCGTCGCTCTCCAGCGGCACGAATGAGTAGGTGCCGTCCGGCCGCAGGTGGATGCCGGCGCAGAAGTCCACCGGCGGCATGTCGGTGACCGTGCCGTCGGGCAGGATCAGGAACTCGCTGTGCCGGTACGGGGCGAGCTGGAGAGCGACGTCGCCGAAGATCCCGGACTTGGTGGTCTTCCAGTCGAGCAGCCCTCGTGCGTAGCCGTCTTCACCGCGGGGGATGTGGTCGTACTTCGGCATGTCCGGCAGCAGCACGTCGGCGATCAGGTCGAGCGTCCCGACGTGTCGACGGGTCTCCGAGTAGACGACCGCCTCGACGTGCACCGCGCGGACGTCGAACTCGTCGAGGAACCGCACGCACGCCTGGACGTAGCCGGTGAGTCCGTCGGGGACGGTGACCCGCTCGTTGGCGATCAGCCGTTCGGCGAGTTTGTGCACCTCGGTGCCCTTGGCGGAGGCGGCGTCGCGCTTCTCGTACCGCCCGCCCTTGATCTTCTTCAGCCGCTCGCTGAGGGGCAGCTTGGCGAGGTCGTCCCAGTTGTCGACTGCGTATTCGGCGGTGGCTTCGCCGGCCCAGTTGAGTAGGGCCGGCTTGGGCAGGCCGTTGCCGGTGAGGGTGGTGACGCCGGGCACCCGCTCGCCGCCGGCGTCTTCGTCGACGTACCAGTGGTTGCGTCCGCCGTGCTTCTTTACGATCTTCACGCGTTCACCTCGGCGTGGTTGCGGGTGGCTTCTTCGTTGAGGTCGTGGCGGTTGCAGTCGGGGCACTGGCTGCCGCCGCAGATGTAGAGCGGGTCGAAGGGGTCCCACCGCTGCTCGGGCAGGTCGCAGGTGACGCAGGTGTTCACGCCACCACCCGCTTCCGCCAGGCCGCGGCCCGCGCCAGCACGGTGGCCATGGACGGGGTCTGCCACCGGTGGTCGGGTGCGTCGTGGTCGCGGCGTACGGCGCCGCACCGCTCGCAGCCCATGGGCAGGGTCTTCACCGCTTCGCTCCCTTCGCGCGGTTGCCGTCGGCCAGCCGGGCGCAGGTCCGGCAGCGGACCTGCGTGTCCAGGCGGGGCACGAACTGGGCGTTGCACCGCTTACACCGCTTGGGCGGGTTGGTGGGGTCGAGGTTGCGGCGCTCGTTGCCGGTGAGGCCGGCGCGAATGCCGTGCCAGTCGCGCAGGTCGAAGGACTCCTTGAGGCACTGGGTGGCGACGGGGCAGCCGGCGCAGATCTTCTTGGCTTCCTGCTCGCCGAAGTGGTTTCTGTCGTCGGGGTGCATGACGTCGGGGTCGACGTCGAGGCAGTTGCCGCGTAGCCGCCAGTCGTGGTCGGCGTTGGTGGTGGCGGGCCGCAGGACGGTGATGCTCATGCCGCCACCGCCTTCGGGCGTCCCGACCCGCGGCTGTAGACGCGCCACCCGCCGGCGGCCGGGGGTGCGGCGGGGAGCGCGATGCGGTGGCGCCGGGCGACGTCGGTGACGCAGCGGTCGGAGCACAGCAGCCGGCGGGCGATCTCTTGGAGGTGGTGGCCTTGGGCGGCGAGGCCGCGGATGGCGTGGACGCGGTCGGGGTTTTCCAAGCGCATGCGGGCCCCGTGGTGGGTGACCCAGCGGATGGCTTCCCAGTCGGGGCGCTGGTCGTAGCGGTGCAGGGTGACGCTGTGCAGGTAGCCGTAGTTCTCGATGGTGGCGCGGGTGGTGCACAGCGCCCAGGCGATGTGGGTCTTGGAGTAGCCGAGGGCGGCCATGGCGCAGATGGCGTCGTGCTTCTGCCAGCCGCGCAGGGGCTTCTGCTGCTCGCCGAGGACGACGGCGGCGACGTCGAGGATGTCGGCGGGGATCGTGACGCTCACTTCAGCCGCCCCCGCTCCGACAGCTTGGCGACGGCCTTCGCGAGCGCGTCGACGATCTCCTTGCTCGCCGGCAGCTGCTCGCCCCGGCTCGCGCGGGCTTGCAGCCCCTTCAGCGACTCGGCGATGTCGAGCAGGCCGACGGCGAGGGTGCCGCGCGCCTTGTCGTGGGCGGTCTCGCTCTGGCTGATCTGGTGGACCTGCTGCTCCAGGTCGGCGATGACCTTGCCGTGCTCGGTGCAGTCGAGGGCCCGGTCGCTGGCGGCGCGGACCTGGCGGTCCTTGTCGACCATGGCGGCGGCCCAGGCGTCCTTGAGCCGGTGCGCCTCGCCGGCCATCGCGCCGATGGTCTTCTCGACCTGCTCGACGTGCCACTTCTCGCTGCGGGCGAGCTGCAGCAGTTCGCGGGCCGGGTACTTGGCGGCCATGTTGAGGGCGTTGATGCTGGTCTCGATGCTCACCGCTGCGCTCCGATCAGCTCGTCGTGGATGTGGGCGGGCACCTGGGGTCCGATGGGCAGCACCCCGAGGTGCGGGTCGTCGACCAGCTCGTAGGCGACGTCGGCGATGGCGGCGATGGGCGGGCGGATGGCGGGGATGACGGCGGTGGGCACGTCGGTGGGTCGGCTGACGGCGGGCTGGCGGAGGTCGGTGAGGGGGTGCCAGTGGTCGTCGGCGCCGGGGTGGGTGGGGATGTCGAGGGCGGTGGCGAGTTCGGCGCGCACGTACTGGAGGAAGCCGATGCGGTGGGGGCTGAGCGTGGTCACCGGGCCACCTCCGGGAGGGCGTCGATGGCGGCCATGAGGGAGGCCTCGGCGCGGCGGTGGCCGTCGGCGGTGTCGCCGGACCAGCGCCACACCTTCGCGGCGTCGACGACGACCCGCATGGCGTCCCGCTCGTTGGCGAGGGCGGTGTTGGCGGCGGTGAGGGACCGCTCGTCGGCCTTGTAGCCGTCGAGGGCGCGGTTGGCGTCGGTGAGCTGGGCGCGGGTGGCGTTGTGGGCGCGGATCTCGGCGTTCCGCTCGGCGC
The DNA here is from genome assembly GCF_052068055.1 of Micromonospora sp. L32. Classification (NCBI taxonomy): domain Bacteria; kingdom Bacillati; phylum Actinomycetota; class Actinomycetes; order Micromonosporales; family Micromonosporaceae; genus Micromonospora; species Micromonospora sp. L32. The sequence goes on along the minus strand of NZ_JBQHDD010000001.1, from coordinate 322,589 downwards.
GGATCTTGTCGCGGGCGATGGCGGTCTGCTCGTAGAGGCCCTTGATCTCGGCCAGCTCGGCGCGCACCTTCTCCAGCTCGGCGTCCCTCTCGTCGACCTTCGCCCAGACCATGTCGACGTCCTCGGCCCACATGCGGGCCGCCTCGCCGTGGTCGACGGTGTGGCGGGCCTGCGCTTGGACGAGGCGGATGGTGGCGAACGCGGCCCACCCGGCGAGGCTCATGGCCCGGCCGCCGACGGTGTTGTGGAGGTCGGCGGTCAGCTCGGCGCCGTAGACGGCTTCCCCACGCTCGGCGAGGCGGCGGGCGGTCTCCGGGTCGGCGGCGAGGGCGTCGACCGCGCGGAGGGCGTCGACGGCGCCCTGGTCGATGAGGTGGATGTCGTGGGCGGTGAAGTCGGTCATCAGAGGCTCCAGATCAGGAAGGCCGCGAGGGCGATCACGATGGCGTCGAGGGCGACAGCCAGCGGCAGCGCGTTGAGCAGCCCGCGGAAGACGCGCAGGTTGTCGTGGTGCTCGACGGCGGGGCAGGAGAGGCCGTGCTCCCGGCCGGGCGGCGTCCAGCAGCCGGCGCGGCAGTAGTCGTCGCTGGTGTTGATGGGCATGCCGGCGTCGCGCTTCGGGTGGTGGATCGCGAAGGCGCCCATCACACGTCCTCCTCGGACCACCAGGTGATGAGCACCTTGTCGTCGTGGGCCTTGACCTCGATGACCTCGTCGGCAACGTCGCCCAGGTCGCGCTTCACGTCCTGCTGGGCGATGACGAGGGTCTTCAGGAACTCACTGATGTGGACGGGCGAGGGCAGCTCGTACTCGTGGTGGGTGATGCGCTTGACGCGCTTGTTGTGCAGCGCCATCACGACACCGCCTTCAGGTGCCGCACCTGCTGCTCGTAGCTGGCGAGGTCGGCGCGCTGCTGGTCGGTCATGCCGGCGATCAGGGCGTCGATGTGGTCGCGCATCCGCACGACTTGGGCGACGGGGTCGGCGGTGAGGCCGAGGTCGTCGAGGGTGGGCGGGGTGTGCCCGTCGAGGGCGGGGTCGGTGGCGACGGGCATGTCGCTGTCGGTGCGGGGCGACCAGGGGCCGGTGGGCTGCGGCGGGTCGGGGTGGGTGGCGGCCGGCCAGGAGAGGATCGTGCCGAGGTCGATCACGACGCACCGCCGATCGAGCCGTCGCGGTTAACGCGCCACTCGGGCACCCACTTGGAGTTCTCGCCGGGCGGGCGCAGCTGGACGTTCGGCTCGCACTCGTGATCGCGGGCCATGCTTCGGGCCGCCTCGACGTCCAGCGGGCCCTCGTCGAAGTCGTCCTGCCAGTCCCAGTCGCAGGTGGTGCAGCGCACCGACCAGGTGGGCCCGTCGTACTTCGGCCCGCAGCCGTAGCAGGGACCGACGGCCCCGTTGACGGAGACGACGAGATCCTTGGCCGCCTCGTCGGCGACGATGGCCTCGTCGGTCCTGGTCCAGTCGATCGGCTTCGGGTGGCCGGTGATCAGCCGGGCGGCCTCCTCGACGTGCTCGGCGCACCGGCCGGTGATGACGGCCTTACCGCTGGGCAGGTGCGAGATGCCGAACCGGGTGCCCTCGTCGCCGCTGGGGGTGATGGCGAGACCGGGGGCGATGATGCGGCCCTCGACGTCGATCAGGTCCTTGCCGCGGATGATCTGCACGGTCTGGACGGTCTGCGTGCTCATCGGGTCGCCTCCATCTGGGCGTGGCGCTCGTCGGCTTCGGCGTTGGCCAGCCGGCGGAACTCGCAGCCGGGCAGGGCCTCCACGCGGGCGACCTCACGGGCGAGCTGCTCGTCGGTCATGGCGTGGACGTTCGCGGCGTACTCGGTGCACGCTTCGGCGACGGTGACCGGGCGGATCGCGGCCAGCTCCGCGCACAGCCGGGGGCTCACCGGGGGTCTCCGGTCGGCTCGTACTCGCCGTCGAGGACCAGGCGGATGCGGTACGCGGAGTCGAGCTGGTCGGTGGAGCCCTCCGACTCCAGCTCGTCGGCGAGCCGCAGCATGGTGTCGGCCAGCGACGAGAGCCGGGCGGGCAGGATGTCGAGGGCGACGAGCATGTCGACCGCTTGGCGGACGCTGTCGGCGGCGCGGAAGTCCGGGTACAGCGGCCAGGTGCCGGTCCGGTCGTCCTTGCAGGCGACGGTGAAGCCGTCCCGGTAGGGGTGGTAGTCGACGGCGACGGTGGCGTCGGCGCTGCACCGGGCGTTGACCCAGCCGCGCTGGCCGCTGAGGGTCCAGCCGTTGGCCTTGCGCCAGCGGGACACCTCGGCGAGCAGGTGGCGGTCGCTGGTGGTGTTGGCGGTCCCGTTCATCGGGTACCTTCTCTCTGGTCTGGCGCTCCGCTGTGTCCTAGCCGGGATGGCGGAGCGCTTTGCTGTCTCGGGCCGGGCGGCCCGGACGGGGTCTCAGGCGGCGTCGGCCGCGTTCTTCGGCTCGTCCAGCGGGCGCCACACCTCGTCGCGTACCGGGTGCAGCAGCGCCACGATCTGGTCGACCTGCCGTTCGTTGAGCCGCCAGCCGCGTACGGCCTCCGCGCCAGCAGCGCGGATCTCTTCGGGGGTGTGCAGCCTGTCGCTCATCGGACTTCCGCCCGGAAGAAGCGGTTGAGGCTGTCCGGCTCGTTGGCGTCGCCGAGCTTGTGCAGGACGGCAGCGATGAACCCCGGCGAAGGCTGTTCGAGGCCCCGCGTGACCTTGGAGTACGAGGCCCGCGAGACGCCGAGGAAGTCAGCCTTGGCCGCCTTCGTCTCGTAGCCGAGGTCTTTGACGGCGGCGTCGAAGGCCGCTGCGTCGAAGACCAGAACCGGCCTTTGCTTCGTCTCGTTCACGAAACACACGCTAGTGCGTTTCGTGATCGAACGCTAGTGCCTTGGCCGATAGGTTCTTGCGAGTCTGTCCGTTCGGCTAGTCTGCCGCCTATGGCCGCTTCCATTTCCCCGCCGGACTCTGCCCAGACGCCGGCCCCCATCGCTCGTGGGGTGGCTCGCGTTCGTTCGCGAAATGACCTAGGCTTCGTGCCTGTGACGACACAGCCGAGCTGGGATCACCGCGCGTTCCGCGAATACGTGATCGCCCGCGCCAAGGGACTCGGCGTCGCCGACTCCACAGCCGAACTCGGCCGCCACGTCGGCATAGGCCGCAGCATGCTGTCGAAGTGGTTCAGCGGCAGCGAACGGCCCTCCCCCGCCAGCCTCGAAAAGCTGGCCAAGGGACTCCGGGCCCCCATCGACGACCTCATGCAGCTCGCTGGCTGGTCGAAGGTCGGCGCCGCCCTGCCGACACCGCCCCCGCCGGAACTCCACCCGCTCGCCGCAGAGGTGGACCAGATGCTGGGCGACAACTCCCGCCTCAGCGAAGAAGACCGCGAGGCGTTGGCCGGCCTCGTGGACCGGGTCCTCGCCGGGTGGCGGCCACAGCGCAACGGCCGCCGGCGTACCGCCTAGGCCGGCTTCAACTCCACCGTCGACGGATCGAAACCAGGCCCTCGCTTGCGCGAGGGCCTGATCGTTATGCGCAGCAGCGCCCCCACCGCGGCGCGCTGCCGGTGCAGACCCAGCCCGTCCCAGCCGTCCCGGTTGATGCCCCACAGCCCGTCCAGGACGGTGGGCACCTGAGCGGCGGCGATCTGCGTACGCAGCTCCGCGATGCGCTTCTTCAACCGCGGCACCGTCAACCGCAGCACGTCGGGGCCGAGGTCGTCGTCGTCGGCGAACTCGGCGAGGGTCTGCTCCAGCCGGGCGGACACCTTGTGCAGCTCGGCGACGAGCGGGCCGGTGTCGGCGGCGACGGGCTGCATGCGCTTGCGGACTTCCTCGTCGCCGAGCAGGGCCAGCGTGGCGCCGATGACGTACTCGTCGAGGTGGTGCATCGCCCGGTGGGTTTTGCGGCAGCCGGGGGTGATGCAGCCGTATCCGGTGAGTTGGCGGCCCTTGCTGTGCAGCCGCACGGCGAGGGGTTGGCCGCACGGGCCGCAGCGGGCGATGCCGGACAGCAGGTAGCGGCGGGCGTTGCTGGCGTAGTCGTAGGCGGATGCCTTGTGCGCGAGGACGGAGCAGACCGCTTCCCACGTCTCCCGGTCGAGGATGGCCGGCCATGCGGCGGGCCCGACGATGGTGCCGTTGTGGGAGAGCAGGCCGGCCATGCGCGGCTTGGTGAGTACCTTCTTCAGGCTGCCGTGGGTCCACGGCGCGCCGGTGACGGTGGTGACGCCCCGCTGGTTGAGGTCGCGGACGATGGCGCCCATCGGTTCACCGGCGAGGACCCGCCCGGCCGCCTCACGGATGACGATGGCGTCGGTGTCGCGGACACGAAGCCCGTCGGGTTCGAAGCCGTACGCCCGTCCACCCCGGCCGCCGAGTCGGGAGATGCCCTGTTCGGCGAGGCGGTCGAACTTGGCGCGCATCCGCCGGCTGGTGTTGTCGACTTCCCGCTTCGCGACGGCGGCTTCGATGCGCAGCACGAACTGGTCGTCGGGGTTGCCGAGGTCCCGCTCACCGGTCGGTGACGCAAGCAGGGTGCCGGCCTGCGCGAGCCGGAGCAGGATCTCCAAGTCCCAGGGTTGCCGGATGAGCCGGTCGCCGTGGTAGACGATGATGGCGTCGAGTTCCCCGCGTCTGATGGCGTCGAGCATCGCCTCCCAGCCCTTGCGGCGGACGGTGTGCTTCCACGCGGAGACGGCGTTGTCGACGTAGACGTGCTCGGGGCTGACCGCCCACCCCTTGGCGTGGGCAAGCCGGCGGCACACCAGCTCCTGCTCGTCGACCTTGACGGTGTCGCCGATGCGGGCGAGGCTGATTCGGCAGTAGATGGCGGCTCTGACCTGTGGCTTGTCCTGCACGGTGAGTACGTTATCGCGAAACTTTGATGGGCTCCATGTTGCCGCCGGTGACCAGCGCGCCGAAGTCGCGGAACACCACGCCGCAGAGCACGTGCAGGCCGGAGTGGGTGCGCATCAGGCGGGTCCGCCGCTCGTCGGCCACCGCGCCGGTGACCGTGGTGCCGACCGGCGGCACCGGATCTCCCTCGGCGGGGATCAGGTAGAGGTCGTCGCCCTTGCGGGTGCCGACGATCCGGGTCTGCACGCCCTGCCACAGCAGCACGCCGTGGTCCGGCGGCTGGCCGCCGCCGCCCGGGTAGAACGCCGACCGGTCCAGCACGACGCCCTGCTCGTCGGCGGCGAGCACCGTGCACTCCCACTCCCGCAGGGTGGGGTCGGCGAGATCGAGACGGTGGGTACGGCCGTGGTGTGTGACGCCCATGACAGCAGACGCTACCTGTTGAGGAACGTCGAGATCCGCTCCCGCAGGTCGGCGCGTTCGGTCCAGGCGAAACCCGGGCGGTCGTAGAGGTGCAGGGTGGCGTGCGGCAGCGCCGCGGCCAGCTTCTCGGCGACGTGCGCCGGGTGCAGGTCATCGCCGGCACAGCCGATCACCAGGGCCGGGGCGGTCACCGCGGCGAGTGCGGAGACGTCCCGCAGCGGGGCCTGCTCCGGCAGGTCGGCCAGCCCGGGGGCGAGCCCGTCGCGCAGCAACTGGTCGAGCCGCTGCCGCAGGTACGCCCAGCCCGCCGGGGTGTTGCGCACCGCCGCCGGCACCTCGAGCGAGACCACGTCGGCGACGGCCGAGGCGTCACCGTCGGCCACCGCGTCCAGCAGGTCGGTCAGCCGTTGCCGGGCGACCGGGCCGCGGGGTTTGTCGAGCACCGCTGGCAGGAAGAAGACCAGCTTCTCGAAGCGGTCGGGGCTTTCCAGCAGCAGCCGGCAGAGCGCCCCGGCTCCGAGGCTGGCCCCGAACGCGCGGGTGGCCCCACCGAGGTCGGCGACGGCCCGCAGGTCACGGGCAAGGTCCAGGTAGCTCCACGGGCCGGGCGGCGCGTCCGAACGCCCGTGCCCGCGGAACTGGAAGAAGATCTTGCGGCCGGTGACCGCGCTGCCGAACGGGCGGGTGGTGGCGATGCCGTTGCCGAGCCCGTGCGCGAAGACGGTGGCCGGGTCACCGGCGCCGGTGACCAGCCGCTCCAGCCGTACGCCGTGCGGCGTGGTGACCAGCTCGGTCTCCGGCTCGGGCAGGGCCGGTCGGCCGGTACGTGGCGCGCCCGGGCCGGGCCCCCAGGTGCGGGGTCCGCCGTCGGGCGGCGGGGGCCAGCGGAAACCTCTCACCAGAACCCTTTGCCGTCGTGCAGGTCGCGCAGCCCGACCCGGACGTCGAGCAGGTAGATCAGGCCGGCCGCGATGCCGATCAGCCCGAAGATGCTGAGCGCGCCGAAGCCGAGCAGGGTGAGCACCAGACAGACCGCCAGGATGGCGATCCAGCCGCCCTTGGGCAGGGTGCCGATCGCCGGGAACGCGTCGGCGCGCTGGGTGATCGCGTGTACCAGGGCGATGCCCTGGACGGCCAGGGCGAAGACGAGCAGGATCAGCTCGATCACATAGCGGACTTCGAACACGAAGATCGGCGCGGCGATGGCCATGCCGGCCAGCATATGCCGACGACCCCGGAAACGTCCCACAGGACGCTTCCGGGGTCGTAGCGGTTTGCGACGGTTACTGGGCGGCCGGACGGGTCCGCTTGGTGGCCTTCGGCAGCTTCGCCGACGGGGTGGCGGCCGGCTTGGCGGCCCGCGCCCGGGTGGTCTTCGCGGTGGCCGGCTTGGCCTCGACGACCTCGGCCACCTCGGCCGGGGTGGGGATCTCCGCCTCGGCCGGTGCGGTGGCGGCCGTCGCGACCTCGTTCTTCACCTCGGCCGGGAGGGTGGCGTCGGTCGCCTCGATGTCGGCGTTAACGGTGTCGGCGGCCTCGAGCACGCCGGCACCGACGACGCGCTCGCCGCGGGCGATCAGCGCGCCGTACGCGGCCAGCGCGCGCTCCTGGGCGGCCTGCGCACCGACCAGCAGCGCGGCGGCGTTGCGGGTGGCGGCCTCGCGCAGCTTGTCCAGGTCGAGGTCGGCCGGGACGGCCTTCTCGCGCAGGCCGGTCGCGGTCAGGTTGGCGGTCTTGAAGGTCTCGGTGGCCTTCTGGCGCAGCTCGAAGCCGGTGACGACGGCCTTGCCGCCGATCTCGGTGACCACCTTGGTGCCGTCGGCGACGACCTTGGTGCCCAGCTCGCTCACCACGGTCGGGAGCTTGCGGAGCTGCTGGTACGCCAGCTCGCCGGCGCCGGCGGCGGCGTAGAGCGGGGCCGGGATGCGGTTGGTCTTCGGCTGGGTCATGACTTCTCCTCCTCGGCCGCTTCCGCGGCCTTGCTGTCGGGGGTGACGGGGGCGGGCGCGGGGCCCGCCTCGGTGACGGCGACCGATTCGAGGACGGCCTCGGTCGGGGTGCCGTCTCCGGTGGTGGGGCCGGTCGCGGCCGGCGTGATGGTGGCGGCCGCCCCGGTCGGCTCGGCCGGTGCGCTGGGTTCCGCCGCCGGAGTGGTCTCCGGGCCGGCCGCGGCGGTCGCCTCGGCGAGCCGGACGTTCTCCCGGCGGAAGGTCTCGTAGATCTGGGTGAGCGACTGCTTCTGCGCCATCGTCAGGTCGGGGTCGACGGCGATCGCCGCGAGCACCCCCTGACCCTCCTTGTCGTCGAGCAGCCCGGCGCGCAGGTACATCGCCGGGGTGGAGACCCGCAGCGCGCTGGCGAGCTGCTGGAGCACCTCGGCACTCGGCTTGCGCAGCCCGCGCTCGATCTGACTCAGGTACGGGTTGCTCACCCCGGCCTGCTCGGCGAGCTGGCGCAGCGAGATCTTGGCGTTCCGGCGCAGGTCACGGATGAATCCGCCGACGTCGGGTAGATCCTTGGGTGCGGCCATGGGCCCAACGGTAGTCCGCGGTGCTAACTAGAGCAAGCAAAGCGCTAGCCAGAGTTAGCAAGGTAACAACAGGCGGTTGCGGACCGGGTGTCCGCTGCGTAGCTTGCACGCGTGACGATGATCGACATCAACGGTGCCCGGCTCGCCTACGACGACCTGGGCAGCGGCAGCCCGGTGCTCCTGCTGCACGCCGGCATCGCGGACCGGCGGATGTGGCGGCACCTGGCGCCCGCCCTCGCCGAACGGCACCGGGTGATCGCGCTCGACCTGCGCGGCTACGGCGACTCCGAGCTGCCGCCGGCGTCCTTCGCCCACCACGACGACGTGGTCGCGGTGCTGGACGCGCTGGGCATCGAGCGGGCCGCCCTGGTCGGCTGCTCGTTCGGCGGGGCGGTGGCGGTCGACACCGCGCTGGCGCACCCGCAGCGGGTCTCCGCCCTCGCGCTCTTCGGTTCGGCCGTCGCCGGTAACCAGTGGTCCGAGGAGGCCGAGCAGCTCTGGGAGAAGCTGGTCGGCGAGGTGGACCCGGAGGACTTCGCGGCGAGCGCGGCCGGCGAGGTGCGGTTCTGGGTGGTCGGCCCCGGCCGCCGCCCGGAGGACGTCGACCCGGGCCTGGTCGCCTTCGCCGAGGAGATGGACCAGCGGGCGCTCGCCGCCGAGCAGGCGCTCAGCGCGGTGGAGGTCGACGACCTCGACCCGCCGGCGATCGAACGCCTCGGTGAGCTGCGACTGCCCGTGCTGGTCACCGCCGGCGCCGCCGACGTCCCGGACATCTCCCGGCTCGCCGACCGGATCGCGGCCGAGGTGCCCGGCGCGGTGCGCCTGCCCGACGTGCCGGACGCCGCCCACCTGCTGCCGCTGGAGCGCCCGGAGGCGGTCGACGCCGCCCTGCGCGACTTCCTGCGCTGACCGGGCCGGGCCGGCCCCCGCACAGGCGTCGCGTGCCGGCCCTTCCGGCAGGCCGGAGAGCGGCGCGGCCTACCGTCCGGCCCACCCGGGCGTGTCGCGCTCGGCAGGATGTGTGGCCCATGAGCGTGATGCCTGTCAGGCATATTTATGCCTGACAGGTATCACGCCCACGGAAGTCTGCTGCCGGACGGGACTCACGCTCGTAGCGACACCGCGGCCGCCCGCACCACGAGACGTCGCGGTGCCGCCGGCCGCCCGCACCACGGCGCGTCACGGCGCCACCGGCTGCGACGCGCCACTGTCGGGCGGCGGGGCGCGGGCCGGGCGTCACCAGGCGGCCCGCACGACCCCGACCGGCAGGCCGCCGCCGAGCAGCGGCAGCTCGGCGTACTCGGTCAGCACCGGGGCGTCGACGCCGAGCCGGCGCAGCGCGGAGACCAGCACCGGCATCCGGGCCCGCGCGGCGCCGTCGTCGATCTTGAGGGCGACCGCGCCCACGCCGGGCACGGCCGCGGCGATCACGCCCTCCGCGCCCACCTTGGCCAACGCCCCGGGTACGCCCCGCATCAGCCGGGTGTCCTCGGCCCGGGTCCCGCCGACCAGCTCCGGGTACGCCCGCATCGCGTCGGACACGGTCCGCTCCACCGACCCCGGCTCGGCGGAGACCAGCCGCAGGTACGCCCCGGCCAGCCCGGTCAGCGAGACGGCGAGCACCGGCGCGCCACAGCCGTCCACCCCGACGGCCGCCACCTCCTCGCCGGTGAACTCCTCGATGGTGGCGGTCAGCCGCTGCTGCAGGGGGTGCTCCGGCCGCCAGTAGCCGTCCAGCGGCCAGCCGGCCGCCACGCAGGTCAGCAGCATCCCGCTGTGCTTGCCGGAGCAGTTCATCTGCACCCGGGTCGGCCCGCCGCCGGCGCGCAGCACCGCCTCCCGGGCCGCCTCACCGACGGGCAGGTCGGGCGGGCAGTGCAGGGCCGAGCCGTCCAGCCCGGCCCGGGCCAGCAGCGCCGCCACCCGGGCCAGGTGGAACTCCTCGCCGGCGTGGCTGGCGGAGACCAGCGCCACGTCGGCCGGGTCGGTCAGCGGCAGGCCGGCGCGCAGCATCCCGATCGCCTGCATCGGCTTGCTCGCCGAGCGCGGGAAGATCGGCGAGGTGACGTCCCCCGCCCCGGCCACCGGTACGCCACCGGCGTCGAGCACCACCACCGAGCCGCGGTGCACGCCCTCCACGAAACCGGACCGGACCACCTCGACGAGCGGCACGCCGCCCTCGTACGTCTTTCCCACGAAGTGGACGGTACCGACGCCTCCGCAGGGCTCGGCAGCCGGGTGACCAGGGACGTCGGCGGTGGCCGTACAGGGGTGGGCGGCGGGGCCGGCCTTACAGGCCGAGCAGCGTGCGGGCCTCGGCGGTGGTCAGCGGCGGACGCTGGGCGAGCTGGGCGAACCCGACCGCCCGGGCGACCAGCTGCATGTTGGACTCGACCGGCTGGCCCTTGGCGTAGGTGACCGTGTCCTCCATGCCGACCCGCAGGTGGCCGCCGGCCGAGAGCGAGGCCAGCAGCACCGGGATGGTGCTGCGCCCGACGCCGGTGGCCGAGAAGGTGGCGCCCTCCGGCAGGTCACGCAGCGCCTGGTGGGCGGCGACCAGCGCCTGGGTGGTGCCCGGCATGCCGCCCGGCACGCCCATCACGAAGTCGACGTGCACGTGGCCGCCGTGCGGCAGCCCGTACTTGCCGAGCAGCCGCTGCAGGGCGGTGAGGTGGCCCAGGTCGAAGATCTCGTACTCGGGGACGATGCCGCGCTCCTGCATCCGGGTGTGCAGGTCGACGATGAACTCCCACCGGTTGAGGAAGACGTCGTCGCCGAAGTTGAGCGTGCCCATGGTGCAGGAGGCCATGTCCGGCCCGGCTTCGAGCACGGCGAGCCGGGCGGACTCCGGGTCGGTCACCGCGCCGCCGGAGGAGAGCTGCACGATCAGGTCGGTGCTCTCCCGCAGCGCCGCCACGGTGTCCCGCAGCCGGCCCTGGTCCAGGGTCGGCCGCGCCTCGTCGTCGCGGATGTGGACGTGGATCACGGCGGCGCCGAGCGCCTCGCACTCCTTGGCCGTCAGCAGCAGCTCGTCGAGGGTCACCGGCAGCGCCGGCACCTCCGCCTTGGCCGACTCCGCGCCGGTGGGGGCAACCGTGATCAACGTCCCTGTGCTCATGCCCGGGATCCTAGCCGCCCCGGCCGGCTCCGGTCGACGGCCGGAGCCGGGAATGACGGAAGAATGGCGGGACCGCGCCCGGCGGGAAGGAAGACTTCCTGCAACGTGGGCGCGGGCCCGGCACCCTTACTCCCGGTCGATCGCCGCGGCGGTCTCCCCCACCAGCAGGGAGGCGTCGTCGCCGACGTTGCGTTTGACCACGGCGAGGGCGACCTGCCCCAGCTCGTAGTGGTGCACGGCGGTGCCGACGAAGCCGACCGCCCGGCCGTCGAGGATCACCGGCGTGCCGGCGGCCGGCGGCTGGTCGGTGGTGACCCCGTCCAGGTGCAGCAGTACGAGCCGGCGCGGCGGCTTGCCCAGGTTGTGCACCCGGGCCACCGTCTCCTGCCCCCGGTAGCAGCCCTTGTTCAGGTGCACCGCCGGGGCGATCAGACCCACCTCGGCGGGAATGGTCCGGTGGTCGGTGTCCACCCCGACCCGGGGCAGCCGCGCGGCCGCCCGCACCGCCTCGTACGCCCACAGCCCGGCCACCGGCACCCCGTTGCCGCGCAGCTCGGCCACGACCTGGTCCATGGCGGGCCGGGGCACCAGCAGGTCCACGCCGAGCGGGCCCCGGCGGGCCCAGCCGCCGACGGGCAGCGGCCGCACGTCGTACACGGCGGTGGGCCGGGACGGCAGCTCGTCGGAGCGGAACTTCGGACCCGGCACCGCGACCACGTCGGGGTCGGCCAGCCCGGTGACGCCGAGCGCCGCGACGGCCGCGACCGCCTCCGGACCGACCAGCGAGAGCAGCGCGTGGTCGGCGGTCGCGTCGCGCGGCTCGACCCGGCTGAAGAACCGCATCTTCTCCAGGTACGACAGCAGCCCCTCGGTGGCGCCCGGCTCGGTGTCGAGCCAGGTGGTCTCGCCGTCCTCGGCGACCATCGCGTGCTGCTCCACGTGCCCGTGCGGGCTGAGCACCAGCAGCTCGGTGCCCTGCCAGGGCTTCAGCGCGTTGAGGTGCTGGCTGGTCAGCGTGTGCAGCCAACCGATCCGCTCCTCGCCGGGCACCGCGACCACGCCGCGGTGCGACCGGTCGACCAGGCCGACCCCGGTGGCCAGGGTGCGCTGCTCGCGCATCGGGTCCCCGTAGTGCGCAGCGACGCCCCGGACCCCGGCGGCGCGGTGCGCCGGCTCCGGCTGGTCGCGACTGGCCTCGTCGATGGCCTCGACGGCCACCGCGCCCGCGATGTCGATCATTTTGGTTCCCCGTCCTCGCAGTGGCCGCAGACGCCGAAGAGCGCCACGTGCCCGATGTCGACCCGGAACCCACGCTCGGCCACGAGCTGGTCGGCGAGGGGACGGAGCAGCTCGGGATCCATCTCGTCGATCGCCCCGCACTCGCGGCAGACCAGGTGGACGTGCTGGTGCTCACCCGCCGCGTGGTAGGTCGGCGACCCGTGCGACAGGTGGGTGTGGGTCACCAGCCCGAGCCGCTCCAGCAGCTCCAGGGTCCGGTAGATGGTGGTGATGTTGACGCCTGCGGCGACCTCCCGGACCGCCGTGTGCACCTGCTCCGGCGTGGCGTGCCCCAGGTCCAGCACGGCCTGGAGCACCAGCTGCCGCTGCGCCGTCAGCCGCAGCCCACGGGAGCGGAGCATTTCCGCGAGGGAGGATTCGGACACCGTCCGATCATAGTTCGGCGCCGGCCGGTCGTTCCGGCGCGGAAAGCTCCAGGCTCGCGGGAATGGCCCGGAAGGCGCGCGCGACCCGCTCGACGAGGGTCGGCAGCCCGCCCTGACCGCCGCCGTGCACCCAGGCCCGGGCGGCCAGGCGCCAGGCGGTGGTGGTGACCTCGGCGAGGACCTGGGGCCGGAGGTCCCCGGGAGGCAGCGCGAGCTTGCCGGCCAGCCGGTCGGTGATCCGCTGCTCGACCTCGGCGCGGTAGTGGGCGGCGTAGGCGAGCAGGGCGGGCGAGGTCAGCACGAGCCGCCGGGTGGCGACGTAGCGGTCCGCCCAGTCGGCTCCGAGCCCAGTGACCACCTCGCCCAGCAGGTCGCTCAGCTCGGTGAGGACGAGGCCGGACAGGGCGCGCCGCTCCAGGGCGGCCAGGTAGGCCGACCAGAGCTCCGCCTCCGCCTCGATGGCGGCGGCCTCCTTGGCCGGGAAGATCCGGAAGAAGCTGCTCCGGGACACCTCCACCGCGTCGACCAGTTCCTCCACCGTGGTGGCCTCGAAGCCCCGCTCGGTGAACATGCGCAGCGCGGCGTCGGCGAGCGCGCGCCGGGTCCGCAGCTTCTTGCGCTCCCGCAGCGGCAGGGCCCGGTCGGACGTCGAGGAGTCGGCGGTCATGGCGGCAATCTAGCCGCATCCCGACCGGGGAGAGACCTGACACCCTTAGAAACTTGTTGCCAAATGAGACTGCGTCTCAATATGCTCTGAGTATCGAAAGCATGGAGCGAACGAAGGAGCGACCGATGTCGACCACTCCCACCCTCAACGGCCAGGTCGTCGGCCTGGCCCACTACGCCACCCGCGCGGTCCTCGAAGGCGAGTTGGCCCCGACCGGCACGTCCTTCCCGCAGGCCCTGGCCCTCAACGCCGTCGCCAACGCCGGCGGGACGCTCGACCGCTCCCGGCTGGTGGACCGGATGACCAGCACCTTGAAGATCGACGCGGCGGCGGTGCTGGCGACGATCGCCGAGTTGGCCGAGGCCGGCCTGGTGCGGGTGCTGCCGGCCGACGAAGCCCGGGTGGACCTGACCGACGCCGGCCGGGCCCGGCAGCGCCGGATCGCCGAGATCAGCGCCGGCATCGCCGGCCGGGTGTACGCGGACATCCCCGCCGCCGACCTGGCCGTCACCGCCCGCGTGCTGACCCTGGTCACCGAGCGGGCCAACGCCGAACTGGCCGCCGCGCGGGGTTGACCCGGGCAGGCGGGCGCGACCCGGCGCCCCGGCCACTGTCTAGGCTCGACGGTTATGGAGGCAACCAGGGTCGCCGTGCTCGGCCGGGGCGTCGTACCCGGTGGGGAGCCGGTGCTGCGCGGCGACGACCTCGGCGTGCTGCACGGCGACGGCCTCTTCGAGACGATGCACCTGCGGGGCGGGCGGCCCTGGCTGCGCGCGGCGCACCTGGCCCGGCTGCGGGCCGGCGCCGCCGCCGTGGAGCTGCCGCTGCCCGCCGAGGACGCCCTGGTCGAGTTGCTGGAGAGCGTGGCCGCCGGCTGGCCGGCGGAGGTGGAGGGCGCGCTCCGGCTGGTCTGCACCCGGGGCCCGGAGGGCGGCGGCCCGTCAACCGTCTACGCCACCCTCGGCGAGGTGCCGCCGTCCGCCCGACGGGCCCGACGGGACGGTGTCGGCGTGGCCACCCTGCCCCTCGGCGTGGCCGCGGCGGCCCGGCCGGAGCTGGGCTGGCTCCCCACCGGCGTCAAGTCCACCTCGTACGGGGTGAGCGGCGCCGCCCGGCGCTGGGCCGCCCGCAACGGGATGGACGACGTGCTCTGGACCGCCACGGACGGGTACGTGCTGGAGGGGCCGAGCGCCAACGTGGTGTGGCTGGAGAGCGGGACGCTCTGCACCGTCCCGGCCGCCGCGACCGGCATCCTCCCCGGCACCACCTGCGCCTGGCTGCTCGCCCACGCCGGGGAGCTGGGCTTCGCCGCCGCCGAGCGGATGGCCACGCCGCGGCGGCTGGTCGAGGCCGACGGCGTCTGGTTCACCTCGTCGGTGCGCGGCCTGGCGGAGTTCCGCAGCCTCGACGCCACGCGCCTCCCCCGCTCCCCGCACACCCCGGCCCTCCAGGCCCTCCTGGCCCACCCCGTTCCCTGACCCCAGCCGGGTCCGGAACGCGGAGTTGTCGATCACCGCGGGTCCGGGGTGGGCGTGCCGGAGGGTGGGTCAGCCGGCCACGCGGATGAGGCGGGCGGAGAGGTGCGGCGAGAGGGGTTGGCCCATGCCGGCCATCTCCTGGGCGTAGAGCAGGGCGCCCTCGACGATGCCGAAGAGCCGGGCGCCGGCGGTGACCTCCTTGGCGGTGGAGGTCCGCACGACCGCGTCGGTGGCGAACTCGATCTGGGTGCCGCTGCGCTTGCCGATGTAGAGCTCCATGATCCCGGTGGGGCTCATCATCAGCGCCTCCAGCTCGTCGGTGGCCCGGTCGCCGCTGAGCACCGGCCGCCACCAGCCGACCTCACGCCCGGCGGGCCGCACCGGCCGGCTCTGCTCGTCGAGGATCCACGCCCGTGACTCGTAGAGCAGGAACGGCCGGCCGTCGTGGCTGATCCGGATCTCCTGGGCGAAGTCGAAGTCCTCGATGGTGGGGAAGCCACCCCGGCCGCGCCCCCGCCACACCCCGACGTACGGCAGCAGGCCGTCGAGCGCCGGGTGCAGCTTCGGGCCGACCCGCAGGTCGTGGCTCTCCTCGTACGGGTACTCCTCGACCGGCGGCGCGTTCAGCCACGGCGGCTGCAGCGGGTTCTCATCCGACGGGTTCGCGCTCACCAATTACCTCTCGATATGCGTACGGCAAGGTAGACCAGGCCACCGGCGAGCGCGCCGAGGCCCGCGACCAGCAGGCTGACGAACCCGATCTCGGTAACCATCATGGTCATCCTATGCTGGGCGTCATGGCCCGCACTCTCGTCGTCAAGGCCACCGCCGGGGCGGACGCCCCGGAGCGGTGCGCCCAGGCCTTCACGGTCGCCGCCACCGCCGCCGCAGCCGGGGTGGAGGTGTCGCTCTGGCTGACCGGCGAGTCGACCTGGTTCGTCCTCCCCGGTCGGGCGGAGCAGTTCGAGCTGCCGCACTCCGCGCCCCTGGCGGAGCTGCTGCACATCATCCTCACCACCGGTCGGGTCACCGCCTGCACCCAGTGCGCCGCCCGCCGGGACATCGGTCCCGGCGACGTGCTGCCCGGGGTACGCATCGCGGGCGCGGCCGTCTTCGTCGAGGAGGCGATGGCCGAGGGGGCCCAAGCGCTGGTCTACTGACCTACCCCCGGACGCTTATGTCCGATCTGCGCGGACTGCCGATAATGTCCCGGCTTGCCAGTCCGCTGCCTACCATTCGGTTGTGGACGAGGCGATAGAGGAGTTCTTCGCATCGCTGCCGGCGCGCGCCCCGGCGGTGCTGCGCACCCCGGTCAGCGGGACGATCCAGATCGACCTCACCACGGACAACCGCACCGAGCACTGGCTGGTCCAGCTGAGCCAGGGCGAAGTGGTCGTCACCCGGGCCCGCGGCCCCGCGGACGCGATCTGGAACAGCAGCAAGGATCTCTTCGAGCGGCTGGTCACCGGCCGGGCGCAGGGCGTCTCCGCGGTCCTGCGCAACGAGACCACCTTCAGCGGCAACGTCCTGCTCTTCCTCATCTTCCGCCGGTTCTTCCCCGACCCGCCCGGGACCCGGGACCCCCGGGAGACCGCCCGCGAGCAGGTCGGACGGTCGGGATGAGGCAGCCGGTCAGCATCCTCGACGGCAACACCTTCGTCGTCTGCGACCGCCGCGGCGACATCGAACCGTCGTTCGACTTCCCCACCGGGCTCTTCTCGTTCGACACCCGCTTCCTCGCCACCTGGCTGCTCACCCTCGACGGGGAGCGGCTGCACGCCCTGTCGATCGACGACTCGCAGTCCTACCGGACCCGGTACTTCCTGGTCCCCGGCGAGCCGACGCACTACCTCGACGCCAAGGTGTCGGTAATCCGCAGGCGGGCCATCGGCGGCAGCCTCGGCGAGGAACTCACCGTGCTCAACCACTCCGAGCGGGAGATGCGGTTCAACCTCCGGCTGGAGATGGGCTCCGACTTCGCCGACCTCTTCGAGATCAAACACAGGCGGACCAAGGCGGGCCGGACCACCGCAACCGTCGGCGAGAACGAACTGCGGTTGACCTACCGGCGGGAGGCGTTCCACCGGGAGACCGTGATCACCAGCAGCGCGCCCGCCGAGGTGGACCCGGGCGGGATGACCTGGGCGATCCTCGTCGGCCCGCACGCCGAGTGGACGACCCGGCTGCACGTGTCGACGCTGATCTACGGCGCCCGCGGGGAGGACTTTCGCGCGACCACCCCGCTGCGCGGCGCCCGCAGCCCCGCCGCCATCCAGGCGGAGCAGCAGGAGCTGGTCGACAACGCGCCCAAACTGGGCTGCGACTGCGAGCCGCTGGCCGCGGCGTACCGGCAGAGCATCAGCGACCTCGCCGCGCTGCGCTACGAGTCGATCACCCTCCGCGTACGGCTGCTGGCGGCGGGTCTGCCCTGGTTCATGACGCTCTTCGGCCGGGACAGCATCCTCACCTCGCTCCAGGTGCTGCCGTTCCTGCCCGAGTTGGTCCCGCCGACCATCATGATGCTGGCCGGGTTGCAGGGTCACCGCCTGGACGACTTCCGCGACGAGGAACCGGGCAAGATCCTGCACGAGCTGCGCTACGGCGAGACGGCCGGCTTCGAGGAGCAGCCGCACTCGCCCTACTACGGCTCCGCCGACTCCACCCCGCTCTTCGTGATCCTGCTCGACGAGTACGAGCGGTGGACCGGCGACGCCGACCTGGTGCGGCAGCTGGAGTTCCCGGCCCGGGCGGCGTTGGCCTGGATCGACAGCTACGGCGACCTGCTCGGCACGGGCTACCTCTGGTACCGCACCCGCAACCCGGACACCGGCCTGCAGAACCAGTGCTGGAAGGACTCGTGGGACTCGATCTCCTACTCCGACGGCCGCTTGCCGGGCTTCCCCCGGGCCACCTGCGAACTCCAGGGGTACGCGTACGACGCGAAGCTGCGCGGCGCCCGGCTGGCCCGGCTGTTCTGGAACGACCCCGCCTACGCCGAGCGGCTGGAACGCGAGGCCGCCGCCCTCAAGGAGCGCTTCAACCGGGACTTCTGGATCCCCGAGCGCGAGTACTTCGCGCTCGCCCTCGACCCGGAGGGGCGGCACGTGGACGCGCTCTCCTCCAACATCGGGCACCTGCTGTGGAGCGGCATCGTGGACGAGTCCCGGGCCGAGCGGATCGCCCACCTCCTGCTCGACCCCCTGCTCTTCTCCGGCTGGGGGGTACGCACGCTCGCCAGCGACCAGGGGCGGTACAACCCGGTCGGCTACCACGTCGGGACGGTCTGGCCGTTCGACAACGCCTTCATCGCCTGGGGCCTCGCCCGGTACGGCTTCCGCGAAGAGGCCGGACGCATCTGCGAGAGCATGCTCAGCGCCTCCCGGTACTTCCACGGACGGCTCCCGGAGGCGTTCGCCGGCTACGACCGCCACCTCACCGAGTACCCGGTGCAGTACCCCACGGCGTGCAGTCCGCAGGCCTGGTCGGCCGGGACGCCCCTGCTGCTGCTGCGGGTGATGCTCGGGCTGGAGCCGCAGGGCGAGCACCTGATCATCGACCCGGCGGTGCCGGAGGGCATGGGCCGGGTGGAACTGCTGGACATCCCCGGCCGGTGGGGCCAGGTGGACGCCCTCGGCCGCAGCCGCACCCCGCACGACAGCCGGCACGACCGCTGACCTGCGCCGACGCCGAGGGATGAGCCAGCGCTGACCGCGCGGGCGTCGCGGGGACCAGCAGCGCGCGGGTGCCGAGCGGGATCAGCAGCCGGTGGAGGCGGAGACCCGGACCTGCTCGCCGGTCGCGTCGGCCAGGACGACGGCCGTGCCGCGCCGGTAGGCGTACACCTCGGGGGTGTCCACCACCGCGTCGCCGGCGGCCAGCGGCTTCAGCCCCGCCAGCGGCGCCGGCGCGGACCCGGCGGCGACCCAGGCGGTCCGGGCGAGCCCGCCGCCGGGGCAGGGCGCGACGACCTGTTCCGGGGTGCCCGCCGGACGGCCGAGCGCGCGCAGCGCCTCGTCCAGGGCCGGCTCGCCGGCGTAGCCGGGAAGGAGTGTCGCGTATGCCACGTCGTCCGGGCGGCAACCGGTGTCCACCGTCAGCCGGACCCGGCCGGGGGTGACCACTCGGCCGTGCACCGCGACGAACTCACCGGCGTCGGCCCGCAGCCGGGGACCGTCGGAGCCGAGATGGACGCCGGCGCGCCAGTCCGCGGGGAGCCGTTTGGCGACGGCCTCCAGCAGCGCCCGCTCCCCGCCCTCGGCCACCACCACGTCCAGGTCCCGGGCCAGCGACGCGCCGTCGTCCATCGGGGTGACCCGACAGCCCCGGTCGAACCGCGGCACGGCCAACTGCCAGGCCCCGTCACCGGTGGCGGCAACGAGGCGGCCGACCGCCCGGTCGACCACCGGTACGGCCTCGGCGAGGGTGCGCTGCTCGCGCACGGTCGGCGGATCGTGCCGCACGGACCACCAGGTCAGCGCGCCCAGCAGCACCGCCCAGAGCACGGTCACCGCCAGCAGCCAGCGCGGCCACCCTCGGGTGGGCGCCGGCTCGGAAGGACCACTCGGCGGGGCCCACCCCGCCTGGACAGCACCGCTCACCCGCCCATCGTGTCACGCGCCCGCCGTCGGGCCGGCCGCCCCCTGCGGCGGAAGCCGGGCGGACGGCCGGGGCCGGTCACCCCGGGTGGGGTGACCGGCCCCGGGCCGATCAGAGCGTGGGTCAGGCGACGGTCACCGAGACCTCGTTGATACCCCGTCCGGCGGTCACGGCGGTGTCGCCGTTGCCGTGCCGGGACAGCGCCCGCAGCGTCCAACTGCCCGGCGCGGCGAAGAACCGGAACTGCCCGGCCGGAGAGGTGACCACCTCGGCGGTGAACTCACCGGTCGAGTCGAGCAGCCGGACGTACGCGCCCGGCACGGTCTCGCCCGCGTCGGAGCGGACCACACCGGTGATGACGGTTTCCTTCTCCAGGTCCAGGCTGGCTGGCAGCGGCGCGGCCTGGTCCGGAGCGGCGCAACCCGCGGCGGTGGGTGCAGTCATCTCAGGCCTCCCCAGGCTCGTCGCCGAGCGCCACCGGCACGCCGACCAGCGAGCCGTACTCGGTCCAGGATCCGTCGTAGTTCTTCACGTTGCGGTGACCGAGCAGCTCCTGGAGCACGAACCAGGTGTGCGAGGAGCGCTCACCGATCCGGCAGTAGGCGATGGTCTCCTTGCCGTCGTCCAGCCCGGCGTCGGCGTAGATCCGGCGCAGCTCGTCGTCGGACTTGAAGGTGCCGTCCTCGTTGGCCGCCTTCGACCACGGCACGCTGATCGCGGTGGGCACGTGGCCGGCCCGCTGCGCCTGCTCCTGCGGCAGGTGGGCGGGGGCGAGCAGCCGGCCGGCGTACTCGTCGGGGCTGCGCACGTCGACCAGGTTCTTGGTGCCGATGGCGTCGACCACCTCGTCGCGGAAGGCGCGGATCGAGGCGTCCGGCTCCTGCGCGACGTACTGGGTCCGGGGGCGGGTCACCGGGTCGGCGACCAGCGGGCGGGCGTCCAGCTCCCACTTCTTGCGGCCGCCGTCGAGCAGCTTGACGTCGCGGTGGCCGTAGAGCTTGAAGTACCAGTAGGCGTACGCGGCGAACCAGTTGTTGTTGCCGCCGTAGAGGATCACGGTGTCGTCGTTGGCGATGCCCCGCTCGGAGAGCAGCGCCTCGAACTGGGTCTTGTTGACGAAGTCCCGACGGACCGGGTCCTGCAGGTCGGTCCGCCAGTCCAGCTTGATCGCGCCGGCGATGTGGCCGGTGTCGTACGCCGAGGTGTCCTCGTCGACCTCGACGAAGACGACGCCCGGGGCGTCGATGTTCTTCTCGGCCCACTCGGCCGAGACGAGTGCGGTGTCGCGACTCATCGAATCACTCCCTGGTGAGGATGGATGGTGAGCCTGCGCGGGATCGAAATCGGTGATTGTCGCACCACGCGCGGGACCCATAGAGGAACGGATCACGGGTTCGTGCGACGGCGCCGCTGCCGGGCGTGCGGTGGGAAGAGCACCGGAGGGTGGAGAGACCCTGAAGCCGGTTGGCCGCTAGGCGGCCGGAGACAGCCCCGCCGTCAGATGACGGAGCGACACAGGCAGGTGGCCACGCGGCACAGGTCGACCGCGCGCCGTTTGGTGAGGTGCGTCCCCATGAGCAGGGAGCCTAGCAGCCGTCCCGGAGAGCGCCACCGGTCCGACCAGCATGCGGGACACGACGCGGGACACGACGACGGCCCGGCCGGGAGGCCGGGCCGTCGTGCGGTTGCCCGTCAGCGGGCCGAGTTGATCGGTACGTTCGCCGCGTCGGCGGTCACCATCAGGCCCTCCGGCCTGGGCTCGACCTTGCGGACGTTGAGCTGGAACGGCAGCTCGGGCAGGGGCACGTCGATCGAGATGCCCTTGGCGTAGTTGCTCAGCAGCGTCCGGGCCAGCGGCACCGCCGGCAGCCCCTCGGCGGTCAGGTCGTTGAAGCGCAGCGCGACCTTGTTGCCCTCGGCCACGGTCACGTCGGCCGTGCCGGTGACGGTGAGCTTCTGCCCGAGGATGTCCACCGGGGCGGTCACGGCGAGCTTGCCGTTCTGCTCGCCGAGCTTCAGACCGGGGCGGTCCAGCAGGGCGGCCAGACTGTCGTAGGTGACGGTGCCGGTGCCGTCGACCTTCTCGGCGACCACGTCGCCGCTGCCCGAGCGGAGGGTGTCCAGCGAGGCCCGCACGTTCCGGGCGTCCACGTCCAACCGGGGCACGCTCACCGCGTTGCCCTCGACCGAACCCCGCACGTCGGTCAGCACGATGGAGATCCGCTCGTAGCGGCCGTCGAGCACCTGGGTCAGGAACGGGAAGCCGCCGACGTCGACCTTGGGCGGGGCGGACTGGGCGTCCTGCTTGGCGACCTCCTGCTTCACCTGGTCGGCGATGGCGCGCTCGGCCACCCCGGCCGCCACCCGGTCGGCCACGACCAGCAGCCCGACCAGGAGCAACAGGAGGACGACCAGCGTGACCAGCACCTTGCGCCCCCGCCGCCGGGGACGCTCCTCGTACGCGGGGTACGCCTCTGCCACGCCGCCTCCTCGTCCGTCGCCGTCGCTGTCCCGCGACGTCCGTGTCCACCGCGCCACCGGCGCGGGCGCACCGTTGGTACCCGAGCGCTGTGACGCTCAACCGTAGGTCAGAGGAACAGCACGCACATGGCGTACGCGGCCGGCGCGGCGAGCGCGAATCCGCCGAGCGGACCCTGCATGTGCCGGGCGATCCACAGCGTCGGCGGCTCGCCGGCCATCAGGCGGCCCGCCTCGGCGTACCCGACGGCGAGGTCGGCCAGCACGGCGGTGGCGGCAGTGACCAGGCCGATCAGCGCGGCGCTGGTCGGGGTGAAGCCGACCAGGTAGCTGCCGAGCACGGCGCTGGTCAGGGTGCCGATCATCGCCCCGGCCACCACGCCGGCCGCGCCCCTCGGCACCTGCGGGGCGAGCCGGGGCCAGGGCAGCACGGCGTCGGTGAGCCGGGCGACGGTGAGCGCGACCCCGGTGGCGGCCAGGCAGACGGTGATCGCCTGGGTGCCGGCCGGGATCCGGCTGAGCGTGATCAGGGTGGCGAACGCGACCACCCCGACCACGATGAGCAGGGTGGTGCCGAGCGAGTCGGTGACCCGGATCCGGTCCACCCGGCGGACGAGCTGACCCAGCACGCCGAGCAGGAATCCGCCCGCTGCGACGTAGCCGAGCGGTGCGAGGGCGGCGATGTCCGACTGCACCGCGGCGACGTCCGCCGCGCCGGCGACGGCGGCGCTGACCACCGCGACCAGCAGCAGGGCGGGCGGGCGCATGGCCATCGTCCAGGCCAGGACGAAGAGCAGCTGCACGCCGAAGACGATGAAGGCGAAGGGCAGCCGGTGCCCCGGCCCGGCGGTCTGGGCGCCGAGTACCAGGCCCACTCCGAGCAGCGCGGCGAAACCCGCGACGGTCAGCGAGAGCGGCTTGCGCACGTCGACCGGCTCGACGACCTCCGCCTCCGGCTCCGCCGCCTCGTCGTCGGGCCGGCGGGGCGCGCCGCCCTTGCGGGCCCGGCGCGGCCCGCGCTCGCGCCGCGGCTCACCGTCGTCGGTCGGCCCGGTACGCGGGCCGGGCGGGAGGCCACGGGCGGGGCCGACCGGCCCCGAACGGGCGTCGTCGGGCCACGGGTCACGGCCGGTCTCGGGCGAGGTGGAGGGAAACACGCCCCGATCGTGCCAGACCAGGTGGCTCCGGCGGAGGTCACGGTTTCGGCAACGTTAAAACCTGCGGCGCGATCATGGGCACAACCGACAAACAGGAAAGGACGAGCGGGACTCACCTGGGCCATCAGTTACGCTCAAGCCGTTACCCGCCCGTCAGCGACGCCGGGACCCACGCAGTTCGCAGCGCCACGCCCTCCGGGCTGCCGCTGGTCGCGCGCGGCTTCGCCGCCGCCGGACGGAGGTGATCGTGTGGAGATCCTGTTGCTGGTGACCGCGCGCGCAGGTGAACCATCGGCAGTGCTGCCGGCGCTCGACCTGCTGCCGCATTCGGTCCGCACCGCACCCCGTGACGTCCGCACCCTGGTCGCCGGTCCGAGCCCGGACGCGGTGCTGGTGGACGCACGGTCCGAGCTGAGCGAGGCGCGGGCGACCTGCCGGATGCTGCACGCCACCGGCCTCGGCGTGCCGCTGGTGGCGGTGGTGACCGAGGCGGGGCTGATCGCGTTGAACGCCGACTGGGGCGTGGACGACGTCATCCTGGCCAGCGCCGGCCCGGCCGAGGTGGAGGCCCGGTTGCGCCTCGCGGTCGGCCGGCTCAGCAACGCCACCGCCGGCGCCGGCGGCTCGATCCGGGCCGGCGAGCTGACCATCGACCCGGACACCTACGCGGCCAAGCTCAAGGGCCGGCCGCTCGACCTCACCTACAAGGAGTTCGAGCTGCTGAAGTTCCTGGCCCAGCACCCGGGCCGGGTCTTCACCCGGGACCAACTGCTCCGCGAGGTCTGGGGGTACGACTACTTCGGCGGCACCCGGACGGTGGACGTGCACGTCCGGCGACTGCGGGCCAAGCTCGGCTCGGAGTACGAGTCGATGATCGGCACGGTCCGCCAGGTGGGCTACAAGTTCGTGGTCCCGCCGTCGCGGTCGCTGCCGGAGGCGGAGCACACCCCGCGGCCGGCCCGGGCGGAGCACGCCTGATCACCGGTCTGCACGATCGGGCCGCATCGCCGGTTTGAGCCGCGACCGTCGCGGTTCCACCCGTCCGGAGCAGTGTTTCCGATACGCCCCTTTTGCCCTGCTTGTCGGCCCTATTCTCAGGGCGAGTTGGCGGCGAGAGGGGCGACGGTGCGGGCACTGACCACGGGGGCGACGAGGGGACCGGCCCACGGTCCACACCGGCGGTGGCACTGATGGGCCCCCGGAACACCGGCCGCGCCGTGGGCGTCGTCGTCCTCGTGCTGGCCGCCCTGCTCGGCTCCGCGTACGTGCTCGGTCGGAGCCTGCTCCCCGACCAGCCCCGCTCCCGGGCCGGCGTCACGGCCAGCGTCCACGACACCGAGTACGCCGACCAGTCGCCCGGGTCCGGCAGCCCCACGGACGCCCCGTCGGGCCGCGCCGAGGCCGGCCAGGAGCCCGAGGCCCCTCGCGCGACCGAGAACCCGGACGACGGCCCGTCCGGCACCCGGGTGACCACCGGCTCCCCCAAGGTGGCGCTCACCTTCGACGACGGGCCGGACCCGCAGTACACCCCGCAGGTGCTGGAGATCCTCCGTCAGTTCCACGTCCGGGCCACCTTCTGCGTGGTCGGCGAGAACGCGCAGGCCCACCCGGACCTGATCCGGGCGATCGTGGCCGACGGGCACACCCTGTGCAACCACACCTGGCAGCACGACGTGCAGCTGGGCCAGCGCTCCCCCGCCACGATCCGGGCCGACCTGCTGCGGACCAACCAGGCGATCCACGACGCCGTGCCCGACGCCCCCATCGCCTGGTACCGGCAGCCCGGCGGCGCCTGGACGTACCCGGTGGTGTCGGTCGCCCAGGAGCTGGGAATGACCTCGGTGCACTGGAACGTGGACCCGGCGGACTGGGAGGTCCCCGGCGCCGCCCGGATCGCCACCCAGGTCACCCGGAGCGTCGGGCCCGGCTCGATCGTGCTGCTGCACGACGCCGGCGGGGACCGGCAGGGGACGGTCGACGCGCTGCGTCACATCCTGCCCGACCTGACCAGCCGCTTCCGCCTGGAGGCACTGCCGGTCGACGGCGCCACCTGAGCCCCCGCGCCGATGGGGCTACGGTGACGGGGTGAGCAGCGCGGAACCGACGACCGACCGGGTGGCCCGGGCCGACCGACTCGCCCCGGCCGAGGTGGCCGAGGCCCTGGCGCTGGCCCGCCTCGCCGGCGACGCCGACGGCGCGGACCCGTTCGACGAGCACACGCTGCTGCGGCTGCGGGACCCGGAGGCGCCGGCCGTGCACCTGACCGCCCGCGCCACCGACGGCACCCTGACCGGGTACGCCCACGTGGACACCTCCGACCCGGCGGCCGGCGTCGGCGCGGAGCTGGCGGTCCATCCGGCGTACCGGCGGCGGGGCACCGGCCGGGCACTGGCCCGGGGCGTACTGGCGGCGGCGTCCGGGCCGGTGCGGGCCTGGGCGCACGGCGACCACCCCTCCGCCGCGGCGCTCGCCGTCGACCTGGGCTTCACCCGCGCCCGGGTGCTCTGGCAGCTGCGCCGCTCGCTCGCCGCCGCGCTGCCCGCGCCCCGGCTGCCGGACGGCGTCGTGCTGCGCGCCTTCCGCCCCGGCGCGGACGACGAGGCCTGGCTCGCGCTGAACACCCGCGCCTTCGCCGCGCACCCGGAGCAGGGCCGGTGGACCCCGGCCGACCTGCGCGCCCGGCTGGCCGAACAGTGGTTCGACCCGGCCGGTTTCCTGCTCGCCGTCGAGGAGGCCAGCGGCCGTCTGCTCGGCTTCCACTGGACCAAGGTGCACGAACGTCCCGGCTCGGCCCGGATCGGCGAGGTCTACGTGCTCGGGGTGGACCCGGCGGCGCACGGCGGTGGGCTCGGCCGGGCGCTGACCACCGCCGGCCTGGCCCACCTGCGGGACGCACGCGGGCTGGACCGGGTGATGCTCTACGTCGACGAGTCGAACAGCAGCGCGGTGGCGCTCTACGAGCGGATCGGTTTCGCCCGCTGGTGCGGGCACGTCAACTACCAGCTGGGCTGATCACCTCGGCGGTCGTCGGCGATCGGGGCCGTCCGGGCGGTCACCGCGCGGTAACGGCAGCGCATCGGCGGGATAACGGCCGTCCCGGCAAGTCGGATAAATGGCGATAGCAGGCCGGCAGTTCACCTATCGGACAACCATCCCTCAGGCCGCGGCCACCCCGTCGGCCGCGCTTGTTCATCTTCCGTTCACTTCTGACCGGCGAACCGTCTACCTGGCACTCCTAGCTTTCGTGTCAGCCGGTCAGCGCCGGCGCCCGGGCCCCTTCCGGGCGACCTGACCAAAGACGTGAAGGGAAACCCCTCAGGTGAAGCTCCAGCGGCACGGCACCATCGCCTGCCTCGCTCTTACCGCGGTGCTCGGTCTCAGTGCATGCGGCTCGGACAACAACGAGCCGACCGGCACGTCCGCCTCGGGTTCCGCCAGTGCGGCGGACTGCGCCAAGGGCACGCTGAACGCGCAGGGCTCCTCCGCGCAGAAGAACGCCATGGCCGAGTGGATCAAGGCGTACCAGCAGAAGTGCGCCGGTACGACGATCAACTACGAGCCGACCGGCTCGGGCGCCGGCATCCAGGCCTTCATCGCCGGCACCGCCGACTTCGCCGGCTCCGACTCCGCCCTTAAGGAGGAGGAGAAGCCGCAGGCCGACGCCAAGTGCGCGGGCGGCCAGGCGCTCAACCTCCCGATGGTGATCGGCCCGGTCGCGGTGGTCTACAACGTCGCCGGCGTGGACAACCTCCAGCTCACCCCGACCACGCTCGCGAAGATCTTCGCCGGCAAGGTCACCAAGTGGGATGACGCGGCCATCAAGGCCGACAACCCGAACGCGAAGCTGCCGGCCGCCGCGATCCAGACGGTGCACCGCTCCGACGAGTCGGGCACCACGGACAACTTCACCAAGTACCTCGCCAAGACCGCCACCGCGGACTGGACCTTCGGCAACAACAAGGCGTGGAAGGCCCCGGGTGGCGTCGGCGCCGCGAAGTCGGACGGCGTGGCCAGCAAGGTCAAGAGCACCGTCGGCACGATCAGCTACGTCGAGTGGTCCTACGCCGAGAACTCCGGCCTCAAGAAGGCCAAGGTCCAGAACGGCGCCGGTGAGTTCACCGAGCTGACCGCCGAGTCGGCCGGCAAGACCATCGCCGGGGCCAAGATCGAGGGCCAGGGCGACGACCTCAAGATGTCGATCGACTACAACACCAAGGAGGCCGGGGCCTACCCGATCGTCCTGGTGACCTACGAGATCGTCTGCAGCAAGGGCCTCGCGGCCGACAAGCTCCCGCTGGTCAAGGGCCTGCTCGGCCACGCCGCCAGCGCGGAGGGCCAGGCCGACCTGGTCGAGCTGGGCTACGCCCCGCTGCCCGACTCGGTCCGCACCAAGGTCGAGGCCGCGGTCAAGAACCTCAGCTGACCTTCCCGAGCGACACCACCTCTCAATTCGAAGCGAGCGAGCAGATGGGTGAAACCCCTCACCGCTCGGCACACGCCGGCACCGGCGGGACGAGCGTGACCTCAGGTCACGACCGGCTCGCCGGTGCCTCGGCGCGTGTGGCCGAGACCTCCGTCAATGGCGGCCGGACTCCGGGCGGCGACGGGCTGGGCGGCGGCGGCGCGCTGCCCCGGGCCCGGGCCTTCGGTGCGGAACGCGCGTTCCGCGGCCTGACCCTGGCCGCCGGAACCGCCGTGCTGGTCATCATCGCGGCCATCGCGATCTTCCTGATCGCCAAGGCCGTTCCCGCGCTGCAGGCCAACTCCGAGAACTTCTGGACCTTCGAGGGCTGGTTCCCCAACGAGAACCCGCCCACGTTCGGCATCGGCGCGCTCGCCTTCGGCACCGTGCTCACCGCGCTGCTGGCACTGCTCATGGCGGTGCCGGTGGCGCTGGGGATCGCCCTCTACCTCTCCCACTACGCCCCGCGCCGGCTGGGCAACGGTCTCGGGTTCCTGATCGACCTGCTGGCCGCCGTGCCGAGTGTGGTCTTCGGGCTCTGGGGCCGGGACTACTTCGTCGGGCCCATCTCGGACCTGTCGGCGTGGCTGAACAAGTACTTCAGCTGGATCCCGATCTTCGGCGGCGACGGACCGTTCGGGAACTCGATCCTGCTCGGGTCGGTGGTGCTGGCGATCATGGTGCTGCCGATCATCACCTCGCTCTCCCGGGAGGTCTTCCTCCAGACCCCGACCGCCAACGAGGAGGCCGCCCTCGCGCTGGGCGCCACCCGCTGGGAGATGCTGCGCACCGCGGTGCTGCCGTACGGGCGGCCCGGCATCATCGCCGCCGTCATGCTCGGCCTCGGCCGGGCGCTCGGCGAGACCATCGCGCTGGCGCTGACCCTCGGCTCCACCTACGCCATCTCGTTCAACATCCTCGAGAGCGGCGGCAACACCATCGCGGCGAACATCGCCAACCGGTTCGCCGAGGCGAACGACACCGGCCGGGGCGCGCTGATCGCCTCCGGTCTGGTCCTCTTCGCCATCACCCTGATCGTCAACATCACCGCCCGGGCGATCATCTACCGCCGCCGCGAGTTCACGGAGTCGGCCGCATGACCACCACCCTCACCTCACACCGTCCCCGCCCGCCGGCGCAGCCGGTGACCCTGCAGGCCCGGCGCCTGCCCGCGTACGCCGCCCCCGCGATCGCGGTGGCGGCCCTGCTGCTCGCCGCCGGGATCGTCTACGGCGCCAACCTCGGCGGCCCGGTCCTGGTCGTCGTCGTCGGCGCGCTGCTCTACCTGGCCGGCCTCTTCGCCGCCGCCAACGCGGTCGAAGGCCGCCGGTCGGCCCGCAACCGCACCTGGAGCGCGCTGATCCACTCCGCCTTCGTGCTGGCCGTGCTGCCCCTGGCCTCGGTGGTCTGGACGCTGTTCAGCAAGGGCACGGAACGCCTCGACGGCAACTTCTTCGGCACCTCGATGAACAACATCGGGGCCCGGGACGCCAACGGCGGCGCCTACCACGCCATCATCGGCACGCTGGAGCAGGTCGGCATCGCCACCCTGATCACCGTCCCGCTCGGGGTGCTCTGCGCGATCTACGTGGTCGAGTACGGGCGGGGCCGGTTCGCCTTCGCGATCCGGTTCTTCGTCGACGTGATGACCGGCATCCCGTCGATCGTCACCGGCCTCTTCGTGCTGGCGTTCTGGGTGCTGATCGTCTCGCCGTGGTTCAACGACGGCCGGCCCGGCTTCTCCGGCTTCGCCGCCGCGCTGGCGCTCAGCGTGCTGATGCTGCCGACCGTGGTCCGCTCCACCGAGGAGATGCTGCGCCTCGTCCCGGCGCCGCTGCGCGAGGGCGCGTACGCCCTCGGCGTGCCGAAGTGGAAGACCATCCTGCGGGTCGTGGTGCCGACGGCGCTGCCGGGCATCGTCACCGGCATCATGCTCGCCATCGCGCGGGCCGCCGGCGAGACCGCCCCGGTGCTGCTCGTCGCCGGCGGCGGCGCGGCGATCAACTTCAACCCGCTCGAGAACAACCAGTCGTCGCTGGCCCTCTTCGTCTACCAGCAGGCCGGCGAGGCCTCGAAGTACTCGCCGGCGCGGGCGTGGACCGCGGCGTTGACCCTGGTCGCCCTCGTACTCGTCCTCACCATCGCGGCGAAGTTGCTGGCCCGTCGCAACCGGCTCGCCCGATGATCCCCGGAGGTACCGCCACCATGGCCAAGCGCATCGACGCCACCAACGTCACCGCCTACTACGGCGGCTTCAAGGCGATCGAGAACATCAACCTGACCGTCGAGCCCAAGACGGTGACCGCCCTGATCGGCCCGTCCGGCTGCGGCAAGTCCACCTTCCTGCGCTCGATCAACCGGATGCACGAGGTGCTCCCCGGCGCCCGGGTCGAGGGCAGCCTGACCATCGACGGTCAGGACATCTACGACCGGGACGTGGACGTGACCGCGGTGCGCCGCATGATCGGCATGGTCTTCCAGCGGCCCAACCCGTTCCCGACCATGAGCATCTTCGAGAACGTGGTGGCCGGGCTGCGCCTCAACGGCGTCCGGAAGAAGTCGATCCTGGACGAGGCCGCCGAGAAGGCGCTGCGCTCGGCCAACCTCTGGGACGAGGTGAAGGACCGGCTCGCCAAGCCGGGCGCCGGCCTCTCCGGCGGTCAGCAGCAGCGCCTCTGCATCGCCCGCACGATCGCGGTCGAGCCGCAGGTGGTGCTGATGGACGAGCCCTGCTCGGCGCTGGACCCGATCTCCACGCTGGCCATCGAGGACCTGATGTTCCAGCTCAAGGACAAGTTCACGATCATCATCGTCACGCACAACATGCAGCAGGCCGCCCGGGTGTCGGACCGGACCGCCTTCTTCTCCATCGAGAAGACCGGCGACCCGGGCCGGCTGATCGAGTACGACAACACGCAGAAGATCTTCAGCAACCCGAGCGTGAAGAAGACCGAGGACTACATCACCGGCCGCTTCGGCTGAGCCGCTGGTTCCCGGTCCGCGAGGGGCGTCGGTCGCACTGACCGGCGCCCCTCGGCGTCTCCGGCGACCGGCGCGCCTCTCTCGGCCCCGGCCCGCTCCACACCGCCGGCACCGTCCGGCACGTGCCGGAGCCGGCCGCGTCGACCGGGTGCCCCGCGCGTTTTGCGGCGTGTCGGGGTGTCCCGGTCGCCGGATACCCCGACACGCCGCAAACGGCGGCGGGGCCGGTCTCCGGCGGGCGGGCGGCGGCCGGCGGGCGGCCGCGGAAGAGGAGGAGTGGCGGGTGCAGTTCAGGAGAGGACGAAGCGGGGCTCGCCGTCATCGGGGAGGTCCAGGCGCGGGGTGACCGGGGTGGCGGCGTCCCGGTCGGCCGCCGCCCGCGCCACGCCGGCCAGGTCGCCGGCGGCGACCACCTGGGCCAGGGTGACCAGCGTCGGCGGCAGCATGGTCAGCTCGCCGGCCTCGGCCCGGGCCAGGGCGTCCGCCGGGCGGATCCACATGGTGTGGTCGGCCTCGCCGGAGACGTCCCGGGTCCGCTGCCCCTCGGGCAGCAGCGCCACGAAGAAGTACGTGTCGAAGCGGCGCGGCTCGAACTCCGGGGTGATCCACCGGCTCCACGGCAGCAGCAGGTCCGACCGGAGGGTCAGCCGCCGCCCGGCGAGCAGGTCGGCGAAGCCCACCCGGCGGGCCTCCAGGTCCTGCCGGGCGGCCTCCCACTCGTCGCCGCTGACGTCGCCGACCACGGTCGAGGCGTCCGGGCCGGCCAGCAGCACGCCGGCTTCCTCGAAGACCTCCCGCGCGGCGGCGCAGACCACCGCCTGGGCTGCCGCCGGGGCCACCCCCAGCCGGCCGGCCCACTCCGCCGGCTCCGGGCCGGCCCAGTCCAGGTGCGCCTGGGAGTCGGAGCGGTCCACCCCGCCGCCGGGGAAGGCGTACATCCCGCCGAAGGCCATCGCGGCGACCCGGCGGATGACGTACACCTCGAAGTCGTCGCCGGCCGGGCGCAGCAGCAGCACGGTGGCCGCGACCCGCGGCACCGCCGGGGTGCCACCCTCGGCGCGGAACCGGCGGGCGTGCTCGACCAGGGCGGCCGGGGCGGCGAAGCCGTCACTGTCGATCGTCATCCCGCGAGCCTAGTTCCCGAGCTGTGGATCGCCCGACCGGCCGGTCGGCGATCTTCGTTAGCCTGCCGGCATGACACGTTGGGGAATCCTGGCCACCGGGTACATCGCCGGCCGCTTCGCCGAGGACCTGCGCCTGGTGCCGGGGGCCGAACTGGTCGCGGTCGGCTCGCGGACCGCCGAGAGCGCCGAGCGGTTCGCCGCCCGGCACGGCATCCCCCGGGCGTACGCCTCGTGGACCGAGCTGGCCGCCGACCCGGACCTCGACGTGATCTACGTGGCCACCCCGCACGCCGCCCACCACGAGGCGACCCGGGTCTGCCTGGACGCCGGCCGGGCGGTGCTGGTGGAGAAGCCGTTCACCCTCGACCTGCCGAGCAGCAGCGAGCTGGTCGAGTCCGCCCGCGCCCGTGGGGTCTTCCTGATGGAGGCCATGTGGATGCGGACGAACCCGCTCGTCCTGCGGCTGGTCGAACTGATCGCCGACGGGGCGATCGGCGAGGTGACCAGCGTCCGGGCGGACTTCGGCGCGGCCGGGCCGTTCCCGCCCGAACACCGGATGCGGGCCCGCACCCTCGGCGGCGGCGCCCTGCTCGACCTCGGCGTCTACCCGGTGAGCCTGGCCCACCTGCTGCTCGGCGTTCCGCAGCACGTGCACGCCTGGGCGAAGCTCGGCCCGGAGGGCGTGGACGAGAACACCGGCATCGTCCTCGGGTACGACTCGGGCGCGGTCGCCACGCTCGGCTGCGGCATGGTCGGCGCGACCGCGATCACCGCCTCGATCACCGGCACCACCGGCCGGATCGACCTGCCCGAGCCGTTCTACCGGCCGGGGTCGGCGGTGCTGCACCGGGCCGGCGCCGAGCCGGAGATCATCCCCGCCGACCTCACCGGTGGCGGCTACCAGCACGAGGCCGCCGAGGTGCAGCGCTGCCTGGCGGCGGGGCTGACCGAGAGCCCGCTGGTGCCGCACTCCGCCACCCTAGAGGTGATGGGGCTGCTGGACGGCATCCGGGAGCGGATCGGCGTGCACTACGCGTGAGGGGCCCCCTGCCGGTGGCGGGGAGCCCCTCGACGGGCGGTACGGCCGGGATCAGAACAACGGCCGGACCACCAGGTAGGTCAGGCAGGCGATCAACGCGGCCGCCGGGAACGTGATGATCCAGGCGAGCACGATGTTGCCCGCGACGTTCCAGCGCACCGCGGAGAGCCGCTTGGTGGCGCCCACACCCATGATCGCCGAGGTGATCGTGTGGGTGGTGGAGATCGGGGCCTTCAGCACCAGGGCGTTGAAGTAGAGCACCATGCTGGCCACCGTCTCGGCGGCGAAGCCCTCCGGCGGGCCCAGGTCGATGATCTTGCGGCCGAGGGTGCGGATGATCCGCCAGCCGCCCGCGTAGGTGCCCAGCGCCAGCATGGTCGCCGAGGTCCAGAACACCCAGCCGGGGATGTGCGTCTTGTCGTCCTGGAAACCACCGGTGTAGAGGGCCAGCACCACGATGCCCATGGTCTTCGCGGCGTCCTGCATGCCGTGGCCGACCGACATGGCCGCCGCCGAGGCGGTCTGCGCCCAGCGGAAGCCCCGGTTGAGCTTGCCCGGCTGCCCCTTCCGGAACAGCCAGAGGATGGCCAGCATCAGCAGGTAGCCGAGGGTGAGGCCGACGATCGGCGACAGGATCATCGGGACGATGACCTTCTGACCGATGTTCGCCCACTGCACCACGCCGCCGCTGGCGAGCAGGGTCGCCCCGACCAGGCCGCCGAAGAGGGCGTGCGAGGAGGACGACGGCAGGCCGAAGTACCAGGTGATCAGGTTCCACGCGATGGCGCCGAGCACCCCGGCGAAGACCACCCCCAGGCTGGCCACGCCCGTGGGCAGGGTGACCAGGCCGTCGCCGACGGTCTTGGCCACCCCGGCGCCGAAGTGCGCGCCGACGAAGTTGCCGACCGCGGCCAGGAGCAGGGCGATCCGGGGTGTCAGCGCCCGGGTGGAGACGCTGGTCGCGATCGCGTTGGCGGCGTCGTGGAAGCCGTTGGTGTAGTCGAACACCAGGGCCACCACGATCACCGCCAGCACGGCGATGAGTTCGGGACTCACAGGATCAGGACTCCTTGACCGCGATGGTCTCGACGGTGTTGGCCACGTGCTCGAAGGCGTCGCAGGCGGCCTCCAGCTCGTCGGCCACCTCCTTCATCTTCAGCACGGTCAGCGCGTCGTACTCACCGGAGAAGAGCCGGACCAGCAGCATCCGGTACATCTGGTCGCCGTTGTTCTCGAGCCGGTTGCACTCGATCCAGTAGTCCTCGAGATCCTTCATCGACTTCAGCCGGGGCATCGCCTCGGCGGTCAGCTTCGCCTGCTGGTCGAGCACGGTCACCAGCTCGTGCAGCTCGCGCGGCAGGGCCGGGAGCTTGGTCAGGCCGTACAGGTAGAGCAGGTTGCCGACCGCCTCGAGGTGGTCCATCACGTCGTCGAGCAGCGAGCCCAGTCGGTAGATGTCCTCCCGGTCGAACGGGGTGATGAAGGTCGAGTTGATCTTCTTGTACAGCTCGTGGGTGATCTGGTCGCTGTCGTGCTCGACCTCGGTCAGCCGCTCGCTCACGGACTGGACGTCGACGCCGGGCAGGGCCAGCTCGTTCAGCAGTTCGGTGCCCTTCACCAGATTCTGTGCGGCCCTGGTGAAGAGCTCATAGAAGGCGCCCTCGGTGGGACGGAAGGAAAACTTCACAGCACGGACCTCGTCGTGTCGGTGGAAGGGTGGCCGACGCCGCCGGGGCGTCTGCTCTGGGCATGCTAAGGACATGGGAAAACCGGGCATTCCCCGGCCCACCCCTGGTCAGGCCCGATTCACCGCTCGTTCACCCGCCGTTCACCTTCACCCCTTCATCGTCGGCCCGCAACCGGTCGCGCTCGCGCTCGACGTCGAAACCGGCAGCCGGATACCCCAGATGCAGACCGGCGAACGTCTCCCGCAGCAGGTGGGCCACCGCCCAGTCCCGGTACCACTTGCGGTCCGCCGGCACCACGAACCAGGGCGCGGCCTCCGTGCCGCACCGCTGGAGCGCCTCGGCGTACGCGGCCTGGTAGTCGTCCCAGCGGGCCCGGGAATCGAGGTCCGACGGGTTGTACTTCCAGTGCTTGCGGGAGTCGGTCAGCCGCTCCAGCAGCCGCTCGCCCTGCTCCTCGCGGGAGATGTGCAGCATCACCTTGACCAGGGTCACCCCGGCGTCGACCAGCTCGCGCTCGAAGGCGTTGATCTCGTCGTACCGGGCCCGCCAGGTGGCCTCCGGGACCAGCTCCGCCACCCGGGCCACCAGCACGTCCTCGTAGTGTGAGCGGTTGAACACCCCCACGTACCCGGGCGGGGGCAGCGCCCGCCGGATCCGCCAGAGGAAGTCGTGCCGCAGCTCCTCCTCGGTGGGCGGGCCGAAGGAGCGGATGTGCAGGCCCAGCGGGTTCATCGCGCCCGCGACCCGCTTGACCGTGCCGTCCTTGCCGCCGCAGTCCATCGCCTGGAGCACCAGCAGCACCCGACCCGGCCGGTCCGGGGCCAGCTCCGCGCCACCCATGGTGGGCGCCGACGCGGGCGCGTCCGGCTCGCCGGCGGCCTTCGCGGTGGCGAAGAGCATCTCCTGCTGTTCGCCCAGCTCCGCGCCGAGCAGATCGACCTGCTCCCGGGCCCAGGCCTTGCGGGACCGGCCACCGCCGGCCGCCGCCGGCAGCCCCGGGGTCGAGCGGGGATCGACCGTACGCGGGTCGACCGCCCCCGGTGAGACCCGGAGCAGGTCCCGCATCTTTCCGCCCTCGGGTGCCACGATGTCCGATCCATCGACTGCGCTCATCCCGCGATCATCGCCCACCTCGCCCCCCGCCGCCTCCCGAGCACCACCCGCCCTCCCCTCCACTCCCCCACCCCGCCCAAGATCCGCGCACGTTCGGAGAATGAGTGGCCTCGGCGCTCCGAGGCCCCGCTTTCTCGGAAAGTGCGCGCTGTCGGACGGGGCTGGCGGGAGTGGGTGTCACGTTTTGGGGCGGTGGGGCGTCCGGTGGGCGGGGAGAATGCCGTCGGGTGGGGAGGCGACTGTGACGGTGGACGCGGTGAGCGAGTTCGAGGCCGAGCGCGGGCGGCTGATGGCGGTGGCGTACCGGATGCTGGGCAGCCGGAGCGAGGCCGAGGACGCCGTGCAGGAGACCTGGCTGCGCTACGCCACTGCCCTCGGCGACCCGGCCGCCCGCGCCGAGGTGCGGCACCTGGGCGGCTGGCTCACCACCACCTGCGCCCGGATCTGCCTCGACCTGCTCCGCTCCGCCCGGGTACGCCGGGAGACGTACCCGGGGCAGTGGCTGCCCGAGCCGCTGGTGACCCCGCTGGGCGCGGCCCCGGAGCCGGACGGCTTCGCCCCCGATCCGGCCGAGCGGGCCGTCCGCCGCGACCAGCTCGGCACCGCCCTGCTGGTGGTGCTGGAACGGCTCACCCCCGAGCAGCGGGTGGCCTTCGTGCTGCACGACGTCTTCGCGGTGCCGTTCGGCCAGATCGCCGAGGCGCTCGGCACCAGCCCGGAGGCGGCCCGGCAGCTCGCCTCCCGGGCCCGCCGCGCGGTCAACGCCCCGGACGCGCCCCGGCACACCGCCGACCTGGTCGAGCAGCAGCGGGTGGTGTCCGCCTTCGTGGCCGCCACCGAGTCCGGCGACCTGGCGGGGCTGATGCGGGTGCTGGCGCCGGACGTGGTGCTGATCGGCGACGGCGGCGGGCACGCCCCGGCCGCCCGCAACCCGATCGCCGGGGCCGACAAGGTCGCCCACTTCACCCTCGGCCTCTTCAGCCAGGCCGGCCGCTTCGGCCACCGGGTACGCGCCCGGCCCGTGCTGGTGGACGGGACGCTCGGGTTGCAGATCGAGACCACCCGGCCCGACGGGCGGACGCAGCGGCTGGTCAGCTCGTTCGCCGTGGACGGCGGGCGCATCACCGGCATCTTCAACCAGCTCAACCCGGACAAGCTGACCCGGGTGGCGGAGATCGGCGCCGAGGACGGCTGGCCACAGCGCTGGTGAGGCCGGCTCAGACCACCAGGGCCAGCCACTTCCGGTACGACGTGGCGAACGGCTCGGTGCCGTCGCCCAGCGCGCCCAGCAGCCAGCGCGACGCCGCCTCCGCCTCGGCCACCAGGTCGTCGGGGTAGCCGAACCGCTCCCGGTGCTCGGCGAACTCGTCCTCGTCGCGCAGCTCGACCGCCCCGGTGGCACGCCGGCGCACCACGTCCAGGTCCAGGTCGAACAGGCGCACGGTGTCGTCGCCCTCCCAACGGGCCGGGGTGGTGATGTCGCAGTAGACCTCGCTGGTCCGCGGCGGCGGGTTGAACATGCCCGTCCACCAGGCGTGGTGCGGCACCAGGAGCACGAAGGGGATCTGCTCCACCGAGGGCCGGCCGTGGTAGACCGACTCGGTGCCGGCCGGCACACCCAGCCAGACCCCCAGGTCGTCCTCGGTGAGCCGGCGGGCCGGGTAGTCGCGGTGGGCGCTGCCGTCGTACTTGCGGTAGATCACGCGGACCACGTCGCTCGGCATGAGTCGCACCCTAACCGATTCCGCCCAACGGTCGCTGCGCGGAAGTAACCGGTCACGATCGGGTATCCCACGCGGCCGGGTGGCGCGCCCGGTGTCGGCGTCGGCGGGTACCGTCGCACGGTGACTCCGCCGCGCACCGCCACCGGTTCCGCCACCCCCCGCGGCCGGCGTCGGGGCGCCCGGCCCAGCGGCGGCGAGCTGCTGGCCGCCGCGGTCGGCGCGGTGCCCGGTGGCGCGGCCCGCCCCGGCCAGCAGCAGATGACCGAGGCGATCGAGCACAGCATCGGCTCCGGCGAGCACCTGCTGGTGCAGGCGGGCACCGGCACCGGCAAGTCCCTGGCCTACCTCGCCCCCGCGCTGACCGTCGACGGCCCGGTGGTGGTCTCCACGGCCACCCTGGCGTTGCAGTCCCAGCTGGTCGACCACGACCTGCCCCGGCTGGCCGACGCGGTGGAGCCGCTACTCGGCCGACGGCCCACCTTCGCGGTGCTCAAGGGCCGGCACCACTACCTCTGCCTGGCCCGGCTGGACAACTCCACCGAGGAGGAGCCGGAGGACACCCTCTTCGACGCCCCGGCGGCGCGGCCCGGGGGCGGCACCAAGTGGCTCGGCGAGGCCGGGCGGCTGGGCAAGCAGGTCCAGCGGCTGCGCGACTGGGCCGACGAGACGGCCACCGGTGACCGGGACGAGCTCGACCCGGGCGTCGACGACCAGGCCTGGCGGCTGGTCTCCATGCCGGCGCGAGAGTGCGTCGGTGCGTCCCGCTGCCCGTTCGGCCAGGAGTGCTTCGCCGAGGCGTCCCGGGCCCGGGCGCGGGAGGCCGACATCGTGGTCACCAACCACAGCCTGCTCGCCGTCGACATGATCGCCGGCCGGCACATCGTGCCGCCGCACAAGCTGCTCATCGTCGACGAGGCGCACGAGCTGGCCGACCGGGTCTCCTCGGCGGCCCAGGCCGAGCTGGTCCCGGAGCTGGTCGACCGGTCCGCCCGGCGGGCCCGGCCGCTGCTGCGACCGGACGTCGCCGAGCGGCTGACCGAGGCCGGCGACGCGCTCGCCGTCGGGCTGGCGGAGGCGCCGGCCGGGCGGATCACCGCCGGGCTGCCGGCCCCACTGCGCGAGGCGTGCACGCTGCTCGACGCGGCGACCCGGGCTGCGCTGGACGCGATCGGCGACGTCAAGGCCGACGACCCGGACCCGGTGCGCAAGCAGCAGGCCAAGGCGGTGCTGGACGAGCTCTCCACCACCGCCCAGCGGCTGCTGGAGGAGGCCGACCACGACGTGGCCTGGGTGGAGAAGCCGGAGAACGGCAGCCGCCGGGCGCTGGTGGTCGCGCCGCTGTCCGTCGCCGGCACCCTCGCCACCCACCTGTACGACGAGCGCACCGTGGTCGCCACCTCGGCCACGCTCGCGCTGGGCGGGCGCTTCGACACGGTGGCCCGGGCGTTGGGGCTGGACGCTCCCCCGCCCGCCCCGCCGTCGCCGGCCGCCGCCGCGATGGCCGTGACCGCCGCCGCCGGCCGGCCGGGCGGCACGCCGGGCGCCGGATCGGAGGCCGGCGGGGTGGCGGTCGCCGCGGGCAGCCGGGCCGCGACCGGCACCGTGCCCGCCACCGAGGGCCCGGGCTGGCGGTCGTTGGACGTCGGCTCCCCGTTCGACTACGCCCGGCAGGGCATCCTCTACGTGGCCGCGCACCTGCCCCGCCCGAGCGTGTCGGGGCTGCCCGAGGCGGCGGGCGAGGAGCTGCTGGGGCTGGTTGGCGCGCTCGGTGGCCGTACCCTCGGGCTCTTCTCGTCGCGGCGGGCGGCGCAGCAGGCCGCGGAGCTGCTGCGCGCGCGGACCGACCTGCCGGTGCTGCTCCAGGGCGAGGAGGCGCTGCCGCTGCTGGTCCGCCGGTTCCGGGAGGAGCGGTCGAGCTGCCTGTTCGGGGTGATGTCGCTCTGGCAGGGGGTGGACGTCCCCGGCGACGCGTGCCAGCTCGTGGTGATCGACCGGCTGCCCTTCCCGCGCCCGGACGAGCCGCTGGCCGCCGCCCGGGCGGCGGCGGTGGACGCCGGTGGCGGCTCGGGTTTCGCGGCGGTCAGCGTGCCGATCGCGGCCGTCCGGCTGGCCCAGGGGGTGGGCCGGCTGATCCGGGCCACCGGCGACCGGGGTGTGGTCGCGGTGCTGGACTCGCGGCTGGAGACGGCGCGCGGCTACGGGCCGTTCCTGCGCCGCTCGCTCCCCCCGTTCTGGTACACCACCCGCCCCGACGTCGCCCGCGGCGCCCTCGAACGCCTCGCCAAGGCCTGACCTCCCTCCCCCTCCCGCCCCCAAGCGCTTCTGCGGCTAGGTCGCGACACGCCGCAAACGGCCGCATCGCCAGGCGCGGAAGCCGCGACACGCCGCAAACGGCGGTGCGGGCGGCGAGGAGGCGCGGCACGGCCCGCGCGGCCCGCGACGCGAGGGGCCCGCCCCCGGGAAGGGGGCGGGCCCGTTTTGCGGATCTGCGCGGTCAGGGCGCGTGGGAGGCGACCACCACCGCGTCCGGCGGGGTGTCCGGGACGGTACGCGCGGCCAGCCGGCGGACCGCGGTGTTGAGCACCGCGATCAGCGGCACCGCCACCAGCGCGCCGGTGATGCCGGCCAGCACCACGCCGGCCGCGATCCCGATGATCACCGCGAGCGGGTGGATGGCCACCGCCCGGCCCATGATCAGCGGCTGGAGGACGTGGCCCTCGACCTGCTGCACCCCGATCACCGCACCCAGAATGATCAACGCGGTCACCGGGCCGCTGTCGACCAGCGCCACCAGCACCGCCACGACACCGGAGAGCGCGGCGCCGACGATCGGGATGAACGCGCCCAGGAAGACCAGCGCGGCCAGCGGGAACGCGAACGGCACGTCGAAGATGACGAGGAAGATGCCGATGCCGACCGCGTCGATGAAGGCGACCAGCACCGTGGCCCGCACGTACGCGCCGAGCGTGGCCCAGGAGGCCCGGCCGGCGTCGTCGACCTTCCAGCGGGCGGCCACCGGCAGCAGCCGGACCAGGAACCGCCAGATGTTGTTGCCGTCACGCAGGAAGAAGAAGGTGGCGAAGAGCACCAGGACGGTGCCGGTCAGCACCTCGGCCAGGGTGCTCGCGGTGGCGAGGGCGCCGCTGGTGAACTTCTCGGTGTTGCCGTTCACCCAGGCCTGCGCCTCGTCGATGTAGCGCTCCAACTGGCCGTCGGAGAGGTGCAGCGGGCCGGTCTTGAGCCAGTTCTGGATCTGCCGTACGCCCTGCGACGACTTCTCGCTCAGCTCCGGCACGCCCTGGATGAACTCGTTCACCACCAGGGTCAGCGTGCCGACCACCGCCGCCAGGCCGCCGACCAGCACCACGGCCGTCGCCAGCGACCGGGGGAAGCGCGCCCTGAGCAGCCAGCCGACGGCCGGCGCGAGCAGCGCCGAGAGCAGCAGCGCCACCGCCAGCGGGATGATCACGATGCTGATCGTGCCGACGATCTTCAGCACCGCCCAGGTGACCACGCCGATCACGATCAGCCGCCACGACCAGGCGGCGGCGATCCGCAGCGCGTGCGGCACGTCCGCGTCGTCGCGGCTGCTGGTCGAGGTGTGCATCGCGGCGGGCGGCTCCGCGCCGACCACGGTCGCCGACCTCGGCGCGGCCGGCCCCGGGGACGCCGGCGAGGCGATCCGGGCCTCCTCGGGCACGTCGGCGGGGGTGGAACGACCGGAGCGCACCGACTCCCGCCCGGACTCGTACGCGCGGCGGAGCCGACCGCGTACCCGCTCGAAGCGGCTCAAGCGCACCTCCTCAGGATGGAACCGGGCCGCCCAGGACGACGGTCCGGACAGGGTACGTCCGACAGCGACACCGTAGGGCAGTTCCGCCACACATTGCCCCCGCCCAGCACCGCTCAACCGCGGCGACGATCGCCCCCGGGCACGCGGTAGCGTCTTCGCGTGACCGCCGATCAGAACCTCGACTCCGGCCTGCCGATCCGTCTGCTGCACGACCGGGTGCTGGTGCGGGTGGAGGGCAGCGAGGGTGAGCGCCGCTCCACCGCCGGCATCGTGATCCCGGCCACCGCCGCCGTGGGCAAGCGGCTGGCCTGGGCGACCGCGGTGGGGGTGGGGCCCAACGTCCGCGCGATCGTCTCCGGTGACCGGGTGCTCTTCGACCCCGACGAACGCTCCGAGGTCGAGCTGCACGGCCGGGGGTACGTCCTGCTGCGCGAGCGCGACGTGCACGCCGTCGCCGCCGAGCGGGTGGAGACCGAGTCCACCGGCAACACCGGCCTCTACCTCTAGTGCGGTGTCCACTAACGTTCACCGGGTTCCGGTTCGGCGTTGTGGATCCTCGCTATGGGGGCGAGCGACTCCCCACCGGGTGGTGGGGCGGGCCTCCGCGGGCCAACTCGATCCTCACGCCGCCGGTGGTGCACGGGGCGGCGGGGATCACGTCGGGATCGGCCAGCACCGGGGAGGTGGCGGCCGGCTCGACGGTGCGTGACCACCTGCGGGAGCACGGGAACAGCTGCGCTGGTGGTGGGTCCGCCGCCCGGGGTGCGGGTGGCGATGCTGGCAGCCGCGACCAGGTCGCGGTGCCCGGAGAATGCGCAGTGCGGGCAGGACAACGTGCGTCCACGGGGTTTGGGGACCCGCTTTCGGCAGGCGGGGCAGGTGGAGGAGGTCCCGCG
Source organism: Micromonospora sp. L32 (assembly GCF_052068055.1). NCBI lineage: Bacteria > Bacillati > Actinomycetota > Actinomycetes > Micromonosporales > Micromonosporaceae > Micromonospora > Micromonospora sp. L32. The sequence continues at coordinate 280,812 of NZ_JBQHDD010000001.1, read as the reverse complement.
TTCGTCGACCAGGTGGACGGTGATGCCGGCCAGGATTGCCTTGTCGATGAGGATCTGGATCAGCCGGCCGATCTGCCACTGCCGCAGCCGCAGGTTGTGCCGCCGCCCAGCAGGCAGGTCGAGCACGCTGCGGGGGTCACCGATGTGCAGGACACCCACCCGCTGCCGGGCAGCCCAGGAGACGACCGTGCGGGCGGCTTCATGCTGGGCCTGGCGAACCCGCCGCCGATGCCGACCCTCCACCGCCCGGGCCCGGCGGCGGTACTGCCGCCACCGCCGTGACCCCCGCTCACCCGGCTTCGGCGCCCGCCCGGCGACAGCCCGGCGGCGGGCCTTCGTGTCGGCCAGGTGCATGCGATGCTCGGCGCGGATCGCCCGCCCGGACACCAGCAGCCCATGGCCGTCGGGACCAGCCATCGCATAGGGGTGGATGATCCCCAGATCCACGCCCGCCACCCTGCCGGGATCCGGTTCCTCACCGGGCGGGTAGACCGTCACCGGGACCTCGGCGGTCACGTCCAGGAACAGCCGGCCGGCCTCACACAGCAGGGTGATCGACCGGATCTGCTCGGCCGGATACGGCAGGTCCCGTCCCAGACGCACCCACAACGGGGCGGTGCCTCTCGCGGTGGGGATCCGCACCCGGCGCCCGGCGAGGGTGAACGTGCCGTGATACCAGCGCACCGGCATCAACCCACGCCGCCGACGCGGGAACCGCGCCGACACATCATCGTCCTTGCGGCGCTTCGCCGCCGCGAACCACGCATCCGAAAACCGGTGCAACACCGACCGGGCACCCGTGGAGTCCAACTCGGCGAACGTACCCGGCCCCGACGCCGCCAACTCCCGACACAACTCCTGGTAGCCGACCAACGGCTCGTCGCCACAGCGGCGGCGCCAGGCGTTGACCTCCAACACACACGCCCACACGTCGCCAGCCGACCGCAGCAACCCGAAACACCGTCGCCGCTGCCCCGACGTCACCCGCAACCCGACACGCGCCGTCCGGTGCACGACACGCGGCGCGGCAGGATCACGACGACGAGGCACAAACCGAAGCCAACACCACCCCTACGACATTTCTCACCGGCGACCAACCCGGCGAACGTTAGTAGGACACCGCACTAGCCGATCACCTGTCGACGGCACCGGCGTGCCGTTGTTTCACCTCGACCACCGGCCGCGCCGTTTGGGCGTCCTGTCGAGGGGAAGCCAGGCCCCAATCAGGGCCCTGGGGAGGGACGATGCCGGAATTGGTGAGGAAGCTTTTGTTCTGGGGCTTCATCGCGTTCCTGATCTTCTTCATGGCGTTTCGGCCGGACGGGGCGGCGCAGATGTTCAAGGGAATCGGCGCGGGCCTGATGGCGATCTTCCAGGGCCTCGGTGACTTCATGACCAGCCTGATGACCTGACCACCGTGCGCCGGCTCCGCACCGGCGGCGCCTGGCGCGGGTCAGGGCTGCCTGGGCCCCCAGGGCACGGCCGGGGGCGGGCCGTACCAGCCGGGTGGGGGGTGGGCGGCCGGGAGCGGCGGCGGGGCCAGCACCACCGGGATCGGCACCACCGGGGAGTCCGGGGCGTCCACCGCCCGCTGCGAGCCGTCCGGGAAGCGCAGGTGGTAGCGCTGCCCGTCCCAGACCCCGACCGGCGCCTGCGGGTCACGCCCGACGAAGAACGCCCGGTACGCCGCGATCGCCTCCAGCAGTTCCCGCTCCTCCCGCACGGTGCGCTCCCGGTCGGCCGCCTTGCGGTCCAGCCCCCGGCGCATCCCGTCGCGCAGCAGTGCCAGCCGGGTGGCCGCGAACTGGTAGCCGCGCATCGCCCGCAGTCCGGCGTCGCCGCCGACCCGGCGGGCCCAGAGCCGGGCGGCGTGCCGCCGGCCGAGGCTGCCCAGGGCCGCCACCTCGGGCGGGCTGAGCCAGCCGGCCCGGACGTAGTCCGGCAGCGTCCGCTCGGTGAGCCGCCCCTCCCAGGCCCGCAGCCAGACCGCGAAGCCGACCATGCCGAAGAAGATCGGCACCATCAGCGCGACCATGCCGTACATGAAGATCACCAGCTCGCCGGTGGCCTGCACCAGCGTCGGGATCAGGTTCCAGGTGCCGTGCAGCATCATCGCCAGCAGCAGGCCGGCGGCCGGCGCGAGGAACCGCACCCGGCGGTCCGCCGTCCGGGCGGCGATGCCCAGCCCGACCCCGGTCATCGAGGTGAACAGCGGGTGGGCGAAGCCGAAGAGCAGGATCCGGGTGATGAAGATGGCGAACACCTGCCGGAAGCCGGTGGCGGGGCCCCACTGGTCGGCGCCCGTGGCGTACCCGTAGCCACCCAGGTAGAGGATGTTCTCCACCATGGCGAAGCCGACCGCCGAGAGCCCGCAGTAGACCAGGCCGTCGGTGATGCCGGACCACTCCCGCCGCCGGAAGACCAGCAGCAGGATCGGGCCGAGCGCCTTGGTCAGCTCCTCGATGAACGGCGCCACCAGCACGCCGGTGAGCGCCTGCGGCAACCCCCAGTCCTTGAACAGCCCGGCCGCGGTCTCGTTGACCGTCAGCGAGGCGGCGGTGGAGACGAACGCGCCCCAGGCGAAGCAGAAGATCAGGTACTTCAGCGGCTCCGGCTCGTACCGGTCGAGCCAGAGGAAACAGGCGACCAGCACCGGCACCGGCAGGATCGCCGCCACCAGGCCGATGAGCAGTGCCTCCAGCCCGAGGTTGGAGCCGAGCACGAAGAGCATGTAGACCGCGCAGGCCGCGATCAGCAGCACCACCCCGGCCAGCGCCAGGATCCGTCGCCAGCCGAGCCGGCGCAGCGGCATCCGGGGCAGGGCTCCACCCGACGGCGGCGGGAGGGCGGGCGCGAGCGGCGGCGGCGCGGGCGAGCCGGGCGGGGTGTCGGCCATGCGGTCAGCGTAGTCATCTCCGGTCCACTGGTCCGGGCGCATCGGTGGTGGTTATGCTGCGGTCAGGTCACGAGCGCCAGCGTCAAGCCCCGGCTTGCTGGCCGGCAACCCTCGTCGAGGTTCGCGGTGGGGTGCCCCGGGTGATGACCGGGCCCGGCCCGATCCGTGTGCTGGGCAAGCGCGGACCCCGTCCCGTGTGCCCACACGCGGGGTCCCTGGACCCCGGAGGCCCACCATGACCCTCACCCTCGTACCGCCCGCCGCCCCGGCCACCGTCACGCCGGCGTCGACCGGGCCGGATCCGCTCGGCGTGCTCGGCGTACCCGGGCAGGTGAACCTGGACCACGCCGCCAGCGCACCCTGCGCGCGGGCCGCGGCCGACGCGGTGGCCGAGCTTCTGCCCTGGTACGCCAGCGTGCACCGCGGCGCCGGGGCGCTGTCGCGGCGCTGCACCCTGGCCTACGAGCGGGCCCGGCAGACGGTCGGCGACTTCTTCGGCGCCCGGCCCGACGACCACGTGGTGTTCACCCGCAACACCACCGACGCGCTCAACCTGCTGGCCAGGGCGCTGCCCCCGGGCACCACGGTGGTCACCTTCGCCGGGGAGCACCACGCCAACCTGCTGCCCTGGCCGCGCGGCTCGGTCCGCCTGCCGGTGCCGGAGAGTCCCGCCGGGGCGGTCCGGGCGCTGGACGCCGCGCTGGCCGAGCTGCGCCGGGGCGCCACGTCCGGGCTGCCGGTGCTGGTCGCGGTGTCCGGGGCGAGCAACGTGACCGGCGAACGCTGGCCGGTGGCCGAGCTGGCCCGGGTGGCCCGCCGGCACGCCGCCCGGATCGTGGTGGACGCCGCCCAGCTCGCCCCGCACGCGCCGGTGGACGTCGCCGCGCTGGACGTGGACTACCTGGCCGTCTCCGGGCACAAGCTGTACGCCCCGTTCGGCGCGGGGATCCTGCTCGGCCGAGCGGACTGGCTGGACGCCGCCCCGCCGTACCTGGCCGGGGGCGGCGCCACCAGCCACGTCGGCGCGGCCACCCACGAGGTGCGCTGGACGACCGGCCCGGCCCGGCACGAGGGCGGTACGCCCAACCTGCTCGGCGCGGTCGCCCTGGCCGCCGTCTGCGCGGCGCTGGCCGGGGCGGACCGGGCGGCGCTGCACGCCCACGAGCAGCGGCTGGTGGACCGCCTGCGCGACGGGCTCGCCGCGCTGCCGGACGCCGTCGAGCTGCGCACCTTCTCCCCCGAAGCGCCCCGGGTGGGCATCGTGTCGTTCGTGCTGGCCGGCCGGGACTCCGCCGAGGTGGCCGCGTACCTGGCCGGGGAGCACGACATCGGGGTACGCGACGGCCTGTTCTGCGCGCACCCGCTGGCCCGGCGGCTGCTCGCCGAGGCGGCGGCGCGCGCCGGGCGGGACGACCTGCCGCCGACCGCGCTGCGGGCCAGCCTCGGGCTGGGCAGCACCGTGGCGGACGTGGACCGGCTGCTGGCCGCGCTGGCCGCCCTGGGCTGAGCGCGGGCGCGGGCGCTGACCCGCGGCGCTCGGGCGGGACCGGTGCGGGCGGGGTTCAGCCGATCGGCGGGGCGGTGGGGGGCTTCGGGGTGCCCTGCCGCTCCGCCGGCTCGCCGGCGGGCTTCTCCTGGTCGCCGAAGGACCTCCGGACCAGCCGGTTCGCCTCCTCCTGGTCGAGGCCGGAGGCGACCAGGAGGTCGCTGGCGGTGGTACGCACCTGGGCGACCACCACGCTGCCGGAGAAGCCGACGCCCTCCGCGTAGGCCCGGCCGGCCTCGCTGACCGCGCGCAACGAGCGTTCCCGGGCCTTCTCCGGTTCCTCACCGACGGCGAACTCGTGCCGGAGCAGGCGCACCACCTCGGCGAGGTGGGCCACCGCGTCCGGCAGGGGCTCCGGCACCGGCTCCTCGTCCTCGATCATCGTGACGGCGCGCCGGATCAGGGTGCCGCTGTTGCGCATGGCCCGGTCGATCGGATCGGCGGCCTCCGCGTAGTGGGTCAGCTCGCTGCGCCGGTGCCACCGGGCTGGCGAGAGGGTGCTGGTCTCCTTCGCGCCCTCAATGGCCTCGGTGAAATTGGCCAGTTCCTCCTTGTTCTCGCGGAGCCGTTCCAGGGCCCGCTGGGCACTGCCGCGGTCCCGGTTGCGCAGCGCCTCGGCGGTGATGTCGAGCTGGGCGGCGAGCAGGTCCAGCGCCGGCCGGGCGGCCCGGTTGATCACCCGTAGCGGGTTCAGCGGCAGCAGGATCGCCGTCACCAGCAGCGCGATGCCGCCGCCGATGAACGCGTCGATGAAGCGGGGTATCTCCAGGTCCTGGGTGGAGGGGCTGAGCGTGACGATCAGCACCGCGGTCGCCGCGGCCTGGATGACGATGGCGACGCTGGCGCCGAAGAAGATGGTCAGCAGGATGGCCGACGTCACCACTATGCCGAGCTGCCATCCCCCGGTACCGAGGAAGTAGATCAGGACGTCGCCGAGGAACACCCCGACCGCGACCCCGATGATCAGCTCCACCGTGCGGCGCAGCCGCTGGCCGACCGAGGCGGCCAGGGTGCCGACCGCCGAGATCGGCGCGAAGACCGGCTGCGGGTTGTTCAGGAACTCGTGGGAGACGACCCAGGCCAGCGCCGCGGCGAGCCCGGCCTGGACGGCGAGGCCCAGGGCCATCCGGACCCGGTGCAACCGGTCGTGCAGGGTGGCGCGGCTGCGGTGCCGCAGCTCCTCCACCGCGTCGGCGATGCGCATCGAGTCGACGTCGGACTCACCGTCGCGCCGGCCGAGCCGACGCCACAGCGGTAGTCGTCGGTCCCGGGCCACGGCCATGGCCGGGACTACCCGTACCGGCGCGGTTCATCCCCGCCCGCTCGGGCAGACTCGGCGAGGTGACGGAGCTGATCGACCGCTGGCGGACGGCCGCGCGGGACGCCGGCGCCCCGGACGGGCCGGCGCTGGTCCGGGCCGGGGAGGAGTTGCTGGCCCGGTGGCGGGAGCCGCAGCGGCGCTACCACACCGTGCGGCACCTGACCGCCGTGCTCGACGTGGTCGACGGGTACGCGGAGCTGGCCGACCGGCCGGACCTGGTCCGGCTGGCCGCCTGGTGCCACGACGCGGTCTACGACCCCCGCGCGGCCGGCGAGGCCAACGAGCGGGACAGCGCGGCGCTCGCCGGCACGCTGCTGACCCCGCTGGGGCTGCCGGCCGCCGCGGTGGCCGAGGTGCGCCGGCTGGTGCTGCTCACCGCCGGGCACGCCACCACCGCCGACGACCGGGACGGCGCCCTGCTCTGCGACGCCGACCTGGCGATCCTCGCCGCGCCCCGGCAGGAGTACGACGCGTACGCCGCCGCGATCCGCGCGGAGTACGCGCACGTGCCGGAGCCCGACTTCCGGGCCGGCCGGGCCCGCGTGCTGACCGCCCTGCTCGCGCTCCCCGCCCTCTACCGGCTCCCCCCGCTCGCGGCCCGCTGGACCGACCCGGCCCGCGCCAACCTCACCCGCGAACTCGCCACCCTCACCTGACCTCCCCGGCCCGGCCGGGCGGGCGCCCGGCGGCATGATCCGCTCCCCGTTTGCGGCGTGTCGCGGTCTCCGCGCGGCGTAACACCGCAACACGCCGCAAACCGCGACCGCCACCCCGACCCGCGCGCCCCGACCATCCCGTCCGACCGCGTCGGCCCAGATGATCGGCTCACGGTTTGCGGCGTGTCGCGGTCTCCGCGCGGCCGGACACCGCGACACGCCGCAAACCGCGGCGGCGCCGGGCAGGGGCGACGGGGTCAGCGAGCGGGGCGGGTCAGGTGTTTGGGGCGGCGCAGGCCCGCGTCGCGGAGCAGGCGGACCAGCTCCCGGCTCGGGACCACCCGGGCCCCGAGCCAGACGGCCATGGCGAAGCGCTCGGCGGGGATGTCGTAGTGGTCGCGGTCGAAGCCGCGCCGGGGTGCGCCCAGCGCCTCGGCGAAGGCGTGCAGCTCCGCGAGGGAGACGTCGCTGATCAGGTGGGACCAGAGCCGTCCCCGCGACGGCCAGGCGGGCCGGTCCAGGTACAGCATGGCGGCCAATCTAGCCGCCGGTTAGCCTCTCCCGCATGGCCGGATCCCCCCTCCTCGACGACCTGCGTGCGGCGCTCGGCGACGACGCCGTCCTCACCGACCCCGATCTGCTCCGGATGCACCAGCGCGACGAGGCGGACCTGTGCCCGGCCGGTACGCCGCTGGTGGTGACCCGCCCGCGCGACACCGGGCAGGTGGCCGCGGTGGTCCGGGCCGCCGCCCGGCACGGCGTACCGGTGGTGCCGCAGGGTGCCCGGACCGGCCTGGCCGGCGCCGCGAACGCGATCGACGGCGCGGTGGTGCTCAGCACGGTGGCGATGGACGCCATCCTGGAGATCGACCCGGTGAGCCGGATCGCCGTGGTGCAGCCCGGCGTGGTCAACGCGCGGCTGGCGGCGGCGGTGGCCGAGCACGGCCTCTACTACCCGCCGGACCCGGGCTCCTGGGAGTCCTCCACCATCGGCGGCAACGTCTCCACCAACGCCGGCGGCATGTGCTGCGTCAAGTACGGGGTGACCACCGAGTACGTGCTCGGCCTGGAGGTGGTGCTCGCCTCCGGCGAGGTGCTGCGCACCGGCCGGCGCACCGCCAAGGGGGTCGCCGGCTACGACCTGACCCGGCTCTTCGTCGGCTCGGAGGGCACCCTCGGGGTGCTCACCGAGATCACCGTGTCGCTGCGCCCGGCGCCGGAGGAGTCGCTGACCATGGTGGCGGTCTTCGGATCGACCGCCGAGGCGGGCACCGCGGTGGCGCAGATCGCCGCCCGAGGGCTCACCCCCAGCCTGCTGGAGCTGCTCGACCGGACCCACCTGGCGGCGATCGAGGCGTACCAGCCGATGGGGTTGCGGACCGACGCGCAGGCGCTGCTGCTGGCCGCCTCGGACACCGGCGCGCGGGCGGCGGAGGACCTGGCCCGGCTGGCCGAGGTCTGCGAGGCCGCCGGCGCCGAGGAGGTGTACGCGGCCACCGACGCGGTCGAGGCGGCGGCGCTGCTCCAGGCCCGCCGGCTGGCCCACCCGGCGATGGAGAAGTTCGCCGCGGACGCCTTCCCCGACGGCAACGGCGGTCTGGTGATCGACGACGTGGCGGTGCCGCGCGGCTCGCTCGCGGCGTTGCTCGACGGGGTCGCGCGGATCGCCGAGGAGTGCGACGTGCCAATCGGCGTCGTCGGGCACGCCGGGGACGGCAACGTGCACCCGAACATCGTGGTGGACCGGGCGGACCCGGCCAGCCTGGAGCGGGGCCGGCGCGCCTTCGACGAGATCATGCGGCTGGGCCTGGACCTCGGCGGCACCTGCACCGGCGAGCACGGCGTCGGGCTGCTCAAGCGGGACTGGCTGGCCCGGGAGATCGGTCCGGTCGGGGTGCGGGTGCACCAGGCGATCAAGGCGGCGCTCGACCCGGCCGGGCTGCTCAACCCGGGCAAGGTGCTCTGAGGCGCGGGCCCGGCCGCTGCCCGGGCGCGGGTCAGGCGGTGGGCTCGGCGGGGGTGGCCTGGGTGAGCAGCAGCAGGATCTCGTTGGCCACCGGCGGCCGATCCTCGCCCGGGCAGTCCTGCGAGGTGATCAGGCCGGCCGAGGTGAGCAGGCTGGAGGTCAGCGCGTCGATGCAGCTGACCCGGTAGCGGCGGGCCTCGTCGGTCTCCTGCCGCAGGCGCGGGTCGGCGAGCAGGTCGTGCAGCCGCTTCACCTGCTCGGGGTCGAGGCTGCCCGTCGAGGTCACCCCGTCGCCGGCGCAGTCGTCGCACTCCCAGTGGCCGTCCGGCTCGACGTTGAGCGACCGGAGCGGACCGTCCTGACCGAGCTTCTGCACCAGGCTGACCCGGTTGGCCGCTCCGGCGCCGGGGGAGGCCGTCGCCGCCGCGGCCTTGTCCGGTGTGGATTCCGTGCCCCGGTCGAACACCGAGCAGGCGGTGAGGGCGATCGTCAGGACGGCACCGGCGCAGACCATGAGCATGCGTGACCACTGGTTGGGAACCACGCGCCGGAACTTACCCCACCGTAGGTAGCGACCGGTACCCGCCGACCGGACGGGCATCGATGGGTGTAACGGTCGGTCAGCGGGACGAGGTGGGCAGCCCGGCGCTGTCCCCGTCGACGCCCCGGTCGGCGGCGAATCCCCGCACGTCCGGCGCGCCGAGCCGGGCCGCGTCGGCGGTGGCGTCGTCCGGCATCAGCTGGGACTCCCGCTCCGCCTCGACCCGGGCCCGGTAGTGGGTGATCTCGCGCTCGCGGGTGGCCGCGTCCCAGCCGAGCACCGCGCCCATCAGCTCCGCGGTGTGCCCGGCCGACTCCAGGCCGCGGTGGGTGGTCTCGAAGGAGATCCGGGTACGCCGGGTCAGCACGTCCTCCAGGTGCAGCGCCCCCTCGGCGCGAGCCGCGTACGTCACCTCGGCGGCCAGGTACTCCGGCGCGCCGGCCAGCGGCGAGGCGAGCAGCGGGTCGGCGTCGACCAGGGCCAGCAGCTCCCGGGTCAGCGTGCCGTACCGCTCCAGCAGGTGCTCGACGACGCCGACCGGCACCCCGTGCCGGCGGGCCAGGTCGGCCCGGTCCCGCCACATGGCCTGGTAGCCGTCGGCGCCGAGCAGCGGCAGGTCGGCGGTGCGCGAGGGACGACCGCCGCCGAGCCGGCGGACCGCCCGGTCCACCACGTCGGAGGCCATCACCCGGTACGTCGTGTACTTGCCGCCGGCGACCAGGAGCAGCCCCAGCATCGGCTCGAAGACGGCGTGCTCGCGGGAGAGCTTGGAGGTGGAGTCCGCCTCACCGGCGAGCAGCGGGCGCAGCCCGGCGTAGACGCCCTCGATGTCCGCCGTGGACAACGGCCGGTCGAGCACGGTGTTGACCTGGTCGAGCAGGTACTGGATGTCGCGGGCGGAGGCGGACGGGTGGGACCGGTCCAACCGCCAGTCGGTGTCGGTGGTGCCGATGATCCAGTGCCCGCCCCAGGGGATGACGAAGAGCACACTGGTGGCCGTCCGCAGGATCAGCCCGGTCTCGCCGGTGATCGCCGAGCGGGGGACGACCAGGTGCACGCCCTTGGAGGCCCGCACCCGGATGCCGGGGCGCAGTCCGACGTCGTTGAGCATCCGCGACATGTCGTCGCTCCACACGCCGGTGGCCCCGATGACGGTGCGCGCCCGTACCTCGAACTCGGCTTCCGGCGAACCGGCGGGCGCCTCCAGGTCGCGGACCCGGACCCCGGTCACCTCGCGGGCCTGCCGGATCAGCCCGACCGCGCGGGCGCTGCTCACCACGGTCGCGCCGAGGCTGGCCGCGGTGCGGGCCAGGGTCACCACCAGCCGGGCGTCGTCGACCTGGCCGTCGTAGTAGCGGATGGCGCCGGCCAGCGAGTCGGCCCGCAGGCTGGGGAAGATCCGGCGGGCGCCCTCGCGGGTCAGGTGCCGGTGCAGCGGCATCCCCCGCCCACCGCCGAAGACCCCGGCGAAGGCGTCGTACGCGGCCACGCCGGCGCCGTAGTAGGAGCGGCGGAACGCCCGGGCCGGCAGGTCCCGCAGGCCACGGCCGGCGGGCAGCGGCACCAGGAACGGCACCGGCCGGACCAGGTGCGGAGCGAGCCGGGTGGCGAGCAGGCCGCGCTCGGTGAGCGCCTCGTGGACCAGGTGGAACTCCAACTGCTCCAGGTAGCGCAGGCCGCCGTGGATCAACTTGCTGGACCGGCTGGAGGTGCCGGCGGCGTAGTCGCGGGCCTCCACCAGGGCCACCTTGAGCCCCCGGGAGGCGGCGTCCAGCGCGGCGCCCGCCCCGGTCACCCCACCACCGATGACCAGCACGTCGAACCGTTCGGACCGGAGGCGGCGCAGGTCCGCGGCGCGGCGCTCCGGGGAGAGCTGGCCGGCGGCGGATCGGGTCACGTTGGGGTCGCGCACGGGTCCACCGTAACCGCCCGGGGCCCCGGGCAGCAGGTCCTGTCCCCCGCCAGGGGCAGGGAGAGGCATTGATCACCCACCCGCGACGGGGATCGCGCGATCCGGGCACGCCGGGACGGCACGGACGTCCGGGGGCGGGTCGGGCGTCGTACTGTTTCCGGATGCGGCCCGAGCCACCTCCCACCGGAAGCGACGGGACCGCCCGGTCCGCCAACCCCTGGGCGGTGGTGGCGGCCGTGCTGGCGGGCGGCTGGACGGTGGCGACCACCGTGCTGCTCCAGGTCGCCGGCTGGTCCGTCGACCAGGTACGCCTCGTCAGCGGGCTGGACCGGTGGCCGTGGCTCTGGCCGGTGGTCTCCCTGGCCGGCGTCCTGCTGGTCGGCCTGCCGGCCCTGCTGCTGACGCTGCTCCCCCGGTCCCCGGCGCTGCGGGGCACCGGCCGGGCCTGGCTGGCCGGAGCGCTGGCGCTCGGCGCGCTCGGCGCGCTGCGTGCCCTCCCGCCGGTACACCACGAGCTCTACCTGGCGGCGCTGGCCGCCACCGCCGCCGGGCTGGCCCTGGTCGCCGCCCGGCTGCCGGCCCGACGCCGCGCCCTGCCCGACGGATCGGGGGGCGAGCCCGAATCGGCGACCACCCCCGCTGCACCAGGGGGCGAGCCGGAGCCGGCGACCACCCCCGCTGCACGGGACGGCGAGCCCGGGCCTGCGGCCACTCCCGATGCACCGGACGGCGCATCCCGCACCGAGCGGCGGGCGAGCGGCACCGGCGGGGCAGGCGGCCGCCGGCCCGATCCGGTCACCCTGCTCGCGGTGGCCGCCGGGCTGGCCCTGCTGCTCCCCTGGGCCTGGCTCGGCGCGCTGGGCGGCCTGCTGGAGACCGTCCTCGCCGCACTGGCCGCGGCGGCGCTCGGCGCGCTGGCCGGGGTGCTGCTCGACGGGCGGTTCTGGTGCCGGCTCGGGGGCGGCGAGCCACCCCGGCCCGCCCGGCTGGTGTTCCTCGGCGGGCTGGTCGGCGGGGTCACCCTGCTGCTGCTCGCCGCCGGCACCGGGCAGTCCGGGGCCCAACTGCCCGCCCTGCTCGCCGTGCCGCCGGTCGCCTTCACGCTGGCCGCCCTGTACGCGGCCGCCCGCCGGACCGGCACCCGGGCCGTAGCACCGGTCCGCTGGCTGGTCGGCCTGGCGCTGTTCGGCCCGCTCGCCCTGGCCGACCCGGAGGAGGTCTCGGTCCTCCTGGCCACCACCCGCGACGTGCCGTTCTGGGTGGCCGCCGCCGCGGTCGCCGGGCTCGCCGTCGCGGTCCTGCTCGCCGTCGGGTACGGCGTCCTGCTCGCCCGGCCCCGGGCGGTCACGCCCAGCCGACGGGTGGCCGTGCTGGCCGCCGGCGTGCTGCTGGTCGCGGTCGGGGTGGTCGCCGTGGTCCCCGGGCAGCCCGGGCTGCACGGCGAGCGGCTGCTGGTGGTGCTGCGCGAGCAGGCCGACCTGACCGGTATCCCGGCCGGTACGCCGGGCCGGGCCGGTCGGGACGCGCGCGCCGCCGAGGTGTACCGCCGGCTGGTCGCCACCGCCGAGCGGACCCAGGGCGACCTGCGCCGGGAGCTGTCCCGGCTGCGCCTGAGCCCGAGGCCGTACTACCTGGTCAACGCGATCGAGATCGACGGTGGTCCGGCGGTGCGGGCCTGGCTGTCGGGCCGTCCCGAGGTCTCCCGCGTGCTGCTCAGCCAGCGGGTACGGCCGTTGCCCGCCCCCGCCCCGACCACCTCCGGCGACGCGCCGGCGCCGGCCGGCCCGGCCTGGAACATCCGGCTGCTCGGCGCCGACCGGGTCTGGTCGGAGCTGGGGGTGACCGGTTCCGGCGTGGTGGTCGGCAGCTCCGACTCGGGCGTGGACGGCCGCCACCCGGCGCTGGCCGACGGCTTCCGGGGCGGCGACGACTCCTGGTACGACCCCTGGGACCGCACCCGCTCCCCGAACGACGCGGGCGGGCACGGCACCCACACGGTGGGCAGCGCGGTGGGTCGGGACGGCATCGGGGTGGCCCCGGGTGCGCGCTGGGTGGGCTGCGTCAACCTCGACCGCAACCTCGGCAGCCCCGCGCACTACCTGGACTGCCTCCAGTTCATGCTGGCCCCCTTCCCGCCCGGCGCGGACCCGTTCACCGACGGCCGTCCGGCGCGCGCGCCGGACGTGCTGACCAACTCCTGGGGCTGCCCGCCGATCGAGGGCTGCGACCCGCGGGCGCTCCGGCCGGCCGCCGACGCGCTGGCCGCCGCCGGCATCCTGGTGGTCGCGGCGGCCGGCAACACCGGCCCGTACTGCGGCTCGATCGCCGACCCGCCCGCGCCGTACCCGGACGTGTTGACCGTCGGCGCGGTGGACCGGCACCGCCGGGTGACCCTCTTCTCCAGTCGCGGACCGGCCCCGGGCGGCGCGGCCAAGCCGGACGTGCTCGCCCCGGGCGCGGGCGTGCTCTCCGCGATGCCGGGCGGCGGCTACGCCACCCTGGACGGCACCTCGATGGCGACGCCGCAGGTGGCGGGCGTAGTGGCGCTGATGTGGTCGGCGAACCCGGCGCTCGTCGGCGACCTGGAGCGCACCCGCCGGATCCTGCGGGAGACGGCGCAGCCCGCGCAGCCGAGCTACCGCTCCCGCGCGCCGCAGGACGCCTGCGGCGGGGACGCGAACATCACCGGCGCGGGCCTCGTCGACGCGTACGCGGCGGTGCGGGCGGCCCGGGCCGGCTGATCGGGTCTTGCGCCCACCCGTGGTGGTTGATCTAGGGTCGGCCACCATGGAGTTCACCCTCGCCGACCTGACCGCCGACCGGGTCCCCGCCGTCGTCGCGCTCTGTGGACGCGCGCTCGACCTGCCCGAGGACGCCGCCGAGGCGGAGTCCGTGGTCACCGCCCTCTGGCCCCGGGCCTCGGCCGACCGGACCGTGCTGGCGGTCGGGGCGTACGCGGGGGACGAACTGGTCGGGGTGCTGATCGGATCGGTCTCGGCGGCGGAGGAGCGCCTCGGGCACGTGGACCTGCTGGCCGTCACGCCGCAGTGGCGGCGCCGGGGGGTCGGCCGGGCGCTGGTGGCCGAGGCGGAACGGCGGCTCGCCGGCCTCGGCGCGGCCGAGCTGCTGCTGGCCGGGAACCCGCCGTACTACGCCTGGCCGGGCATCGACGTGCGGTACACCCCGGCGGTCTGCCTGGCGCTGGCGCTGGGCTACCGGCAGGACCGTACGGCCTGGAACATGACCGCCGACCTGTCGTACGACGGGTCGCCGGCGCTGCGCACGACGGAGCCGGCGGAGGCGAGGCTGGCCGGCCAGGGCGTGACCGTACGCCGGGCGGAGCCGGCGGACCTGCCGGCGCTGGCCGCGTTCGCCCGCTCCACCTTCGGCGGCGCCTGGGACGGCGAGCTGGCCGGCTCGGTCGGCCGCGCCGACGCGGGCTGCCACCTCGCGGAGCGGGACGGCGAGATCCTCGGCTTCGCGGCCTGGGGCTCGTCGCGGCCGAGCTGGTTCGGGCCGATGGGCACCGCGCCGGCGGCGGCGGGCTCGGGCATCGGCGGGGTGCTGCTGCGCCGCTGCCTGCGCGACCAGCACGAGGCCGGGATCGGCGCGGCGCAGATCGGCTGGGTGGGCCCGGTGCCGTTCTACTCCGGCAGCGCGGGCGCCCGGATCGAGCGGGTCTTCTTCCTGTACCGCCGCACGCTCTGACGGCCCCTGCCGGCCGGCCGGACGCGGCGCTCGGCCCCGGGAAGGACCGCGATATATCGATAAACGGGCGAATGGGATATAGACCCTGATAATGCCATTCGCCCGCATGAGTGATGGCCGCCCCCTACCGTTTCGGTAGAGGAGGCGGACCATGACCACGGACGACGAACAGACCGACGACGGGATGCCCCGCGCCTGGGTACCGGTCGGCGACCCGCCCATCGCGGTGCCGTTCGACCGACGGGACTACGGCGACGCGGAGCAGCTCGCCGAGATGACCGGCGTCGACGAGCCGGAGGCCGAGGACCTGGTGACCGTGGTGGACGAGCCGGTCGCCATCCGCCCGCCGTACGACCGGGCGCAGAAGCGGCGTAACCAGCGCAGTCTGCCCTGAGGAGACGGAAAGGGGCGGACCGCTCGCGCGGCCCGCCCCTTTCGGCGTTGGTGGGGCTGGACTCAGAAGTCCATGTCCCCGCCACCCGGACCAGCCGGGGCGGCCGGGGTCTTCTCCGGCTTGTCCGCCACGACGGCCTCGGTGGTGAGGAAGAGCGCCGCGATCGACGCGGCGTTCTGCAGCGCCGACCGGGTCACCTTGGCCGGGTCGATGATGCCCGCGGCCAGCAGGTCGACGTACTCGCCGTTGGCGGCGTTGAGGCCGTGACCCGGCTCGAGGTTGCGGACGTGCTCGACGACGACGCCACCCTCGAGGCCGGCGTTGACGGCGATCTGCCGCAGCGGGGCGTCCAGCGCGATCTTGACGATCTGCGCACCGGTCGCCTCGTCGCCGGTCAGGTCCAGCTTGTCGAAGGCGGTCTTGCCGGCCTGCACCAGCGCGACGCCACCACCCGGGACGATGCCCTCCTCGACGGCGGCCTTCGCGTTGCGGACGGCGTCCTCGATGCGGTGCTTGCGCTCCTTCAGCTCGACCTCGGTGGCCGCGCCGACCTTGATCACCGCGACACCGCCGGCCAGCTTGGCCAGGCGCTCCTGCAGCTTCTCGCGGTCGTAGTCGGAGTCGCTCCGGTCGATCTCGGCCCGGATCTGGTTGACCCGACCCTGGATCTGCTCGGCGTCGCCGGCACCGTCGACGATGGTGGTCTCGTCCTTGGTCACCACGACCTTGCGGGCGCGGCCCAGCATGTCGAGGCCGACGGCGTCCAGCTTGAGGCCGACCTCCTCGCTGATGACCTGGCCACCGGTGAGGATGGCGATGTCGGCCAGCATGGCCTTGCGGCGGTCACCGAAGCCCGGCGCCTTGACGGCGACCGACTTGAAGGTGCCGCGGACCTTGTTGACGACCAGGGTCGCCAGGGCCTCGCCCTCGATGTCCTCGGCGATGATCAGCAGCGGCTTGCCCGACTGCATGACCTTCTCCAGGATCGGGAGCAGGTCCTTCACCGACGAGATCTTGCTGTTGACGATCAGGAGGTAGGGGTCGTCGAAGACGGCCTCCATACGCTCCGGGTCGGTCATGAAGTACGCGGAGATGTACCCCTTGTCGAAGCGCATGCCCTCGGTGAGCTCGAGCTCCAGGCCGAAGGTGTTGCTCTCCTCGACGGTGATGACGCCTTCCTTGCCGACCTTGTCCATCGCCTCGGCGATGATCTCGCCGACGGTGTTGTCACCGGCGGAGATGGAGGCGGTGGAGGCGATCTGCTCCTTGGTCTCGACGTCCTTGGCGAGCTTGAGCAGCTCCTCCGAGACGCTGGCCACGGCGGCCTCGATGCCCCGCTTCAGGGCGATCGGGTTGGCGCCGGCGGCCACGTTGCGCAGGCCCTCGCGAACCAGGGCCTGGGCCAGGACGGTCGCCGTCGTCGTGCCGTCACCGGCGACGTCGTCGGTCTTCTTGGCGACCTCCTTGACCAGCTCGGCGCCGATCTTCTCGTAGGGGTCCTCGAGCTCGATCTCCTTGGCGATGCTCACACCATCGTTGGTGATGGTGGGGGCACCCCACTTCTTCTCGAGCACGACGTTGCGGCCCTTGGGGCCGAGCGTCACCTTCACGGCGTCGGCGAGCTGGTTCATGCCCCGCTCGAGGCCGCGGCGCGCCTCTTCGTCGAACGCGATCATCTTGGCCATACGGCGTTGTCCTCCTGGACACTCACGGGCCACCCGAGTGTTTGTGCCCCGGATGGGCCGCCTGGTGTACGCACCTTGGGACGTCGCCACCTGGCGACGACGACGTCCTTCGGCCGGGCCGGATAGCCCGCGACGACCGGCCGTGTGCCCCATCGGCGTCTCCAACGCCGCTGGAACCTTGGCCCCACCGTCCCGACCACTGGCACTCACGGTATGCGAGTGCCAATGACTTGTTTAGCACTCTCCCCTGCCGAGTGCAAGCACACTCGGGCCGGTCAGCCGAGTTCCGCCGCCAGTTGCGCGGCGTTCACCGGCCCCTCGTGGGCCCGCTGCTCGGCGTACGCCACGACCAGCCCGACCAGCTGGACCAGGTAGACCGGGACGACCAGCACCGCGGCCAGCGTGACCACCACGACGGCGCCCACCGCGGTGCCCGGCGCCGCGAACGGGTCGGTGCCCAGCGGCGCCGTGCCGACGGCCTCCAGCACCGCGCCCAGCACGCCGCCGAGGACGATCGCCACCGCCACCAGCCCGACCCGGCCCAGCACCATGCCGAGCCGGTCGTGGAAGAAGCGGAACGAGCGGCCGATCGGGTTCTGCCGCTCGAAGAGGTAGACCGGACCGGCCAGGGCGAGGGCGAACGCGAGGTAGACGCCGGGCAGCACGCAGAAGCAGATACCGGCCGTGACGATCACGCCGACCAGCAGGGTCCAGCCGTACAGCCCGGGCGCCCGGCGCAGGCCGTAGCGCAGCGCGCCGCCGAGGTCGGCCGGCTCGCCGGCCGCCTGCCGGGTGACCACCCAGGTGCCGGCCGCCCAGCCCACGCTCTGCAGCAGGTAGAGCAGCAGGGCGGCGACCAGCGTCGCGCCCCCGAACGTCAGGAGGTCACCCAGGTAGCCCGGGGGCAGCGAACCGTCGGCCGGCACCTGCGAGGACGGCTCCAACCCGAGGGTGATGATCGAGACCACCGCGGCGGGGAGCGCCTGGGTGAGCAGCATGATCGGCAGCAGCGTGCGCCAGCCCCGACGCAGCGCGCCGGCGCACCGGGTGAACCAGCCGTCGACGCCGGCGTGCGGCGGGTTCACCAGCGGGTCGGCCGGGTCCCAGCCGCCGGCGGCCGGCCAGCCGTACGGGAGGTGGCCGGCGTACGGCGGGTAGCCCGGCGGGAAGCCGGCGTACGGGTCGGCGCCGGGCGGATAGCCGCCGGTGGGCGGGAAGACCCAACCCTGGTACGGGCCGGCGGGCCCGACCGGGCCGCCCGGGGCGGGCGGGTCCACGGGGTCGGGTCCGGGCGGACCAGACGGGGACTGGTCGGACATGAGCACTCCTCAGCGACGGCTGGATCGGCCCACGATCTTCCCTGGTGCCCGCCCGCGCCGCTGCCCCGTGGGGGGCCGGCCGACGAGCGGAACCGGACGCGACTCAGGCGATGACGCGCACCCGCTCGGCCTGCGGGCCCTTCTGGCCCTGGGCGATGTCGAACTCCACCCGCTGCCCGTCGTCCAGCGCCTTGTAGCCGTCCATCTCGATGGCGGAGAAGTGGACGAAGACGTCCTGGCCGCCGTCGACGGCGATGAAGCCGTAGCCCTTCTCGGCGTTGAACCACTTCACGGTGCCCTGTGCCACGGTGCACTTCCTCACTCTGCGCGGCGTTCCACGACCCCGGGGCCGGCGGACCGGCACCGGAGGACCACCGCTTCGGCGATCGGTGAGGGCCGCTGAATCGGTGACCGAAATCGCACGCTACACGAGGCGTGACGGCGGCGCACGACCACAAATCGGGCATATTCCGGTGCTCCGCCGACCGTCCGTCCATCGGCGGTGGTCGCTGCGGTATGCATGCGGACATGACACCTGCCCCGGCCCCGCCGGAAGCCCGGAGAGCCACCGTCCGCCGGGTACGCCCCGAGGACGCCGCCCGGATGCGGGCGCTGCGGCTGGAGATGCTCGCGGACGCGCCGCTGGCGTTCCTGGAGACCGTCGCCCAGGCCGCCGCCCGCCCGCACGCCGACTACGCGGCCCGGATCGCGTACGTCTCCCGGGGTGACCACACCGCGCAGTTCGTCGCCGACCCCGGTGGCCGGCTGGTCGGCCACGCCGGCGGCACCGCCTCCCCCGACGAGCCGGGCCTGACCGTCGTCTACGCCGTCTACGTGACCCCCACCTGGCGGGGCAGCGGCCTGCTCGCCGACCTGATCGACGGGGTGGCCGCCTGGTCCCGCGCCGCCGGCCGCCCGGAACTGCTGCTGGAGGTGGTGGTCGGCAACGACCGCGCCTACCGCGCCTACCAGCGGCTGGGCTTCACCGACACCGGCGTACGCGTGCCGCACCCCACCGTCCCCGCCATGCGCGAACTCCAGATGCGCCGCCCCGCCTGACCCCCACCGCTAACACCACGCAGGGCAGCACCCCGACGAGCCACACCCCCGGTCCCGGCAGCGACGCCCGAAGCGCACCCCGCACGGGTTTCCGGGGGAGCCCGCCCGCGGAAGGATCAAGCCTGACCGCCTGGAGCGGGCGGGCTCCCCCGGAAACCCCGACCTGGACCAAAGGCGAAAACCTAGACGTGCCGCCGGCTCTGCACGATCCGGAACCGGTTCGCCACGTACGCGCCGTCGGTCAGCGCGGCGTTCGCGGCCGGGTTGGCGCCGCTGCCGTGGAAGTCCGAGAACGCGGCCGACTGGTTCACGAAGACCCCGCCGGTCAGGTTGCAGGACAGGTGCACCCCGACGTCGACCGCGGCGGCCTCGGTCGCGTCCAGCACGGCCTCGTCGGTGGAGTAGACGGCGGCGGTCAGCGCGCCCTTCTCCCCCACCGTCGCGCGCATGATCTCCAGGCTGTGCGCGGTGGAGTCGGTGGCGATGACGAAGGAGATCGGCCCGAACCACTCGCGGCCGTAGGTCGCGGTGTCGTCGGCGGCCAGCTTCACGATGGTCGGCGTCCGCACCACCGCGCCGGGCAGCGCCGGGTGCTCGACGGCACGCGACTCCAGCACCGGCTCGCCGACCTTGGTCACCTCGTCGAGCCGCTCCAGCACCCCGTCGTTGACGATGGCGCCGGTCAGCTCGACGCCGCGGGCCGGGTCGGCGGTGAGCTTGCCGACCGCGCCGGCGATGCCGGCGGCCACCTCGTCGAAGCTCTTGTGCCCCTGGTCGGTCTCGATGCCGCCGGCCGGGATGAGGATGTTCTGCGAGGTGGTGCACATCTGGCCGCTGTACAGGGTCAGCGTGAAGCCGAGGTTGCGGCACAACCCGGCGAAGTCGTCGGTGGAGTCGATGACCACCGTGTTCAGGCCGGCCTTCTCGGTGTAGACGGCCGCCTGCCGGGCGTTCGCCTCCAGCCAGTCGCCGTACTCGGTGGAGCCGGTGAAGTCGACGATCTTCACGGCGGGGTGCAGCGCCAGGGTGGAGGCGAGCTTCTCGCCCGGCCCCTCGGAGGCGAGCAGCACCAGGTTGGGGTCGAAGCCGGCCTCGGCCAGCACCTCGCGGGCGTACCGGACGGTGATGGCCAGCGGCAGCACCGCGCGCGGGTGCGGCTTGACGACCACCGGGTTGCCGGTGACCAGCGAGGCGAAGAGACCCGGGTACGAGTTCCAGGTGGGGAAGGTGTTGCAGCCGATCACCAGCGCCACGCCCCGGGGCACCACGTGGAACGTCTTGGTCATCCGCAGCGGGTCGCCCTTGCCGGCCGCCTTCTCCCAGCCGGCCGTCCCCGGGTGCCGGGTCATCTCGGCGTACGCGTAGGCGAGCGCCTCCAGCGCGCGGTCCAGCGCGTGCGCGCCGCCGGCCTGGAAGGCCATCACGAACGCCTGGCCGCTGGTGAACTGCACCGCGTTGGCGAGCTCGAAGATGTGCTTGTGCAGCCGGTCGAGGATCTCCAGGCAGACGCCCACGCGGGCCTGCGGGCCGGCGTCGCGCCAGGCCGGCAGGGCGGCCGAGGCGGCGGCGACCAGCTCGTCGGCGCCGGCGTGCGGGTAGCGCACGTTCAGCTCCAGCCCGAAGGGGCTGGTCTCGGTGGCGACCCGGTCGCCCGAGCCGGGCTGGTCGAGGGGGAAGTCGCCGTTCAGGTACGCCTCGAAGGCGGCCTTGCCGTCGGCGGCGGCGGTCTCGCCGTACACGCGGGGGCTGGGTGACTCGGGATAGGCGGACCAGTATCCCCGCTCCGTGATGGCGGTCAGCGCACGGTTCAGGGTGTCGGCGTGCCTGTCGTACAGGGGGTGCGGGGTCTCCGTCATGCCCGCCATCATGCAACAGGTTGGTCCCAGATCAGTAGAGCAGTGTCACAAGTGGGATCGTCACCCGCCGCTCGGTGAGGCCCCCCGGCCGCCGGTACCCGTCCGGCGCGGGATTGACCCGGCGGGTGCCGGGTAACCGCGCGGCCGGCGGGCGGAGGGGCGGCGGCGGGTGCGAACGACCGAGATCCGGGTGCACGGGGTTGCCGACAAGGGCCCGGAGACGGTGCTGGACCGGCCGGTGGTGACCCGGGTGGCGGGCGACCGGGACGCCGGCTTCCACCGGGTCCGCCCCGGCTTCGGGGACCCGACCGGCCCGAGTGGCGCGACGCTGGAGGCGTACCGGTGGAGCGGCCTGACCGGCGGCACCGCCATCCGGACGTTCTCGCTGGTCCTGCTCCTGCCGTTCGTCCTGAGCAACATCGCGGTCTGGATGCTGCCGCCGCGCCCCGGGGCGGAGGCGGTGGGCAAGTCGCTGTGCCGGCTGCTGGCCGCCACCCTCACCGCGATGTACGTGCTCGCCGCGGTCGGCATGGCGCTGGACCTGCTGGCGTGGCAGTGCGCCGCGTACCCCCGGTGCCTGGAGGGCCGTCGGGCGATCTCCTGGCTGGGGGGTCTGCCGCCCGGCCAGCGGCTGGCCGCGCTGTCCGTGCTGCCGATCGCCGCGGTGGCCCTGCTGCGCCGGCTCGGCGCGCGCACCTGGCAACTGCCGGAGAACACCGTCGCCACCCGGCAGGCCGCCGGGGCCGACCGGCTGGACTCGCCCGCGTTCTGGGACAACCGGGCGCTGCTGTGGCGACTGGCCTCGCTGCACGTGGCGGTCGCCCTGGGCACCCTCGACCTGGCCCTGCTCGCCGTCCTCGCCCCGCACGACCGGCATCCGGCCGGATACGCCCTGGTGGCGGCCGCCGTCGCCCTGCTCGTCACGGCCCTGGCGCTGCTCTGCGTGCCGGTCGTCGAACGGTCGATCACGACGAACGGGCGACCGTGGCCGACCAGGGTGGCCGCATGGTGCGCCGTGGCGCTGACCGCGCTCACCGTGGCGTACGCCGCCCTGCCGCGCGGGCCGTGGACCGCCGAGGGTGGGCTGCCCGGCTACGACGTTCTGGTCGCCGGTCTCTTCGCCAGTCAGATGATCCTGCTGCTGGTGCTGGCCGGGTTGATCCTGACCCGCCGCCGGCACGGCGCGCCGGCCCTGCTGCGTGGGCTGGGCGCGCCGGTGCTGGTGTCGGTCGCGATCGGGGTGGCGGTCGCCTTCTCCTCCGGGCCGAGCTACGCGCTCGCCGAGTTCCTGGACCGGGGCTCCAGTCCGACCCCGGTCCGGCCGCTGCCGCCCGGCGCGCCGCCGCTGTCCCCGCCGGTCCCGTACCGCTGGGCCCTGCTGGGCTTCTCGGGGGCGCTGGTGCTCGTGGTGGTGGTGCTGGTGCTCGGCAGCCGCCACGGGCGCACCCTGCGGCGACGGGCGGCGGAGGAGGTCGTGCGTCGCGACTACCCGGAGGCGGCCCGCGTGCCGCCGGAGCGGGTCCGCGCCGTCCGGGACCGGATCGCCCGGGCCACGGCCACCCACCGCCTCGGTTCGCTGCTGTCGGCGGCGTACGCGGTGCTGGCGG
Source organism: Micromonospora sp. L32 (assembly GCF_052068055.1). NCBI lineage: Bacteria > Bacillati > Actinomycetota > Actinomycetes > Micromonosporales > Micromonosporaceae > Micromonospora > Micromonospora sp. L32. Next base: position 258,346 of record NZ_JBQHDD010000001.1, on the reverse strand, counting down.
TGCTGACCCTCGGCGCGGCCGGGCTGTCGATCCAGTACCACGGGCCGGGCACGGTGGCGCTGCGGGTCGGCGGGTTGTCGCTGGCCCGGCCGGTGGTCTTCGCGACCGACCTGGGCAGCCTGCTGATCGCCGTGTTCGCGCTGGCGCTCGCCGCGGCCGGATTGTTCGCCTACCGGTCCAGCGCGATCCGGCTGGTCGGTGTGCTCTGGGAACTCGCCACCTTCTGGCCCCGCGCGGCCCACCCGTTCGCCGCGCCCTGCTACGCCGAGCGGGCCGTCCCGGACCTGACTCGGCGGATCGCCCACCTGACCGCGGGCGGGGACGGGGTGGTGCTCTCCGGGCAGAGCCACGGCAGCGTGCTGGCCGTGGCCACCGTCCTGCAACTCCCCGCCGCCAACCGGTCGCGGGTGGCGCTGCTGACCTACGCCTCCCCGCTGGGCCGGCTCTACAGCCGGGCGTTCCCCGCTCACCTCGGACCGGACGTGCTGCGCGACGTGGGCGAGCGGCTGGACTGGCGGTGGGTCAACCTGTGGCGCCTGACCGATCCGATCGGCGGCTGGGTCTTTACCCCCGGTCCCGTCCGGCCCGAGGATCCCGCGACCCGGGTGGACCGGCGGGTGCGCGACCCGGTGGGCCTGTTCATCCCGCCCGGGGGTACCGTCCCGCCGCCGATCGGCGGGCACCGGTTCACCCCCGACGACGACCTTTACCGGGCCGTCGGGGACCTGGTGGAGCGGCTGGGCCGGTGAACCCGGCGGTCAGAGCGCCAGTTGCCACTCCGTCGAGGCGTCGACCGGCCGGAAGCCGAGCTGCACGTTGATCCGGATCATGTGCTCGTTCTCCGCCGCGTTGAAGGTGTCGATCGCGCGCAGCGCCGGCTCGTACGCCAGGGCGTGCCCCAGGTTCTCGATCTTGGTGAGCAGACCGAGCCGGCGGCCGCGGTGGGCCGGGTCGACGATGGTGATCTGCTGCCAGGCGTGCCAGTCCGCGCTGGCGCCGAGGCTGAGCATGCTCCAGGCGACCAGCCGGCCGGAGCCCTCGTCGACCGCCGCTACGTGGTAGCGGCGGCTGCCCCGGAGGTCGAGCGCCCGCTCGATGCCCCGGATCCGGTCCGCGTCGACCCGCTCCTGCTCCCACTCCAGGTCGCCCAGGGGCGCGTCGGTCGTCAGCCGGCCCTCCAGGTAGGCGACGTCGTCGACGTACTCCTCGGGGGTGGCCTCCTGCCAGCGGACGGTGCGGTAGCCGGCGGCCGCGCTCCGGGCGCCGGCCAGCAGGGTGTCCAACGCGGCCCGGTCGAGCGTGGTGGTGTCCAGCCGGCGGCGTACGGCCGCCAGCGCGGGGCGGGCGCCGACCGCCGCGGCGAAGGCCGCTCCGGCGGGGTCGCGCGCCGGGCCGCCGGGCAGGGCCGAGACGGCCTCCCCCACCACCCGCTTGCGCCCCGCGTCGCGGAGCAGCCGCACCCCGTGCTCGTGCAGTGCCCGGCCGACGCCCCGCCGCCGGTACGCCGGATGCACCACCAGCTCGGCGACGGCGTTGTCGGTGTTGTCCAGTTGCGGCAGCTCGAGGCGGAGCCAGCCGGCCGGCACCCCGTCGAGCCGGGCCAGCGCCCAGTGCACGACGAGGCCCGGCATCGGGTGCCGGACCAGCGCCTCGAAGCGCCGCCGGCAGTACGGCGGGAGGTCCGGCGCGTCCGCGTCGGTGGCCGCCGCCCCGATCCGGTACGCCGCGTCGACGGCGGTCTGGTCGGTCGGCTCCAGTGGGGTGATGGAGATGCCCATGCCGGTGAGCCTGCGGCACCGGAAAGCGAACGGGCCAGCGATTTTCTCGCTGGCCCGTTCGGACGTTGGTCGGGAGGGACGTCCACACAACGCCTCCGGCGTTGGGTCGTAAGAACTCAAAGTCTCCGGCGGATCGCCCTCCCGCACGGAGCATCTTGCGCCGTCCGGTTCCTGTCGTCAAGTCCTTGTCGGCGGGTTTTCCACACTCACAGCGAAAAGCCAGTTACCCGGCGGATCGACCCGATCCCCCGTCCGGGCGAGCCGCCCATCCCCCGCCCGGCCGACCCCCGCCCCGCTCCGGCCGCGCTGGCGCCGCCCGCCGCCCCCGTTTGCGGCGTGTCGCGGTGTCCCGGCGGCGGGAGGCCGCGACACGCCGCAAACGGGGTCGAGCAAGCGGGGCCGACCGACGGGCGCCGAGGGCGGAGCGGTCAGGCGAGGAGGCCGGCGTCGCGGGCGGCGCGCAGCGAGGGCTTGATCCGGTGGGTCGGGCCGACCTGGCCGGCGACCGCGTCGATGGTCTTCAGGCCCTCGCCGGTGTTGAACACGACGGTCTCCGCGGTCGGGTCGAGCCGGCCGGACTCGACCAGCTTGCGCAGCACCGCCACGGTCACCCCGCCGGCCGTCTCGGCGAACACCCCGGTGGTCCGGGCGAGCAGCCGGATGCCGGCCCGGATCTCCTCGTCGTCCACGTACTCCATCCAGCCGCCGGTGCGGCGCACGGCCTCCAAGGCGTAGAGGCCGGCGGCCGGGTCGCCGATGTTGAGCGACTTGGCGATGCCGGTCGGCTTGACCGGGACGATGGTGTCGCTGTCGCCGTGCAGCGCGACCGCGATCGGATTGCAGCCGGCGGACTGGGCGCCGAAGACCTTCCAGCCGCCGGCCGGCGCCTCGACCAGGCCGATCTCGACCAGCTCGGAGAACGCCTTGTCGATCTTCGTGAGCAGCTCACCGCTGGCCATCGGGATGACCACCTGGGCCGGGATCCGCCAGCCGAGCTGCTCGGCCACCTCGTAGCCGAGGGTCTTGGAACCCTCCGCGTAGTACGGCCGGACGTTGACGTTGACGAACGCGGTGTCCTCGAACTCGTCGGTCTCCACCAGCTCGCCACAGAGCCGGTTCACGTCGTCGTACGACCCGTCGATGGCGACCAGCTCGCCGCCGTAGACGGCGGTGGTGACCACCTTGCCCTGCTCCAGGTCACCGGGGATGAAGACCACCGAGGGCACGCCGGCCCGGGCCGCGTGGGCGGCCACCGAGTTGGCCAGGTTGCCGGTGGAGGCGCAGGCGAACCGGGTGAAGCCGAGCGCCCGGGCGGCGGTCAGCGCCACCGAGACCACCCGGTCCTTGAACGAGTGGGTCGGGTTGGCGCTGTCGTCCTTGACCCAGAGCGGCGCGGTGATGCCCAGCTCGGCGGCCAGGTGCGGGGCGGCGACCAGGGGGGTCAGCCCCGGGTCGAGCGTCACCCGGGTGGCCGGGTCCTGGCCGGCGGGGAGCAGGGCGGCGTACCGCCAGATGTTCTGCGGGCCGGCCTCGATCCGCTCCCGGGTGACGGCGGCCAGGGCGGCGGTGTCGTAGTCGACCTCCAGCGGCCCGAAACACTCGTAGCAGGCGTGCTGGGCGGCGAGCGGGTACCGCGCGGAACAGGCGCGGCAGACCAGGGCGCGGGCCGGGCTGGCGGTGGTGTCGATGCCGGGGGCGGCGGGAAGCGTCGACGTCATGTCGAGAGTCCTCTCATCTTTCCCCGCATCGCACCCTGCGGCGGGGACGGAATTGGCACCTGCCCGCGCCGGCTCGTCATCGAGCGTGCGGGTGGTTGCCGGGGCGTCGTCGGGCCGTATCCCTCAGCCCCTCTGGATGAGGTATGCAGTTGTGCCACCGAGTCTAGAAGTTCCGCGACCCGAATCCGACCCCGGTTCCCACGCTGTGAGCTGAGGCCGTGGGTGGCGGGGGGTCAGTACGGTGCGGGCGATCACGTCGAGAGAGGAAGCCTCCGCCCATGCGCCGGACCCTGCCGAGCTTCGCGGCCGTCACGCTGGTCTGCCTGCTCACCGCGTGCGGAGGTGACACCGGGACGACCGACACCGCGTCCACCACCGTCACCCCGTCGGCGGACGCGCCCACCGCCGCGGCTCCGGCCGCCATCGCCCCCAGCGCCACGCCGACCACGGCGGCGCCGGCCGCGCCCGCTCCGGCGGAGACCCTGACGGCGAAGCCGAAGCCGCCCGCCGCCCCGGCGCTGACCTGCAAGCAGCTCGCCGGTGCGCACGTCGGCAGCGCCAAGGTGCCCTACAACGGCTACCCGGACCACCTGCCGCTGACCGAGGGCCGGTGGTCCGGCGAGGACGGCGCGACCGTGCTGTTGCAGAAGCCGTGCGGGATCGGCGACCTCGACGGGGACGGGGCGGCCGACGCGGTCGGCGTGGTCGCGTTGAACGGCGGGGGCAGCGGCACCTTCTTCACCGTGCTCGTCTGGCGCAACAGCGGCGGCAAGCCGGCCTTCCGGGCGCTGGCCGACCTCGGCGACCGCACCCCGGTCCTGTCGGTCAAGGTGGCCGGGCAGCAGGCCACCGTCGTCTGGCTGACCCGCAGCGACGGCAGGAGCATGGCCGAGCTGGACATCAGGCGCACGTCGACGTACCGGCTCTCGGGCCCGACGCTGGTCGAGGTGGGCCACACCGACGCGCCGTACACGCCCTGACCGCATCGCCGCCGGAGCCGTGCGGAACGGCTCCGGCGGCGGGTGGCCGACGGGTCAGGCGGGTACGGAGTTCCGGCCCGCCGGCGCGGGGGTGGCCACGCTGGCGCGGCGTCGACCGATCAGGCGGTCGAGCGCCCAACTGCCCGGCCCGAGCACGACCACCAGGGCGAACGCCCAGCAGAACAGGGCGGCGAGCTCGCCGTTGTTGTGTATAGGCAACAGCCCGTCCGGCTGATGCACGACGAAGTAGGCGTACGCCATCGAGCCGGAGGCGAGCAGCGCGGCGGGCCGGGTGAGGAGCCCGACCAGCACCAGCGTGCCGCACACCGCCTGGATCAGCGCCGCCCACCAACCCGGCCACTGCCCCACGGGCAGCGACTCGCCTGTGCCGCGGGCGCCACCGAGCACGCCGAAGAGCGACGACAGGCCGTGGCAGAGGAAGAGCAGGCCGATGACCATACGGAAGAGGGACAGGGCGGGTCCGTTGAACCGGTCGAGATTCATCTCGCTACCTCCGGGTGAGTGGAACGGTGCACCCAGGATCAGCCAGGAAATATCCGACCTAATGAACTTTTTGTTAACGAACGCGTCGACTGGGCGATTTAACGCTCAGGCCACCCCGCCGTCAGCTCGTGACATCCTTTCGGGTGAACCGCCAGAAGGCCAGCCCCCAGAAGAGCGTCGCGTAGCTCACCGCCGAGATCGCGCCCCGCACCACGTCGTCGGTCTGCACCGGAGTGGAGAGCAGGCCGAGCCAGGCGGTGCTGTAGTGCGTCGGCAGGAAGTTGCGCAGCCCGCCGAGGGCGGTGATCTGGTCCAGGATGCTGGAGAGGATCCAGAGCAGCACGGCGCCGCCGACCGCGCCGAGCGCGGCGTCCGTGGTCACCGACAGCAGGAACGCCAACCCGGCCACCACCAGCAGGACGACCGCCAGGTAGCCGAGCACCGCCAGCAGCCGCAGCAGCCCGTCGGCCGGTGCCAGTTCCGCCGCGACCTGGCTGCGCAGCGGCTCCCAGCCGTACCGCAGGGTGCCGGCGAGCAGGGCGGTGCCGGCGAGCAGCAGCAGGGCCAACGCCGAGTACGCCAGCGCGACCAGCAGCTTCACCGCGAGCAACCGGGCCCGGGGCACCGGCACCGCCAGCAGGTAGCGCAGGCTGCCCCAGCTCGCCTCGCTGGCCACGGTGTCCCCGCAGAACAGCGCCACCACCACGACCAGCAGGAACGACGCCGAGACGAAGATCGAGAAGAGGGTGAAGTTGAGCCCGCCCGAGGTGGCCAGCTCGACCAGGCTGCCGAACTCGTTGCGCCCGTTGTCGTCGTCGTCGCCGGAGTCGAACTGGAAGGCGATCAGGATGATCAGCGGCAGCAGCACCATGAACCCCAGCGCGAGCTGGGTACGCCGCCGCGACGCCTGCCGGCGGAACTCGGCCGCGAACGGCAGGGTCGCCGACGGCCGGTAGCCGGCCGCCGCCCCGCCCGGGCCGACCCGGCCGGCGTCGGCCGCACCCGCCGTGTCGATGGATGAGCCCGCCATCACCGGTCCCCGCTTCCCCGAGAGTTCTCGCCCACCAGGGCGAGGAACGCGTCCTCCAGGCGGCGTCGCGGCACCACCCGGTCCACCCCGATCCCGGCCCGGACCAGCTCCGCCACCACCTCGCTGCGCGCGGTGCCGTTGGTGTCCACCACCAGGCCGCCGTCACCGTCGGGCAGCACCCGGACCCCCTTCAGGCGGTCCAGCACGACCCGCGCGGCGGCCGGGTCGGTCACGTCGAAGAGCACGCTCGGCGAATCGCCGACGATCTCCTCGACCGGCCCGGAGGCGACGATCCGGCCCTTGTTGACCACCACCGCGTGGGTGCAGGTCTGCTCCACCTCGGCGAGCAGGTGGCTGGAGACCAGCACCGCCCGGCCGTCGGTGGCGTACCGCTGGAGCACCCGGCGCATCTCGGCGATCTGCGGCGGGTCGAGCCCGTCGGTCGGCTCGTCCAGCACCAGCAGCTCCGGCAGGCCGAGCATGGCCTGCGCGATGGCCAGCCGCTGCTTCATGCCGTGGCTGTAGTTCTTGATCCGCCGGTGCACCGAGTCGCCCAGTCCGGCGATCTCCAGCGCCTCGTCGAAGTGCGCGTCGGCAGCCGGCCGCCCGGTGGCCCGCCAGTACGCCCTCAGATTCTCCAGCCCGGACAGGTGCGGCAGGAAGCCGGGCCCCTCGACCAGCGCGCCGATCCGGGACAGCACCGGCGAGCCCGGCACCAGCCGGTGCCCGAAGACGTAGATCTCGCCGGCGGTGGGTTGGGTCAGCCCCATCAGCACCCGCAGGGTGGTGGTCTTGCCCGCGCCGTTCGGCCCGAGCAGGCCGACCACCTGCCCCGGGTGCACCTCGAAGTCCACGTTGGAGACGGCGACGAAGCCGTCGGCGTACTCCTTGCGGAGCTGGCGGACGGCGAGCGGGACGCCGGCGTACTCCGGGTGGACCGAGCTGTCCTGGCGGCGGTGCCGGCGGCGGGCGACGGCGACGACCACGGCGAGCCCGACCGCGATGGCGGCGAGCAGCCCGACCAGCACCCAGCGCCAGACGGTGGCGGTGGTGGGGATCGGCTCGGCGTCGACCGTCGGCAGGCTGACCGGGGCGTCGCCCGCCGCGACCGTGTAGACAGCCGGCTCGGCGGGTGTGGTGTACGCCTGGTCGGAAGTGGCGACCACGACCCGCAGCCGGTGCCCGGCCTCGATCCGGCGGACGATCGCCGGCAGCGTGACGGTGACCGGCCGCGCGCCGTCGAGGCTCTTCGGCAGGCCGGTCAGCCGCACCGGGGCGACCAGTCCGTCGGGGAGCGTCGCGGCGCCGTTCGGGTCGACGTCGTAGAGCTTGACGAAGAGCACCGCCTCACCGGTCGGCGAGGCCGCCCGGAGCGCGAAGGTGGGTGACCCGGCGACGTCCACGGCGTCGGCCAGCGGGGCCGACTCGAACCGGGCGTGCTGGCCGGGGACGTCGCCGGCCACCCCGCCGAGCAGCGAGCCGAGCGCGCCGGCGAAGGGCACCGAGGAGATCGCCGCCGGGTTGCCGTTCGGCGGGTTGGCGATCGGCTGGGCCGGGCCGGTGACGGCGATCTCGCGCCGGGCGTCCCCGGCGACGCCCGGGTAGTCGGCGGTGCGGTAGCCGGTGGCCACCAGGCCCCGGTCGAGGGCGTCGAAGCCGGCGATCCGGGAGAAGGTGAAGCCGTCGCCGGGAGCCGCCCCCTCGCCCTTGACGTAGTGGTCGAGCCACTGCGCGGTCAGGAACTTCACCCGGTCGGAGTCGCTGGTCGGCCCGGTGCCGCCGTCGTGGCCGCCGGTGTACCAGGCGACCCGCACCGGGGTGCCGGCGGCGGCGATGCCGCGCGCGTTGGCGTCCGCCTCGGTCAGCGGGAAGAGGCTGTCCGCCTCGCCCTGCACCAGCAGGGTCGGTGCCTTGATCCGGTCGACGACGCCGGCCGGGGAGGAGCGGCGCAGCAGGTCCACCGCCGCCTGGTCGGCCCGCCCGGTGGTGGCGATCCGCAGGTACGCGGCGCAGATGTCGGCGGCGAACCGGCCGCAGGACGGGTCGGCGGCCGGTGCAGGGCCGGGCGCGGGACCGGTGCCCGGTCCCGCGCCCGGCGCCGGGCTGGGCGGTCCGGCGGAAGCGGGAGCGCCCTCCGGCTGGGCGGCCGAGGTGCCGGAGAGCCCGGCCGGCCCGGAGCCCGCGTTGCCGCCGCCGCCGAAGAAGATCCCGGCCCAGCCCTTCTTGAACACCCCGTCGGTCGCCGGTCGGCCGGTGCTCTCCGGGAGGAAGGCCCGGGAGAGGTCGTTCCAGGTGATCATCGGGACGATCGCGTCGACCCGCTGGTCCTGGGCGGCCAGCAGCAGGGCCAGGCCACCGCCGTACGAGCCGCCGACCACGCCCACCCGGGGGTCGCCGGCGGCGTCGGTGCGGATCTCCGGTCGCTCCGCGAGCCGGTCCAGCAGCCGCTGGGCGTCCCGGATCTCGTAGTCGGGGTGGTCCAGGTGGATCTGGCCGCCGCTGCGGCCGAAGCCACGCGCGGTCCAGGTCAGCACGGCGTAGCCGCGGGTGACCAGGTCCTCCGCGTCGGACCGGACCGAGTCCTTCGTACCGCCGAAACCGTGCGCCAGCAGCACCGCCGGCACCCTACGGTCGGCCGAGGCGTCGTCGGGCAGCCAGAGCGTGGTGTCCAGTTCGACCGGCTGGTCGCCGGCAGGTCCGGATCGGACGGTGACCAGGGCGGACTCGGTGCGGAAGCCGGGCCGGTCCGGCCGGGCCGCCCAGACGGCGGCGGCGGCCAGCAGCACGACGACCACCGACGCGACCGCGACCCGGCGACGGCTGGCCAGGACGCGCCGCAGCCACGCGGCCGACAGCGGTGATCTCATGTGGCTCACGGTACGGCCCGGTTCCTGAGCGTTGGCTGGGATCCTCCGTACGTCCGTCCGGTTCGTCCGATCGACGAGCGGGGTCGATCGACGGCGCGCCGTCCAGACCATTACCGGCGGGCCGACTTCGGATCACGTGAATTCCGATCTTCGCTCCGAAATCGACTCGGATCAGACCATGACGGCTACCCCGACGGCACTTTCCGTGGCGATCGGTGAACGGCATGTGACATCGCTCGTAGTGACGCGAAAATGACTGAACAACCACGGCATGAGCCAGGGCCGGGTCGGTTAGTTTTCCGGTCCGGTGTACGGGACTCCATTGGCGACCCCCGACACCCGGAGGAGATCCCCCGCCGTCGCCGGAGGAGACAGACCCATGACCGTCCCCGCGCAGCGGGTCCGTCGACGGCCCTCCAGCCGCGTGCTGCCGCTGCTGCTCGTCGTGGCGATGCTGGCGCCGGTGGCCTTCCTCTTCGCGCAGCACCACCGGCTCACCGGCGACGACCGGGACCTGGCGGTCCGGGAACGACTCGGCGTCGAGTACCTGCGCGCGCTCGGCCCGGTGACCGAGGCGCTGGTGGACGCCCAGTCCGCCGCGGTGGCCGGCCGCCCCGCCGGCCGCGACGCGCTGGACCGGGCCGTCCGGGACGCCGCCCGGGTCGACGTGCGCATCGGCGACGAGCTGCGCACCCACGAGCGGTGGGCCGGCCTGCGCGCCAAGCTGGAGGCGCTGCCGGAGCGGCCGCTCACCGACCCGGAGGCCGCCTTCGTCGCGTACGGGGAGGTCACCGACCTGCTGCTGGCCCTGCATCGCAAGGTGCGGGAGAGCTCCGGTCTGGTCCGCGACCCCCGGCAGGACTCCTTCTTCCTCCAGGACAGCATCGGCCTGGACCTGCCGACCGCGATGGTCGCCGCCGGCCGGCTCGCCGACCTGAGCGCGCTCGGGGCCACCCGGCCGGCCGCCGAACGCGCCCGCACCCAGGGTGAACTGGCCGAGCTGCGGGTCGGCGCGCTCGCCTCCGCCACCGACCTGGTCGCCGACCTGCGCGAGGCGGTGGACAGCTCGGAGAGCACCGACCTCGGTCCCAACGTGCTCACCCCGCTGGACACCTACCAGCGTGCCGTCGAGGCGCTCGCCGCCTTCTCCGGGCCGAGCGCCGGGTCGAAGACCGGGCTCGCCGACCCCGGCCAGGTCGCCGCCGCCCGGCTCAACGCGCAGTCCGCCGCCCGGCAGCTCCAGCCGGTCATCCTCGACCAGCTCGACGCGCTGCTGAAGGAGCGGATCGAGTCGTACGACCGGGACCGCCGGCTGGCCGCCGGGGCCGCCGCCACGGCGGTGCTGCTCGTGCTGGTCCTCGCCGGCGTGCTGATCGCCGCGTACCGGCGGGCGCGGCGGCACGCCGCCGAGGCCCGGCGCGCGGGCGACAGCGACACCGGCACGGTTCCCGAGCCGCAGCGCTGGGCGCCGCCGGCGGCGGAGCGGAGCATCCGCCCGGAGGACCACCGGCTGCTCCAGCCGGCCGGCTCGGGCCGCGACGGCGGATCCGAACGCTGGGGGACCTTCGATGCTGCTCGGTAGGCTCCGGATCCGGGGAAAGCTCGCCCTGCTGGTCTTCATCCCGCTGCTCAGCACGGTCGGGCTGGCCGTACCGGTGGTGCTCGACCGGGTCGCCGCCGCCCAGCGGGCCGGCGAGACCGCCGACACCGTACGGCTCGCCAGCCGGATCGGCAGCCTGGTCCAGGACCTCCAGCAGGAACGCGTCATGTCGGTAGGGCTGCTGCTCGGCCGGGTGCAGCGCAGCGAGCTGATCCAGAAGGCGGCCACGGTGGACGACCGGGTCGCCGACCTGCGCGCCGACTACGCCGGCCGGCTCTCCGCCGAGACCACGGCCGCCCTGGACGGGGTGCACAAACTGGCCGAGCTGCGCACCCTGGTGCTCACCCGCGCCGCCACCCCGACCCAGGTCATGGAGGCGTACGGGCCGATCGACATGGCCCTGATCGACTCGTTGGAGCTGCCGTCGAAGGTGGACACCACCGTCCCCGCCGGGCGGCAGGTGCTGGCGCTGGACGCGCTGCTGCGGGCCGACGAGGGGCTGGGCGCCTGCGCCACCCTGATCGTGCTGGTCAAGGCGACCAGCAACCCGCGGGTGTCCGCCTCCTACATCGCCTGCATGGCCGCGCTCCAGGTGGACAACCTGCGGTTCCGCAGCCTGATCACCCCGGAGCAGTACCAGCTCGCCCTGCTGGACGACGCGGCGGTGGCCGCCCGGACCAGCCCGACCTTCCTCGTCGACAGCGTCCAGGACCCGATCGCGGCGATCCGGGACGTCCCGCTGGACGCGCTCTTCCCGTCGGTCCGCTCGATGATCACCCTCGGCCAGTTCGTGGAGAAGAAGGTCGTCGCCGACGTCATCGCCCAGACCACCGCCGACAAGCGCTGGGCGCTCACCACGGCCTGGCTGGTGGCCGGGGCGGCCGGACTGGTCCTGCTGACCGTGGTGCTGCTCAGCGTCGCGGTGGCCCGTACGGTCGCCCAGCCGCTGACCCGACTCACCCGCTCCGCCGACCGGGTGGCCCGGGTCGCCGAGGCCGAGCTGGTGCGGGTCGCCGACGACGAGTCCGACACCGGCCCTCCGGTACGCCTCGACCCGGTCGACGTCCGGGCCCGGGACGAGATCGGCGACCTGGCCCGCGCCTTCGAGCGGGTGCAGAGCACCGCCGCCCGGCTGGTCGAGCGGCAGGTGGCCGGCCGGCGCAACGTGGCGCAGATGTTCGGCCACGTCGGACGGCGTACCCAGAACCTGGTCGGCCGGCAGATCGCGCTGATCGACCGGCTGGAGCGGCAGGAGACCGACCCGGGCCGGCTGGCGCACCTGTACCGGCTGGACCACATCTCCAGCCGGCTGCGCCGCAACGCGGGCAGCCTGGTGGTGCTCTCCGGTGCGACCGGCAGCGACGGGCACGTCGCCCCGGTGCCGCTGGCCGACGTGGTACGGCTGGCGCTGGGCGAGATCGAGGACTACACCCGGGTCGACGTGCGGGTGCCGGCCGAGGTCTCCGCCGCGCCCGCCATCGCCGGCGACCTGGTGCTGGCGTTGGCCGAGCTGATGGAGAACGCCACCGTCTTCTCCCCGCCGCACACCCGGGTGGTGGTCTCCGGCGAGCTGACCGAGATCGGCGCCCGGCTCTGCGTGGTGGACCGGGGCATCGGCATGACCGAGGACCGGCTGGCCGAGGAGAACGCCCGGCTGACCCGCCGGGAGCGGCTGGACCTGGCCCCCACCGAGGTGCTCGGCCTCTTCGTGGTGGGCCGGCTGGCCCGCCGGCACGGCTGGACGGTGCGCCTCGCCCCGACCGCCGGCGGCGGGGTCACTGCCCGGCTGGACGTGCCGCACCCGCTGCTGGTGGTACGGCCGGCCGACCCGGCCGGCGCGACCGCGGCGCGGGCCGCCGTACCGGCTCGGGACCGGTGGTCGCCGGCCGCCGCGATCGACCCGGCCCGGCCCGGCCGCGCACTCACCGCGGCGCCGGCCGACAGCCCGGCCGCCACCTTCGATCCCGCGCTGCTGAGCCGGGCCACCCGCACGATGGCGGCCGGCGGATCCTGGGACGCGTTCGGTGCCGGGGCGGCACCGACCGGGGGCACCGCGTTCCTGGAGATCCGGCAGCCCGACGAGGTCGCCGGCCGGCCCGCGCCGACCGGTGCGGACGTGCCGGTCGCCGGCCGGCCGCCGGCCTCCGCGCCGCAGTCGGTGGAGCTGTCGCTCGCGCCGTCGCTCTTCGCGCCGGCGGCCGACCCACCGTGGGCGGAGGCGCCGCCCGTCCCGGCGGCGCCCGCGCCGTCGCTGTTCGCGCCGGCCCCGCCGTCCTGGCCACCGCCCGGCGGGGCCGGGGCGCCGACGGTCCGGCAGCGGGTGCCGGGGGCGACCCTGCCACCGGCCGAGCCGGCGGTCGGCCCGGTGGACGCCACCGGCGCGGACCCGGACGCCGCCCGGACGCTGGTCGAGCAGTTCCAGTCCGGGGTACGCCGGGCCGAGCAGCCCGGCTGGGCCGACCTCGGCGCCACCCCGGGCCGGCCACGGCTGAACCGACGGGTGCCCGGGGCCAACCTGGCGGTCACCCCGCCGCAGCAGGCCCCGGTGAGCCAGCCGCCGCAGGACCCGACCGAGGTCCGGGAGCTGATCAGCCAGTTCGAGGCGGGCGTCGCCCGGGCTCTGCGTGAAGTCCACACCGACCACCGCCACGACGAAGAGGAATCATCACGGTGACCAGCCCCTTCCTGCACGACAACGTCGACCACCCGACCCACGCCGGGCCCGACCTCAGCCCGGAGGCGCGCACCTTCAACTGGCTGCTGGACTCGTTCACGTCGAGCACCGCCGGCGTCCTGGAGGCGATCGCCGTGTCCTCGGACGGGCTGCTGATGGCCATGTCGGCCATCAAGGACCGGTCCAACGCCGAGCGGCTCGCCGCCGTCGTCTCCGGCATGACGAGCCTGGCCGGCGGCGCGGCGAGCTGGTACGCCCTCGGCGGCCTGAACCGGGTGATCGTGGACATGGCCGACGGCTACCTGCTGATCAGCGCGATCAGCAGCGGCTCGGTGCTCGGTGTCGTCGCCGACCGGTCGGCCAACCTGGGCACCGTGGCGTACGAGATGACCCTCTTCGCCGGGCGGGCCGGCGGCGCCCTCAGCCCGACCCTCATCGCCGAGCTGAAGAACGCCGTTCAGCAATGACCCCGCAGGCCGCCGGCGAGGAACCGGAACCGGACCCGATGGTCCGGATCCGTCCCTACCTGCGGACGCCGGCACCGACCGGCGGGGGCGTACCGGCGACGAGGCCGGCGCCCGGGCCCGACCCGCGGGCCGAGCGGCCGGCCGGCCCGCGCCCGTTCGTGCTCACCGCCGGGCGGGTCACCGGCACCGACCCGGCGATCGGTCTGGAGACCCAGGTGACGGCCCGACCAGGCGGCAACCCGTGGACGGCCACCCCGGCGGCCCGGCTCGCCCCGGAGTTGCAGGCGATCATCGCGCTCTGCGGTGAACCGATCTCGGTCGCCGAGATCTCCGCCCGGATGCGGATGCACTTCGGCGTGGCCTGCGTCCTGGTCGGCGACCTGCGGGCCGCCGGCCACCTCGACGTGCACGTCGGGGACGTCGACGACGCCCTCGACCCCGACATCATCCTGCGAGTGATTGATGGACTCCGTGCGATCTCCTGAATGGCCGGTCGCCCCGCCGGGCGGGATCTCTTCGAACAGCGCCGCCACCCGCTACGGCAGCCCGGTGGGCGGTGGGCAGGACGTACCGCCCGCGCCGCCCGCGGCCCCGCCGCCGCCGTACCGGCCGCCGGCCGCCGCGGGCAGGGCGGCCCGGACCGCGCCGGGTGGCCGGCCGCCGATCCCGGTGAAGATCCTGATCGCCGGGGGCTTCGGCGTCGGCAAGACCACCACGGTCGGCGCGATCTCCGAGATCGCCCCGCTGACCACCGAGGCGTCGATGACCAGCGCGGGCATCGGCGTGGACGATCCGGGCGTACGGAGCGCGAAGACCACCACCACGGTGGCGATGGACTTCGGCTGCGTCACCATCGACCGCAGCCTCAAGCTCTACCTGTTCGGCACGCCCGGCCAGGCCCGGTTCGGGTTCATGTGGGAGGACCTGGCCCGGGGCGCGCTCGGCGCGCTGGTGGTGGTGGACAGCGCGCGGCTGGACGACTGCTACCCGGCCATCGACTTCTTCGAGCGGGCCGGGCTGCCGTTCGTCGTCGGGGTGAACGCCTTCGACGGACGGCTGGCGCACGACCTGGGGGCGATCCGGTGGGCGCTGGCGATCGGCGACCACGTACCGCTGGTGCGGTTCGACGCCCGGGACCGGATCTCGGTGCGGGACGCGCTGCTGGTCGTCCTGGACCGCGCGCTGGACCGGGCCACCCGGGAGAGGGGGACGTGAACCTCCTCGCTGGTACGACCCGTTCATCAGGAGAAGGGGGACGTGATGAGAGGTGGTCTGGACGAGACGCTGGCCCGGCTGGCCCGCCGGGAGGAGGCGCTGCGGCGCCGGGCGGGCGAGCCGGGCGAGGAGGCCGGGGCGTCGACCGTCGCCTTCGAGGCGACCGGCCACCCCGGGGGGTCGGACGGCCCGGGGTGGGACGGGGCCGGCCGGCCGGAGGTGGCGCAGACCGGCGTGGGACGGTCCGCCGTCGACGGGCGCGACCCGGTGGAGGAGGTCGCCGAGGCGGTCCGCCGGGTGGTGGCCGAGCACCCCGGGTTGTCGGTCGTCGTGCGGGTGGAGCACGAGGGCCGGACGTACCCGCTGCGGGTCGACTGGGCGGACACGGCGGTGACGGTCGCCGCGGAGAACACGGCCACGCCCCCGCCGCCCTGGCCGAGGCCGGTCAACACCGGGCCGGTGTGGTCGGCGGGCCGGGACGGGACGAGCGCCGACCAGGCGGCCCGGCTGGCCGAGATGGTCCGCCGGGACCCGTCGCTGCTCGCCGACGACCAGTGACGTGACGGCCGGGCGGGCCGTGTCGGGGGCCGCTACTGTCGGGCGGTGGCCGAACCGGACCTGACCCTCACCGCGAGCCTGCGGCCTGCCGCGCTGGACGCCCGACGGGGCATCGTGCGGCTGCACCCGGAGGTGCTGACCGCGCTGGCGTTGCGCCCCGGCGACCCGGTGCGGCTGGTCGGCCGGCGGGTGACCGCCGGCATCGTGGCGCCCGCCGAGCCGACCGCGAGCGCCGCCCTGCTCTACGCCGACGATCTGGTACTGGGCAACCTCGGGCTGCGCGACGGTGGCCGGGTGACGATCGGGCCGGTGCCGGTGGTCCCCGCCCGCCGGGTGACGCTGAGCGGCCCGGTGGCGGTGGTGGCCGCGGTGTCGCCGGAGATGCTGCGGCTCGCCCTGCTGGGCAAGATGGTCACCCCCGGCGACGACGTCTCCCTGCTGCCGCAGGACGTGCTGCCGGACGCCTCGGTGCGCAGCCTGGTCGAGGCCGCGCGGCGCAGCCTCGCCAACACCGTCGGGTACGCCTGGACCAGCACCCTGCTCACCGTCGTGGACGCCGAGCCGGACGCGGGCGCGCTGGTCACCATGGACACCGTGGTCGGCTGGGAGCACGGGCCGGCCACCCACGGCTCGCCGGGACCGGCCCGCCCCACCACCGCCCGCCTCGCACCCGGCTCGGCGCCGGGCGCCCACCCCACGACCGGGACCGGCCGGAACGGCACGACCCAGGACCCGACCGGGACGCTCCGGTACCGGAACGGCCCCAGCCTGGACGGCACCGGGCTGGACGGCAGCGGGACGGCCGCGGCGGACGAGGCGCCGCACGTGGACGAGCTGCCCGGGCTGCGTACCCAGGCCGAGGAGTTGACCGAGCTGCTCGACCTCGGCTTCCACCACCGCGAGGTGCTGGGCCGGCTCGGCACCACCGTCTCACTCGGCGTGCTGCTCAGCGGGCCGGCCGGCTCGGGCAAGTCGGCGCTGGTCCGGGCGGTCGCCGCCGCCGTCGGCGCACGGGTGCGCCCGCTCTGGGCGCCCGAGCTGGCCGCGCTGAGCAACGACGCGGCGGCCCGCCGGCTCCGCGAGGCCGCCACCGAGGTACGCGCCGGCGGGCCAGCCGTGCTCCTGGTCACCGACGTGGAGGCGCTGGCCCCGGCCGAGGAGCCCGGTCCACTGGCCACCGTGTTCCGCCAGGCGATCGTCGAGACCGTCCGCGCCGGGGCCGCAGTGGTCTGCACCACCTCCCGTCCCGAGGCGGTCGACCCGGCGCTGCGCGCCCCGGACCTGCTCTCCCTGCGGATCACCGTCCCGCTGCCCGATCCGGCGCTGCGTCGCGAGCAGCTCACCGTGCTGACCCGGCAGGTGCCACTGGCCGAGGACGTGCGGCTGGACGAGGTCGCCGGCCGTACCCCCGGTTTCGTCGCCGCCGACCTGGCCGCGCTGGTGCGCGAGGCCGGAGTGCGCGCGGCCCTGCGGCAGAAGGCCGTCGAGCGGCCGACGGTGGCGATGGCCGATTTCACGGCGGCGCTGGAGGTGGTCCGGCCGACCACGATGGCCGCGTCCACCCTGGAGCTGGCCTCGGTCACCCTGGACGACGTCGGCGACCTGGTCGAGGTGAAGCAGACCCTCACCGAGTCGGTGCTGTGGCCGTTGACCTATCCGGACACCTTCGCCCGGCTGGGCGTGCAGCCGCCCCGGGGCGTGCTGCTCTACGGGCCGCCCGGATGCGGCAAGACCTACCTGGTGACGGCGCTGGCCGGGTCCGGCCGGGCGAACGTGCTGTCGGTGAAGGGCGCGGAACTGCTCTCCAAGTGGGTCGGCGAGAGCGAACGCGCCGTCCGGGAGCTGTTCCGCCGGGCCCGCGAGGCCGCGCCCACGCTGGTCTTCCTCGACGAGGTGGACGCGCTGGCCCCGGTGCGCGGCCAGGCCAGCGACGGGGGTACGACCGACCGGGTGGTCGCCGCGCTCCTCACCGAGCTGGACGGGGTGGAGGCGCTGCGCAACGTGGTGGTGGTCGCCGCGACCAACCGGCCGGACCTGGTCGACCCCGCACTGCTGCGCCCCGGGCGGCTGGAACGGCTGGTCTACGTGCCGCCGCCGGACGGTCCCGCCCGGGCGGAGATCCTGCGCGCCGCGTCCCGGACCGTGCCGCTCGCGCCGGACGTGGACCTCGCCGCGCTCGGCGGGAAGCTGGACGGCTTCTCGGCGGCGGACTGCGCCGCGCTGGTCCGGGAGGCCGCGCTGGCCGCGATGCGCGAGTCGCTGGCCGCGTCCACGGTCACCGCCGCGCACGTGGCCACCGCGCGGCGGCGGGTGCGCCCCTCACTCGACCCGGCGCAGGTGGCCTGGCTGGCCGCGTACGCGGAGAAGCAGGCGGCACGCTGACGGGCACCCGTCGAGGGCGTCCGGGGCGCTCAGTCGGTGGGCAGCAGCGGGCCCAGCGGGCCGAGGTCGAGGTTGAGGTCCTCGGGGGCGAGGCCGAAGTACTGGCGCAGCTCGGTCATCTGCTCCTCCAGCGCCATCAGCGTGGCGCCCACCCGTTCGATCTGCTCCTCGGTGAGGTCGCCGAGGTCGACCCGGCGCAGCGCCTGCCGTTCCATCAGCTGGCGCAGCAGCTCGATCACGGTTAGCACGAGGCTGGCCAGCCCCCGCTCGACGGAGTCCCGGTCGACGGCGAGCCGCCGGTCCAGCGGCGTCACCCGGGGGGCCTGCCAGGCGGCCGTCTCGCCGAGGGCCGCGGCCAGGTCGGCTGCCTCGTCCCGGCGCGGCCCCGGCCCGGTCACCCGACCTCCTCGGGCAGCACCACGACACCGGGCGACCCGACCGCACCGGGCGGCGCCTCCCCGAGCGGATCGGGCAGCTCGGGCGGGGTGAGCGCGCCGACCGACGCGACCAGCGCGCGCAGCGAGATGCGGACCAGGTCGATGTCGGCGATGGCCAGGGTGATGTCGCCGGAGATCACCACACCGGTGGCGAGCACCCGGTCGAGCAGGTCGACCAGCGCCACCGGGCGGTAGGCCAACGGGTCGTCGGCACTGCTCGGGGCGAGCGAGGTGGTCACCACGCCGGCTCCCGCCGCACCAGGTGCGCGGGCTCCTCCGGACCGTCCGCCGCCACGAAGGAGTACGGCGGCCACGGGCCGGTCAGCTCCAGCCGGATCTCCGGATGCCGGTCGGCGAGTTCCCGGACCAGCGCGGCGAAGCCCGCCACCCCGGCGGTCTCCACCAGGTACGCGCCGTTGAGCACCATGGCGGTCGGGGCGCCGGAGAGCCGCCGGTCCTGGGGAGCGTGCCGGCGCGCGGCGGCGGCGTACCCGGCGAGGGCGGCGTGCACCGCCGCGGCGGCCTCCCCGGCGATCCGCTGCCCCTCGTCGCGGGCGGTCAGCTCGGCCCGGCGCCGCCGCAGGTACGCCGCGCCCGCCCCGCCCCCGCCGTCGTTCGCCTCGGTGCGGGGCAGGGCACCCGGCACCACGTACCCCTTCACCCCCCACTCGCCGCGGCCGGTCAGCCGGTCCAGCGTCGCGGCCAGCTCGGCCTGCCGCTCGGCGAGCATGGCGGCGACCCGGGTGTCGTCGTGGTGCACGGTGGCCAGCCGGGCCGGCACCACCGCGCCGGCCCGGCTGAGCGCGTCCACCACCGCGTGGTGCGCCCGCGCCGCGCGCTCCAGCCAGGCCAGGTCCTCCAGGTTGCGGCGCAGCGCCTCCTCGCCGTACTCGGTCAGCGGCGCGGCGCTGACCACCGCCGCCAGGCCGGCGGCCCGGACGGCCCGCACCGGCCCACCGTCCATGCCGGGGACCGCGGCCAGAGCGGCCGGGTCCGGGTCGCGGACCACACCGTGCAGCCAGGCGCCGACGGTGACCGCCGGATCAAGTGCCGTACTCATTCCACCCCTCCCGTGCGGCCGCCCGCCGGGCCACCCGGGGCCGGCGTTCCGCCTCCACCTGCTCCGGGTCGCGCGGCCCCGGCTCGACCGGCGGGCGGGCCTTCGAGCTGAGCCACGGATCGTGCTCCCACCAGTCGATGCCGATCTGCCGCGCGGTGTCCACCGAGGCGATGACCAGCCGCAGCTTCAACGTCAGCAGCTCGATGTCGAGCAGGCTGACCCGGATGTCGCCGGCGATCACGATGCCCCGGTCGAGCACCCGTTCGAGGATGTCGCCGAGGTTGGCCGGCTCGTGCCCGGCGCCCATCACCTGGCCGGTGTTCTGCACCACCGCTGGCCGCGGACTGGTCATCTCAACCCCCGTCGCCCTTGCCCCGCTGGTAGCGGCGCGTCCGCCGGTAGCCCAGCAGGCCACCCGCCATGTCGAGTTCGACCTCGTAGAGGCCGAGCAGGTCGGTGGAGGCCGGGATGCGGTGGTCCTCCACCACCTCCACCCCGACCAGCCAGCCGTCGTCGGTGGGCTGGATCGAGGTGACGCCGAGCGGGTCCTTGCCGGTCAGGCCGACGAGCTGGCGCAACCCCTCGCGGGCCGCCTCGGCGGCCGAGACCGGCTCGTAGTCCTCGTCGTCGTACCGCTCGTCCTGCCGCACCGGCTCCTGCCGGCGCTCGCGGTCGCCGTCTCCCCGGGCACGTCCTGGGGCCATCCCGCTCACCTCCCTCGCCGTCGGTCGGGGTCGTCCCGCCGGTCCACCGGCCGTGCCTGACCCGCCGCGCGGCGGCGGGCGGGCGGCCGCCGGGGCGGGCGGGCCGGCGCGGCGGCGGTGTCCGCCCCGCGGCCGCCGCCGGCACCGGTCAACCGGTCCAGGACCCGCTGCTGTCCCCGGTCCCGTTCTTCCGGGGTGATGTCGCCGGCGTCCGCCGCCCGGTCCAGCTCCTCCAGCTCGCGCCGGATGTTGGCCGGGTCGTACTGCCGCGACTCCGCCTCCCGGGCGATCACCTTGACCACCGAGGTGAGCCCCCGCACCGGGGCGTACGGCAGGGTCAGCAGCGTCCAGAGGATGTCCACCGGTCACTCCACCAGTTGGTGCGCGCTGACGAAGTCGTACGGGGCGAGCGGCCCGAGCAGCCGCATCCGGATCAGGTCCCGGCGCTGCTCGGCGAACTCCTCCAGCACCCGGACGAACTCCTCCTCGTCGTCGGCGTCGATCAGGAAGGCGACGTTCATCGCGTCCAGCTCGCTGCTCGGCAGGCGCGGCGCGTGCGCCACCGCGTACGGGGTGAGCGTGTCGATCAGCGCCCGGTTCTCCGCCTCCCGGCGCAGCTCCACCCCTTGACTGATCATCTCGCCCAGCCGGATCCGCTCCTCCCGGCTCTCCGCCTCCGGCCGGCCGCGCACCTGGTCGGCGAGCGCCGCGGCGGAGGGGTTCTCGGCCAGGAAGTCGCTGATCATCTCCTCCTCGTCGAAGCGGCCGTGCACGGTGTACTGCACCCGGTCCTCGAACTCGTCGAGGGCGGCGGCGAACCGGTCGTGGTGGGCCTCCAGCAGATCCTCGACCGCGTCCGGCCCGGTCACCACCGTGCCGAACCGCACCGGCAGCACCGGCGCGACGGCCGCCGTCCCGTCCAGCAGCGTCTGGTACGCGGTCAGGTCGGCGGGGCGGCCCAACGGCTCCACCAACCCGACCTCGCTGACCAGCGCCGCCAGCTCGCCGTGCCGGATCGCGGCCACCTCGCCCGGCGGGTCGCCGACCCCTTCCGCGTCCGGGGTCGGCTCCACGTCGGACGGCACGATGCCGTAGATGAACAGCCCGAGCTCGCCGCCCGGCTGAGCCTGCTCGTCAGTCATCTCACCGCTCCTCGTCCCGGCGCCGGCGTGGCCGTTCCCGCTGCCGGTCCCGGCCGCGGTCGCCCAGCGAGTCCGCCACCGCGCCGCTGATCTCCTGGGCCGCCTTGCCGAGGCCGGAGATCGCCTTGCCCTTGGTCGCCGCACCGGCCGCGTCCCCCACCAGGTCAGGCAGGCCCTTCTGGTTCTTCGGGGTGATGCTCAGCCGGTCGACCGCCTCGGCGAACCGCAGGTACGTCTCCACGCTGGCGATCACGATCCGAGCGTTGATCTCCAACAACTGGATGCCGACCACGGCGACCGAGACCTGGGCGTCGATCACCACGCCCTTGTCCAGCACCGTCTCCACCACGTCGGCGAGGTTGCTCCCGCCGGCACCGCCTCCGGCGCGTTCCAGGGCGCTACCGCCCTGGGCGCCGCTCGTCGTCGCGATCGTCACTGGCCACGCTCCTCACGCCGGCGGCGGACCACCGGGCGACGCGGGGGCTCCGGGGCACGTCGGGCCGCCGGGCGAGGGCGCTCCGCTCCTCCCGCGGAGGCTGGGGTCGGCGGGCCCGTTCGGGTCGCCGGCGTGGCGGGGGCGGCGGCTCCTCCTCGGGCTCCGCCTCGTCGTACCCCTCGTCGTAGTCCTCGCCCTCGTCGTACGCGTCGTACTCGTCCGCCGGGGGCCGGCGGCGCTCCGGCGGTCGACGGCGGCCGCGCTCGGCGGGCCGGCGCTCCTCCTCGGGCTCCTCCGGCTGCTCCTCGGCCTCCTCGGCCCGGCCCCGCTGCTCCTGCTCCTCGCGGGCCTCCTGCTCCTCGCGCAGCGCGGTCTCGTGGTCCTTGACCACCTGGGAGTCCTCGATCTCGCCCCGCCAGCCCTCGACGGAGTCCGGGTCGAGCACGGTGCTGGTCATCACGTGCCGGACGAAGTGCTTCAGCTCCAGCCGGACCCGTCGGCCCTGGGCGCGCCAGAGATTGCCGGTGTGCTCGAAGAGCCCCTGCGGGTGGTACTCCAGGACCACCAGGATGCGGGTCAGGTCGGGGGTCACCTCGTGGAAACTGACGGTGCCGTCCACCGAACCCTTCTCACCCTTGGACCGCCAGTGGATGAGCCGGTCCGGGATCTGCCGGACGATGGTCGACTCCCAGCTCCGGTGCGACCAGAAGACCTGCGCCTTCCAGGTCATCTTCTCGTCCGACTCGCAGTCGGCCTGCTCGACCTTCTTCATGAAGCTCGGGAAGTCGCCGAACTGGGTCCACTGGTTGTACGCGACCCGGACCGGCACGCCGACCTCGATCGTCTCGACGATGTTGGTGACCTTGAGCTTCTTGCCGCCGCCCTTGCCACCCTTGCCGCCGCCACGACCGAACACCGACATCACCTTCTCCTTACCGCCGGCCAGGCCGGCCCGGAACATGGCCTGCACGGGGGATTTGCCCTCGGCGAGCTGCTGCGCGCCGGTGGCGGCGGCGATCAGGCCGGGGCCGCCGCCCTGTTTCGCGTACTCGCTGAGCCGGCCGGTGGCGCCGGTGATCCGCTCGGTGACCACCGAGACGGCCCGCTCGCCGATCGCGGACGCCAGGTCCCGCAGGTCGGCGCCGAGCTGCTCCTTCGCCCGGTTGGCCAGGGCGCCGGGATCGTTGGCCGCCATGGTCACCGCCCCCGCTTCGACGTCGCCGGGTCGGTGCCGCCCTCACCCGGCTGCGGCTGGTCGCCCAGCTCCTGCTCCTCGTCGGGCGCGGACCGCTGACCGTCGTCGCCCCCACCTCCGCCGGACCTGCGGCGCAGGGCGTCCGCGCTGCCGCGCAGCTTGCCGCTGATGGCGTCGATGCCGCTGCCGGCGGCGGCGGTCGCGGCGGCCTTGCCGGCCGAGGCGAGTGGGCTGCCCAGCTTGCCGAGGCCCGCCAGGTGGGGGGCCGAGGTCAACAGGTCGCCGCCGCGCTTGAGCAGGTGGGGATCACGGCTGGCCCGCCCGGCGGCGACGGCGGCGGCCAGGGTGAGGGCGGTACGCAGCTTCTTCCGCCGGCCGAGGACGTATCCGAGGCCGACCGCGAGGCCGACCCGCATTCCGCTCTTCATCGGTTCTCCTTCACTCCCCGGTGGTCGGGACGACCCGTCTCCACCGAGGGCCGGAAACCAGCACCGGGGAAATGCGCACGGCGGTCCTGCGTCGGGACGTCCCGTTGTTACGGACCCGGCCGGCAGTACCCGCCCGCCCCGGTGCAAAACATTTCCCGGCAATTCCTGGCCCGATTACGGCAAGGATGGGAAGGAGTCGTCCAGGCGGCAACCAAGGCCACAAACCGGACAGTCAGAGCGCCTCGACCAGGAAGGACGCGAGATAGATCAAACCTCGCGAAGAATTGTCAGAATGCCGGCGGAGTGGAGTCGAGGCAGATTTCGGCGTGAACCTTGTCGCCATTTTCGAGCAGTTTTGCGCCGCATTTCTTCAGCACCTGGACGGCCCCGATGTTGTCCCGGGTGGTGTCCGCGACCACGGCGTGCATGCCGGCTGCGGCGGCCTCGTTGAGCAACTCGCGCAGGGCGCCGACGCCGAGGCCCTGGCCGCGCGCCGAACGCCCGAGCCACATCCCGGTCTCCACCACGCCGGGCTCCTCGCAGCGGCTCATCCGCACCATGCCGACCACCTCGCCACCGGCGACGATCGCGTACATGCGGGTGCGGGTGGGACCGTCGAGCCCGGCGAAGTTGGCCCGGTGGAACTCCCGGAACGCCTCCCGACGGGCCAGCGACCAGCCGGCGGGTGCCTCGACCGGGGGCATCACGTCACCCGCCTCCGCCTCGGCCACCGCTACGGAGAGCAACGGCTCCAGGTTCCGCTCGTCCAGTGGCTCCAGTCGTACCGCACCCGTCACAGTGCCGCAGTCTGCCGGTACCGCCGCCGGTCGTCCAGCCCTTTGGGCCGCGAATGGCCCTCCGGTCTCCAGGTACCGGCCGGTCGTCCCATCGGGGTGTTCCGCGTCACGCTCCGCTGTCGGCGGCCAGCGCCGGCACCGGCCCGGCGCGCCGGCTCAGGTTCGGGACGGGAACTCGCAGAGCACCGCCGAGGCGTCGTCGGCGCGCTTGTGCCGGCGCAGCAGTTCGGGGTGGTCGCGCTCCGCGGCGCGTACCCGGTCGATGAGCGCCCCGGGCCCCTGCGCGGTCACCAGGTCGAGCAGTCCGGCCCAGTCGAACAGGCCGAACTGCTCCACGGCACTGGACGCGCCGTCGGAGAGCAGCACCGCCCGGCGGACCGCGTCCGGCCCGCGCAGCGGCAGGGTTCCGGTGACCGCGTGGTACGCGGCGTCCGGGTTCGTCGCGGCCACCCAGTAACCGTGGGTGCGGTTCATCCGCTCCCGCTGCACCTGCACCGCCTGCCGGAACCGGGTCTCCGCGTCGACCTCCCCGGCCGGCAGTCCCGCCGCGATCCGGCGCAGGTCGGCCAGCGCGTCGTCCAGCCGGTCGTCGGAGATCACCTCGACCCGGCCGCCGACGTCGAGGACCAGCGGGCTGTCGCAGAGCACCAGGTAGTCGACCTCGTCGCCGCCCTCCCGGAGCAGGCAGACGGTCGCCGACGGGGTGCCCGGATGGTCCAGGTCGCAGGCGTCCCCGTGGTCGGCGCGGACCGCCAGCAGTGCTGCGGCGAGGCTGCTCA
This sequence comes from Micromonospora sp. L32, assembly GCF_052068055.1. NCBI lineage: Bacteria > Bacillati > Actinomycetota > Actinomycetes > Micromonosporales > Micromonosporaceae > Micromonospora > Micromonospora sp. L32. Next base: position 233,595 of record NZ_JBQHDD010000001.1, on the reverse strand, counting down.
CCAGGGTCGCCGTCGGCCGGGCGGCGACGGCCAGCCCGATCCGGGCGGCCAGGTGGCGGACGAACCACGCGGGCCCGTGCACGCACCCGGTGTCGAAGCCCTCCGGCACGGTCGCCCCGTCGAGGACGCCCACCAGCGGACCGAACCGGAACACCACGTCCTCGTTCTCCGGGCGGCCGGGCGCCGCCACCGAGGCTGACCGCACCCGCATCGCGTACGCCTCGCCGACGGTCCGCACCGTGTGCCCCGCCGGGTGCCGCGCCTCCGGTCCCACCATCAGCCCGCTCCCCTCGCCGTCGTCCGAGCCCGGCTACCCGGCCCGGCCCACGCCATGCCCGTCTCCGGCGCCGCCGGGATTCGGACGAACCCGCCGGTACGCGCCGGTCACCGACGCTAGCGTCGGCACCCGGCGCGGCGTGGCCCGGGCAAACAGCTCACCGGGTGGGCGCCGACCTTCCCCACCACCGGCGGCGGCCTGCGCACGGACGGGAAGTGGTCAGCGCCGGCGGTTGCGGGCCCGCGAGGAGCGCAGCCGGCGCAGCCGCCCGACCAGCACCGGCTCGGCGGCGAGCGCGGCGGGCCGGTCCAGCAGGGCGTTGAGCAGTTGGTAGTAGCGGGTGGCGGAGAGGCCGAAGGTGTCCCGGATGGCCTGTTCCTTGGCCCCGGCGTGCTTCCACCACTGCTGCTCGAAGGCGAGAATCCGCTGCTCCCGCTCGGTGAGGGTGTCCGCCGAGCCCGGTCCGCGCTGCGCGGGCACCGGTTCGGCCGACAACCCCTCGACCTCCGGCCCGTCGTCCGCCATGGCGGCGAGGACGGCGGCGGCGTCGACGGGCTCCGGGGCGTCCTCGACCGGCGGCGCGCTGCGCGGCGGGGGGACGACGGCCCCGGGCCGCTGGTCGGTGACGGCCTGCCCGGACGGCTCCGGCCGGTCGCTGGCGGCGGCGGACGCGTCGGCGGGCATGGTCGCTCCTCACACAGCGCGGACGGCCGGCAACTCCGAACGCCGACCGGGGGGACCCCAGCGTAACCAGGGCCGCTGTCCGGCGCACCCGACGCGCGCCGGGCCCCGCGCGGTGGCGCGGGACCCGGCCGGCGGGTCAGGAGATGTCGCGCCGCCGCATCGTCCAGAGGGCCGCGCCGAGGATCACCGTCAGCCCCACCGCCAGCAGCACCGAGGACTGCTGCCAGGTGATGGTGAGGGTGTCCGGCTTGCACTCCCCGAAGTAGGTGGCCTGGCAGGAGTCCCAGTCCTCCAGGGTGACCTTCTTCTGCATCCAGGCCAGCGCATAAGTGGGCAGCAGCCACGCCGCGGCGAAGCGCACACCCGCCATTTCCAAGAGGATCCCGAGGCCGAACTGGCCGACCACCATCAGGGCGATCACCCCGCCCAGGGCCATCGCGGTGTGCCGTCCCAGGGAGGCGAGCGCGAAGCCGATGGTCGCGGTCACCAGGGCCAGCACCACCCCGCGCAGCCCGCCGAGAGCGAACGACTGCCAGGTGCCGGAGGTCATCTTCGCGGTGCTCCCGCGCAGGTTGGCCACCAGCCAGAAGCTGCCGAACCAGAGCACCGTCGTGGGCACCGCCACCGCGAGCAGGCCGGTGATCAGCGCCGCCAGCTTGGTCAGGAGTACGGTCAACCGCTTCGGCCGCCACAGCAGCAGATTCATCATCCCGCCGGTGCTCCACTCCGCACCGACGAAGGAGGCCCCCACCACGAACCCGACCATCGCCAGGATGGCCGCGAGCGGCAGCAGGGTGTCCCCGAAGTTGGTGCGGAAGTCGAAGGTGGAGGGCAGGAACCACTCCGCCTGGATCGCCTCCCGAGGCGGCGGCTGGATCATCGAGCAGTCATCGGGGAACTGGCCGGGCTGGGCAGTGCCGCTGGTCTTCGCCTTCTCGCACTCGGCGCGATACTGCTCGTTGCTGCGGACGTCCTGCTGCCACTGCTGCTCGGCGGCACGCTCGGCCGTGGCCCGCGTACTCGCGTCGATCTTCTGGTTGGTGAAGAAGACCCCCACCACCACGGCGGTCAGGACCAGCAGTCCCAGCAGGGCCGACCAGCGGGTCAGGCGCCGCTTGGTCAGCCGGCGCAGCTCCGTACGGTAGAGACTCATGCTCCCCAACCTCCTCCGGCGGCGCCAGCCTGCTCCGACCCACCGACCTTCGTGGACTGGTCGACCTGGCGGTGCTGACCGGGCACCGGCGCGGTCGCGGTCAGCTCCAGGAAGACGCTCTCCAGGTCCACCGCGACCGGGGCCAGTTCGCTGACGTACAGGTGCTGCTCGGCGAGGAGCCGGCTGACCGAGGCGGGCTTGTCCACGCCGGCCAGCATCAGGTGGTCGGGGTGCCGGGTCACCGACACGCCGGAACGGTCCAGCAGGTCGGCGGCGGCGGCGAGGTCCTCGGCCGCTTCCAGCCGGACCCGGACCCCGCCGTGCGAGTGCGCGGCGAGCACCTGGTCGACCGGGCCGAAGGCGACCCGCCGGCCCAGCGAGATGATGGTGACCGAGTCGCAGATGAGCTGGATCTCGCCGAGGATGTGGCTGGAGAGCACCACGGTCATCCCGGATTCGGCGAGGGTGCGCATCAGGGTGCGCATCTCCCGGATGCCGCCGGGGTCGAGGCCGTTGGCCGGCTCGTCGAGGATCAGCAGCCTCGGGTTCTTGAGCAGGGCCGAGGCGACCGCGAGCCGCTGCTTCATGCCGAGCGAGTACGTCCTGACCCGCTCACCGGCCCGGTCGCGCAGGCCGACCAGCTCCAGCACCTCGTCGACCCGGTTGATTGGCACGTCGCCGGCGCCGGCGAGCAGCGACAGGGTGTCGCGCGCGGTGAAGTGCGGGAAGAACTGCGGGCTCTCGACGATCGCGCCGACCTGACCGGCCACGGTCGGCAGCGCCGCGGGCACCTCGTGCCCGAGGATGGTCATCCGGCCGCCGTCGGGCCGGATGAGGCCGAGCAGGGTCCGCAGGGTGGTGGTCTTGCCCGACCCGTTGGGGCCGAGGAAGCCGTGCACCTGGCCCGCCTCGACCCGCATGTCGAAGCCGTCCAGCGCGTTGCGGGTGCCCCGCCGGCGGCTCTTGTACGTCTTACGTAGACCTTCGATCTCCAGGACAGCCGACAAGCTGCGCCTCCCCCGATGGTTGGCTCATGACAGCGGTCACCATACTCGGTATGCTCAGGAGGGCAATACCCGGTATGCATCGGGGCATCGAGTCGCTACCGACCGTGTATCAACGAGACACTCAGGCGCAGATGACGTTGACCCCGGCGGCGCGGAACGCCTCCACCACGTCGGTCGCCGCCCCGGAGTCGGTGACCAGCGTCTCCACCCGGTCCACCGGGCAGATCCGGGCGAAGGCGTGCCCGCCGAGCTTGGACGAGTCCGCGATGATCACGACGCGCTTGGCCCGGGCCACCATCAGGTTGTTCATCGCCGCCTCGCCCTCGTGGTGGGCGGCGGCGCCGAGCTGCGGGTCGACGGCGTCCACGCCGAGCAGGGCGACGTCCAGGGTGACCTCGCGCAGCAGCGCCCCGCCCAGCGGGCCGACCAGCTCGAACGACTTCGGGCGCACCACCCCGCCGGCGACCACGACCTTCATCCGGGAGCGGACCAGCAGCTCGTTGGCGATGTTCAGGGCGTTGGTCACCACGGTCAGCTGGGCGCCCTCGGCGCTGGTGTTCAGGTCGGGGCGGACGGCCAGGGCGCGGGCGACCTCGGTGCTGGTGGTGCCGCCGTTGAGGCCGACCACGGTGCCCGGGGTGACCAGGGCGGCGGCGGCCGCGCCGATCCGCTGCTTCTCGGCGGAGTGCTTCGCGGTCTTGTAGCGCAGCGGCAGGTCGTACGAGACGCCGTTGGCGACCGCGCCGCCCCGGGTCCGGGTGATCATCTGCTGCTGGGCGAGCTGGTCGAAGTCACGGCGGATGGTGGCTTGCGAGACGTCCAGCCGCTCGGCCGCCTCCTCGACGCTGACCCGACCACTGTCGGTCAGCATCTCGAGCAGAGCGTTCCATCTCGCGTACCGGTCCACCGCGGGGGCCTCCGTTGACTCTGCACGAACGGTGATTGATTGCGTGCACAGTAGTGCGCGAAACTACCAGGGCGCAAAACCACCACCTGCGCGATCTGGGACCTGGTTGCCACGGCCACCCGGGTTCGCGCAGAATAACGCGCGAAAGACGGCTGTAATGAGCCGTATTGCGCACCGCCGCCCTGTGCGAGGAGTTCTCATGGCGTACGTCGACGCGGAGATCGCGAGCCAGCCCGACTGCTGGCGGGAGGCGGCACAGCTCGCCGGCACCGTGGCCGCCGACCTGCCGCGCCCCGGCGAGCGGGTCGCCGTCGTCGGGTGTGGCACCTCCTGGTTCATGGCGGCGGCGTACGCCGGGCTGCGCGAGCGCGCCGGCCACGGCGAGACCGACGCCTTCCAGGCCAGCGAGTTCCCCACCGGCCGCCGCTACGACCGGCTGATCGCGATCACCCGCTCCGGCACCACCACCGAGGTGCTCGACCTGCTCGCCGCGCTGCGCGGACAGACCCCCACCACGGTCCTCGTCGGCGACCCCGCCTCGCCCGCCACCGGGCTGGCCGACGCGGCGGTGACCATGCCCTTCGCCGACGAGCGGTCGGTGGTGCAGACCCGGTTCGCGACCACCGCCCTGGCGCTGCTCCGCGCCCACCTGGGCGACAACGTCGAGGCGCTCGCCGCCGACGCCGAGGTGACCGTCCGGGCCCCGCTGCCGATCGACCCGGCCCGCATCGAGCAGGCCACCTTCCTCGGCCGGGGCTGGACGGTCGGGCTGGCCCAGGAGGCCGCGCTGAAGTGCCGGGAGGCGGCCACCTTCTGGGCCGAGGCGTACCCGGCGATGGACTACCGGCACGGCCCGATCTCGATCGCCGCACCCGGCCGGCTGGTCTGGGCGTTCGGCGAGCTGCCCGAGGGGCTGCCCGAGGACGTGGCGGCCACCGGCGCGGCGTTCGTGCACAGCCGCCACCACGGCTGCCGCACCGTGCTGGGCAGCTGGGCGGCGGGGCGTACCCCGGTCGACCCGATGGCCGACCTGATCCTGGCCCAGCGCTTCGCGGTCGCCCTGGCCACCAGCCGCGGCCTCGACCCGGACGCGCCCCGGCACCTGAGCCGCTCCGTGGTCCTCGCGTGACCGACGCCCCCGACGGTGCCCCGGTCGTCGTCGCACTGGACGTCGGCGGCACCGGGATGAAGTGCGCGCTGGTCCGCCCGGACGGCGCCGTGGTGCACGCCGAACGGCACCCCACCGGCGCCGAGCGCGGACCCGCCGCCGTGGTCGACACCATCCTGGACGTGGCGGAAGGGCTGGCCGGCAAGGCCCGCGCCGAGGGTCTGACCCCGGTCGCCTGCGGCATCGGGGTGCCGGGGCTGGTGGACGAGGTCGCCGGGGTGGCGGTCTGGTCGTCCAACATCGGCTTCCGGGACGTACCCCTGCGGGAGCTGGCCGCCACGCGGCTCGGACTGCCCACGGCGCTCGGCCACGACGTGCGCGTCGGGGGCCTCGCCGAGAGTCGGCTCGGCGCCGGCCGGGGCGTCGGCCATGTCCTCTTCGTCGCCGTCGGCACCGGCATCGCGGCCGCCCACGTGGTCGGCGGTTCGGCCGCCGCCGGGGCGCACGGCGCCGCCGGCGAGCTGGGCCACATCCAGGTACGCCCCGACGGCCCGCGCTGCGGCTGCGGGCGGCCCGGCTGCCTGGAGGCGGTCGCCTCGGCCTCGGCCGTCGGCCGCCGGTACACCGAGCTGGCCGGCACCCCACTGACCGCCGCCGAGGTGGCCGACCGGGCGGCGGCCGGTGACGAGCTGGCCGGGCAGGTCTGGCGGGAGGCCGTCGAGGCGCTCGCCGACGGACTCGCCACCGCCCAGGCGCTCTACGACGTGGAGACCATGGTGATCGGCGGCGGGCTGGCCCGGGCCGGCGCGCGGCTGTTCGACCCGCTGCGGGCGGCGCTGCGGGAACGGATGACCTTCCACCGGGAGCCGCGCCTGGTCGCGGCGGCCCTCGGCGACGAGGCCGGCTGCCTCGGCGCCGCCCTGCTCGCCCTCGACAGACTGGAGTAGTGATGGCCCTGCGGGTGAACGGCAAGGTGGTGACCCCGACCGGTGTGATCCGGCAGGGGTGTGTGGAGATCAACGGCGACCGGATCACCGCGGTCGCCGAGTACCCGGCGAAGCGCGACGGGCACTGGATCGTGCCCGGGTTCGTGGACATGCACACCCACGGCGGCGGCGGGCACACCTTCACCACCGGCGACGCCGACGCCGCCCGCGCGGCGGCCGCCTTCCACCTGCGGCACGGCACCACCACCCTGCTGGCCAGCCTGGTCAGCTCCCCGATCGAGCTGATGCGGGACGCCACCGCCGCGTTCGCCCCGCTGGTCAGCGAGGGGGTGCTGGCCGGCGTCCACTTCGAAGGGCCGTACCTGTCGGCGACGCGGTGCGGCGCGCAGAACCCGGAGTACCTGCGCGACCCCTCGACCGACGAGCTGGCGGAGCTGATCGAGCTGGGCGCGGGCGCGGTGCGGATGGTGACGCTGGCCCCGGAGCGGGCCGGCGCGCTGGACGCGATCAAGCTGCTCACCTCGCACGCCGTGGTCGCCGCGGTGGGGCACACCGACGCCACGTACGACGAGACCCGGGCCGCCGTGGCGGCGGGCGCGAGCGTCGCCACCCACCTGTTCAACGGCATGCGGCCGCTGCACCACCGCGAGCCCGGCCCGATCGTGGCGCTGCTGGACGCCCCGAACGTGGTCTGCGAGCTGGTCGCCGACGGCGTGCACCTGCACGACGGGATCCTCACCTTCACCACCGCGACCGCCGGCGCGGAGCGGGCCGCGCTGATCACCGACGCGATGGCCGCGGCCGGGATGCCCGACGGCGAGTACGAGCTGGGCGGCCAGGCGGTCACCGTGGCCGACGGGGTGGCCCGGCTCGCCCGCGACGGCGCGATCGCCGGCAGCACCCTGACCATGGACGCCGCGCTGCGGCACGCCGTGGACGCCGGCATCCCGATCGCCGACGCGGTCCGCATGGTGGCCACCACGCCGGCCCGCGCGATCGGCCTCGGCGACCGGCTCGGCGCGCTCCAGGTCGGACTCCGCGCCGACCTCGTCGTGCTCGACGACGAGCTGAACGTGGTCCGGGTGATGCGCGGCGGCTCCTGGCTGGACTGAGCCCCTCCGTAGGGCCGGCACGCCCGGCGACTCCCTTTGGAGCTGATGTCGTAGACGAATCACCGGTCATCCCTCGGTGATTCACTCCGTTTCGCCGAGGTGGCGCCATCCCCCGGCCCCGGACACCGCCACACCGGCGAGACGCAGTGGACAGCTGCGGCCGGGCCGCCGGCGCGAATCGTTTACGACATCAGCTCCAAAGGACGCGGCACCACACACGCCGCCCGGGTCGAACCGGCGCCACGGAGCAGCCACGGAACAGCCGCGGGCGCGAATCGAACCGGGCGGGCATGGGCCGTGCGCGTCAGCCCGCGCTGGGCACCTCGACGCCCAGCACCGCCTGCTCGTCCGGGCGGTGCACCAGCACGTCGGCCAGGTACGACTGCACCGCCGGGCCCATGCCGACGTCCCGGCCGGCCTGCTCGGAGAGCAGCCACTTGTGCTCGATGATCTGCGCGAAGAGCTCCTGCGGCTCCAGCTTGCGGCGCAGGTGCGCCGGCACCGCCCGGACCACCGGCTCGAAGACCTCGGTCAGCCAGCGGTGGGCGGCCTGCTGCTCGTCGGTCAGGTCGCTCTCCACCCGGTACGCGTCGAGGTCGTTGAGCAGCCGGCGAGCCTGGTTCTCCTCGGCGTCCAGGCCGGTAAGCCGGAGCAGCCGCCGGGTGTGGTAGCCGGCGTCGACCACCTTCGGGCGGACCAGGTACCGGCCGTTGTCGACCGTCGACAGGGCCACCTCGGCCACGTCGAAGCCCAGCTCGTTGAGGCGGCGGATCCGCCCCTCGATGTCGTGCCGGGCCTCCCGCTCGACCTGCTGCTCGTAGGTGATCTCGTGCCAGAGCCGCTCGTAGCGCTGCACGACCTCCTCGCAGACCACCTCCGGGTCGATCGACTCGTGCAGCAGCCCGGCGGCCTGGAGGTCCAGCGCCTCGCCGAAGATGTTGACCCGGGCGATCTCCAGGTCCTCGCCGCGCTGGCCGTTGGAGAGCGAGCTGTGCAGCGCACCGGTCTCGGCGTCGACCAGGTAGGCGGCGAACGCGCCGGCGTCCCGGCGGAAGAGGGTGTTCGACAGCGAGCAGTCGCCCCAGAAGAAGCCGGTCAGGTGCATCCGCACGATCAGCGCGGCGAGCGCGTCGAGCAGCCGGCCCATCGTCTCCGGTCGCAGGGTGTGCGAGAAGAGCGCCCGGTAGGGCAGCGAGAACTGCAGGTGCCGGGTGATCAGCACCGACTCCAGCGGTTCCCCGTCCTCGGTCTGCCGGTCGGCGACGACCGCCACCGCCTCGACCGACGGGAAGTCGATCCGCTCCAGGGCACGGAGCAGGTCGTACTCCCGTTCGGCGATCCGCTCGCGGGTCTCCTTGAAGGCGTACACGTAGTCACCGAGCCGGACGAACCGGACGATGTGCCGGGAGATGCCCTGGGGCAGCGCCACCAGGTGCTGGGCAGGCCACTGCTCCAGCGGCGTCGACCAGGGAAGGTCGAGCAGCGCCGGGTCGACGAGGGCCGAGGTGATCCGCACGGGGACAAGTGTGAAGGGTCGCCCCGCCCAACGCTTCCCTTCGTGGCTCGGCACACAGCCGCCACGGCCCGCGCCGGCCGGTCGCCGCCCGGGGCCGGTAGCGTGATCGCGTGCGGGAGACCACGACGGTACGCGGCGCGTCCCGACCACCGCGGGTACGCCCCGCCGGCTGGTGGTGGGACGCCCTGTTGCTGGCCGGGCTGGTCGGGCTGACCGTGGCGCTCGCCACCGACCACTTCTTCGGCCTCGACCGGGCGGTGGCCGACTGGGCCGGGGAGCACCGGCCGGCGGCGGCGTACTGGGTGGCCCGGGTGTTCAACTTCCTCGGCCAGGGCACCCCGTTGACGCTCCTCGCCGCCGGGCTGGGCGTGCTGCTGGCGGTCCGGCTGCGTTCGGTCCGCCCGGTGCTGCCCCCGGTGGCCGCCTTCGCGCTGACCTACCTGACGATCGGGCCACTGAAGGTGTGGACCGCCCGCCCCGCCCCCAGCGCGAGCGTCAAGGAGCCCTTCCTGCCGCCCGAGCGGACCCTGCCGCTGTTCCAGCACGACCTGCCGGTCAGCTACGCGCAGTCCTACCCGTCGGGCCACGTCGCCAACGCGATCGTCTGGTACGGGGTGCTGGCGCTGCTGATGGCGCCGCTGCTGCGCAGCTTCGGCCGGCGGCTGCCGACCTGGCTGGTCACCGTCGTCCGGGTGGTGCCGCCGCTGGTGGTGACGACCACCACCACCTACCTGGGCTGGCACTGGCTGACCGACTCGGTGGCCGGGCTGCTGCTCGGGCTGCTGCTGGACCGGCTGCTGCACCGGGTGCCGTGGGACGGCCTGCCTCTTCCCGGCCGGTTGCACGCCTGGGACCGTCCGTTCACCTCAATCACCTAGCCTGCTGCCGGTGGAGCGACTGAGGCGCCGGCTGGGCGTACCCGACGCGGTGGTGATCGGGCTGGGGTCGATGCTCGGCGCGGGCGTCTTCGTGGTCTTCGCCCCGGCCGCCGCCGCGGCCGGCGGCGCCGGGCTGCTGGTCGCGCTGGCGCTGGCCGGCTTCATCGCCTTCTGCAACGCGACCAGCTCGGCCCGGCTGGCCGCGCGCTATCCCGAGTCGGGCGGCACGTACGTCTACGGGCGGGAGCGGCTGAACCCGTTCGCCGGCTTCCTGGCCGGCTGGGGATTCGTGGTCGGCAAGACGGCGAGCTGCGCGGCGATGGCGCTGACCATCGGGGCGTACCTCTGGCCCGGGCAGGCCCGGCTGGTCGCCGTCGCCGCCGTGGTCGCGGTGACCGCGGTGAACCTGCGCGGCATCGGCAAGACCGCTGCCGCGACGAAGTTCCTGGTGGTCGTGGTGCTGGCGGTGCTGGCCCTGGTCGCGGTGGCCGGGGTGGCGGCCGGCGACGTCCGGCTCGACCGGCTCACCGAAGCCGGCGGCTCGGTCCGGGGCGTGCTCACCGCGGCCGGGCTGCTCTTCTTCGCCTTCGCCGGGTACGCCCGGATCGCCACCCTCGGCGAGGAGGTACGCGACCCGGAGCGGACCATCCCCCGAGCGGTGCCGCTGGCCCTCGGCGTGGTGCTGGCGGTCTACCTGCTCCTCGCCGTGGTCGCGGTCGGCGTGCTCGGGGCCGACCGGCTGGCCGCCTCGGCCGCGCCCCTGGTCGACGTGGTGGCCGCCGCCGGGCTGCCCGACCTGGCCTGGCTGGTCCGGGCCGGGGCGACTGTCGCGGTGACCGGGGTGCTGCTCTCCCTGCTCGCCGGCGTCGGCCGGACCCTGCTGGCGATGGCCCGCCGGCACGACCTGCCCGGCGCGCTGGCCGCGGTGCACCCGGTCCACCGGGTCCCGCACCGGGCGGAGCTGGCGGTGGCCGCCGTGGTGATCGTGGTGGTCGCGCTTGGCGACGTACGCGGCGCCATCGGCTTCTCCAGCTGCACCGTGCTGGTCTACTACGCGATCACCAACGCGTCGGCGCTGACGCTCGGCCGGGACCCGGCCCGGAAGCTGCCGGTGCAGGTGCTGGCCATGTTGGGGCTGGCCGGGTGCGTGGTGCTCGCGGTCAACCTGCCGCTGGCCAGCGTGCTCGCCGGGTTCGGCGTGCTCGCCCTCGGCGCCGCCTGGTACGCGTGGAAGTCGCGGTTCACTCCGTAGCGCGAGGGTGGCCGTCGGGTTCACCCGACCTACAATCCGTAGCGGCCCAGGAGCTCGTGCTGCATTTTGATCTCCGCCATACAGAGGGGATTCGCCAATTCCTTCTCGATGCTTTCCCTGCCGGAGATATTGGACATCACGATGCTTTCGTAACAGGCGGAAAGAATCTCCAGGACCTGCTCCCCATCAATTCCTCGCTCTCCTGACGACTCCACGAGACGGCCCAACGCGACCAGGAAAGGACCGACGCCCAACCTGGTGGGGACCAGCGCCAATTCTTCCTGCACCGAGAAGTACTCGTCCACTTCAGTCTCCAGAAGCCGGCGATCAGGGAGCCGATCCTTGCACTCGGCAAGAAAGCGGCGGACGAGCGCTACGGCGGAAGGAGGAAAGAACTCCTCGAACCGGGGCTCGAAGACTGGAATGGTTCTTTCGATGACCTCTGTCGCTAGCTGGTAGAGCAGAGGGGCAGGCAGTTCGTCGAGACGCTCAGCTCGCGGAGCAACGTCCCTGTCCCACAATTCCACGCCTGCCTGCCCCTCTTCCCATCAACTATCTTCGTCGTTCCCAGAGTTGAATCTTGCTGTACTGCGGCTCGTCGGCCCGTGCCGCGCAGTTCTGCCTCCTGGGCCCGCAGGCGGGACGCGATGACGCGATGATCCCGTCGGCGGCATACTCACCCTCATCCACCGCGTTGAACAGGATTTGTTCCGCGTCGGTGTGGACCTGTGGCGTCAGATCGGTTTCGTAGGCCCGTTCGTAGCCCTTCGCCTTGGCGAGGGCACGCAGCTTGGTGTTCGTACCGTTCTGATTGACCGCGTAGACCTTTCGCCCACCAAGCTCGGCCGTGGCCACGGTCGCTCCCTTGTCGGCCCGAGTCCCGACCCCGAACGTATCATGCAGCTCCTTCGCGTCATCCAGCAGCTGCTGCGGACTCGTGCTCGTTGGGGAGCAGTCTCCGGGCGAAACCAGCCTTCCGTCATTGTTGTGAACGAGCACGGGCTCGTCACCGGCGACCACATAGTAGGTGTGGATGTCGGCGACGGTAAGGTCGCGCATCTCCTCGGCGCCCAGCTTGTTGAGCACCGCGACGACGGTGACCGCACCCGTGCCGCGCACCAGCAGCTTCGTGCCCGGCTTCAGGTCCTTGGCGTCGTCCCACCGGCGCTTCGACGCGTTCCAGAACGGGTGGTGCTGGGTCGTCTTGACCTTCGTGGTCTTGCCGTTCCGGTCACGGACGGTGACGTCGGTCAGGTCCTTGTCATTGTTGCGATGCAGCTGGGTGACCTGCTTGGGCTGCGACTTGCCAGTCTTCGGGTCGGTCGCGGTGACCTTGTCCCCGACGTTGACATCCTCGATCGGACGGGTGGTGCCGTCCGCCATCAGGACCCGGGTCTTCGGATCGAAGCTGTGCCGACGACCAGAAGACGGACGCCTGGCCGGGCACGAGCCGCCACCGCCACCCCCGCCGATCAGGTTCAGGCCCGGGATCATGTTCTCCACCGCGGCCCGCGGGTTGTACCGACCCGACGTCGCGACCTGGTCGACCGCGTCCTCGACGGTGTTCTCCGCCGCCTCGGTGGCGAGCCGGCCGGCCAGACCGGTGCCGACCTTCTTGGCGACGATCGCGCCGACCCGGCTGGCCAGGGCGCCACCGGCACCACCGATCATGCCGGTCACCGCGCCGGTGCCGAGCGAGCCCAGGGCGTCACCGATGCTGTGGATGTCGCCCTGCGCGGCGTCCTTGGCCAGGTTGATCAGTGCGGCGGTACCGGCCATGCAGGCGATGGCGCCGGCGCCGGCGGTGACCGCGGTGCAGGCCATGCCGGCGAGGATGGCCCCGCCGATCGCGGCCACCTCGATCAGGACGTCCTTGTGCTCCTTGACCCATTTCTTGGTCGCGTTCGCGGCATCCTTGACGTGGCTGACCGCCTTCTGGGCGACCCGGTGGGCCTTCGCGGCGATCTTCTTGCCGGCCTGCTTGGCCTTGTTGTAGAGGTGTTTCGCGCGTTTCTTGGCTGCGGCGATCTTCTTCGAGACGTACTTGCGACCCTGTTCGTACTTCTTCTTCACGTACCGCTTGGCCTGGTGGTACTTCTTCTTGGCGTAGCGCTTGACCTGGTTGTACTTCCGTTTGGCCTGGTGGTAGCGCTTCTTTACCGTCGTCTTGGCCCGGTGGTACGTCTTCTTCACGGCGCTCTTCGCCGCCTGGTACCGGTTGCTGACGTACGAGGAGGCGTACGAGTAGTAGCTCGACGTGTACGACGACGCGTACGAGTAGGCCGACGAGGCGTACGAGCGCACCGAGTTGACCGTCGAGGTGAACGCCCGCTTCAGGCTGCCCAGGCCCCAGTGGCCGGTCGGGTCGGTGACGGTCAGCGGGTTGGCGTCGCCGTACTGGTAGCGGTTCGCGTTGATCGAGTCCGGCACCGGGCTGTTGTTGGCGGTGTCCCGGGTGTCGAACTGGCCGGTGTCGGTGTTGTACCAGCGGGCGTGCATGTTGACCCGCGAGGTGAGCGCGTCGGTCCACTCCGACTGGTAGCCCAGCGAGCCGAGCAGGCCGCTGGTGTTGACCACCTTGCCGAGCGGATCGTAGGCCATCGAGCCGGCCAGGGCCGTCCCGGTCGCCGTGAACTGCCCGACCACGTCGGTGTGCAGGTCCGTCCAGACCATCCGCTGGGTGCCGCCGGCGGCGGTGCCGACCACCTCGCCGGAGGGGCCCCGCACGTAGGTGGCGGCGCTGTCGCCGGCCAGGTCGTTGCCCAGACCGGTGTACGAGAAGTTGGGGCGGATCGCCCGACCCAGACCGTCGTACGTGTAGGTCTGCGTGCCACCGGCGGACTGCTGCGACACCACCTGACCGAACGCGTCGGTGTTGGTGGTGTTGCCGCCGGCCGTCGCGAGCGTGCCGCGGGCGGTGTAGCTGTAGCTGACCCCGTCCGCGGTCTGGAGCCGGTTGCGCTGGTCGTACGTGAACAGCTTCGAGCCGTTCTGCACGCGGTTGCCGGACTTGTCGTAGGCGTACACCGTGGTGTCGGCGCCGTTGTTCCACGACGTCAGCCGGTCGGCCAGGTCGTAGGTGTAGGTGTTGGCCGCCGAGCCCGCGAAGCCCGTGGTGGTCTTCGAGGTGATGTTGCTGTTGGCGTCCCAGCCGTAGGTGATCTTCGCCAGCGAGGTGCCCGTCGACGACTTCAGCTCGTCGCCGGTGAGCCGGCGCAGCGGGTCGAAGGTGAAGTTACGGGTGTTCCCGTTCGTCCCGTAGGTGATCTTGCTGACCTGCGAGAGCGAGTTGTAGGTGTACGCCATCTGCACGCCGGCGGTCGGATTGTCCAGCTTCGAGAGCCGGCCCGCCTGGTCGTAGTTGTACGAGGTGGCACCGGCGGCGTCCTGGCGGGAGGCCAGTCGACCGTCCGGGTCGTAACCGAATGACGAGTTCCCCGACGGGCCGCTCACCGACAACGGCAGACCACGGTCGTCGTAGCTGATCGTGTTCGTGCCGCCCGAGCCGGACAGCGACGTCATCCGGCCGGCCACGTCGTAGTCGAAGACCCGGTCCTCGGTGGCCGCCTCGGCGCCCGTCCCGCTCTGCCGGATCAGCCGACCCATGGCGTCGTACGCGTTGGTGACCGACACGCCGCCGGGCAGCAACTGCTTCGACGGCCGCCCGCCCTGGTCGTAGGCGATGGTGAAGGTCCGGTCCGCGGCGTCCGGGTGGGCCGCCGTGGCCGGCTCGATCTGCGACTCGGGCAGCCCCCACGTGTTGTACGTGGTGTAGAAGGCGTTGCCCCGACCGTCGGTGAACCGGGTGCGGTTGCCCTCCAGGTCGTAGCCGAACGTGGTCTGGATCGAGTCCGACCCGGAGATCGGCTGGATCTCCTTGATCAGCGCGCCCGTCGCGTCGTACTCCATGGTGGTGGTGGTGCCGCGGGCGTCCGTGGTGGCCACCATGTTGCCGGCCCGGTCGTACTTCGCCGACTGCGACGACAGCAGCGTGCCGCCCGGGCTGTACTCGGCCGTGCCGGTCGCCCGGTCCGCCATGTCGTACGAGACCGTGGCGTACGAGCTGTCCGGGCGGATGCTCCTGGTGGTCCGGCCCTCGCTGTCGTACTCGTAGCGGGTGGTGTTCCCGGCGCCGTCCATCACCGCGACCGGCTCGCCCGCCATGTTGTAGCTGGTCGAGCTGGCCACCCCGGCAGCCGAGGTGACGGTGGTCTTCTGGTCGGCGGCGGTGTCGTCGTAGGTGTATCGGGTGGTGTAGTTGGTGCTGCTCTGCCGGACCACGTCGGTCGAGGTGAGCGGCCGGCCCAGGTAGTCGTACGTGCTCGTGCTGACCGCGCCGGACGGGTCCTTCGACGAGAGCAGGTTGCCCGCCTCGTCGTAGGTGTAGGTGGTCACCCCGTCGTTCGGCGCGGTCTCCTTCGCGAGCCGGCCGAGCTGGTCGTACTCGTAGCGGGTGACCTTGCCCAGCGGGTCGGTCACCGCGGTGACCTGCCCGGTCACGTCGTACGTCTGGGTGCTCTCCGGCACGATCGGGACGCTCGAGCCCGGCGGGGTGTAGGCGGGGTCCTTCTGCGAGACGACCCGGCCGGCGGCGTCGTAGCCGGTCACCGACCAGTTGCCGTTGGCGTCGCGGGCGTCGGTCAGCTCGTCGAAGGTGTTGTAACCCGCGTAGCTGACCGCGTTCGCCAGCGCCGGCAGTTGCCCGGCCTGTTCCACCATCGCCGCCGGCGCGGTGGAGCGCGCCACCCGGCCTTCCTCGTCGTAGCCCTGGTAGGTGGTGTTGCCGTTCGCGTCGGTGATCGCGATCGGCAGGCCGTCCTGGTCGAGCACCTGCGAGGTACGGATGACCTGCGCGTCGGCGGCCGGTGCGGTGCCGGCCTTCAGCTGCGAGATCTCGGTCGCCGACAGCGCCTTCTGGTAGGCCTGCACGTCGCTGACCGAACCCGGGAACCAGCCGAAGCCGTCCGCACCGCCGATGGTCAGATTCGTCGCCACGTTGTTGAAGGCCTCGGTCGTGGGCACCGTGGTCAGCAGCACACCGTCGGCGTAGAGCTTCATGGTCTTGCCGACCGGATCCGCAGTGAGTGCCAGATGCGTCCAAGCGCCCGCCACCACGGAACCGTTCGCGCCGCCGCCCCCGAACCACGCGGTGGTGCCGTCCGCCTTGCGGACCGCCATACCGGCGTACCAGCGATCGTCACCGGGCGCGTAGAAGAGCTTCAGCGCGGAGTTGCCGATGTCGCCCGCAGCAGCGAAGACCAACTGCTCGGCATTCCCGAGCGCGGGATTCTTCGAGGCAAGCTTGGCCCAGGCGGAGATGGTGAATGCTCGGGTGGAGTCGACCACTCTCGGGGCCTTGAGGTAGCTGCTGACCCCGTCGAACGTCGCCGAGCCGCCCCGGTCCGTGGACCAGGTGACGTTACCGGTCGCGGTCGCCGGGCTGTTGCCCGCCGAGTCCGCGGCCCTCGTACCCGAGGTCTCGTTGAGCTTCCAGCGCGCGACCGGAGTCAGCGCCGCCGACGGGTACGTCGTCTCGGCGACCGCCCGGCCGGCCCTGTCGTAGAGCGCCTCCGAGGTGCCGGTGACGGCACCGGTCACACCGTCGGTGGAGACGGTGGAGATGACGTTGTCGTTGGCGTCGTAGGTGAGGGTGGTGGTCCGCTTCAACCCGTTCGGGTCGACGATGGTCATGTAGGGCCGACCCGCGGCGTCGTACTTCGTGCTGGTGGTGCTGCGGCCGTTGTTGCCGACCTCGGTCAGCTCGTTGCCCGCCGCGTCGTAGGTGTGCTCCTCCACCACGAAGGTCTTGCCGTTGTTGTCGGTGCGGACGACCTTGGCTTCCAGGCCGTTGTCGGTGTAGGTGAACGACGTGGTCCAGCCCATCGCGTCGGTCTCCGACGCGAGCCGGCCCGCCGGGTCGTACGACCGCCGGCTGGTGACCAGGTCACGCGGCGCCGACGGGTTGTTCGGGTCGCCGGTCCAGCCGACCACCGTCGAGGTGAGCAGGTTGCCCTCGGCGTCGTACGTGCTGGTGGTGACGCCGCCGTCCGCCTCGATCTCCTTGACCACCCGGCCGTACAGGTCGTACTCGAGGTTGGTGGTCTCGTTCGCCGCGTTGGTGGTCGCCGTCTCCTGGCCGTACGCGTTGTAGGTGTGCTTCTCGGTGCGCGGCGCGTCACCGCCGGTGGTGTCGCTGACCGTCTGCTCGACGACGTTGCCGTCCAGGTCGTAGCTGGTGTCGGTCTTCGCCGTGTGCACCGCGCCGGTGACCCGGTTGGTCACGCCCGGCTCGGTCTCGCTGACCGGTCGGCCCAGCTTGTCGAAGGTGCGAACGGTGGTCAGACCCGACGGGAAGGTGTCGGTCACCTCCGTCTCGCTGACCGGCCGACCCAGACCGTCGTAGGTGTACCGGGTGATCTTGCCGGTCTGCTCGATCACCTCGGCGATGTCACCGCTGGCGTAGTAGACGACCTTCTGGACCTGCCCACCCGGTGTGGTCACCGTCGAGGCCAGGCCGGCCGGGGCGAAGCCACCGTCCTTGGCCGCCACCGTGGTGCCGTCGGTGTAGGCGGTGCGGGTGACCCGGCCGAGCGGGTCGGTGATGCTGGTCTGGTTGCCCTTGGCGTCGTACGCGTACGACGTCAGGTAGGTGCCGTCGTTCTCGGACGCCGACCGGCCGTCCCGCATCGTCAGGATGACGTCGTTCCGCGGGTCCGGCTGGCCACCGATCAGGACCGAGGCGCCGCTGACCCAGCCGCCGGTGCCGTTGCCCGAGACCAGGTACATGTCGTTGTCGGTCGACTTGCGGTAGACGAAGTCGGCCTTCTTGTCGCCGTCGAAGTCGCCTGCGGTGAGCAGCGCGTTCGCCGAACCCCAGCTCGACCCGATCTTGACGGACGTACCGGTCGACCAGCCGCCGGTGCCGTTGCCGGCGACCATGTAGAGGTTCTTGTCGGAGGAGTTGCGGTAGACGATGTCGTCCTTGCCGTCACCGTTGAAGTCCCCCGGGGCGGCCAGCAGGTCGGCGTTCTGCCAGCCGCTGCCGATCTGCGTCGCGACGGTGCTGATCCAACCGCCGGTGCCGTTGCCCTTGAGCATGTACAGGTTGTTGTCGACCGAGCTGCGGAAGATCAGGTCTGGCTTGCCGTCACCACTGAAGTCGCGGGACATCACCATGAGGTTCGCCGAGCCGACAGCCGGGCCGATCTTCACCGAGCTGCCGGTCACCCAGCCGCCCTTGCCGTTGCCGGCGAGCAGGTACATGTTGCTGTCGGTCGAGCTGCGCCAGAGGATGTCCGGCTTGCCGTCGCCGTTGAAGTCCTTGCTGCCGACGATCAGGTTGGCGGAGGCGATGCTCGTGCCGATCTTCGTCGGGATGCTGGTCAGCCAGCCGCCGGAACCATTGCTCCGCACCATCTGGATGCTGTCGTCGGTGTCCTCCCGGTAGACGATGTCCGGGTAGCCGTCGCCGTCGAAGTCGTTGAACATCACCGGCAGCTGGGCGGTGGACCAGTCGAGCGGGTCCGCCGAGTTCGCGTAGTAGCTGTAGTGGACCGACGAGCACTTGTTGGCCGACTGGTCCTGGCAGGTCACGACCTGCTTGGTGTTGCCCCGAACGTCCTGGAGTTCCTGCGTCCACACACCGTTCGGGTCGTAGGTCAGGTTGCCGAAGCCGCCGACGTCGTAACCGAACTTGGTGGTGTTCCCCAGCGGGTCGGTCTGCGCCACCATCCGGTTGCCGTTGACCACGTCGTAGCTGTAGGAGAGCTGCTCACCGGTCGGGCCGGTGACCGTGACCGTCGAGACCGGCATCGCGACGGGCGTGGTCTGCCCGTTCACCATGGTCACCGCGAGCGGAACGGTCTGCTTCGACGCCTGGAAGTGGGAGCTGACCTGGGCGTCGCTGAGCTGCGTGCGGTAGAACGCCACCTCGGCGATGGAGCCCGGGAAGTACGCCACCCCGCTCGTCGGGGAGGACGGCCACGACTTGGTGTAGCCGGCGCCGATGTAGGCGTTGACGGCGGTGGTGGTCTCCCCAGCCAGGGCGAGCGAGCCGACGGTCGCCCCGTCGAGGTAGAGCTTCTGGGTGGAGCCGCTGAGGGTGAGTGCGACGTGGTGCCACTTGCCGTCGTTGACAGCAGCCGTGGTGATCGGCGGGTTCGTGGTGTTGCTGCCGCAATAGCACCACTTGCCGCGCAGCTTGCCGTCGGTGCCGACGTAGAGCGCGGGCACCCAGTTGCCGGTGAACGTGGGGGTGGCGATGTCCTCCGTCTGGAAGCTGAAGAGCGTGCCACCGGCGGTGCTGCCGGACGGCATCTTGAACCACATCTCGACCGAGTTGGGTCCGGTGGTGGGGACGTCCTCCGCCGGCAGCTGAAGGTACGAGCTGGAGCCGTTGAACGAGGCGGCCTTGCTGTCGCTGAACGGGCCGGCGACGCCGAGCGTGGTGTTGTTGAAGGTGGCCGTGCCACCCTCGACCTCGTTGATCGCGTCGGTGACGTCGACCTCGCCGAGCCGCCAGTAGTCGACCGGCTTCGCGCCGAGCACCGAGGCGGCGTACACGTCGCTGTCACCGGAGACGGTCGGCGTACCCATGGTCCAGGTGCCGCCGTTCTCGTCCTTGACGCTGGCGACCCGACCCGTGGTCTTGTCGTACGAGATCTCCGCGGTGACGCCGCCGGAGGGGCGGACCACCCTGCTGAGCACCGGATGGCTGGTCCGGCCGGCGCTGTTCAGCGCGGCGATCGTGGTGCCGGTCAACGCCTGGTTGAAGAACGCCACGTCGGAGATCGAGCCGGAGAAGTAGTTGGCCACCGCCGGGGAGGCGCCGGTGTTCTTGTGGCTGGGCCACCCGCCGCCGACGAAGCCGGCGCCGATCTGCACGTTCGCCGAGCCGTTGGGGACCTGGGCGATGGTGCCGGCCAGGGTGCCGTGGAGGGTGCCGTCGAGGTACAGGGACTGCGTGTCACCCGCGCCGGTGAGCACCACGTGGTGCCAGGCGCCGTTGTTCACCACCGAGGTGGATGCCATGGCCTGCGTGGCGTTGCCCTGGTACCACTGGCCGTGCAGCTTGCCGTCGCTGCCGATGTAGAGCGCCGGAGTGTAGTTGCCGGTCGTGGTGCCCTTGGTGATCGCGTCGCCGTTGTAGCTGAACAGCACGCCGTTGAGGGCGGTGGTCTTGAACCACATGCTGATCGACTGGTACTGGCCGTCGGCGACCAGCTTGCCAGGAAGCTGCACGTACGAGCTGGTCCCGTTGAAGCCGGCGGTGGTGGCGGTCGAGCCGGCCAGGCCGGCCGGCTGGCCCAGGGTCACGCCGTTGTAGCGGGCGTTGTCGACACCGGCGTTGCTGAGCACCCGGCTCCCCGCGATGGTCGCGCCGCTCGCCTCGTTCAGCGGCCAGTACGAGTACGGGCCGGTGTTCAGCACCGCGTTGGCATACTGGGAGGTGGTGTCCGCCTGGTACGTGGTGCAGTTGGCCCAGTCCGTCGGCGGGCAGACCTTGCTCAGCGTGTCGTTGGGACCGTAGGTGTACTGCCAGGTCGCCGAGGTGTTCCAGTCGCCCGCAGCGGCGGGGTCGGTGTAGACCGTCGCGACGTGCGGAGCACTCGAGCCGGCCGGGGTCGACCAGGTGACGTACAGCGACCGGCCGGAGGCCGAGGTGAGCTTGGTCAGATTCCCCGAGGTGTCGTAGGAGAAGCTGAGCGAGCGGCCGTTGGCGTCGGTGATCTGGGTGACCTTGTAGACGCCGGTGCCGGCCGGCTGGCTGAAGACGTAGACCGTGCCGTCCTTGTCCGTCAGCGTGTAGCCGTTCACCGCTCCCGCGGTGTCCTTGTTCTCCTTGAACACCGAGTACCGGCCGGAGGTGGTGGTGAAGCTGCCGTCGGCGTTGCGCCCCATGGCCACGTCCTGGCCGGTGGGGTAGGTGACGAGCACCGACTGGATGCTGCCCGCCACGTCCTTGACCTGGGCCGCGCGCACGTCCAGCAGACTGGACCAACCGGCGCCGAAGGCGTTGCCGCGCCGGGTGTCGAGGCTGTTGTAGCTGCGGGTGACGGAGAGCGACGGGCCCACCGTGCTCACGCTGGCGTCGGTGGCCGAGGTGGTGTAGTTGCCGACGCTCGGGTCGTAGCCCTTGCCAGCGTTCTGCGCGAGGTTCGCGGTGAGCAGCGGCTGCGGTACCGAGGTGGTGAAGGCGTACGCCGGGGAGACGGCGCTGTACGCGGCCTTGTCGTAGACCTGGACCGTGTAGAGGTAGGTCTTGTTCCAGGTCAACTTGCCGGACGGCACCGTCCAGCTGGGGCCGGTGATCCAGCCCGAGCTGACCACGGTGGCGTTGGTCCCGGCGTCCTTGACCACGTAGTTGTAGGTCAGGCCCTTGGCCGGCCAGTTGTCCGGGTCGACGGCGCGGGAGAGCAGCTCGGGGGTGAGCGTCTGCACGACCGCGTTGTTGGCCGGGTAGCGGAGGTTGACCTGCGGCGCGACGTCGTTGGTGTAGGTGAACTCCAGGTACGGCTTGTACGCCCCGGCGCCGAAGTTCGCTGAGGTGAACCGCTTCCAGGCGTACGAGTCGGTCTCCGACGCGGTCAGCGCGAGACCCTCGTTCGCGCCGCCGGTCGACCAGTCGTTGAAGGTGTCGACGTTGAGCGGGACGCTGACCCACTTGCCGACGGTCCGGTCGGCCCCGCTGTTGGTGCAGGCCGGGTTGTTGTCGCTGATGGTCAGCGAGCCGATCGACGACGAGATCGCCGGGCCCGGGTAGCTGCCCGCGCTGAGGTCCGCGACGGTCCATGCCTGGGTGGCCCGGTGCACGTAGAACGGCTTGTGGGTGGCGCAGTCGTACGACCACGTGTGGTACAGGAACAGCTTCGCCGCGCTGAACCGCTTGCCGACGAAGCCGTCGTTGTCGAATTCGTCGAGGTGGATGAACGAGCGAGCCTTGGTCGTGCCGCCGTTGTAGGTGCCGACCGGCAGGTTGTCGCCGTTGTTGGTGGTGGTGCTGTCGTTGTCGACGAAGACGTCACCTGTGGTGCCGGTGGTGGCGGTCGGGTCGATCCGCACCGGGTACTGCCGGGCGGGGTCCCGCAGCCAGGCCTGGTCGGCGGTGACCTTCAGCGCGGGAGCGCCGTCGACGGTGACCAGCTCGAAGGTGACCTTGTCGGACTCGGCCGGGGCGCCGGACTTCGGGTCGACCTTCGAGTCGCTCATCGAGCCGTGCGGGAACCAGGCGACGGCCTTGCCGTCGGCGTTGAGCAGTTCCACCGAGCCCTGCGCGGTCAGCCGCGGGGTGAGGCCCTTGAGCCGCAGCGGGAAGACCCAGCTCGACGCCGCCTCGGGCGAGCGCAGGACCAGGGTCTCCTTGACGCCGGCGTCGAAGGTGGTCAGCTCCAGGTCGGTCTGCCGGAGGATGTCGCGGTAGCGGGCGGTCGCGCCGTCCACGGTCGGCACGGTGACGTTGGCACCCTGGAGCTGGTACCCGACGCTCTCACCGGTCGGCAGCGTGAGCTGTGCCAGCTCGGGGCCGGTGGTCGCGGTCGCGTCGGCCGAGGGGGCGGCGTCCCGGGCCGGCCGGGCGGCCGGCGCCGCGGTGCCGGCGACGGAGACACCCAGCCGGTTCGCCTTCACGTGCAGCCGGCCGTCGGCGCGCCGGATCAGGTCAGAGTCGATCTTCTGCCAGGTGCCGTCGGCCGCCCGGTAGTTGACCGGGCGGTTGTAGGTCCGCTTGGTGTACGAGCCGTCCGCGTTGGCGAACACGTCGGACCGGACACTGGAGCGGGCGGCGAGCCGCTTGCTGGTCCGGCTGTCGAACCCCTGCTCGGCGGGGCCGGTGGTGTCCGGCGTGCTCTCGATCTCGTGCGGCTGGTACGACTCGAGCGTCCCGGCGGCCGGCTTCGGCGCCCGCCCGGCGCCCTGCCGGGCGTCGGTCGCGGCGGCGGGGACGTGGTGGTCGACCGTGACGGGCCGACCCTTCTCCTGCACGGGAAGGCCCAGGAAGGCCGCGGTGGCCGACCAGGCCGGCCGCTGAGCGAACCAGGTCAGCCAGGTCAGCGGAAACTCGCCGCCCGGACGGACTACATCAGCTGGCACCGCGACGCTGAGCCCGAAGACCACCGCAACAACGATGGCCAGCCGGCGCGCAGCACTGGTGACGGATCGGCGCACGGCCGGTCCCCTCCCCGTGAAGTGAAAAATTTCCTCGGGAGTCTGGGGTCCAACCGACGGATGCAACAAGTCATCCGTTCAGACAATCCTGAGAGGAGCCTGGGAAGACGGCTCCCCTCAGGAGGCGAGCGCGGCGATCAGCTCTCGCGATTTCTGCTGCGCGACTTGCGGGCTATTTGCCTCCACAACGGACACGTTGCTCGACGCGTTTCCACCATTGATTCCCACGAAGCGGACAGTTGGGAATCTTGCCCCTCCAGCCCGCAATGCGCCCACCGGTGCCGCACCCACGGTGAGAATAAGATCACAACGGCTCTGCACCAGACTGGCGAGGTACGTCTCGGCGTTCTCGGGCGTCTGCGGGCCGCTCACCTCGAGGTACTGGATCTTGACGTGGGTGGCCAGCGACGCCTCCTGCATGCCGGCCCAGACCGGGACCGCCTCCGGCGCCGCGACACCCTTCTCTCCCGTGAGCAGGCACGCCGTCTCCGCCCGGTACTCGCGCTGGCGCGGCGGCGGCGCGGCGGCCGGCCACAGCGCCCACGCCAGCACACCGGCGACCACCACGAGCACGGCGACCATCGCCCACCACGGCGGGCGCGCCCTCAACCACGACGGGAGAGCGCCCGCCCGCCCGGCACGCTGCTGTTCCCGGATCCGACGTCCCAAGCCTCCACCAAGCACGGCGAGAGACTACGCGTCGCGGAATTCAGTCCTGGCCCTCCCGGGGTACCGGCGCGGCCGGGGCGGCCGGCGCGGGCGGAACCGCCGGCGGTGGCGGGGTGGACTCGCGCAGCAGCGCGGCGAGCCCGGCCCGGCGGGCCACCACGGTCAGCCGGTCCCCCGCCGAAATCACCATCCGCGGGTCGGCCTTCCAGTCGGTCCTCTGCCCCAAGCGGGTGTGCGCGAGCAGGCGCACCTCGCCGGGGCGGGCCACGGCGGCCAGCGGCCGGCCGTCCAGCGGCGCGCCGGCCACCACCGGCACCTCCACCACCAGCAGCGCGTGCCGGTCGACCGGGATGGTGGCGATCACCGCCCGGTCCAGCAGCGCCGCCGCGAACGCGGGCGCGGCCAGGTACGACACGCTGCGCGAGATGCCGATCCCGAACGCCTGCTGGATCCGCTCGGCGAAGTCGCCGTCGAAGAGCCGCAGCACCACCCGCAGCTCGGCGTTGAGCCCCCGGGCATTGAGCGCGGCGCGCAGGTTGACCCCGTCGTCGGTGGAGACCACCACCAGCGCCTGGCAGGTCTCCACCGAGGCGGACCGCAGGGTCTCCTCCCGGGCCGCGTCCCCGACGATCAGCCGTACGCCCAGCCGACGGGCCAGCGCCGCGCCGCGCGCCTCGGCGGTCCGGTCGATCGCGACCACCTCGACGCCGAAGTCACGCAGCTGGGCCATCACCCGGGTGCCGATGTTGCCCAGCCCCACCACCACGACGTGCCCGGTGCGCTGCGGCTGGATCCGGCCGGCGTGCAGGGCGAGCCGGGCGTTGACGATGCCGTCGACCACCACGGCGGTGATCAGCGGAATCAGCGCCAGCCCGGCGAGGTTGAGCACCACCTGCATGATCTGCGCGGCGGCCGGCTTGGTGACGTCCGGATCCTGGCCGCTGAGCGTGGTGACCAGGGTCAGGTAGAGCGCCTCGGTCCAGCTCACGTCCACCGCGCGGGAGTTGAGCCAGCCGAGCACCGCGATCACCCCGAGCAGCACCATCACCGCGATGCCGATCTTGCGGGTGGCGAAGCTGCGGACCGCCCGGAGCAGCACCGCGACCGGCTGCCGGCGGCGGCGGGCCCGGACCAGCCGGCGGGCCGCCAGCTCGGTGCCGGCCGGCTGGCCGGTCGCCTCGGCGAGCACCACGTCGGCCGCCGGCTCGTCGGCCGGCAGCACGCGGACCAGGGCCGGATCCGTGGTGACGGCCAGGCCGCAGACCACGTCGCGGGCGCGTACGTCCTCGCGGCGGGCCACGTAGAGGGTGCGCCCGGCGTGCCGGAAATGGGTGGGGGCGACCTCACCGAGAGCGGCGGCCACGAACGCGGGGGCGGCGATCGAGGCGTCGGAGAGCACCGCCGAGTCGGGAAAGAGCTCGCGCAGGCCGTTGGCCAGGCTGGTGTTGAACATGCGCACCACCAGGCGCAGCCGGGGCTCGACCTCCTGGGCGCAGAGCGCCGCGTGCATGTTGCCCACGTCGTCCTGCTGCAGCAGGGCCAGCCCGTCCGCGCCGGCCAGGCCGGCCCGGCGGAAGGCGGCCTCGTCGAGCCGGTCGGCGCGGACCACCTGGATGCCGTCGACGTCGCGGCCGTCCGGCCCCTCGGAGCGCCGGCGCTCGGGCACGATGAGCGTGATGCGGACCCGGCCCTGCGCCAGCTCGGTGGCGAGCAGCGCCTTGACCACCCAGTAGGCGAGCGGGTCGTTGCCGCAGACGACGTAGTGCGGCCGCGTCTCGCCGTTGGCCCGTAACCGCCAGCCGGTCGCGCGGCGCGCGCGGTCGCGCAGGGGTTCCGCCATGACCGGATCGTAGTCAGCCGGTCGCACCGGGCGCAGCCCCGCTGATCATGAGCGCATGTCGGGGCGTACGGCGGGTAGTGCAGCGACATGCAGACGTTCCTCCCGTACCCGGACTTCCTGGCGAGCGCCCGGACGCTGGACCAGAAGCGGCTGGGCAAGCAGCGGGTGGAGACCATCCAGGTGCTGCGCGGGCTGACCCGGCCCACCTACGGCTGGCGCAACCATCCGGCGGTGAAGATGTGGGCCGGCTACGAGGAGGCGCTGACCCGGTACGGGCTGGACATGTGCGCGGTCTGGTGCGAGCCGGGCCGGGCGGACACCTGCGCCGGCACCATGACCACCGACCTGGCCGCCGCCTGCGGGATCGAGCGGGTCCGGACCCAGGCCGAGCTGGCCGGGGCCGGCGAGCTGCCACCCTGGCTGGGCCGGGAGGACCTGCACCTGAGCCACCGCTCGTCGCTGCTGCGCAAGGACCCGGAGCACTACCGGCCGCAGTTCGGCGACATCCCGCCCGACCTGGAGTACGTCTGGCCCGCCTCGGACCGGGAACGGCGCTGTCTGCTGCCGTCCGAGAGCTGACCGGGCAGACTGAAATTTCTTCGGCCGGGAAGGTGCACATGGCGCTGTCACAGATGCTGGGCCGGCTCATCGGCGTACGGCAGCGGGTGCTCGACCCGGGCGGCGGTGGCGCCGCCCGGGTGCCGCGCCCGGTCGAGGCCGTGGTGGTCGGCGGCGGGATCGCCGGCATGTCCGCGGCGGTGGTGCTCGCCGAGCGGGGCGTGGCGGTGACCGTGCTGGAGGCCGCGCCGACGCTCGGCGGCCGGCTCGCCGCCTGGCCGGCGGCCCTGACCGACGGCACCCAGCTCATCGAGCACGGGTTCCACGCATTCTTCCGGCAGTACTACAACTGGCGGGCGATCCTGCGCCGGGTCGATCCGGGCCTGGGCTTCCTCAAGCCGGTCCCCGGGTACCCGATCCTGAGCGGGCAGTGGCCGACGGAGGAGTTCGGCCGGCTACCGCCGGCCGCGCCGCTCAACCTGCTCGCCCTCCTGCTGCGCAGCCCCAGCCTGCGCCTGGCCGACCTGCGCCGGATGGACCGGCGCGCCGCGCTGCCGCTGCTCAACTACCACCCGGAACGCACCTACGCCGAGTTCGACACCACCACCGCCGACCAGCTGCTGACCTCGCTGAAGCTGCCGGACCGGGCCCGGGCCATGCTCTTCGAGGTCTTCTCGCACTCGTTCTTCAACCGCGAGGCGGAGATGTCGGCCGCCGAGATGATCGCCCAGTTCCACTTCTACCTGCTCGGCAACCCGGAGGGGCTGGCCTTCGACTGCCCGGACGAGGACTACGCGACGGCGATCTGGCAGCCGCTGACCCGGCACGTCGAGAAGCACGGCGGCCGGGTGGTCACCGAGGCCGCCGTCACCCGGCTGGACCGGGAGCCCGGTGGCTGGCGGGTGCGGACCGCGGACGGCTCGGCGTACCGCGCCGCGCACGTGGTGCTCGCCGTCGACCCGCCCGCGCTGGCCGCCCTGGTCGCGGCCTCCCCCGGCCTGCCCGGGGCGGCGCCCCGGCTGGTGGCGCGGATGCCCGCGTTCGGCCGGCCCGGTCCGCCGTACGCGGTGGCGCGGTACTGGATGGACGGGGACGTCCGCGCCGACCGGGCGGTGTTCAGCGGGGTGTCCCGGCAGCCCACCCTGGACTCGGTGACCCTCTACCACCGGCTGGAGAACTCCTCCCGCCGGTGGGCCGAGCGGACCGGCGGCTCGGTGGTGGAGTTGCACGCGTACGCCTGCGACGAGGGCGTGCCCGCCGAGGAACTGGCCGAGCGGATGCGGGTCGAGCTGACCACGCTCTGGCCGGAGGCGGCCGGGCTGCGGGTCCGCGAGCTGCGCGCCCGGGTGGAGGCCCAGGCCCCGGCGTTCACCCCGGGCAGCCACGCCGACCGGCCGGGGGTACGCACCGACGCGAACGGCCTCTACCTGGCCGGCGACGGCATCCGGACGGACTTCCCGAGCGCGCTGATGGAGCGCGCGGCGGCCACCGGCATCATCGCCGCCAACCACATCCTGCGGGCCGAGGGCTCGGCTGCCGAGCCGGTCCGGTCCGTCCGGCCGCGCGGGCTGCTGGCCCGACGCTGAGCGGCCGGACCGGTCGGCTCTCCCCCGGGCGGGCATCGAAATGCGTTGCCGGCCCGCCCCGGCCCGCCCTACCGTGATCGCGCAAGGTCAACCAGCCCGCCGGGAGTCAGTCATGTCGTTGTCGCACGTCACGTGCGCGTGGTCGACGCTGCCGCTCGAAGGTTGCCGAGCTGAAGGTCCCCGGGACGGGTGGCCCGACTGACGCGTGCCCGCACGCGCTCCAGCCGCCCGTCCCCCACCCGGACCGGGCGGCTTTTCGCTGTCCGGACCGGTCCGCCGCCGATCGTGAAGGGAGAGCCCGGTGGACGCCGTCCTCGTCATCAACGCCGACCTCGGCCCGCTGCACCGGGTCACCGTCCAGCACGCGATCCGGATGCTGTGCCGCCGGGTCGCCGAGATCCACGAGGCCGAGCCGGACCAGGTGATCGGGGTCTTCCCGGTTCCCCGGGTGGTCCGCCTCGTCCGGTACGTGGTCACCCGCTGGCGGTTCCACGCCGGGCCGGCCTGGTCCCGCGCCGCCGTGCTGCGGCGCGACGACCGGTGCTGCGCGTACTGCGGCGGCCCGGCCAGCACCATCGACCACATCCTGCCCCGCTCGCGCGGCGGCCGGAACACCTGGAAGAACACGACCGCCGCCTGCTACGCCTGCAACCAGCGCAAGGGCGACCGGACGCCGGCCGAGGCGGGCATGCCGCTGCGGCGCGAGCCGGTGACGCCGAGCTGGGCCGCGTTCGCCGGGCGGTGACCCGCCGGCCGGCGGGCACAGGGGGCCGCGTCGGAGGTACGCCTCCGGCGCGGCGCCCGCCGGTCCCTCCGCCCCGGTCAGTCGGCGGAGACGGCCAGGCCGCGCAGCAGTAGCTCGAGTCCGCCGTCGAACTCCACGTCCGGTCCCACCCGCCGGGCGTCGGCGGCGGTGGCCGACAGATGCGGGAACTCCGCCGGGGACAGTCCCGCCATCGCGTCGGTGCCGCTGCCCGAGAGCGGGCCCAGGTGTTCGAGCTGGATCGCGCCGACGGCGTACGCGAGCAGGGCGCGCAGCGCGACCACCCGGCGGGTGCCGGCGAAGCCCGCCTCGGCGAGGATGCCGAGCACGGTCTCCGTCCAGCGCAGCACGGTCGGCGACCGGTGCCGGTGCACGGGGAGCAGCGGCACCACGGCGGGATGTCCGCCGATCGCGGTTCGCATCCGCTGGACCAGCACGCCCACCCGGTCCTGCCAACTTTCGTCCGGCGGAGCGGCGGTGTCGACCATGGACAGCACCTCCTCCACGACCAGCGCCTCCAGTTCGTCCCGGTCGGCGACGTAGCGGTAGAGGGCCATCGGGCTGGTGCCCAACTCCTGGGCGACCGCTCGCATGGTGAGCGCGGGAAGCCCGTCGCGGTCGATGACGGCCAGCGCGGCCGAGGCGAGTTGGGCCGGGGTGAGTGAGCGGGGGCGAGGCATGGCCTTGACAGCGTACAACGTAAGCCTAACCCTGTAGGAGTACGTTGTACGCCTACGACAGGGAGGCAACCATGTCCCGCCCGTCCGCCCCCGGTTCGACCGTGTCCCGCCGTCGGCTCACCCCGGTCTCCGGGCCGCCGGTCGCCGTCCCCGATGCCGAACGCCTGGTCCACCTCCAGTTCCGCCGGTTCGCCGGCTGTCCGGTCTGCAACCTGCACCTGCGCTCGATCGTCCGCCGGCACGCCGAGATCGAGGCGGCCGGGGTACGCGAGGTCGTGGTCTTCCACTCCCCCGCCGACGAACTGCGGGAGCACACCGACGACCTGCCCTTCGCCGTCATCGCCGACCCCGACAAGCGGCTCTACCGCGAGTTCGGCGTCGAGCCGTCCGTGCGCGCACTGCTCAGCCCGCGCGCCTGGCTGCCGATCCTGCGTGCGGTGCTGCGCAGCTCGTGGGCCGTCCTGCGGGGCCGGGAGCGCCCACCGGCGGTCGTCCCGCACGGCGGGCGGTTCGGGCTCCCCGCCGACTTCCTGATCGCCCCGGACGGCTCGGTCCTGGCCAGCAGGCACGGCGAGCACGTCTACGACCAGTGGTCGGTCGACGAGCTGCTGAGGCTCGTCACGTCGCCTTCGACTCCGCCGGCTCCGGGGACCGGCGGCTGACGGACCCCCACACGTCCTCACCGCCGAAGCTCACTGCCGCCCGGACTGGCCGACGCGCCGGCGAGAGGGTTGCCGACGCTACAGACCTGATGTCGTGGACTCGGGTTTGGGAGGAACTCGCGGAGGTCGGCGGCGAGGCGTCGTCCCAGATTCAGACCTCCACCCCGGGAAGCTCGGCACGCAGACCGTCGGCCCGGGCCTCGACCGAGAAGCCGACGCCGTACTCGTCCGGGAAGCGACGGCTGTGCAGGCGGACGGACACGCCCGGATGCGCCTGGCATCGGATCGTCACGTCGAGCTTGTCGGCAGGCGGGCGAAGATGCGGCACGGCAGGGACGGTAGAGCCTCCCGGGTACGCCTGGCAGGCGCATTCCCGGCTCGACGTCGACCTGGCGATTCGTTCACGTCATCAGGTCCGTAGCGCCCGTGAGATGTCCGAGGGGGCCGGGGGCCGACCCCTGGTGTCGTACCGCGGATCAGGGCACGACGGTCAGGGGCGGTCGGACGGCGACCAGGTGAAGTTCGGCGCGCGGCGCTCGCGGTGGGCGGCGACCCCCTCGCGGGCCTCGCCGCTGTCCCGCACCTTCCGGTGCCACCAGGCGACCCGGGCCGGCGCGGCCCGGTCGTCGACGATCTCCTTGGCGGCGGCGACACTGAGCTGCGAGCGCTGCGCGATGGCGGTGGTGATCGCGGCCACCCGGCCGGCCAGGTCGTCGACCACCTCGTCCACCAGGCCGACCCGCAGCGCCCGCTCGGCGTCGATCAGCTCGGCGGTGAAGAGCAGGAACTTCGCCGTCGCCGGGCCGACCAGCCGGGTCAGCCGGCGGGTGGTCGGGGCCGGGTAGACCAGCCCGAGCCGGGCCGGCGGCACGCCGAAGCGGGCGTCCGGGGCGGCGACCCGCAGGTCGCAGGCCACGGCGAGCTGGCAACCACCGCCGACGCAGGGCCCCTGCACGGCGGCGACCGTCGGCTTGGCGAAGGCGGCCAGCCGTTCCTCGGCGACGACCGCGATGCTGTGGTCGCCGGCGTCCAGCAACTCGTCCAGGTCGCCCAGGTCGGCGCCGGCGCAGAAGGTGCCGTCCGCGCCGGTGAGCACCAGGGCGCGTACCGCCGGGTCGGCCTCCAGGGCGTCGAGCAGCACCGGCAGCCGCCGCCACATGTCCGGGGTCATCGCGTTGCGCCGGGCCGGGTTCCGGATCGTCACCGTCGCCACCGCGCCGGTCACCTCGACGGTCAGCTCCGCGTCCGACACCGACACCACCCCTTCCGCCGGCCGGCCCGCGCCGACCCGGTCCGGCGACCATAACGGCGCGGGCCCGACGACCACCCGCGAGGGGTGGCCGCCGGGCCCGCCGACGGCGAGGTCAGGTCAGGAGACGTTGACCGCGGTGTCGTCGACCACGAAGGACGTCTGGAGCGAGGAGTCCTCGGTGCCGGTGAACTTCAGGGTGACGGTCTGGCCGGCGTACGAGGCCAGCGAGAACGACTTCTGCGAGTACCCGGCGGCCTTGTTCAGGTTCGAGTAGGTCGCCAGGGTCGCCAGCACCGTCCCGGAGGAGTTGAGCACCTGCACCTTGAACGTGTCGTACGCGGTGCCGGTGGTGGTCTCCGCCGAGTCGATGTGCAGCCAGAAGGTGAAGTTGTACGACGTGCACCCGGCCGGCAGGGTCACCGCCTGCGAGAGCGTGTCGGTGTGGGTGCTGCCGTAGCCGTCCAGCCAGGCGTTGCGGGTGCCGGTACGGGCGGGCTGGCCGGTGAACGAGCCGATGACGCCCGAGGTCGACGCCCACGGGGTGGTGCCGGACTCGAAGCCGGGGTTGCCGAGCTTCTGGCCGGCGCCGGTGCAGCCGCCACCGGTGCCGTTGACGGTCAGCGTGTAGGTCGCCGTCCGGTTCACCGAGCCGGCGCCGGTCACGGTCACCGGGTAGGTGCCGGCCGGGGTGCCGGCCGAGGTGGCGATGGTGAGGGTCGACGAGCCGCCCGAGGTGACCGAGGTCGGGTTGAACGTGGCGGTGGCGCCGGTCGGCAGGCCGGACGCGGAGAACGTCACGGTCTGCGCGGTGCCACCGGTGGTGGCGGTGGCGACGGTGGTCGAGACCGAGCCGCCCGCGGTCACCGAGCCGGAGGTCGGGGAGAGCGAGACGGAGAAGTCGTTACCGGTCGACGAGCAGGGCGCGTCGTTGCCGGAGACGGCCACCGCGGTCCACGCCGCCTGGACGGCCTTGTACTCGGTGGAGCAGTTGCCGTACAGGTCGGTCGCCGCGCGCAACGTGTAGGCCCGAGCGGTGTTCGACGGCGTGGTGGTGTTGACGTACGAGGTGTTGGAGGTGAAGTACACGTCCAGGGCGCGGTACCAGATCTTCTCCGCCTTGGCCCGGCCGATGCCGGTCACCGCCGGGGCGGAGCCGCAGATCGGCGAGGTGCCGTACGGGGTGGCACCGGTGCCCTCGGCCAGGTTGAAGAAGAAGTGGTTGGCCACGCCGGACGAGTAGTGCACGTCCTTGTTCTTGGTGCCGGTCGTCCAGCAGGTGTCGGACGAGCCGTCCAGCTTCGGGTCGTACATGTAGCGCAGCGGCGTACCGTCGCCGTTGATGTTGATCTTCTCGCCGACCTGGTAGTCACCCGGGTCGGCGGTGGTGTTGGCGTAGAACTCGACCATGTTGCCGAAGATGTCGCTGGTGGCCTCGTTGATGCCGCCGGACTCGCCGGAGTAGGTCAGGCCGCCGGGGACCACGTTCTCGGTGACGCCGTGGCTCATCTCGTGCGCGGCCACGTCGAGGGAGACCAGCGGCCGGGCGTTGCCGGAGCCGTCGCCGTAGGTCATCCGGGAGCCGTCCCAGAAGGCGTTGACGTAGTTGTTGCCGTAGTGCACCCGGCTCGGCACGCCGCGACCGTCGCCGAAGATGCCGTTGCGGGCGTGCACGTTCTTGAAGTAGTCGAACGTCTTGGCCGCGCCGAAGTGCGCGTCGACGCCGGCCCGCTGACGGGTGTTGGTGTCACCCCAGCTGTTGTCGGTGTTGGTGAACGTCGTGCAGGTCGACGTACCCTGGTTCATGTCGCAGGTGCTGCCGTTGCCGTGCGACGGGTCGATCATCTGGTACGTGCTGCCGGAGAGCGTGGTGTCGATGGCGACCGTGCCGGAGTAGACGCTCTGGCCCGTGCCGGCGACCATCTCGATCTCGTCGTACGAGCCGATCACCTTGCCGTTGACGGCGTCGCTGATGACGTGCAGCCGGGACGGGGTCTGGCCGTCGGTGTGCCACCCGGAGAGCACCGTCTCGTAGGCGAGGCGGCCGGTGCCGGAGCTGGCGTCGACGAAGAGCTCCGGGGCGCCGACGCTCTCCAGCTTGCCGGAGAACGCCTTCCTGGCCGTCGCCTTGGCTCTGGCCGGCGTGACCTTCGGCGCGGTGCCGAGGGTGAGCGGCGCGGCGAGGCCGACCGAGGAGCCGGCGTAGCCGCCGGTGGGCGTCGTGTGGATGACGAAGTCGCCACCGTAGACGCGCAGGCCCTGGTAGGTCCGGGTGTAGCGGGTGTGCGCCGCGCCGTTCGCGTCCACCTTCGTGCGAACCGCCTGGTACGACTCTCCGCTGACGCCCTGGACGGCGCCGGGGTTGTTGCGGAGCAGGCTTTCGGCACGAGCTGCGGGTGAGGTGTCCGGGGCGGGGGCGCTAGGGGCCGCCTGCGCTGCGGTGGCGACGCAGGTCAGCATGCCGCTGGTAAGCAGCGCTGCGCTGACGGCGGCGAGGGTTCTTCTCACGTGCCCTCCTGACAAGGAAAGATGTGACGGGGGTAGTCACGCATGTAAATATGCAGATACATCGAAGAAAAGAGAAGGGGGGAAGCGCTTCCATCCCGCGACACTGGCCGAACGGAGGATGAGCCCTGGTGAGGGAACCCGGCGGCGTCGATGCACGTCCGAACGGCATGAGATCATCCGTCCTGGCCATTGTCAAGATCGTAACTGTGGCCAGCCTCCTGACCGGCTGCTCAGCAACCGGTTCCAGTTCACCTGCGCCGGCGTCGGACACCCCCACCGGTGGGACCGCCACGGCCACGCCGGGCACCGCCACGCCGGGCGGCACGGCCACCGGCACCCCCGCCGCGACCGCCTCCCGGGTGACGCTGACCCGCAGCGGCGGCATCGCGGGCGGCGCGGAGACGGTGACCGTGGAACCGGACGGCCGATGGACGGCGACCGGTCGCACCGGCGCGACCCGGACCGGTCAGCTCTCCCCGGCCGATCTCGACCGGCTGCGCGCGCTGGCGGGCAGCGCCCCCAGCGGCGGCGGCCCCGGCCGCCCCGACGTGCGCTGCGCGGACACCTACACCTACCGGCTGACCATCGGCGCGAACCCGGTCGAGTGGACCGACTGCGCGAGCGGCCCCCAGCCGCCGGCCGCCGCCTCCGCCCTGGCCGACCTCCTGCTCCGGGCCGGCGCCCTGCGGTGACGCCGGGCTACCAGCCGGCCGCCGCCGCCAGCAGCGCCCGCCGCACGGCCTGCACCTCGCGCCGCCCCGCCACCGCCGGCCGGGCGGCCAGGAAGAGCGTGTTGAGCGGCGGCACCGCCGGGCTCGACAGCGGACGCAGCGCGCCGGAGGCCAGCTCACTGCGACACAGGTACGTCGGCAGCACGCTCGCCCCGGCGCCGGCCACCACGGCCGCCAGCACCGCGCGCAGGTCGGCCACCACCAGGTTGGGCGTACGGGTGAGTCGGGTGTCGAAGACCGTCCGCCACCAGCGACGCAGGATCGGCGCCTCCTCCGCGTAGGCGACCAGCGGCACGTCCCGCAGGGCCTGCGGGGTCACCGGGTCCGGCAGCCGCTCGCCCCAGGCGGGCGCGGCGACCAGCGCGAACTCCTCGTCGTAGAGCGGCTCGACGGCCAGCCCCCGCCGCCGGGGGCGCACGCTGCTCACCACCAGGTCGAGCCGGCCGGCGGCGACGTCGTCCAGGAGCTGCTCGGGCAGCCCCGCGGAGACCCGCAGCTCCAGACCCTCGGCGACCAGACCGGCCACCGCCGGCAGCGCCAGCTCCGCGAGGAACTCGGCCGGCCCGCCGAGGAAGACCGTCCGCGGGTACGGCGTGGCCGTGTCGTCGGCGAGCACGGCGTCGAGGCGGTCCAGCGGATCGGCCACCCGGCGGGCCAGTTCGTCGCCGGCCGGGGTGGGCAGCACGCCCCTCGGCACCCGGTCGAAGAGCGGCCGGCCCACCGCCTCCTCCAGCGCGCGGATCTGGGCGGTGACCGTCGGCTGGGCCAGCCCGAGCAGTTCCGCGGCGGCGGTGATCGAACCGGACCGGTGCACGGCCAGGAAGCTGCGGAGCAGGTCGAGCGACACCTTCACATCAGCAAACCTATCGCTGCTGTGTCGTTCGCCTATTGGTCAGCTATGGATTCGCGCGCCAGCATGGTCGACATGACACGTGCACTCATCGCTCTGACCAGCCACCGCCAGCTCGGCACCACCGGCCGCGAGACCGGCTTCTACGTCGGGGAGGCCGCGGAGCCGTGGGAGGTGTTCCGGGCCGCCGGCTGGGACGTCGACCTGGTCTCGGTGGCCGGCGGCCAGCCGCCGCTGGACGGCCGGGACGAGAACGACCGGACCCAGAACGACTTCCTGGCCACCGCCGGCGTGGAGCACACCCCGAAGGCCGCGGACGTCGACCCGACCGGGTACGACGTGATCGTCTTCGCCGGCGGTCACGGCACCATGTGGGACTTCCCGAACGACCCGGACCTGGCGCGCATCGCCGCGACCGTCTACGAGCGGGGCGGGGTCGTCTCGGCGGTCTGCCACGGCCCGTCCGCGCTGGTGAACCTGAAGCTCTCCGACGGCTCCCACCTGGTGGCGGGCAAGCGGGTGGCCGGCTTCACCAACGACGAGGAGAACGCCGTCGGCCTCAGCGACGAGGTCCCCTTCCTGCTGGCCGACAAGCTCACCGAGGCCGGTGCCGTCCACGTACCGGCGCCGAACTTCACCGAGCACGTCGTCGTCGACGGCCGCCTGGTCACGGGCCAGAACCCGCAGTCCGCCCGGGCCATGGCCGAAGCCGTCGTCAGGACCGTCGCCTCCCGCTGACCCCCTCGGCGGGCGCGGACGCCCGGACGGAGTGGCTGTTCCCGGTGGAACGGCCACTCCTTCCGGGGACGGTTCGGCCGTCAGAGGCGCTGGAGGAGGCGGAAGCGTACGGCGACCGCGAGGGTGTCGTCGGTGACGGTGAAGTCGGGGTCGCCGAGCCAGCCCCGGTAGTCGGGGCCGTGCCAGTACGTCTCGTGCCCGGCGCGCCAGGCGGCGACGGAGTCGTACCCCTCGCCCTCGTCCCGGGCGTGGTCCAGGTCGACGTCGCCGAGCCGGACGAGGCGTACCTCGGTCAGCTCGATGACCGCGACCGGACGGTCGGCGGAGTCGACCACCACCGAGCGGGCACCGACCACCGGCAGCGGCTCGCCGTCGCGCTCGTGGTCCTGGAACAGACCGGTGGTGGAGGTCTTCGCGCCGGAAAGGACGGCCGCGACGAGCTGGTCCCGCAGCGGCCCCGGGAAGGCGAACTCGGTCTTCGGCAGGTCGGGCGGCGGCGTCGTCATCCGGCGACCGTAGCCGGCACCGCGCCCGGTCACACCCGATAATCGCTGGGCAGTCCGGTGCCGCGCAGCTCGGGCGGCAGGTGGGACACGTCGTTGAAGGCGATCAGGCTGGGCGGCCCGGTCGAGCTGTAGCGGATCACGGTCAGCCCGGCATTGTGGTGGTTGAGGCCCAGCCAGCGCCGCTCCGGGGCGCCCAGGGCGTGCCGGACCAGCCAGGCGATCAGGAAGTTGTGCGTGATCACCAGCTCGCGGACGTCACCGTCGAGCGGGGCGGTGGCGAACCGGGCGACGGCCTCCGCCGCCAGTCGCGGCCCGTCGGCCCGCTCGCGCGCCGAGAAGCCGGCCAGGAAACTCGCGTACGTCACCGGCAGCCCGGCCGGGTCGGTGTCGTGCGGCAGGTGATCGCCGGCCAGCTCCGTCGCGTACACCGGGACCGTCGGCAGTGACCCGGCGACCAGCTCCGCGGTCTCGACGGCCCGGCGCAGCGGGCCGTGGTGGACGGCGCGCAACGGTACGGCCCGCAGTCGCTGACCGAGCAGCGCCGCCTGCCGGCGGCCCCGCTCTGAGAGCCCCACCTCCGGCGACTCGATCTCCGGGCGGTCCTGCTCGCCGTGCCGGGCCAGGTAGAGCAGCCGGGTGGCCATCGTCGTCTCCTCGTGCGGCCGGGAGGCGCGATGCTAACCCGCGCCTCCCGGCCGTCGCCGCCCCGATCACGCTCAGCGAGGCGACCGTCGCAGCGCCGCCACGAACGTCGCGGTCACCCAGGCCCAGCCGGCGGTCACCGCCAGACCGAAGGCGACCATGGCCACCGGGCCGGGCCGGACCATCAGCGCGCCCCAGGCGAGCGCGAAGAACACCCCGGTCGCGATGCTGGTGACGGCCCACACCCGGTCGCCGTCGCGGGCGGCCCGGCGGCCGGCGACGACGGTCGCCACGATCAGCGACCCGAAGGCGACCGCCGCCGCGAGGAAGTGCAGCCCGCCGTGCCAGCTGATCTGCCCGGGCCCGCGCGGCGTGCCGGCCGGGAAGCCGTCGGCCGGGTCGGCGCTGAAGACCCCGGCCGCCATCAGGCCGAACCCCCAGAGGGCGAGCAGCCGGGGCAGCCAGGTCGAGCCGGTCACCGGCCGGCGGCGCACCGCGGCGGCGGCGCCGACGCAGAGCGCACCGGTGGC
Organism: Micromonospora sp. L32; assembly: GCF_052068055.1. Lineage (NCBI taxonomy): Bacteria > Bacillati > Actinomycetota > Actinomycetes > Micromonosporales > Micromonosporaceae > Micromonospora > Micromonospora sp. L32. Next base: position 196,080 of record NZ_JBQHDD010000001.1, on the reverse strand, counting down.
CAGGAAGGTGGCGATCTGGAGCCAACCCAGGTCGCCCGTGCTCAACATGCTGACCGGGTGCCGCCGGAAGTCGAAGCCGTCCCGGGTGAGGCCCTGGGCCAGCGCGGACACGGCGAAGACCGGGCCGGCGAGGATGCCGCCGACCAGCAGGGCCCGGTCCCGGCCGAGGGCGGCCGGTCCGGCGGCGGGCAGGGTGATCGCGTCGGTCACGGCCCCGCTCCCGTCAGGCCCGGGGGAACATCTGGCCGATACGGATCTTGTTGCCGAACGGGTCCCGGATGCCGAAGTCGATCCCGTACGGGCGCTCCTCCGGCTCGTCGGTGATCTCGACGCCCTTGGCGACCAGGTCCTCGTGCGTCTTGCGGGCGTCGTCGGTGGTCATGAAGAGGTAGCCACCCAGCGCCCCCTTGGTGAGCAGCTCCCGGACCTGCTCGGCGGTGGCCGGGTCCAGCGCGGGCGGCCCCGGCTTCTCCAGCAGGATCTCGCGCTCCGGGTCGCCGGGCAGGTTGACCGTGAGCCAGCGCATGAAGCCGAGGTCCTGGTCGGTGTTGACCTCCATGCCGAGCTTGCCGACGTAGAAGTCGAGGGCCTCGTCCTGGTCGAGGACGTAGATCTGGGAGCGGCTGATCGCGTTCATCGTCATGCCCATCACGCTAGAGGGTGGGCCTGACCTGCCGCTTATCCAAAACTGCTGGGTCTGGTCCAGGCCTTGGCGAAGCAGCTCGGCACGGTCGCGGCGGCGGCCGACCGGCGCCTGCGGAAGTCGCTCGGCGACTCGCCGACGATCTGCCGGAACGTCCGGCTGAACGTCCCGAGGCTGCTGAAGCCGACCGCGAAGCAGATGTCGGTGACGTCCCGCTCGCTCTCGATCAGCATCGACATCGCGCGCTCCACCCGCCGCCGTTGCAGGTAGCGGTGCGGGGTCTCGCCGAAGGTGGCGCGGAAGGTCCGGATGAAGTGCGCCTCGGAGACGAGCGCTATCCGGGCCAGCGCCGGGATGTCCAGCGGCTCGGCGTACGCCCGGTCCATGGCGTCCCGGGCGCGCAGCATGGCCCGGTTCGACTCCTCCACCGCACGACTCATCGGCCCCCACCCGTCGTCCCCGCCGTCAGCGCCAGGCTATCGCCGTCGCCTGCCACCGGCACCGAGGGACAACGCAACGTTATCTATCGATGCAACAATCTTATTGTGAACGAGGTTTCCCAATTCCCCACCGTCCGGTACTTCGCCACGGCGAACCCCGTCGGGCCCGGCCAGGACGACGTACCGGCGCTGCTCCGGCGGGTCGCGGACACCATCGAGGAGCTCGGGCCGGTGTGGATCCAGGACGTGACCTTCGAGAACGAGATCAACGAACACGGTGACTGGTACTCGCTCACCGTCTACTTCCACGAGGAGTCGAACGGCGGCGAGTGAGGCCGTTCCCACGCGCGGCCGCCCGCCACCGGCGGCGCGGGCGTCAGCAGTCGATCGACGAGGACCGGACGATGGCCGCCAGCTGGGACCGGGAGGTGATGCCCAGCTTGGGGAACGCCTTGTAGAGGTGGTAGCCGACCGTCCGCGGGCTGAGGAAGAGCTGGGCGCCGATGTCGCGGTTGGAGGCGCCACCGGCCGCCAGCCGTACGACTTCCCGTTCCTGGGGCGTGAGGACACTGAGCGGGTCGCCGGCCCTGCGGGGCGCGGCCGGCACGTCCCCGGTCGCACGCAGCTCGGCACGGGCCCGCCCGGCCCACAGCTCCGCACCGAGCCGATCGAAGATCTCCAGTGCGCCACGTAGCTGTGCCCGGGCGTCCGCCCGCCTTCGGGCCCGTCGCAGCCACTCGCCGTAGGCGAGCCGCGTCCTCGCCTGTTCGTATGGTTGATCGCCGCTCTCGTGGACACGGACGGCCGCCACGAAGTGCGCTTCATCCTGCTCGACGAGGGCCCGGCAGCGTAGGGCGATCGCGTCCGATGCCGGCTGACCGACGTGCCGCGCCCAGGTCAGGTAGCGCTCCAGCGGCTCCTTGGCCCGTTCCGGCTGGTCACTGCGGACGGCTGCCTCGATCTGGTCGGCGGCGCAGAGGACGCCGATTCCCGTCGGCGGGATGGCCGCCAACTGCCGCAGGGCGGCGTCCGGGTGTCCCAGGCCGAGTTCGAGCCGGCCGAGCGCCCAGCGCCCGATGCTCGCGGCGAGAACCAGCCCCTGGTCGTCGGCTCGCCGGACACCTTCCTCGGCCTTCTCGCGACACCCCGGCACGTCCGCCTGATGGGCGAGCACCCAGGCGATGCAGCTGGTGAGGTGGGTGACCCGGTGCTCGTGACCCAGCTCCGTCGCCAGCCGCAGCCCCGCGTCGAGCGTCGCCAGCGCCTCGCCGTACGAGCCGAGCAACCCCTGTGCGAACCCATGGTCCTGCAGCGCGAAAGCCAGCCAGCCGATCATGCCGCTCTGCTGGCATTCCGCCACCACCCGTCCGGTGATCTCTTCGCAGCGGGCGGCACGGCCCGCGGGAAGGCAGACAGCGGCGGTGAAGGTCAGCCCGGGCACGCCCAGCCCGGCGAGCGCAGGTAGGTCGAGCACCTCGCTGATGAGCTTGATCCCGCCGGGGATGTCGCCGCGCAGCAGCCGGGTCAGCCCGATCGCCTGGCTGGCCAGCGGCGAACCGGGAAGCGCATGGAGCTTCGCGGCGGCCTGCTCCGCCAGCCGCGGGTCGCCCGCGAACCAGGCGCAGCGGACGGCCTCCACCAGCAGCCAGTGCGCCTGCTCGGTGGCGTGGGCGGCTACGCGCGGGACGGTGTCCATGATGATGCGGCCCGCCGCCAGCGGGGTGCCCAACTCGAACTCGCGATGGGCGCGTACCTGGGTCAGCGCCAGGATCATCGTGGGGTCGTCCACGTCGGGGGTGGCGCTGTCGGCGAGTGCGGCGGCACGGCGCATCAGGCCGGCGTCGCTCGCGGCCAGCGCGGCGGCGGCCAGCCGCGCGGATCGGCGTACCGGATCGGCGGTGAGCTCCGCGGCTCGTTCGTAGGCGGCCGCCATCGCGGCATGGCCGCCACGGGTACGGGCGCGGCCCGCCGCCTCCTCCAACTGTTCCGCGACGTCCTCGTCGGGACCGAGCGCGGCGGCGGCCAGGTGCCAGGTCCGCCGGTCAGCGGCATCCGGCGCGGTCGAGCTGGTCAGCGCGTCGGCAAGGGCGCGATGTACGGCGAGGCGTCGGCTGACGGAAGCGCTGTGATAGGCGGCAGCCCTGATCAGGGGATGACGGAAACCGACCATCGACCCGCTGATCTCGATCAGCCGGCTCCGCTCGGCCGCTTCGAGACCGGGGAGGGACGCGCCGGCCGCGACCAGCGTCGCAAGCTCACCGGAGCCGCCCGCCGCCGCGATCAGCAGCGCGGTGCGCGCGTGCTCGGGAAGCTCCGCCATCTGCGCGTGGAACGCCGCCTGGACGCGATCGGCCACCGGCATCGCACCCACCGGCGACAGTCGTCCCGCCCGCTGTTCGGGGCTGAGCGCGGCGGGCAACTCGATGAGCGCCAGCGGGTTGCCGTCCGACTCCTGGATGAGGCGCTCCCGCACCTGGGGCGGAAGGTCGGCGGGGAGCAGGGCGGCGGCCGCGGTGCCGTCCAGGCCACCCAGCCACAGCTCGCCAAGCCCCGGGGCAGGGAAATCCGGGCGAGCGGCGAAGATCATGGCGATGCCGTCCGCCTCGAGTCGGCGCGCGGCGAAGACGAGGGCGTCGGTGGACGCCTGGTCGAACCACTGCGCGTCGTCGATGAGACAGAGCAGCGCGCCGTCCCCGGCCAGCTCGGACAGCAGGCTCAGCGTGGCCAGTCCGACCAGGAACCGGCTTTCCGGCGGGGCGTCGCCCAACCCCAGTGCACCGCGGAGCGCGGCGGCCTGCGGGTCGGGCAGCGCGTGGATCCGGTCGAGCCCGGTGCGCAGAAGCAGGTGGAGTGCGGCGAACGGCAGTGCCGCCTCGGACTCGATACCGACGCCGCGCAACACCCGCATGCCGGCTGCCCGCCCGGCGGCGTACTCGAGGAGCGCCGACTTGCCGATCCCCGCCGGGCCGCGCATCACCAACGTGCCGCTGTGACCGTTCCGGGCGCCTTCCAACAGCCGTTCGATCTGCGCCTGTTCCCTGGCCCGCCCGTGCAGCACGCCTGGCAACCTACCGTCACGACGACTGATTCGCCGATCGCGCCGACCTCCGTAGCTTCGTGATCACACGCACGTCAGCACCACGAAGGGACCTCCGAGATGGTTACCGCCGCCAGCACTGTCCAGACCGCCGACGACGCCAAGCTGCTCCGCTTCGCCCTCAAGCAGGACGCGATCGGCTCGGGTGCCAACGGAGTCGTCTACCTCGCCGCCGCGGCGATCTTCGGCGAGATGTTCGGCCTTCCCGCCGCGTTCCTCTACCCGATCGGCGCGTTTCTGGTCGCTTTCGCGGCCGCTCTGCTCTCCCTCGCGTCGAAGCCGACAGTGAGCAGGCCCGCCGTGGGTGTCGTGATCGCTGTCAACATCGCATGGGTGGTCGCGAGCGTGGAGCTGCTCATCGCCGGGTGGTTCCCGCTGACCGGCCTCGGCACCGCACTTGTGATCGCACAGGCGGTGGTGGTCGCCGGCTTCACCGCTCTGCAGCTCGCCGGTCTCCGCAGGACGGTCTGAATCCGCTGCGCCTCCGGTGCCCGCCCGGGGACGAGCGGGCACCGGTGCGCGTCGGGACGCTGGAGCCACCGCCAGGGTGGCATCGACGCTGAGGGCGGGATGTAACAAGGACCTGATCAGCCGCGCCTGTAGCGAGGTGAAGTCACGCCTGGATGAAGGGCACGGCTGTGTCTGATGTTTCCGCGATCGCGCGCGAGCGGGCAGCGCTGACGACCATTGCCGACGCGATCGTGGCAGCGTCCGTCGGTCGCGGCCTGTGGGTGGCCCTGGACTGCCCGAATACCCACCTTGCCCTTGTCGACCACCTGGCGCAGGCGTTGCACGCTCGCGGCCGGGCCTGCCGTTGTCTACCCAACGAGCCGAACCCCGACGACGCAGGCGGCTCGCCGCGGGATCGGCAGGAGCACGGTTCGACCATCGTCGTGATCACGAGCGGGTTGGCCACCGAGACCGACCGCTTCGCACAGCGCGTCAACATCAGCGTGACTGCCCCTACCACCAGGGCACCCGGCGGGAACGCCGGCTACCGAGAGACCGGCGGCGCCCCTTCGGGGGAGAGCGGTGAACCCCACATCATCCTCGACTACGGGGATCCCGGCGGGCCCGTCATCCGCTACCTGGCGTCCCACCTGACGACAGGCGACGGGCAGTGACGCCTCGGCGCTCTGCCCCGTCCACTCCAATGTGAAGTTTCCTCCAAAGGTTTGCCCTGCCAGCCGCGGGTAGGAACTGGACGCAAGGCAACCGACAAGGAAGGAAACAGCTCATGCGCTTAGCACGCCTCGGCACCACTGTCGCTGCGCTCGCGGCGGGAGCGGGTCTCGTCCTCGGCGGGGCCGGAGTGGCTCAGGCCGCCCCGGTGACGCAGCAGGCTCCGGCCGTCGCACCCGCCGCGTCCGCGTTGGCCACCCCGGTCACGGGGAGCTTCACTGACGCTCTCGGCGGTACCGGCACCTTCGCCGGTACGTTCACGCCCACTCGTTTCGTCAACCAGAACGGCCAGCTCGCCGCCGTCGGCACGCTCACCGGCACCCTGACCAACTCGGTGGGGACCACGCTCGGCACCGTGACGCAGCAGGTCACCACGCCCCTGCAGGCCAGCGGTACCTGCGACATCCTGCACCTGAACCTCGGGCCGCTGGATCTTGACCTGCTCGGCCTTCAGGTCCACCTGGACGAGGTCGTGCTGGACATCACCGCCCAGCAGGGTCCGGGCAACCTTCTCGGCAACCTGCTCTGCGCGGTCGCCGGCCTGCTCGACAACCCTGGCGGTGGCGCGCTGAACGGCGTCGTCGCCCTGCTCAACCGGATCCTGTCCCTGCTCGGCTGAGCATCAATACCGCACCACTCGGGGAGCTGAGGGTAAAGGCCGCCGGCAACAGCCGGCGGCCTTTACCGCGTCCGCGGCGAGCTGGTCGGTCTTCGCTGGTCGGATGTCGACCTGGCCGAGGGCGCACTGCGAGTTGAGCAGACCGTGCAGCCGGTTGCCCGTCAGGCGCTCGGCAAGCTCCACGGGCGGCTGTCCTGCCCCCGGCTGCTGTCAACCGGTCGGCATGCGGCAGCGTCCGGTGGAACTGCCTGGTGGAATCGGAGCCCCCGGCCGGGATCGAACCGGCGACATCTCGCTTACAAGGCGAGTGCTCTGGCCAGCTGAGCTACAGGGGCGCGTGCGTCGACGTCAGCATAGCGACTGGTGTCCGGAAATCCCGCTCGGCAGGTGTCCCGAGCACGGAAAACGTCAATTTCCCGACCCCCGGGTCCGACGCATCGCCGTGGCTCACGCGGCCGCCTGTGCCGATTGATGCCCGGCCGTGCCCGACTGCCCGGAATGCGTATGCGGTCGATCCCACCCGCTGTCCCCTGTCTTGGCAGGGTCGGGAAAGCCGTTTACCGTGCAGTGACACGGACGACACCCCTGATCGGCTCCGGCCGCCCGGGGGACGTCGCCCGAGGACCGGCACCGAGGGTGCCGGTGGCTCCTTCACTCGGATCGTCCGGCACGTTCCTGCCGGTGAAAGGAAGCGCACCACCATGGCTACGGTCACGTACGCGAAGGCGTCCCGGATCTACCCGGGCACCGAACGCCCCGCGGTCAACCAGCTCGACCTCCAGATCGGCGACGGGGAGTTCCTCGTCCTGGTCGGCCCGTCGGGTTGCGGTAAGTCCACCAGCCTGCGGATGCTCGCCGGCCTCGAGGACGTCGACGACGGCGCGATCTACATCGACGACCGGGACGTCACCCACCTGCCGCCGAAGGCCCGCGACATCGCGATGGTCTTCCAGAACTACGCCCTCTACCCGCACATGTCGGTGTACGAGAACATGGCGTTCGCGCTGAAGCTGCGCAAGACCTCCAAGGACGAGATCGACCGGCGGGTCAAGGAGGCGGCGGGGCTGCTCCAGCTGGAGGAGTTCCTCAACCGCAAGCCGAAGGCGCTCTCCGGTGGCCAGCGCCAGCGGGTGGCCATGGGCCGCGCGATCGTCCGCGAGCCGCAGGTCTTCCTCATGGACGAGCCGCTGTCGAACCTCGACGCCAAGCTCCGGGTGCAGACCCGTACCCAGATCGCCTCGCTGCAGGCCAAGCTCGGCATCACCACGGTCTACGTCACGCACGACCAGGTCGAGGCGATGACGATGGGTCACCGGGTGGCGGTCATGCTCGACGGCGTGCTCCAGCAGGTGGACACCCCCCGTGCGCTGTACGACACCCCGGCCAACGTCTTCGTCGCCGGCTTCATGGGCTCCCCCGCCATGAACATCAAGACCGTGCCGCTGAACGAGCAGGGCGCCGCCTTCGCCGACCTGCAGATCCCGCTCACCCGGGAGCAGATCGCCGCGGCCAAGGAGGAGGGTGGCGACGGCAAGGTGACCGTCGGCTTCCGCCCGGAGGACTGCGACCTGGTCAGCCCGACCGAGGGCGGCATGCCGGTCGTGGTCGAGTTGGTCGAGGACCTCGGCTCGGACGCCAACGTCTACGGGCACGCCGCGCTCGAGGGCGCGAACGAGCGGTTCGTCGTCCGCACCGACCGGCGCACCATGCCGAACATGGGTGACACCGTGTTCGTCAAGCCGCGCGCCGGACGCAGTCACGTCTTCCACGCCGTCACCGGCAAGCGGATCTGACGTACCGGCTGCACTGACGTACGCGAAAGGGGCGGTCCGCTTCGGCGGGCCGCCCCTTTCTCGTCTGCGCGTGCGCGGGTGGGTCAGACCTCGGCGGCGCGGCGCCGGGCCACCTCGGCGAGGGTGACCGCGGCGGCGACGCTGGCGTTCAGCGACTCCACGTCGGAGATCATCGGGATGCTGACGGTCAGGTCGCAGGTCTCGCCGACCAGCCGGGACAGCCCGCGCCCCTCCGAGCCGACCACCACGACCAGCGGGCCGACGGCGGCTTCCAGGTCGTACAGGTCGGTTTCGCCGTCGGCGTCCAGGCCGACCACCATGAAGCCGGCGTCCTGGCAGGCCTTCAGCGCCCGGGTCAGGTTGGTGACCTGGGCGACCGGCACCCGCGCGGCCGCGCCGGCGCTGGTCCGCCAGGCGGTCGCGGTGATCCCGGCGGCCCGCCGCTCGGGTACGAAGACGCCCTGCGCGCCGAACGCGGCGGCGGAGCGGATCACCGCACCCAGGTTGCGCGGGTCGGTGACCCCGTCGAGGGCCACCAGCAGCGGGGCGGTGTGCTCCACCGACGCGGCGATCAGGTCCTCGAACGGCTCGTAGGCGAACGGCGGCACCTGGAGGCCGACGCCCTGGTGCAGCACGCCGCCGGTCATCCGGTCCAGCTCCGCGCGACTGATCTCCAGGATGGCGATGCCCCGGTCGGCGGCGGTCCGGATGATCTCGTTGACCCGGTCGTCCGCGTCCATGCCCTGCGCGGTGTAGAGCGCGGTCGCCGGCACCTGCGCGCGCAGCGACTCCAGCACCGGGTTGCGGCCGACCAGCAGCTCCGGGGTGTCCTTGGCCGGGTTGGACTTGCGCCCCGGCGCGACCCGCGGGCCGGTCCGGCCGGCGGGCTTGCCGCCCCGACCGCCGGTGGGACGACCCGCCGGAACGCCCCGGCCACCACCCTTGCCCCAGGTGGTGTCCTTGCTGCCCGGCTGACCGATCTTGGGCGCGCGCCCCTCCTCGGCCGCCGCGCGGCGCTCCTTGTCCTGCTTCCAGGCGGTGCGCTGCGGCAGCTTCTCGGTGCCCGAGTACGCCTTGTGCCAGGGCCGCTCGTCGGCGGGCAGGGTCCTGCCCCGGCCGGCCAGAGCGTCCTTGCCCTTGCCGCCGGTGCCCTTCGGGGCGCCCGCCTTCGGCGTCAGTCGCCGGCCACGGCGCTGTGAGTTGCCGGCCATCAGTCCTGCTCTCCAATAGTCCAACGGGGGCCCTGGGGGGTGTCCTCCACCACCACGCCGGCCTGCTTGAGCTGGTCGCGTACGGCGTCGGCGGCGGCCCAGTCCTTGCGGCCGCGGGCCTGGGCACGCTGCTCCAGGGCCAGCGCGACCAGGGAGTCGACCACGCCGCGTAGGTCGTCGGCGCGGTCGCCGCCGGTCCATGCCGGGTCCAGCGGGTCAACCCCCAGGATATCCAGCATGGCGCGAGTGGAGGCCAGGGTCGTGCGGACGGTCACATCGTCGCCGGCGGTCAGCGCGGTGTTGCCGTCCCGGACCACCTCGTGCAGCACCGCGAGGGCGGCGGAGGTGTTCAGGTCGTCGTCCATCGCCGCGACGAAGCCAGTCGGCAGCTCGCCGAGCTGCCCGCCGCCGACCCGCTCGGCGGCCCGCTGGACGAAGCCCTCGATCCTCCGGTACGCCACCGCGGCCTCGCGCAGCGCGTCCTCCGAGTAGTCGATCCGGGAGCGGTAGTGCGCGGCGGCGTAGTAGTAGCGCAGTTCCACCGGGCGCACCCCGAGCGAGTCGACGTACGTCAGGTCGAGGGCGTTGCCGAGCGACTTGCCCATCTTGGCGCCGCCGATGCTGAGCAGGCCGTGGTGCACCCAGTACCGGGCGAAGGGCATCCCGGCGGCCTGGGACTGGGCGATCTCGTTCTCGTGGTGCGGGAACGTCAGGTCCAGCCCGCCGCCGTGGATGTCGAACTCGGCACCCAGGTAGCGCCAGCACATCGCCGAGCACTCGATGTGCCAGCCGGGGCGGCCCCGGCCCCACGGCGACGGCCAGTAGGCGTCGGCCGGCTCGTCCGGCTTGGCGCCCTTCCAGAGCGCGAAGTCGCGCGGGTCGCGCTTGCCGCGCTCGGGGGCGTCCCCGGCGGACTGCATGTCGTCGGGCGACTGCCCGGACAACGACCCGTACGCCGGCCAGGAGGCCACGTCGAAGTAGACGTCGCCGGAGCCGTCGGTGGCCGGGTAGGCGTGCCCGGTCTCGATCAGCTCGGCGATCAGCTGGTGCATCTCCGGGATGTGCCCCGTGGCGCGCGGCTCGTACGTCGGCGGCAGCACGTTCAGCGCCCGGTACGACTCGGCCAGGATCAGCTCGTTGGCGTACGCGATGGACCAGAACGGGCGGCCCTGCTCCATCGCCTTGACCAGGATCTTGTCGTCGATGTCGGTCACGTTGCGGATGAAGTTGACCTCGTAGCCGGCGGTGAGCAGCCAGCGGCGCAGCACGTCGTAGTTGACGCCGGAGCGAAGGTGGCCGATGTGCGGCGGGGCCTGGAGGGTGAGACCACACAGGTAGACCCCCACCTTGCCGGCTTCCCGCGGGACGAAGTCCCGCACCGATCGGGTGGCGGTGTCATACAGGCGTAGCGTCACCGTACAAGGGTAGCCGTCCACGCATTCCGGGGTCGCCCGGAGCCGGGTCGTACGCTGCGTGCTGTGGAGACGACGGCGAGGTCCGGCGAGCCCGGGGACGCGGCGGTCCGGGCCGGAGCCGGTGCGACGGAACGGGTCGGCGCCGGGGCGACGGAACGGGACGGCGTCGGGGCGACGGAACGGGACGGCGTCGGGGCGACGGAACGGGTCGGCGTCGGGGCGACGGAGCGGGACCGGACGGCGGGCGGCGAGGCGGCGGGCCGGCCCGGGGAGACGGCGCAGACCCTGGACCGGGGCCTGCGGCTGCTGCACCTGGTGGCCGACGCTCCCGCCGGGCTGACCGTGACCGAGGCGGCGAACCGGTTGGGCATCGGCCGGGCGGCCGTCTACCGGCTGGTCGGGGCGCTGACCGGGCACGGGATGCTGCGCCGGGACGGCGACGGCCGGCTGCGCCTCGGGGCCGGCGTGCTGCACCTGGCCCGTCGGGCCCAGCCGCTGCTCGCCGAGGGGGCGCTGCCGGCGCTGCGCCGGCTGGCCGAGCAGGCCGGCGCGACCGCGCACCTCACCGTGGTCGAGGGCGGCGAGGGGGTGGCGCTGGCGGTGGTCGAGCCGAGCTGGACGTCGTTCCATGTGGCGTACCGGACCGGTGCCCGGCACCCGCTGGAGCGCGGGGCGGCCGGCCTGGCCATCCTCGCCGGCCGGTCGGGAGTGGCCGACCCCGTGAGCACCGTCGGGGAACTCCAACCCGGGGCGTACGGGGTGGCGGCGCCGGTGCTGGGGGTGCCGGGCCTGGAGGCGAGCGTCGGGGTGGTGGCGCTGGCCCCGCTGGACGCTGACACCGTCGGCGCGCAGGTGCTCGCCGCCGCCCAGTCGATCGCCGCCGCCCTCTCCTGACCTGCCCCCCTTGGTCGCTCCCCGTTTGCGGCGAGTCGGGGTGTCCCAGAGCGTCGACACGCCAACACGCCGCAAATCGAGTGGATCAAGCACGCGGCGCCCATAGCAGAGCCGGCCTGCCGGCGGGCTTTCTCCACAGGGCGGCCAGAGTGGCGGCGCGTTGTCCACAGGGGCGTCGGGAAGCGGATCCCGGTCCCCACGCTAGTCGGCATGCCTCCTCTCGCACACCGGCCGCGCCTGCTGGCCTGGCAGGTCTTCCGTGGCTCCGACGCGGTCCGGCACGGGGTGCTGAGCCCCGACCAGTTGCGCAGCTCCGCGTGGGTACGACTGCGTCACGACGTCTACGCCGACGCTCGCCTCGAACGGGACCACGGGTTGGCCTGCCGAGCAGTGTCCTTGCGGATGCCCGCCGGGACGGTGCTCGCCGGGCCGTCGGCGGCCTACCTGCACGGCGTCGAGCACGCGGCGGGATTCGCCGACGACGTCCACGTCCTCGCCCCATGGGCGACGAGCGTCCGTAGTCAGCGCGGCGTGCGGGTCCACACGACGCTGGCGCCACGACGGGCGGGCGATACCGTCGCGTCGGGCCGACTCGGGCGACGACTCACGCCGGGTGCGGTGATCGGCGGCCCGCCCATGCTCGGTGCGGTGGTCGGCGGCCCGCCCATGCTCGGTGCGGTGGTCGGCGGTCCGCCCATGCTCGGTGCGGTGGTCGGCGGCCCGCCCATGCTCGGTGCGGTGGTCGGCGGTCCGCCCACGCCGCGCGGTGGCCTCCCGCCGAGCGGCCCACCGTTCTTCCGCGCGACCGACATGTCGCCCTGGTCGCATCCGGCTGTCGCCGCCTGGGAGACGGGCGCCTGGCTGGATCCGGTGCGGGCGGTGGGCATCGTCGACTCGTTGCTCGCCAGCGGGCTGACCGACCGCGGCGCCCTCGCCGAGGTGGCTGAGCGCTTCGCCGACCGCCCCGGTGGTCGACGGGCCCGCCGAGTGTTCGACCTGGCCGACCCGGGAGCGCAGTCGCCGCCGGAGTCCCACCTTCGGGTACGCCTGGTCCTCGCCGGCCTGCCCCGGCCGGTCACCCAGCACCCGGTCCGGTCGCCGTCCGGCCTGGTGCTGCATCCCGACCTGGCCTGGCCGGAGTTCCGGGTGGCGGTGGAGTACGACGGCCAGTGGCACGCCGACCCCGACCAACTGCACCGCGACCGACAACGCCTCAACCAGTTGGTGGCCGCCGGCTGGATCGTGCTGCACGTTACCGCCCGCCGCCTCCGCAACGACTTCGCGGCGCTCCTCCGCGAGATCCGAACCGCCCTCGCCGCCCAGGACTGGCGGCGATGACCGCCCCCGTTTGCGGCGTGTCGCACCTTCCGCCCACCAGGACACCCCGACACGCCGCAAACGGGGGGCGGAGAAAGGCGGCCCAGGAGACGGGGACGGCGGAGGGCCCGGGCGACGGCAGTCGCCCGGACCCTCCCTGGAGCTGCGTTACGGCTGGACGTGCGGCTTGAGCGGGCTCCTCACCGCGGCGTACGCGTCGACGACGCCGTACCCGTAGAAGCCGTTGAAGTTCAGCGAGCCGGCGCAGTACGCGTCGAACTCGGCCGAACGGCCCTCGTTGGTGTAGGTCTGCAGGCGCGGCTCGGGGCAGGCGTGCTCGGCGGCGGTCCGGTAGAGGTGCCGCTCCACCAGGTCCGGCGCCAGGCCGAAGCCGTTGCGGCCCTGCTTCTTGCCGAACTTGCTGACGATCAGGCCGGCGATGCCGCTGACGTGCGGCGACGCCATCGAGGTGCCCTGCAGGTAGGTGTAGTACCCGCACTCACCGTCGGTCGTGCACTGCTTGAAGACCGAGTTCTCGAAACCGGCGACGATGTTGCCGTCCTCGTCGACCGACCCCTCCTCCTGGAGCACCTTCTTCGGGTACGTGGAGAGGATCATGTTGGCGTCGGTGCGGTAGGTGTCGGTGCCGAAGCCGTCCCGGAACCAGCCACCCGGCGCGGAGACGGAGATCTGCTCGGTGCCGTAGTTGGAGTAGTCGGCCTTCTTGCCGGACGGGCCGAGGGCGGACACGCCGATCACGTGCGGCCCCTCGACCGGGAGGTCCCAGCAGCTGTTGTTGTCGATCGGCCGCGGGTACGGGGTGGAACCGTAGTCCGGGCTGGAGACGTCGGTCCGGGGCGCACCGAGGTCCTCGTGGTTGTTGCCGAGCGAGCCGACCAGGGTCACGCCCTTGCGGTGGGCGTAGTCCAGGGCCCGGGTCATGGCCTTGATGATCGCCCGCTGCTCGGCCTGCGCCTCCGGCGAGTCGGCCGGGTTGGCGGTGCAGTTGTAGAGCCACGGGTCGACGTAGAAGGACATGTTCACCACGTCGATGCCGGCCTTACCGGCGTACACCAGGGCGTTGACCACCGGGTCGAGGAAGAAGTAGCCGGAGTCCTGGCCGCCCTTGAGCTCGACCAGCGAGACCTTCGGGGCGACACCGGAGAGGCCGAAGCCGTTCGCCGCGGCGCCGATCGTCCCGGCGACGTGGGTGCCGTGCCCGCCGTCGTCGGTGCCGACCGGGTCGAGGCAGCTCGCCACCTCGCAGGCGCCGTCGACGTCCGTCTTGTCCGGCGCGAAGTTGCGCGACAGCGACCAGTTGAAGTTCGGCGCGAGGTCCGGCTGGCTGGCGTCGACGCCCGTGTCCAGGATGCCGACGGTCACCCGACGGTCACCCGGCTCGATCTTCCGGGCCTGGTCGGCCCGGATCATGTCGAGACCCCAGAGCTTGTCGTCCAGCGGGTCGAGCTTCTTGCCGTGCCCCTTGGCGACTCCCTTGGCCTGGGTGAGCAGGTGTTCCTGCTCGACCCGGTCCAGCTTGGGCTTGCGGCCGATGGCCTTCTGCTCGGCGGCGCCGATCAGCTCGCCGGCGGCGGTCGCCCGGCTGGCGAAGTCGGCCCGGTCGCTGGTCACCTGGAACAGGCCGACGTCGTCGGTACGGGACACCACGGTCCCGCCCGCCGACCGGATGGCGGCGATGGCCGCGTCCGCCGAGACGCCGTCCTCGGCGACCACGGTGAAGGTCCGGGTGCTGGTCGGCTCGGCGTTGGCCGGGGCCACCAGTCCGGTCACCGTGAGTGCCAGGGTCGCCGCGGTCGCGACGGCCCCGGCGGTGAAGCGCTTGCTCACCACATCAGATCCTCTCGTTGAGGGACGTGGCAGCCATCAGACAACACCGATGCGGGTTGCGCCAGACGGCCGTCCGGAATGGACGCTTATCCGGCTTTGACCGGCTGGAGGGCGGCCAGCGCGGCCGGGAGCGCGCCCAGGCCGGTGATCTCGGCGTCGGGTCGTACCCCCGGCGGGCAGGGCAGGCCGAGCCGGTTGAGCCAGATCCCGCGCAGGCCGGCGCGCTGCGGGCCGACCACGTCGTGGGCGGGCGAGTCTCCGACGTACGCGATCTGCTCCGCCGGCACGCCAGCGGCCTCGATGACCGCCGCGTAGAACCCGGGGTCGGGCTTCTTCGGCAGGCCGTCGTCGTGCGCGTACCGCTCGAAGGCGAACTCGCCGGCGAGCCCGCAGCGTTCGGCGCGGCTGTTGCCGTTGGTGGCGTAGCCCAGCCGGAACCGGCCGCGCAGCATGGCCAGCGCGGGAAGCACGTCGGCGTAGGGCCGGGTCAGCGCGAACCGCCGGGCGAAGAAGCGCGCCGCCAGTTCGTCGAGGCGGTCCACCAGGCCGGCCCGCGCCAGCGAGCGGGCCAGCGCGGCCCGCCGGATCTCCTGCACCGGGGCGGCGCTCATCGCACCGAAGACCGCACCCCAGTCCGACTCCAGGTCCGCGAGCGACACCTCGGCCGCCGCCGGGGTCAGCCGCCGCATTTCTTCGAGTACGGCCACCAGGCCGCCGGTGACCGCCGGGCGCAGGTCGAGCAGGGTCTCGTCGGCGTCGAACACCAGCACGGTCAGCACGGCACCGACCATCTCACGTCAGGGCGGGTTCCTCGGCCGGGGTCTCCGACCGTTCCACCCGGTCGCCGCGCAGCTCGTCGAGGCGGACCAGCGCCACCCCGGCGACGATCAGCGCGCCGCCGAGCAGTTGCACCACGGTGGGCAGTTCGCCCAGCACCAGCCAGGCGATGAGCACCGCGAACATCACCTCGGTGAGCCCGACGAAGGACGACAGCCGGGCGCCGAGGATCCGGGTCGCCGCGATACCGGCCTGGTACGCGATCACCGCGGCGACCAGCGACAGCCCGACGATCGGGACCAGCCAGCTGGTGCGCTGCCCGGCGAACTCGACGTCGCCGAAGGTGGCCCGCAGCGGCAGCACCCCGACCAGCCCGAGCAGGGCGAGGACCGCGGCGCCGATCGCCATGCCGCCGCTGGCCATGGCGACCGACGGCAGCGCGGGGTCGACCCGGGCGGCGAGCACGAAGTAGCCGGCCAGCCCCACCCCGGCCCCGAGCCCCCAGAGCACACCCACCGGGTCGAGGCGGCCGGTGCCGGTCACGTCGAGCACGAAGGCCAGGCCGGCCAGCGCGGCGACCGAGCCGACCACGGTGAGCCGTCGGGGACGCTGCCCGTGCACCAGCCACATCCAGGCCACCACCAGGATGATGCCGAGGTACTCCAGCAGCAGGGCCACGCCGACCGGCAGGTAGCGGACGGCGTTGAAGAAGCACGCCTGGGCGGTGGCGACGCCGAGCAGGCCGAAGACGCTCACCGGGCCGAGGGTGCGACGCAGCACGGCGCCCTTGCCGCGCAGCGACAGCACGGCCGGCACCGCGAGCACCAGGGCGGCGATCCCGACCCGGGCGACGACGACCGCCTCGGCCGACCAGCCGGCGTCGATCAGGGAGCGGGCGAAGGTGCCCGAGGTGGCGAAGGTGACGGCTGACAGCAGGGCCAGCCCCAGGCCCGCGCCGGCGGATCGTTCGTGCATCGGGCTCTCCTCGCCGGTGGTTGTCATGACCGAACAACGCCTATGCTGGTGACGCTAACGGCCGACTCTGACAGGAGTCAAGTTGCTTTTTGCCCATGACACCGAATGTGGGTTGATCGCCGCGACCGCCCTGGTCAACACCGACGACCCCGAGGACGAAGGGCTCCCCGACGTCGCGGCGCTGGACCGGTTCGTCGTCACCTACGGCTGGACCGGCCGGCACGAACACACCGAGGCCGAGCTGCGGGCGGTACGCGACCTGCGCCCCCGGCTGCGCCGGATCTGGCACGCCGACGTCGACGAGATCGTCGCCGTCGTCAACGAACTGCTCCGGGAGTCCCACGCGCTGCCGCAGCTCATCCGGCACGACGACGAGCCGTACCACCTGCACGCGGTGCCCCGGGACGCGCCGCTGGCCACCCGGATGGCGGTCGAGGCGGCGATGGCCCTGGCCGACCTGGTCCGCGCCGGCGAGCTGGGCCGGCTGCGGATCTGCGCCCACCCGGACTGCGAGAACGTGCTGGTCGACCTGTCGAAGAACCGGTCCCGCCGGTTCTGCGAGGCGGGCTGCGGCAACCGGGCCGCGGTCAGCGCGTACCGGGCGCGGAAGGCGGCCACTCGCTCCTGAGCAGCTCGTACTCCACCTCGCCGTGCTCGGTCCCCGGGGCCGGGTCGTCGAAGTGCAGGTGGAAGGTGCGCACGTACCGCAGGCCGGACTTCGCCATCACCTGCCGGGAGCGGGTGTTCACCGCCATCGTCTCGGCCCAGATGCGCCGGACGTCCAGCTCGATGAAGGCGTACCGGATCAACGCCCGGGAACCCTCGGTGGCCAGGCCGCGCCCCCACGCGCCACGGCGCAGCCGGTAGCCCAGCTCCGCCTCCTTA
Source organism: Micromonospora sp. L32 (assembly GCF_052068055.1). Classification (NCBI taxonomy): domain Bacteria; kingdom Bacillati; phylum Actinomycetota; class Actinomycetes; order Micromonosporales; family Micromonosporaceae; genus Micromonospora; species Micromonospora sp. L32. The sequence goes on along the minus strand of NZ_JBQHDD010000001.1, from coordinate 178,984 downwards.
CCGTCGTCGGACGGGTCGAGCGCGAACCAGCCCAGGAAGTCGTCGCTCTCCCGGTCCTCCGCGGCCCAACGCCCCAGCCCGGGGTGCTCGTCGTACTGGCGCAGCAGCCGGGGCAACTGCTCGTCGCGCACGGTGGCGCGCGGGGTCGGCCGGCCACCGGTCAGGAAGCGCATGACCTCCGGGTCACTGTCCAGCTCGACGAGGTGGTCCACGTCGTCGGGGGTGAACCGGCGCAGCCGCAGCCGCTCGGTCTCCAGCAGCACGTCAGCGGTCATGCCGGGATGATGCCGCGCCCCACCCGAACCGGTCGACCGATATCCCGCGCCGCCGCGTGGCCAGTCCCATGATCGGGTCGCGATTTCCGAGAAGACACGCCGCGCCGGGTGGCGGAAGTTGCTACCCGATCATGGGCAGCCCGACCGGCGCAGGGTCACCTCAGCGCGGCGGCGCGGCCACGAAGACCCGCCACGCGTACGGGTCGAAGGTGAGCACCGGACCAGCCGGATCCTTGCTGTCCCGCACCCCGACGACGCCCGGCAGATTCGTCGACACCTCGACACACTGGTCGTTGGAACCACTCCGACGGCTCTTACGCCATCGGGCGCCGGTCAGCTCCATGACTCCGCCAATTCCCTCAACCGCTCGATCGACTCCTGCGGTGGCAACGCCGCGCCGAGCGTAACCTCCCAGGTCCGTTGCAGGCGCATGAGATCAGTCGGGCGGTCCAGCTCCTGCCCGCCGATCTGTCCACCGAGGAAGGCGAGCTCCACATCGTCAGCCAGGCTGGCGAGGATGAACGGGCCGTTCAGGCCCGGGTACTCCTCCGCCGAGGACGGGACGACATGAAGTCGGATCAGTGGGTGCTCGGTGGCGAGGCGGGCAAGGTGGAGAGCCTGATCGCACATCACCTTCCGGCCACCGACCCGTCGACGCAGAACCGCTTCATCCATCACAGCGACGAGGCGCGGAGGTCGTTCGGCGTAGAGCACTCCCTGGCTGTTCATCCGGTCGGCCAAGCGCCGCTCAATCTCATCGGGATCGAGCAGGGGGTCCGACTCGAAGACTGCCCTCGCGTATGCCTCGGTCTGCAGCAGACCCGGTACGTGCAGTGGGTCGAACCAGCGCAAAGCCCACGCCTCCGCCAGGATCGCGCGCCAACCGCGTAGCCACACCTGTGCCTTGTCCAGGCTGACCAGTTCGGTGAGCATCCGGCCGAAGAGGCCACCCGTATCCAGGGCCTTGTCGACCAGTTCGAGGTACTTGGCCGTGGGTTGCTGCTGGCCCAGCTCGACCGCGCTCACCATCGACGCCGAGTAACTGACCGCCTTGGCCAACTCGTCCTGGCTCCAGCCTCGACGCATCCGCGCCCGGCGCAGCTCGGCGACCAGGAAGGCAGTCGCCGTCATCCGCCCGTCCGCCATCCCAGCCGCCCTCCAGCGCCCCGATGATCGACTCCAGCGCCGCGCCAGCCGGCCGGGACCGAAGCACACGGCACCTCTCGGAACGGGCGCAAACCCTTCCGAACGTAGTGGGTTCATCACCAGACTGTGAAGAGCGACACCGCGCGGCCAACCCTCCGGCAGCGCCGGTGTCGTGTGGGACCGCCCGCTCCCCCGGCCGGGCGGTCCCACCGACCGGGGGAGACGACGCAGCCGTTTCAGCCTCGTAGGGAGTCCACATGCCCCGGTCCGCCTGGCAACCCTGGTCCTCGCGTACGCCTCTGCCGGCGGAGGGGCCGGCACCAGACCCGGCCGGCCGGCTCACGCCAACCTCGTCCCGGCGGCTCGTCTCCGCGTCGTCCGGGCGGCACACCCCGGGGTCGTCCGGGCGGCCCGGCCACGGCCCGTGGTGAGCGGCGCGGCCCACCCGCATCTGCCGCTGCGCCCGCTCTGGATCTGCCGGACCTGCGCCGCGCCGTGGCCCTGCGCGACGGCCCGGCTCGCCCTCATCGCCGAGTACGCCCACGACCGGGTCGGGCTCAGCGTCTACCTCTGCGCGGTGCTGCACGACGCGGCCGCCGACCTGTACCGACTCCACCCGCACGACGGACCGGACCCGGCGGCCCTCTTCGGACGCTTCCTCGCCTGGGTCCCCCGTGGCCAGGCGACGCCGGAAGACCGCTGATCCACTCCGTTTGCGGCGTGTCGCGGTGTCCCACCGCCAGGACACCGCAACACGCCGCAAACGGGGTCAGGGGTCAGGGGTCAGGGGTGGGTCATGCGGAGGAGGTCGAGGGCCTCGTCGAGCTGGGTCTCGCTGAGCTTGCCGGAGTCCACGTGGCCCCGCGCGATCACCACCTCGCGGATCGAGATCTGCTTCGCCAGCGCCTCCTTCGCGATCGAGGCGGCCTCGTCGTACCCGAGGTGGCGGTTGAGCGGGGTGACGATCGACGGCGACCCCGCCGCGTACGCCAGGCAGACCTCGGCGTCCGCGACCAGACCGACCACCAGCCGGTCGGCGAAGAGCCGGCTCGACGCGGCCAGCAGCCGGATCGACTCCAGCAGGTTGCGGCCCATCACCGGGAGCATCACGTTCAGCTCGAAGTCGCCCTGGGAGCCGGCGAAGGCGACCGTCGCATCGTTGCCGATCACCTGCGCGCAGACCTGCCGCATCGCCTCGGCGACCACCGGGTTCACCTTGCCCGGCATGATCGACGAGCCGGGCTGGAGGTCGGGGATGCGCAGCTCGCGCAGGCCGGCGCGGGGGCCGGAACCCATCCAGCGGATGTCGTTGGCCATCTTGTAGAGCCCGACGGCGACGGTACGCAGCTGCCCGGAGGTCTCCACCAGCGCGTCCCGGGCGCCCTGCGCCTCGAAGTGGTTGCGCGCCTCGGTCAGCGGCAGTCCCGTGGAGGCGCGCAGCTTCTCGATCACCTTCGCGGCGAAGCCGAGCGGGGTGTTGATGCCGGTGCCCACGGCGGTGCCGCCCAGCGGCAGCTCGGCCAGCCGGGGCAGCGCCCCCTCCAGCCGCTCCACGCCGTAGCGGACCTGCGCGGCGTACCCGCCGAACTCCTGCCCGAGGGTGACCGGCGTGGCGTCCATCAGGTGGGTACGGCCGGCCTTGACCACCGTCTCGAACTCCGCCGCCTTCTCCTCCAGCGCGCCGGCCAGGTGCTTCAGCGCGGGCAGCAGGTCCTCGACCACGGCCTGAGTGGCGGCCAGGTGGATGGAGGACGGAAAGACGTCGTTGCTGGACTGCGAGGCGTTGACGTCATCGTTCGGGTGCACGTCCCGGCCCAGCTCGCGGCCGGCCAGGGTGGCGATCACCTCGTTGGTGTTCATGTTGGACGAGGTGCCCGAGCCGGTCTGGAACACGTCGATCGGGAACTGGTCGTCGTACCCGCCGTCGGCCACGTGGGCGGCGGCGGCGGCGATCGCGGCGGCGACGTCCGCGCCGATCACGCCCAGCTCCCCGTTGACCTGCGCGGCGGCACCCTTGATCTGGGCCAGGGCCTTGATCTGGGCCGGCTCGATGCCGCGCCCCGAGATCGGGAAGTTCTGCACCGCGCGCTGGGTCTGCGCCCGCCACAGCGCCTCGGCGGGCACCTCCACCTCGCCCATCGAGTCGCGTTCGATCCGGTAACCCGCTGCCTCTGGAGTCGTCACGCGTACCATCCTGCCGCGCTGGTCGGCGGCCCGCAGGGAAAGCGGGTCGGGCTTCAGCCCAGCTCGGCCAGCAGCTCCGCGGTCGGCTGCTGATCGGGTGACTCGATCTGACGGAACAGCGCCAGCGCCCGGCTGGCGTACGTCCGCGCCTGGGCCCGGTCGGTGCCGCGCAGGCAGCGGGCCATCCCGTCCAGGGCCCGCGCCTGCTCGTAGCGGGCGGCGAGCCGGGTGGCATCGGCGAGTACCCGGCGGTGCAGGTCGAGCGCGCTGGCGACGTCACCCTGGTCGAGCAGTGCCCGGGCCAGCAGGTTGCGCGAGCCGCACTGCCCGATCCGGTCGCCGACCTCCATCATGAGGACCAGCGCCTCCCGGTGAAGGGCGGCAGCCGCGTCCGGCCGGCCGGCCCGGCGCTCGGTCAGCCCGATCTCGTTGAGCATCTCCCCCTCACCGAACCGGTTGCCGGCACTCCGCTTGAGGCGGAGACCCAGCCGCAGCAGCCGGTGGGCCGGCTCCCCGTGCCCCAGCCGTTGGCGGATCATCCCGAGGTGGGCGATCGCGTGCGCCACCTGGCGCGCGTCGCCGACCTGGCGCGCCAGTGACAGGTGCCGGCGGCTGACCCGCAACGCCTCGTCGTACCGCCCCGCCAAGAAGTGGGCGAAGGCCAGGTTGTTGAGCAGGTGGCTCAGTTGACCCAGCTCGTCTGGTCCCTGGTACATGGCCTTGGCGGCCTGGTAGCACGCCAGCCCTTGTCGGATGTCCCCGTTGGCGGTGTGGGAGGTCGCGAGATTACCCAGAGTGTTCCGCACCTCGTGGTGCAATCCGAGGCGCCGCCAGAGGTCCAGCGCATCCGACGGGGGCGGTGCGCCCGCCCGGGGTGGAACATCCGGGCGGGCGCACCGATGTCGATGACGACCGGCGAGTCCTGGCCCACGCCCGCAGCGAATCGCCCCTCCGCGGTCCCTCACATCGGTCGATGCGGGCTGACCGAAAGTCGGGCGCGCCCCGGACACTCACCTACTTAAGATCATGCAAATCTCTCCACTCTCCTCGGAGGCTTCACCTTGCAGTTCAACGGGGGTTCCCCCGGCGTGTCCACGGCACGCCGGCGGCGCGTATCGCGCCGGTTTCTCAGCACGGCCCTCGCGGCCCTGCTCACCACCACGGGCGCGCTGGCGGCGACCGGGCAGCCGGCCGCCGCCGGTTTCACCCGCTGGGTCACGCCGACCAGCGCCAGCTACACCGACGTCCACCAGCCGACGCGGGCCTTCCCGGTCGCCGCGGGCGAGGCCCTGCCGGTCGGCACCTGGGTGGCCGACGGTGACAAGCACACCTCCCGGGCCTACTTCAGCTTCGACCTCACGCCGTACCGGGGCAAGGAGATCATCAGCGCCGAGCTCCAGACCGGCGAGACGTCGGTCGACGACTGCACGAAGCCGCGCGAGCTGGAGCTGTGGCGTACGGACACCCCGGCGGACGCGCCGACCTGGGCGGACGCCCCGGCGGTGCGGGAGAAGGTCGGCAACCTGGGCGCCACGGCGACCCGCTGCCCGGCGGGCTACCTGGAGATGCTGGTCACCGCGGCGGTGCAGCGGGCGGTCGACGAGGGGCGGGACTCGCTCACCCTGATGGCCCGGGTGGCCGGGGACCACGAGGAGGGCAAGCACTTCGGCCGGCGGATCGAGCAGCCGGGCATCTCGCTCAACGCGAACGCCGCGCCGGACGTGCCGGGCAAGCTCACCGTCTCCGGTCTGGCCTGCGCAGAGGGGCTGCGGATCGGCACCACCACGCCGACCTTCTCCGCCGAGGTGACCGACCCCGACAGTACCGACGGCTTCGCGGGCGACCACGTCACCGCCACGTTCGCCTGGTGGCCGGTCGACCACCCGGAGCAGCGGACCGAGTGGACCTCGTACTCGAGGTACGCGCCCGCCCGCTTCACGTACTCGGTCCAGCCGGGGCTGATGGTCGACGGCGGCACGTACGCCTTCGCGGTCAAGGCCGCCGACGAGCGCGCCGCCTCCGGCTGGTCGCCGGAGTGCCGGTTCACCGTCGACACGAAGGTCCCGCCGGTGCCCACGGTCACCTCGACCGACTACCCCTCCGGCTGGAACTGGCCCGGGCACGGCGGGGTCGGCATCCCCGGCCGGTTCACCTTCACCGCCAAGGCCGACGACCTCGCGGGCTTCCGCTACGGCTTCTGGGGCGCGACCACGTATGTCGCCGCCGACGGGCCGGGCACGGCGACCGTCTCGATCACCCCGGAGCGGGACGGGCCGACCCGGCTGTACGTGCAGACCGTGGACAGGACCGGCAACCGTTCCCCCGACACCGTCTACGAGTTCGTCGTGCGCAACACCGCGCCGACGGTCACCGACGGCAACCCGGACGGGCGGCTGGGTCAAGCCCGCACATTCACCTTCGCGCCGAACATGACGGACGTGGTGGAGTACGTCTGGCAGCTCAACGACGGGCCGGAGCACACGGTGACCGCCGACGGCGAGGGTCGGGCCACGGCCTCGGTGACCCCGACCACCGCGTGGAACACCCTGCACGTCCGCAGCCGCACCGGAGGCGGGCTGGTCTCCGGCGACGCCGCAGTCAACTTCTACGTCCGGACCGAGCCGCTGGTCAGCTCGGCGCAGTGGCCGCTGGACGGCTCGGTCGGCGCACCGGTCGGCACGAAGGGCAGTTTCGTCCTCAAGCCCGGGATGGACGGCGTGACCGAGTACGTCTACTCGTTCAACTGGGGTGAGCAGAAGACCGTGCCGGCGGGCGAGGACGGCTCCGCGACGCTCAGCTACACCCCGGAGTCGGCGTACTACCACTCCATGCAGGTGTTCAGCCGGACCGCGGACGGCGTCGAGTCGGCAACCGCCGATCTGTCGTTCGAGGTGGCCTCGCGTGCCCCGGTCGCCGAGTCCACCGTCTACCCGCGCAACGCGACCGGGGGCGGCCCAGGTGTGCCCGGCACCTTCACCTTCCGCCCGCACCCGGACAGCGCCGGGATCACGTCGTACGTCTACACCTTCCGTGGCGAGCCGGAGCGGACCGTCGAGGCGGGACCGGACGGCACGGCCACCATCCAGTGGACGCCGAGCAGCCTCGACGAGATGTGGGGCGGTTGGATGGAGCTTCAGGTGCGGGCCCGGACGGCGGACGGGGTGACCACCGACCCGGACTTCTACTCGTTCCAGGTGGACCCGCTGAGCCCGATGGTCTCCTCGGACGTCTTCGTCTGGGGCGGCAGCGCAACGGTCGGCCAGACCGGTGACTTCCTCTTCACCGCCCAGCTCCCCGGCACCACCGAGTTCGTCTACTCCTTCGACGGGGGGCCGGAGCGCACCGTGCCGGCCGACGCGGCGGGCACGGCCCGGGTCACCTGGACCGCCGAGTCGGCGTACAGCCATGACCTGACCGTGCGCAGCCGCACCGCGAGCGGGGTGACCTCCGGCTCGGCCTACTACAGCATCTGGATCGACCAGGGCTGACCGGCGGCACGACGAAGGGGCGCCGGGTGGGATCCCACCCGGCGCCCCTTTCGCGTACGTCGAAGCTCAGCGGCGACCGACGGTCAGCACCGGCTTGGTGACCTCGGCGAAGAAGTCGTTGCCCTTGTCGTCGACCACGATGAACGCCGGGAAGTCCTCGACCTGGATCTTCCAGACCGCCTCCATGCCCAGCTCCGGGTATTCGAGCACCTCGACGTGCTTGATGCAGTCCTGGGCGAGCCGGGCCGCCGGGCCGCCGATCGAGCCGAGGTAGAAGCCGCCGTGCTGCTGGCAGGAGCGGGTGACCTGGGCCGAGCGGTTGCCCTTGGCGAGCATCACCTGGGAGCCGCCGGCGGCCTGGAACTTCTCCACGTAGGCGTCCATCCGGCCGGCGGTGGTCGGGCCGAACGAGCCGGAGGCGTAGCCCTCCGGGGTCTTTGCCGGGCCGGCGTAGTAGACGGCGTGGTCGCGCAGGTACTGCGGCATCGGCTCGCCCGCGTCCAGCCGCTCGGCGATCTTCGCGTGGGCGATGTCCCGGGCGACGACCAGCGGGCCGGTCAGCGACAGCCGGGTCTTCACCGGGTACTTCGCCAGCTCGGCGCGGATCTCGTCCATCGGCCGGTTGAGGTCGACCTTGACGACCATCTCGGCGTCCAGCGTCTCATCGGTGACGTCGGGCAGGAACCGGGCCGGGTCGGTCTCCAGCCGCTCCAGCCAGACCCCGGACGGCGTGATCTTGGCGACCGCCTGTCGGTCGGCGGAGCAGGAGACGGCGATCGCCACCGGGCAGGAGGCGCCGTGCCGGGGCAGCCGGACGACCCGCACGTCGTGGCAGAAGTACCGGCCGCCGAACTGCGCGCCGATGCCGAAGTTGCGGGTCAGCTCCAGCACCTCCGCCTCCAGCTCCAGGTCACGGAAGCCGTGCGCGGTCATCGAGCCGGCGGTGGGCAGCGCGTCGAGGTACTTGGCCGAGGCGTACTTGGCGGTCTTCAGGGCGTACTCGGCGGAGGTGCCGCCGATGACGATGGCCAGGTGGTACGGCGGGCAGGCCGCGGTGCCGATGAGCCGCAGCTTCTCCTCCAGGAACTGCATCATCCGCGTCGGATTCAACAGCGCCTTGGTCTCCTGGTAGAGGTAGGACTTGTTGGCCGAGCCGCCGCCCTTGGCCATGAAGAGGAACTTGTAGGCGTCCGGGTGCCCGTCCGGGTCCTCGGCGTAGAGCTCCACCTGGGCCGGCAGGTTGCTGCCGGTGTTCCGCTCGTCCCACATGGTCAGCGGGGCGAGCTGCGAGTAGCGCAGGTTGAGCCGGGTGTACGCCTGGTAGACACCGCGCGAGATCGCCTCGGCGTCGGCGCCGTCGGTGAGCACGTGCCGGCCGCGCTTGCCCATCACGATCGCGGTGCCGGTGTCCTGGCACATCGGTAGCACGCCGCCGGCGGCGATGTTGGCGTTGCGCAGCAGGTCGAGCGCGACGAACCGGTCGTTCGGCGAGGCGGCCGGGTCGTCGATGATCGACCGGAGCTGGGCCAGGTGCGCGGGGCGCAGGAAGTGGGCGATGTCGTGCATCGCCTCGGCGGTCAGCGCGGTCAGCGCGGCCGGCTCCACGGTGAGGAAACGACGGCCACCCGGGCCGTTGACGACATCGACGCCCTCGTCGGTGACCAGGCGGTACTCCGTCTGGTCCGGACCGGTCGGCAGCAAGGGGGCGTACGAGAACGCGGCGGCACTGCTCATGACGGGAAAGCCTAGGGCAGACCGGTCGATCGGTGGCACCCGCCGGGTGCGTCGTGGGATGCCGCTCTCACCCGGGGCGGGCCCGCCGCGCTCACTTGTCCTCGTCACCCGGGTCGGGGCAGAGTTCCCGCTTCGGCCCGCAGTCCGGCTGGTCCCCGGGGCCGCCCCCGGTGGCCGGGCCGGGGGAGCTCCCGGTGTCGGGGTCGGGCACACCCTCACCGTCGGGCGGCGGCTCGGCGCCACCACCGCCGAACCGGACGTACCCGATCTCCCGCCCCTCCCCGATGATCATGCCGTTCGGCCCGACCGCCAGCGCGTTGGCGCTGGTCCGCAGCACCACCAGTTCCCGACCGGTCCGCGGGTCGAGCGCGACCAGCCGGTTCGGCTTCTCCTGGGTGACGATCGCCGCGTACGGGGTGAGCGCCGCGCCCGCCCGGTCGCCGGCGGGACGGTTCCAGCGGACCCGGTCGACGCCCAGTTCCCGGCCGACGACGGTGTCCTTGTCGGCGGTGCGCACCAGCGCGTACCGGTCGTCGACGGCGAGCAGCTTCTCGCCCTCCGCGTCGACGAGCAGCAGCCGCCCGTCGTACCCGTCGATGACCGCCTCCCGGCCGTCCGGCGCCACGCCGATCAGCACGTTCCGCGCGCCCTGCGGGTCCTCCCGCTGCACGCAGCCGGCGCTGTCGGCGGTGCGCAGGTTGAGCCCGGCCTTTCGCCACGCCTCCTGGCCGGTGGCCGGGTCGCGGGCGGAGATGACGTACTGGCAGGTGCCGTCCCGGGAGACGGCGCTGATCCGCAGCATCCGGCCGCCGATCACGGCGAGCCGCTCGTCCCGCCCCGGCTCGACGTTCTGCACCACCCGCCCGGTGGCGGTGTCCACCACGTGCACCCGGCCGTCGACCGGGAAGCCGAGCAGCGGCGGCACCGACTCGGGGCCGGCCACCCCGCCGTCGATCCGGGGCGCGGTGAGCCGGCGGGTGCCGAGCAGGTTGGGGTTGTCGGCGAACAGGCCGGTGCTGACCCCGGGCAGGAACGCCGTCCAGAGTGGTCGGGTGCCGCGCGGGTCCCAGGCGGTCAGGGTGCAGTCGGTCGGCTCGACGCAGTGCGCGTCGAGCAGCATGTTCCGGTACGTCCAGACGGCCACCGCGTCGTCGTCGCGCCGGCGCACCACCCCGGTCGTCGGGTCGAGCAGTTCGTACCCCTTGACCAGCAGCTTGCCCACGGCTACCACCGGGTCCCGGGTCCCGCCGGCCACCGCCGCCCAGTCCGCCTTGCGCTCCCACAGTTGGGTGCCGGTGGCCAGGCTGCGCGCCTCGACCCGGGTCCGCTGCTCGATGACGACGGTGTCCCCGGCGATGGTCACGCTCTTCGGGGTGCCGCCGATGCGCTGCTGCCAGACCACGTCCGGGTCGGAGATCGGCTGCCGCCGGTCGACCCAGTCCCAGATCGCGGGGAACGGGTTCCAGACCCCGGTGGCGGCGAGCACGACCACGGTGATGAGCCCCAGCAGCAACCAGCCGCGTACGCCAAGGCCCTTCACACCGCACACGGTAGCGACGATCACCGAACTCCCCCGGCCCCGCGCCGGAGTGTCGCCGCCCTTTCTGCGCGTTGGCGCCGGGCGCCGGGGCTGTCCGGCGCGGGAGCGCGGGGCGTCAGCGGGGCGCGGCGGCGGAGCGGACCAGGGGCAGGACGCGGTACGGGATCTGCTCGGCCAGCGCGATGATCGTGGAGGCGCGGCGGATGCCCTCGTACGAGACGATCTGGTCGATCACCCGCTGGAGGTCGGTGTTGGACCTGGCGACGATCCGGCAGAGCAGGTCGCTGGAGCCGGTGATGGTGTGCGCCTCCAGCACCTCGGGGATGGCCGCCAGGTGGGCGGTGACCGCGTCGTGGCCGTGCCGCTGGCTGATCTCCAGGGTGACGAAGCTGGTCACCCCGAAGCCGATCGCGGCCGGCGAGACGTCCGGCCCGAAGCCGCCGATCACCCGCCGCTCGACCAGCTTGTCCAGCCGGGCCTGGACGGTGCCCCGGGCCACCCCGAGCCGGCGGGAACACTCCAGCACCCCGATCCGCGGCTCGTCGGCGAGCAACTGGATCAACCTGGCGTCCAGTTCGTCGAGCTGTACATCCTGTCCAGCGTTCATGTTTCAACACCCTACCGAATGTGCAGGATGACCAGCCGAAACCGCGACGGTTGCCCAGTGCGCCGGATCACCGCGATCCTCCTGGCAAGAGCACCGGAAACACCGCGGCGGCCCACGAGGCCGGCCGGTACGCAAGGGAGGACACCATGACCCAGGCGATCGACCGACCCCAGTCGACCGAGGAGGTCGACGTCGACGCCCTCGTCGGCGCCGTCGACCACGACATCACCCGGGACCCGTTCCCGGTCAAGGGCCTCGACCACGTGCACTTCCTGGTCGGCAACGCCAAGCAGGCCGCGCACTACTACTCCACCGCCTTCGGCATGACCTGTGTCGCGTACCGGGGGCCGGAGCAGGGCTACCGGGACCACGCCCAGTACGTGCTGACCAGCGGCTCGGCCCGGTTCGTGCTGACCGGCGCGGTCCGCCCGGACGCCGCCGGCGCCGACCACGTCGCGAAGCACAGCGACGGCGTCTCCGACATCGCGCTGGAGGTGCCGGACGTCGACGCCGCGTACGCGCACGCCACCGCCCAGGGCGCGACCGGCCTGGTCGAGCCGCACGACGTCACCGACGAGCACGGCACCGTGCGGATGGCCGCCATCGCCGCCTACGGCGACACCCGGCACACCCTGGTCGACCGGTCCCGCTACACCGGCCCGTTCCTGCCCGGCTTCGTCGCCCGCGGCCCGATCGTGGACCGCCAGCCCATGATCGACGCCGGTATCCAGCCGAAGCGCTTCTTCCAGGCGGTCGACCACGTGGTCGGCAACGTCGAGCTCGGCCGGATGGACGAGTGGGTCGAGTTCTACAAGCGGGTCATGGGCTTCTCGAACATGGCCGAGTTCATCGGCGACGACATCGCCACCGACTACTCGGCGCTGATGAGCAAGGTCGTCGCCAACGGCACCCGCAAGGTGAAGTTCCCGCTCAACGAGCCGGCGATCGCCCGCAAGAAGTCGCAGATCGACGAGTACCTGGAGTTCTACCAGGGCCCGGGCGCCCAGCACATCGCCGTGGCCACCAACGACATCCTGGCCAGCGTCGACGCGATGCGGGCCGCCGGCGTCGAGTTCCTGGACACCCCGGACTCGTACTACGACGACCCGGAGCTGCGCGCCCGGATCGGCGAGGTCCGGGTGCCGATCGAGGAGCTGAAGTCCCGCAAGATCCTGGTCGACCGGGACGAGGACGGCTACCTGCTCCAGATCTTCACCAAGCCGGTGCAGGACCGCCCGACCGTCTTCTTCGAGCTGATCGAGCGGCACGGCTCGCTCGGCTTCGGCAAGGGCAACTTCAAGGCGCTCTTCGAGGCGATCGAGCGGGAGCAGGAAGCGCGCGGCAACCTGTAACACTGTCGAGCGTGACGCAGCCTCCGACGTACCCGACGCCGCCGGCCGGTGGGCCCTCGCCCGCCGCCGGCGGCTTCGCGCCGCCCTCCGGTCCCACCCCCCAGGGGTACGCCGTCCCGCCGCAGCCCGGCCCGTACTCCGGCCTGCCGAGCTATCCGGCGGGACCGCCCGGCGCACCGTTCCAGCCCGGCCTGCCCGGGGTGCCGTTCGCTCCGAGCGGCCAGCCCCTGGCCAGCTTCGGCGACCGGCTGCTGGCGGTGCTGATCGACGGGCTGGTGCTCATGGCGGCCTGCATGGTCGTCATCCTGCCCGCGGTGATCGCCTTCTTCGTCTGGGTGACGCCGGACCTGACCGCCACCGCGCCCGACGGCACCCTGGAGTCGGACCCGTTCACGGACTTCCTGCTGCCCTTCCTGGCCCTGGAAGCCGCGATCTTCCTGTTCGCCCTCGGTGTCACCTACCTGTTCCACGTGGAGATGATGTTCAAGACCGGACAGACGGTCGGCAAGCGCGTGATGAAGCTGCGCGTGGTGCCGATCGACCCGACTCAGCAGCTCGACCGCAAGGCCGCGGCGAAGCGGTGGCTCGTGCACCAGGTCGGCGGGTCGTTCATCCCGGGCTTCAGCTACCTCGACGGCCTCTGGCAGCTCTGGGACAAGCCCTGGCAGCAGTGCCTCCACGACAAGTTCGCCCGCACCGTCGTCGTTAAGGTGTCCGGGTGAGCGTTGAACCAGGCTGGTACGTCGACCCCGCCGAGCCCACCACCAGGCGTTGGTGGGACGGCGAGGGTTGGGTCGGCGCGCCCGTCCCGGTCGACGTCACCCCGCCCGAGGGTCCTCCGCCGCCGGAGCCGCCGCCCGCCCCCGAGCCGCCGGCCTCACCCGCCGCGCCGGCCACCGGGTTCCCGGCGCCGCCCGGCCCCGGCGCGGGGGGTGCCGGCGCACCGCACGGCCAGGGCGTCCCGCCCGGCGTCGGGCTGCCGCCCGGCCCGGGCGCGGGCCATCCCCAGGGACCGCCGCCGGGCTGGCCGTACCCCACCTGGCCGGGGCGTCCGCCGGAGCCCCGCCCGCACGGCCTGCCGCTGGCCGGCTACGGCGCCCGACTGGTCGCCCGACTGATCGACCTCGGACTGCTCCTCCTGCTCAACGTGCTGGTCAACGGCTGGTTCGTCTACCGGTACGTCCGCGAGCTCTCGCCCGCCCTCGACGAGGCGTGGCGCCGGGCCACCACGGGCGACACCACCAACGCGCCGCTGCCGGCCCCCGGTGAGCAGGCAGCCGGCCTCCAGATCGCCATCCTGGTGATCGCCACCGCGCTCTGGTTCGCGTACGAGGTGCCGGCGATGGCCGCCGGCGGGCAGACCTTCGGCAAGCGGGTGATGCGGATCCGGGCGGTGCCCGTCGAGGCGGACCAGCCGCTCGGCTTCGGCCGGGCGACCCGCCGGTGGAGCACGTTGGGCATGCCCACCCTGCTCTGGTACTGCTGCGGTTTCGGCCTGCTCCTCCAGCTCGTCGACGCGGTCTCGGTCCTCTTCGACCACCCGCTGCGCCAGGCGCTGCACGACAAGCGCGCCCAGACCGTCGTGGTGCGGCTGCCGCAACCCGGCGGCCCCGCCACCCCCGCCACCCCGCACGACCGTGCCGACTCCCCGGGAGACACCCCATGACCGACACCGGACGTCACCAGCCCGCGCTGCGCCTGACCCGCGCCGACCTGGACGCGCTGCCGAACTACGTGCCCGGTCGCAGCCCCGCCGACCTGGCCCGGGAGCTGGGCCTGCCGGAGGCGATCAAGCTGGCCAGCAACGAGGTGCCGTACGGGCCGTTGCCCGGGGTGGTCGAGGCGGTCACCGAGGCGGTCACCGGCTCGCACCGCTACCCGGACATGGGCGTGGTGGCGCTGCGCCAGGCGCTGGCCGAGCGGTACGGGGTGGACGCCGACCGGATCGCCACCGGCTGCGGTTCGGTGGCGCTGGCCGAGCACCTGGTCCGGGCCACCTGCCTGCCCGGCGACGAGCTGCTCTACTCGTGGCGGTCGTTCGAGGCGTACCCGATCATCGCGGCGACCAGCGGCGCGACCAGCGTGCGGGTGCCCAACGACGCCGGCCACGGCCACGACCTGGCGGCGATGGCCGCGGCGGTCACCGACCGGACCCGGATGGTGCTGGTCTGCAACCCGAACAACCCCACCGGTACGGCCGTGCGCCGGGCGGAGCTGGACCGGTTCCTCGACTCGGTCGGCGAGGACGTGCTGGTCGTCATCGACGAGGCGTACCGCGAGTTCGTCACCGACCCGGAGGTGCCGGACGGCCTGACCTACCTCGACCGGCCGAACGTGGTGGTGCTGCGCACGCTCTCCAAGGCCTGGGGGCTGGCCGGGCTGCGGATCGGCTTCCTGGTCGCCGCCCCGGAGGTGGCCGCGGCCGTACGCAAGGTGGTCACCCCCTTCTCCACCAGCATGGCCGCCCAGGCCGGCGCGCTGGCCGCGCTGGCGCAGGCGGACGAGGTCGAGCGGCGCTGCGCGCTGGTCGTCGCCGAGCGGGACCGGGTCACCGAGGCGCTGCGCAAGCTGGTCCCGGACGTGCCGTCCAGCCAGGCCAACTTCGTCTGGCTGCCGCTGGGCGAGCGGGCGGTGGACTTCGGCAAGGCGTGCGAGGCGCGCGGTGTGATCGTCCGGCCGTTCGCCGGCGACGGGGTCCGGGTCACCATTGGCACCCCGGCCGAGAACGACGCTTTCCTCCTGGCCGCGGAGTCGGCGCTCGCCTGAGCCCGGGACCGGTCCGCCTCCGCCAACCCCGATCGGAGGCGGACCGACACCGGCATGCTATGCAACTTTTGCCGGCTTTTGTCCTATTCGTCGGTCATTCGCTCAGGTCACCGCGAGCACGACCGGCTCGGCCATCAGGAAGTACCCCTGGTCGTCGTCGTCCGGGCGGGCCCGCTCGCGCAACCGTTCCACGGCCACGTAGCCGTCGGCCGCGTACGCCAGCCCCGGCACCCAGCCGATCCCGTCCTGCCCGAGGGTGAGCGGGAAGCGGGACCGCTGCGCCCCGGTCCGCGGGTCCAGGGTGATCAGGTCCCGCTGCCGGCTCAGCAC
The DNA here is from genome assembly GCF_052068055.1 of Micromonospora sp. L32. Classification (NCBI taxonomy): domain Bacteria; kingdom Bacillati; phylum Actinomycetota; class Actinomycetes; order Micromonosporales; family Micromonosporaceae; genus Micromonospora; species Micromonospora sp. L32. Next base: position 163,562 of record NZ_JBQHDD010000001.1, on the reverse strand, counting down.
GTGCACCCGGCCGGGCTCGACCGCGATCACCCGCACCTCGCCCAGGTCGCCACGCCGCCACCGCTTCTCTCCGGTGCGCGCGTCCCAGCCGGTCAGCACGCCGTCGGTGACCGCGATGGCGAACTCGCCGGAGAGGGTGACGTCGGCGGCGCCCAGGGCCGGCGCGGGACGCGGCTCACCGGGGCCGACCAGCCAGCCCTGGCCGTCCGAGGTGCGCAGACCCCGGCACTGCGAGCGCGGGGTCAGGCAGCCCAGCGCCGTGACGGCCAGCTCCGGGCCGGCGCCGGGAGGACGCCAGCGGGTGCCCACCGCGCCGGTCGTCGCGTCGCGGAACTCCACGGCCGCCGGGCCGGCGCAGGCGTCCACCGACAGGACCTGGCCGGCGGCCGTGGTCCCGAGATCGGTCCGGCAGTCGGCGTCACCGGCGGCCCGCCACAGCTCCCGCCCGTCGGCCAGCGCGTACCCGCGCAGGTCGCCCGCGCCGGAAACCACCAGCGTCGTCCGGCCGCCCGGACCCGACGCGAGGAAGATCCCCCGCGGGTCCCAGACGATGGCCGCGCCGGTGCGCCGGGCCGGGAAGCCCTTCCCCGGCGCCGGGCCGTCGGCCCGCCAGGCCACCTTCCCGGTACGGCCGTCCAGCGCGACGATCTTCCCGTCGGACCAGCGGCTCACCACCGTGGTACCCGCCACCAGCACCCCGTTGAGCTGGGCCGGCCACCGCCGGTACGACCAGAACGGGGTGACCCGGTGCTTGCTGTCGGCCGGCCGGTCGGCGTAGACCTGGCGCTGCGCCGCGTACACCCGGAGCCGACCGTCGACGATCAGCGGCGCGGCGGGCAGTCGACCCACCACCCCGGTCGCCGGAGTGTCCAGGGGCGGCAGGTCGTCCTGGGCGGGCGTGACGACCTCGGCGGGGGCCAGCACCCGGTAGCCGATGGCGCCGACGACCCCGAGGGCGAGCAGCGCCGCGACCGCGACGGTGATCCGTCGCCGGCCCTTCGGGACACCCATGCACACCTCCGCCCGGCACCCTACCGAGGCAGCCCGCCGCCGCCCCGCGCAGGTCGCGGCGGCGGGGTGCGGCGGTTCAGGCGGCCTCGGCGCCGCTGGCACGCCGGGCGGCGGCGGCCAGGTCGGCGAGGTCGCGCCGGATGGCTCCCTCCACCGCCCGCGCGGCCAGCCCGCCGAAGAGCAGCGCGACCACCCGCCCGTACGGGGCGATCGGCACCGCCTGGTGCTCCACGGTCACCGCGGTGCAGCCGCGGCCCCGACGCCGCACGGTGCGCAGCGTCCAGGTGATCCGGTAGTCCACCCCGATGCCGGGGGAGCTGAGCACGAGTCGGTGCGGCGGCCGGGCCTCCAGCACCACGAACTCCTCCGCCTGGTCACCGCCGTCCGGCCTGGTGCGGGTCTCCCGCCAGGCAGTGCCCGGCCCCAACCGGCCCTGGGTCAGCAACTCCACGCCGCCGACGGTGCAGAGCCAGTCGGCCCGGACCGGCAGGTCGACCAGGAGCGCCCACACGTCGTCGGCCCGCGCCTCGATGAACTCGGTGACCGTGACCGTCGACATGACACCTCCCGTGGCGTCCACGGTACGGCGGGTGAGGGCGCCACGGGGGGTCCTGCGGTGGAATTTCCGTCACCGGTGCCCCGGATCGGGGCACCGGTGCGGTCCCGCGGCGCGGATCAGGCGCGAGTCAGGGGCGGAAGCCACCCTGGCGGATCGCCCCGACGAACGCCGTCCAGCCCGGCGGGCCGACGACGAGCACCGGCCCGTCCGGGTCCTTGGAATCACGTATCCCGACCACACCCCGGTCGCGTGCGAGGTTGTCCGCCACCTCCACGCAGAGCCCTTGATCATTCGACCGACTACTGGTGCGCCAGACCGCGCCCACGAGATCGTCCATGCCCGTACCTCCTGTCCGCTGGGATGTGCCATGCCGGTCACGACCCACGCCGCCCCGGGACGGGACGGCGTGGAGTGGTGACCGAATCCGGTCGATCAAACGCGGCAGGAGGGCCGGCCGGTCGCACAGCCGGTGCGACCGGCAGATACGCGACTCAGCGGGCCGGCAGGATCCGCCCGGTGACCTCGCCCAGGGCGACGGTGGTGCCGTCCGGGCCGGGGGCGGTGGCCCGGATGGTGACGGTGTCGCCGTCCTCCAGGAAGGTGCGGGTCTCGCCGCCGCCGACCTTGACCGGCTCGGCGCCGCCCCAGGTCAGCTCCAGGAACGAGCCGACCTGGCCGCGGTCCGGGCCGGACACGGTGCCGGAGGCGTAGAGGTCGCCGGTGCGCAGCGAGGCCCCGTTGACGGTGAGGTGGGCGAGCTGCTGGGCGGGCGTCCAGTACATGGTCGCGAACGGCGGTTCGGCCACCCGCTCGCCGTTCCACTCCACCGCGAGGCGCAGGTCCAACCCCAGGTGCGGGGTGTCGCGCAGGTAGTCCTGCACCGGCGGGTCCTGCTCCGGCGCCGGCACGAACGCGTCGGCGAGCGCGTCCAGCGGGGTCACCCAGGCCGAGATCGAGGTGGCGAAGGACTTGCCCAGGAACGGGCCGAGCGGCTGGTACTCCCAGGCCTGGATGTCCCGGGCGGACCAGTCGTTGACCAGCACCACACCGAAGACGTGGTCGGTGAAGTCGGCGGCGGCGACCCGGTCGCCGAGGGCGCTCGGCACACCGACCACGAAACCCACCTCGGCCTCGATGTCGAGGCGTACGGAGGGGCCGGCGGTCGGGCCCTGCGCGGTGGCGCGCTGCCCGGTGGGGCGGACCACCGGGGTGCCGGAGACGACCACCGTGCCGGCGCGGCCGTGGTAGCCGATCGGCAGGTGCTTCCAGTTCGGCAGCAGCGGTGGCTGGCCGGGGCGGAAGATCTGGCCGACGTTCGAGGCGTGGTACTCGGAGGAGTAGAAGTCGACGTAGTCCGCCACCTCGAACGGCAGCAGCAGCTCGGCCTCGGCGAGCGGGACCAGCAGCGGCTCCACCGCCGCCCGGTGGGCGGGATCGGTGAGCAGCTCGACGATGCGCTGCCGTACCGACGTCCACTGCGGACGGCCCAGCGCCATGAAGTCGTTGAGGGTGGGGCGGCCCAGCGCCCCGGCGGCGAGCACCAGCCCGGCCGCCTCCGCGCCGGCCAGGTCGAGCACGAGATCGGCGATGCGTACGCCGATCCGCGGCCCGCGCCCGCCGGCCCGGAACACCCCGTACGGCAGGTTGGTCACCCCGTACGGCGCACCGTCCGCACCCGTCACCCAGCTCATGCCGCCACTCCGCTCCGCTCCGTGCCGCCATGAGGCACCATCGCACTGCGCCTGCTGATTCGCTCGCTGCGCTCGCTCATCGGTCGTCTCCCACGTTCACCAGCCCCAGCCGGATCAGATCGGTCAGTGGTTCCAGGATGCTGCACGAGCCGAAGCCGACCCAGAGCGGGCGCTCCTCGTCGCGCCGCGCCCGCGCCTGCTCGACCAGGGGCAGCGGGTCGGTCGCGGCGAGCAGGGCGGCGACGGCGTCCACCTCGGCACCCTGGGCGGCGGCGAGCGTCGCGGCCAGCACGTTGCCGAAGCCGTGGTGGGTGAAGCCGGTCTCCGGGTCGAGGTGGCGCAGCGCGTGGTGCAGCCCGGCGGTCAGCTTGAACGGCAGGCGCCGGTCGCGGCAGGCGCAGATCACCGCGGCCAGCTCGACCGGGGTGGGGAAGAGTTCGGCGGCCAGTCCGCCGGTGCGGAACTTCGCCGCGACCGGCAGCCCGTCGGCCCGCGCCCCGGCCAGGGTGTCCAGCGCGCCGGTGAGCCCGAAGGTCAGCGGGACCTCGGCGTAGACGTCGACATTGGTCAGCCGCTCGGCGAGCTTCAGCAGCTCGGCCAGGCCGGGCTGCGGGTCCTCGCCGCGCTTGGCGACCGCCGCCTCGACCTGACGGACGGTGATCCGGGGGTCGGTCCCGGCGAGCGCCGCGTCGAGCCGCCCGATCGGCAGGTCACCGATGACGCCGACGGCGATCCGTTCGCCGGGGCCGAGCAGGTCGGCCAGGGCCGGCAGCGTCGAGGCGGGCAGCAGCAGCGGGCCGACCATGTCGGCGTACCAGGCGGCGCGGTGCTCGCGGTGCGCGGCGACGGCGTCCGGCAGGGACGCGCTGCCGGGCGGGAAGACGGCGGCGTCGTCGACGAGGCCGGCGAAGAGGCGGGGCACCTGCGTTGACACGAGACAAGAATCTACGGGACGCTACAAGGAACGGACAACAGCGTCCGATTATCGGACGTCACCGGCCGGAGAACGGGACATAACGGGAGGCGACATGCCGTACTACCGCAGCGTCGGCGAGGTGCCCCGCAAGCGGCACACCCAGTTCCGCCAGCCCGACGGCAGCCTCTATGCCGAGGAGCTGATGGGCCAGGAGGGCTTCTCCTCCGACTCGTCCCTGCTCTACCACCGGTACGCGCCCACCGCGATCGTCGCCGCCGAGGAGTTCACCCCGCCGGCGTACACCCGGGTGCCGAACCTCCCGCTCAAGCCGCGCCACCTGCGTACCCACAAGCTCGACGGCACCGGCGCGGACCCGGTCCTCGGCCGGCGCTACCTGCTGGCCAACGACGACGTGCGGATCGCGTACGTGCTGGCCGACCGGCCGTCCCCGCTCTACCGCAACGCCACCGGCGACGAGTGCCTCTACGTGGAGGCCGGCACGCTGCGGGTGGAGTCGACCTTCGGCGTGCTCGACGCGATCGCCGGCGACTACGTGATCATCCCCACCTCCACCGTGCACCGGCTGGTGCCGACCGGCGACGCCCCCACCCGGCTGCTCGCCGTCGAAGCCAGCGGCCACATCGGCCCGCCCAAGCGCTACCTGTCGGTGCGCGGCCAGTTCCTGGAGCACTCGCCGTACTGCGAGCGGGACGTCCGGGGACCGGACGCGCCGCTGCTGGTCGACGGCACCGACGTCGAGGTGCTGGTACGCCACCGGCGCGGGTGGACTAAGCACGTCTACGCGAACCACCCGTTCGACGTGGTCGGCTGGGACGGGCACATGTACCCGTGGGCCTTCTCCATCCACGACTTCGAGCCGATCACCGGCCGGATCCACCAGCCGCCGCCCGTGCACCAGACCTTCCAGGGCCCGAACTTCGTCATCTGCTCGTTCGTCCCGCGCAAGGTGGACTACCACCCGGACGCCATCCCGGTGCCGTACAACCACCACAACGTCGACTCCGACGAGATGCTCTTCTACACCGGCGGCAACTACGAGGCCCGGCGCGGTTCCGGCATCGAGCAGGGCTCCATCTCGCTGCACCCGTCGGGCTTCACCCACGGGCCGCAGCCGGGTGCGGCGGAGCGCTCCATCGGCGTCGACTTCTTCGACGAGCTGGCCGTCATGGTGGACACCTTCCGCCCGCTCGACCTCTGCGACGCGGCCGGCGAGTGCGAGGACGAGGGGTACGCCTGGACCTGGTCCCGGCGCCCCTGACGGCCCCCTCAGGCGGTCGGCGCCTCGTACACCAGGGCCACCGCGACGCCGGCGAGCCCCTCGCCGCGTCCGGTGAAGCCGAGCCCGTCGCTGGTCGCGGCGGAGACGGTGACCGGCGCGCCGACCGCCGCGGAGAGCACCCGCTGCGCCTCCTCCCGGCGCGGCCCGATCTTCGGACGGTTGCCGACCACCTGGACCGAGACGTTGCCGATCTCGAAGCCGGCCGACCGGACCCGCCGGGCCGACTCGCTCAACAGCGCCACCCCGGAGGCGCCGGCCCACTCGGGCTGGTCGACGCCGAAGTTCGCGCCGAGATCACCGAGCCCGGCGGCGGAGAGCAGCGCGTTGCAGGCGGCGTGCGCGACCACGTCGGCGTCGGAGTGACCGGCCAGGCCGTCCTGGCCCGGCCAGTGCAGTCCGGCCAGCCAGCAGGCCCGGCCGGGCGCGAAGGCGTGGATGTCGGTGCCGACGGCCACCCGAGGAACGATCATGAGCCGAGGGTACGCGTCAGTGGCCGGCGGCCAGCAGGTGCTCGGCGAGCGCGAGGTCGAACGGGCGGGTGACCTTCAGCGCGTACTCCGAGCCGGGCACGCAGAACACCGGTACGCCCTGCTTCTCGACCAGCCCGGCGTCGTCGGTGAGCGAATCACCCGCCGCGGCGTGCGCGGCGGTCAGCACGCTCCGGCGGAAGCCCTGCGGGGTCTGCACCGCGCGCAGCGCGGAGCGGTCGACGGTGCCGAGGACCACCTCGGCCGCGCCGACCTCCTTGATCGTGTCGACCACCGGGAGCACCGGGATCACCGCGTGGTGCCCGGCGCGGACCGCCCCGGCCACCGACTCGACCAGCTCCGGTGGGGTGAGCGCGCGGGCGGCGTCGTGCACGAGCACGATGTCGGGCCCTAGTGGCACGGCGGCCAGGGCGGCCGCCACGGACGCCTGCCGCTCCGCACCGCCGGGCACGACCAGCACCGGCGCCACGGGTGCTAGCAGCCGCCGGACCGCATCCAGTTCGGCCGCCGGAGCGGCCACCACGATGGTGTGCACCGACGGCGCGGCCGCGATCCGGCGTACCGCGTGCACCAGCAGCGGCTCGCCGCCCAGCAGGCGCAGCGCCTTCGGCGCGCCCGGGCCGAGGCGTACCCCGGCACCGGCCGCAGGCACGAGGACCGCGACGTCACCGCGCGGGTTCAGCTGCGCGGTCACGTCGCGGTCCTGGTGGTTTCTTTGCTGCGGGACGGGTACGACGATGCTGTGGGGACTAGGCCTCGCCCAGCACCTTGTCGAGCAGCGTCTCCGCCTCGTCCTTGGTGCTCTTCTCGGCCAGCGCGACCTCGCCGACGAGAATGTCGCGGGCCTTGGCGAGCATGCGCTTCTCGCCCGCGGACAGGCCCCGCTCCCGCTCCCGGCGCCACAGGTCGCGAACGACCTCGGCGACCTTCAGCGGGTTGCCGGAGGCCAGCTTCTCCAGATTCGCCTTGTAACGCCGCGACCAGTTGGTCGGCTCCTCGGTGTGCGGTGCACGGAGCACGTCGAAGACCTTGCCGAGGCCCTCTTCGCCGACCACCTCGCGCACGCCCACGATCTCGGCGTTCTCAGCGGGCACCCGGACCGTCAGGTCACCCTGCGCGACCCTCAGGACGAGGTATTCCCTGGGCTCGCCCTTGATGACCCGAGTCTCGATTGCCTCGATGAGTGCGGCCCCGTGGTGGGGGTAAACAACGGTCTCGCCGACACTGAAAACCATAGGTTCGAAACCCCTTTCGCTGTGTCTAGGGTAACACGCTCAGGCACCGATGTCTCACCGCTGTCCTGACCGTTGGCGCAGCTCAGGGGCCCTGTGAGAGGTATTTCTTCAGCTTGACAGGCAGTCAAACCGATGGTTCGAGCACGCTCCGTGACGAACGGATGACAACCCGGTACGGGTGATCGGAGCGTGGATTTCTCGGGCTATGCGCTTTTCCCATGGTAGCCCGGCAGCGCCCGGCCCGCCCAGGTCTGGCGGCAGGAGGGGCGGTGCGGGACGCTGGAGGGGTACCGCTGTCCGCTCACGAGCCACTTTGCCGGGGGTCCGATGGGCATGCCTGACGCAGAGGGCCACGGCCCGTCCGACGGGCTGCCCGACCTGCCACCGGAGTGGGGTCGGGTGGTCGTACCGGACGACGCGTCGGCGCTGGCCGAAGAGGCCGAGCAGCTCCGTCGCGAGCTGCGGCGCCGCACCTCCGGCGCGCGCTGGCGCCGGCGGTTGGGCCTGACCCCGCGCGCCGACGGCCGGCCACCCCTCGCCCTGCCCGTGCTGATCCTGGTGGTGGCCCTGCTCACCACCATCGGCGGCCTGCTCGCCGTCACCTGGCCCCGCTCGCCCCGGGGCACCGAGCGGCCGACCGTCCTGCCGTATCCCTCGTCCACCTCGCCCGGCACGCTGACCGGCCGGCCACTGCCGGCGCTGGACCTGGTCGACGCCGGCCAGTCGCCGGTGCCGCTGCGGCGGCTGCTGCCCGCGATGATCATCCTGGTGGACGCCTGCGCCTGCGCCGAACAGGTCGCCGCGGCGGAGGCCGCCGCACCCGCCGGCGTCTCGGTGGTCACCGTCACCGGCGGCCGTACGGTCGGCCCCGACCCCGTTCCCGGCGGCCCCGTACGCGCCCTCGCCGACCCGGCTGGCGGCGTACGGGCGGCCCTGCACCTCGACCCCCGCCCCGGCGTCGCCACCGCGCTGCTGGTCGACCGCTCCGGCACGGTCCAGCGGGTGATCCCCGACCTGGCCATCGCCGGCGACTACCGCGCCGACCTCGCCCGACTGGTCCGCTGACCCCCGCTCGGAGCGTGCGTCGCGGGCCCGCCGTGGCCCGGCACGGTCACGGCCGATCACGCGACGCGACCGGGAGGCTCGGCTCAGGGGACGGCGACGAGCTCCGCCTGCACCTGGACCGGCCGGGGGCCGACGGCGGAGAACTCGATCCGGGTCGGCGCGGACTGCGCGGGCAGGGCGGGCCCCGGCTCCATCGGGTGGGACAGGTCGAGCTCACCCCGCTCGCCGTCGCAGGTCGTCCGGGCGGTGTCCGTGGTCGGGCCACGGACGATCGAGATCAGCAGCTCGCCCGGGCCGGTGCAGCGGTACTGCAACAGGTGCCGCGCCCCGTCGGGCAGCGACTCCCGGCGTACCGGTTCCTGACCCGGGGTCAGCGTCAGGTGCTCCCGCCAGAGAGTGTCGGTGAACCGGGGCAGTGTCAGGTAGCTTCCCTCGCCCGGCAGCTCGGTCGCCTCGATGACGCGGCCGGTCTCGCCGTCGATGTGGACCCGGACGGCCGTGCCGGGGTGGGCGGCCAGCAGCTCGTCGAGGGTCTGCGGCGAACGGGACGGGACGACGCCGCGCGGTGCCGGGCTCGCGCCGACCGACACCCCGGGCGGGCCGGTGGCCGGCGAGTTGGCCCACCACCAGGCTCCGCCCGCCGCCACGGCGAGCAGGGCGGCCGCCGCCAGCAGCTCGCCACGCAGCCGGTCGTCGGCCCGGTCGTCCACCCGGCGAGCCTAACCGCGACGTTCCAGCAGGGCGGCGTAGAGGGTGAGGCCCGGCCCGAAGGCCAGCATCACGATCCGCCGCGGCGGCACGGCAGCCCGCACCAGTCGGTCCAGGATCAGCAGCACCGTCGGGGACGAACAGTTGCCGTGCTCGTCCAACGTCGCCCGGGAGGCCGCGAGGGCCTCCGGCGGCAGGGCCAGCTCGCGCTCCACCACGTTGAGGATGCGCGGGCCGCCCGGGTGCACCGCCCAGCCGTCCAGCTCGGCGATGCCCGTGCCGTGGCGGGCCAGCAGGTCGTCGACCAGCCCGCGAACGTGCGTGGAGAGCACCTGCGGGACCTTCGGCGACAGGCCCATCCGGAAACCGGTGTCGGTGACGTCCCAGGTCATGTGGTCGGCGGTGGAGGTGTCGGTGACCGAGGTGACCTCGCGCACCGCGTACCCGCCGGGCGATCCGGGGCCGGCCGCGCCGGGGACCACCACCGCGGCGACCGCGGCGTCGGAGAAGAGCGCGTGCGAGACGATCTGCTGGGTGTCCATCCGCGCGCTGGCCGGCTGGATGTGCAGGCTGGTCAGCTCGGCGCAGAGCAGCAGCGCCGGGCGCCCCCGCGCGGTGACGAAGTCGGCCGCCGCGCCGAGCCCGGGCAGCGCGGCGTAGCAGCCCATGTGCCCGACGAACATCCGCTGCGTGTCGGGGGCCATGCCCAGGTCCCGGGCGAGCAGGATGTCCAGCCCCGGCGTGGCGTACCCGGTGCAGGAGCAGACTACGAAGAGCCCGATGTCGCCGGCGGCGAGACCGGCCGAGGTCAACGCCCGGCCCACCGCCTCCTTGCCCAGCGGCAGCGCCTCGACCTGGTAGCGACGCATCCGGCGCTCGGTCGGCCACTCGGAGACGTCCTCCAGCAGCGGGTTCACCGCCGCCTGCCGGCGGGTCACGCCGGAGTTGGCGAAGATCCGCTCGGCCAGCGCCCGGGTGGTGCCGGAGAAGTGCCGGGAGAAGAAGCCCTCCCAGAGCTCGTCCTGTGCGGCGCCCGGCGGCTGTGCCGTACCGAGTCCCGCGATCACTGGTACGGCCATGTCCCCCACCTCTCGTCCACGACTGCACGCCCGGCGACCGCCCCCGCCCCAGGAACGACCACCCCCACCGCCTTCACCGTGCCGCCTCCCGCTCGGGCTGCGGGGCTAGCCGAGCCGGCGAACTCCTCGCCCTCACCGTCCCGCCCTCCGTTCGGGCTGCAGGGCTCGCAAACCCGGCGAACTCCTCGCCCTCACCGTCCCGCCCTCCGTTCGGGCTGCGGGGCTCGCAAACCCGGCGAACTCCTCGCCCTCACCAACGAGGGGTCGATCCGTCGCGATCCGGGTCCCCGCCCAACGCCGCGATGCCGAGCCAGTCCGCGCAGACGTCCGAGGTCGCGGGGTGCAGCGACCCGCAGCGGGCGTCCCGGTAGAGCCGCTCCAGCGGGTGGCCCCGTCGGGTCGCCGACGTGCCGGCCGCCTCCAGCACGGACGCCGCCACGTCGGCCGCGGTCGTCCCGGCGAGCAGCTTGGCCCGCCAGACCCAACGGTTGGTCTCGGCGTCACCGGGGGCCTCGTCGACCCGGCGGGCCGCCTCCGCCACCACCAGCTGCGCCGCCGCCACCGCCGCGTCGGCCCGACCCAACCTGGCCCGTACCGCCGGCAGGCCGGCCAGGTTGCGGGCGTTCAGGTGCTCGGCCGCCGCGTCCACCGCCGCCCGGGCCACCCCGACGTAGACGGCGGCGTAGCTGGCCACCAGCCAGTGCGGCATCAGCTGGGCCACCACCAGCGCCAGCCCCTCCACCCCACCGAGCAGCCGGTCCGCCGGGACGGTCACGTCCAGGTGCAGGTCGTGCGAGGAGGTGGCCCGCATGCCGAGCGAGTCCCAGGTCGGCTCCACGGTCAGCCCCTCGCCGGCCGGCACCAGGAACTGGGAGACCACCGACTGGTCGGCGGCGCTGCGCGCAGCCACCAGATAGCCGTCCGGGTGCCCGGCGCCGGAGCAGAAGGTCTTGCTGCCCTTGACGTGCCAGCCGCCGTCGACCGGCTCGTAGACCGTGCTGAGCTGGGACAGCCGCGCGCCCGCGCCGCGTTCGCTCATCGCGACCGCGTACCAGGAGCCCTCGGCCGCCGCTCGGAGCAGGCGGTCCCGGGCGGCCAGCGCCTCGTCGGGTACGCCCAGCGCCTCGGCCAGTTCCTCGGTGACCGCGCCCAGCGCGCCGGTGACCGAGGCGTGCATGTTGAACACCAGCGCGGTCGCGCCGTTGCCCCGGGCCAGCTCGGTGGCGACGGCCGCGTACTCGGCGAAGGTGGCGCCCGCCCCACCCAGCTCGCGCGGCACCATCAGCCCGAAGAGCCCGGCCTCGCGCAGGTCGGCGAAGTCGTCCACGGGGAACGAGCCGTCCCGGTCGTGCCGTGCCGCCCGCGCGGCGAACCGCGGCGCCAACCGGCGGGCCGCCTCCAGCGCGTTCACCGTCATCTCGCCCCCTCCTGCGTCCCTGTACCCCCCGGGCGGTCCGGTTACCCGTGCCGCACCCCGTGTCCCTGGTAGAGCACGGCGACCGACCGGGTCGGCTTGATCCGGGGCTGCCGCCCGTCGACCGTCCCGGAAGGACGGCCGCGGGCCCGCCGGACGAGCCAGGCCAGCGTCCCACGCAGGCTCGGCCGGATGCCCCGGATCCGCAGGTGGACGCCGTGGCGCGCGCACTCGGCCACCAGCTCCCGAGCGTCCACGAACAACCGTGGATCGTGGATGCCCCGAGGGACCGTCGGCAGCCGCTCCCCGATGCGTACCGCCACCAGCCGGGCCAGCGCGGTGTCGTTGAGGGTGTCCAGCACCAGCAGACCACCGGGGCGCAGCAGCCGGCACGCCTCGGCCACCACGCGCCGCCAGTCCGGTACGTGCTCCAGCAGCTCGCCGGCGGCCACCACGTCGGCACAGCCGTCGACCAGCGGCACCGCCGTGGCGTCGCCGTTGACCACCGTCACCCCGTGCGCGGCGGCCTGCTCCAGCGCGGACCGGGTCAGGTCGACCCCGACGTGCCGGTAGCCCTTGCCGGCCAGGTGCGGGGCGAGCAGCCCGGCACCGCAGCCCAGGTCGACCAGCAGGGCGTCGGGCCGGGTGGCGGGCGGCACCAGGGCGGCGCGGGACCGGGCCAGCCAGTGCAGCATGGCGAACGCGCCGTCCGGTCGCCACCATTCGCCGGCCAGGTCGTCGTACTGGCGGGGGTCGTTGGGAGGCAGGACGCGCGGCGGAGTGGACACGGGACCGTTCCGCATGGACCGAGCGTGGCACGACTCCCCGGTAACGACCAGACTTCCCTTATGTCGTCGACGGTGTTAGGGCTGGTCAGGGCGAGCCATCCGGAGCCGTCCGCGGCGGTCACCGCGGTCTCCGGTCTGCTCGCGTGGGGGGCCGGGCACTCCCCGACCGGCGTCGCCGCGGTCACCGCGACGGTGCTGGCCAGCCAGCTCGCCGTCGGCTGGACCAACGACGCGCTGGACGCCGGGCGGGACGCCGCGGTGGGGCGTACCGACAAGCCGGTCGCCGCGGGCGCGGTGAGCCGGCGCACGGTGGCGGTGGGCGCGGTGCTCGCGGCCCTGGCGACCCCGCTGCTGGCGGTGACCACCAACCCGACCGCCGCGCTCTGGGTCACGATCGCCCTGGTCTCGGCGCTGCTCTACGACTGGCCGCTGAAGTCCAGCCCGGTCTCCGTGCTGCCGTACGCGGTCTCCTTCGGGGCGCTGCCCGCCTTCGTGGTGCTGGCCCTGCCCGGCGCGCCCGCGCCACCGGCGTGGCTGGTCGCCGCCGGGGCCTGCCTCGGCGCGGGGGCCCATTTCGCCAACGTCCTGCCGGACCTCGCCGACGACGCGCGCACCGGGGTGCGCGGGCTGCCGCACCGGCTCGGCCCGGCGGGCAGCCGGGTCGCCGCCGCCGCGCTGCTGCTGGCCGCGACGGTCGCCCTGGTCGTCGGGCCGCCCGGGCCCCCTTCCTGGCTGGGCCTGTCGGCCGTGGCGGCCGCCGCCGTGGTGCCACCGCTCGGCTGGTACGGCGGGCGGCGCGGCGCAGGCGAGGCCGGCGGACGGCCGGTGACGGCTTTCCGGGCGGTGATGGTGGTGGCCCTGATCGATGTGGTGCTGCTGGTCGCGAGCGGTCGGGTGATCTGACCGGCACCCGGCCAGGTGGCAATACCGGGTCGCCGTGCGACCGTCGATCAGCCCCAACTACCCTGGAGCGCGGTCTGCGCGGGTATGACCACCCCGCGCCCGGGGTACGGCCGGGTGGGGATCGTGACGAGGAGGACCGACGTGACGCGCTCGATCAGGGGTTCCCGGCGGGCGGCCCTGCTGCTGTCCGGCATGGCGGCGGCGACCGCCCTGCTGGCGACGGGATGCGGGGCCGGCCAGGTGGCCGAGACCGCCAACAAGGCGCCGTCGATCCAGGGCATCAACGTCGAGACTCCGGACAACGCCTACAAGGTGCGCGGCCTCTACGTGGAGTACCCCGGCACCGAGGGCCTGCGCACCGGCGCGAACGCCGCGCTCAACGCCGTGATCTACAACGACACGCGGGACCCGGTGACCGTGACCGTCACCACGGACAGCGCGCGCGAGGTCGTGATCACCGGCAAGCCGGGCTCGACGCCCCCGCCGGAAGGCACCGAGCCGTCGCCGAGCGCGTCGCCGTCGGAGAGCGCCTCCCACGCCGAGAGCCCGTCGCCGTCCGGCTCGGCCTCGGCCAGCCCGTCGGAGAGCGCCACGGCCAGCCCCAGCCCCTCGGCCCCGGCCGGCCAGCCGGCCCGCTTCGAGATCCCGGCGCAGAGCTACGTGCAGCTCAACGTGCAGGGTGGCCGTTACCTCCAGCTCGTCGGGCTGACCGAGGCGCTGCGCGTCGGCCAGCAGGTCAACCTGACCTTCGACTTCGGCAACGGCAGGACGATCCAGACCGGCGCGCCGGTCGGCGTGCCGCTGACCCCGGCCGCCCCGGTCTCCCCGATCATCGAGCGCGAGGGCGGCCACGAGGGCGGTGGCGAGGAGGGCGGCTCCGGCCACGGCGGCTGATCCCCGCACGGAACTGTCGGCACCGCCGGCGTGGTGACCACCACGCCGGCGGTGTTTCGTCGTACCAGGGGGTTAGCGTCCTGTGGTGACCACCTCCCGATCGACCCCGGCACGGGGTGGCGCGGCCTCCGGCGCCTCCCGCGGCCGGGCCGCCCGCGAGCCCCGCCCGGCCTACGAGTGCGACGCCTGCGGGCACCAGCCACCCAAGTGGGTGGGGCGCTGCCCCGAGTGCGGTGAGTGGGGCTCGGTGGTCGAGTGCACGGTGACCGGGCCGATGGTTTCCGGCCGGGTGGTCAGCTCCCGGCTGCCGGCCGAGCCGGCCCGGCCGATCGCCACGATCAGCGCCGCCCCCGCCCGGGCCCGGCCCACCGGGGTCAGCGAGCTCGACCGGGTCCTCGGCGGCGGCCTCGTGCCCGGCGCGGTGGTGCTGCTCGCCGGCGAGCCCGGGGTCGGCAAGTCGACGCTGCTGCTCGACGTGGCCCAGCAGTGGGCCGCCGGCGCGGGCAGCCCTTCCCTGGTGGTCAGCGGCGAGGAGTCGGTCAGCCAGGTCCGGCTGCGCGCCGAGCGGATGGGCACCCTGCACGACCAGCTCTACCTGGCCGCCGAGAGCGACCTGAGCGCGGTGCTCGGCCACCTCGACGCGGTCAAGCCGGGGCTGCTGGTGCTCGACTCGGTGCAGACCATCTCCACCACCGGCACCGAGGGGGTGCCGGGCGGGGTCACCCAGGTCCGGGCGGTCACCGCCGCCCTGGTCGCCGTCGCCAAGGAGCGCGGCATCGCCACCGTGCTGGTCGGCCACGTCACCAAGGACGGCCAGGTCGCCGGTCCCCGGGTGCTGGAGCACCTGGTCGACGTGGTGCTGCACTTCGAGGGCGACAAGCACTCGTCGCTGCGGATGGTCCGGGGCGTCAAGAACCGGTTCGGCGCCGCCGACGAGGTCGGCTGCTTCGAGATGCACGAGGGGGGCATCAGCAGCCTCGCCGACCCGTCCGGGCTCTTCCTGACCCGCTACTCGGAGCCGGTGCCCGGCACCTGCGTGACGGTCGCGATGGAGGGGCGGCGGGCCCTGGTCACCGAGGTGCAAGCGCTGATCGGCGCGACGGTCGCCGGCTCGCCGAGGCGGACGGTCTCCGGGCTGGACGGGGCCCGGCTGGCCATGGTGCTGGCCGTGCTCCAGCGCCGCACCGAGCGGCTGACGCTGCACGACCGGGAGGTGTTCGCCGCCACCGTCGGCGGCATCCGGGTGGTGGAGCCGGCGGCCGACCTGGCCGTCGCCCTGGCCGTCGCGTCCGGCGGGCTCAACCTGGCCATCGCCCCCAACCTGGTGGCGATCGGCGAGGTCGGGCTGACCGGCGAGGTGCGGCGGGTGGGCGCGGTCCCCCGCCGGCTGGCGGAGGCGGCCCGGCTCGGCTTCCGGGTGGCGCTGGTGCCGCAGGGCTGCGGGCCCGGCAGCACCGGGGCGGGCCCGGACAACATGCGAGTGATGGAGGTCACGGACGTGCGCTCGGCGCTACAGTGTGTCGCCCGCGCATCCGCCGAATGACCGACGGTGGCCGCCGGGCCGGACCGCGCGGGCCATACCGGACAGGCCCGGCACAGCCGCCGGCACTTCAGGGATCCGACGCCGTGACACATCACAGTAACCACGACAGCACCCACCGCACGGCAGTCCGTAGACTGTGCGCGTGCCGATCGACCGCGATACCACCAAGCCTGCCGGCGCGACGCCCCACGCCCGCACCGCTGCCGTGGGCTCGCCCGCCCGCCCGATCAGCGTGAGCGTGACCGGGGGCGCCGGGAGCGCCGGCGATCCGCTGCGGGCGAACCTCGCCCTGATGGCGCCCGGCACCGCGCTGCGCGACGGCCTCGAGCGGATCCTCCGGGGCCGCACTGGCGCCCTGATCGTGCTCGGCTACGACAAGGTCGTCGACCAGATCTGCACCGGCGGATTCCCGATGGACGTCGAGTTCTCGGCCACCCGGGTCCGCGAGCTGTGCAAGATGGACGGTGCCGTGGTGCTCTCCAGCGACGGCACCCGGATCGTCCAGGCGGGCGTGCACCTGATGCCCGACCCGTCCATCCCGACCGAGGAGTCCGGCACCCGGCACCGCACCGCGGAGCGGGTCGCCCGACAGACCGGCTATCCGGTCATCTCGGTCAGCCAGTCCATGCGGATCATCAGCCTCTACGTCAACGGCCAGCGGCACGTCCTGGACGACTCGGCGGCCATCCTGTCCCGGGCCAACCAGGCGCTGGCCACCCTGGAGCGCTACAAGCTCCGCCTGGACGAGGTCTCCGGCACCCTCTCCGCGCTGGAGATCGAGGACCTGGTCACCGTCCGCGACGCGGTCGCGGTGGTGCAGCGGCTGGAGATGGTCCGCCGGATCGCCGACGAGATCGCCGGGTACGTGGTGGAGCTGGGCACCGACGGCCGGCTGCTCGCCCTCCAGCTCGACGAGCTGATGGCCGGCGTGGACGCCGACCGCACCCTGGTCATCCGCGACTACCTGCCCACCGGCCGCAAGTCGCGCACCCTGGACGAGGCGCTGGTCGAGCTGGACCTGCTCGGCGCCACCGAACTGATCGACCTGGTCTCGGTGGCCAAGGCGATCGGCTACCCGGCCGCCTCCGACGCCCTCGACGCGGCGGTCAGCCCGCGTGGCTTCCGGCTGCTGGCCAAGGTGCCCCGGCTGCCGGTGGCGATCGTCGACCGGCTGGTCGTGCACTTCGGCAGCCTCCAGCGGCTCCTCGGCGCCACCGTGGAGGACCTCCAGGCCGTCGACGGGGTCGGCGACGCCCGGGCCCGGGGCGTACGGGAGGGGCTGTCCCGGCTCGCCGAGGCGTCCATCCTGGAGCGGTACGTCTGACCGGTCCGGTCAGCCGGTGATGACCAGCTTCACGGGCTCGCTGAGCTTGGTGCCGACCCGGGCGAAGACCTGGTACGTCCCGGCGGGCGGGTTCGGCCCGGCGGCCACCCCGCCGGCGCACCGGCTGACGTCCTTGCCGTTCCAGGTCAGTTGGTAGGAGCGCTCGAAGCCCGGGGTGAACGACTGCACGTCCGAGCCCTTGCCGGTGCCGCAGGTGTCCGACGACCAGACCTTCTCCGCGCCCCGCTTGATGTAGAGCTCCTGGAGGTCGGCCCCGACGTCCCGGCTGCAGGTCCGCTGGGCGGTGTTCTTGACCCGCAGCGTCAGGTCGACCAGGGCGCCCCGGCGCACCTCGGACGGGAGCGCCTGCGACGTCACGCTGAGCTCGGCGTCCGTGCAGGTGCCGTCGTCCACCACGGTCGGGCCGGCGGGCACGACGGGCGGCGCGGCCGGCGGCGCGGTGGTCGTACCCGGATCCCCGGCCGGACCGCCTCCGGAGTCCGGCGCCTCCGGCGTGGCCGTCGGTGCGGCGGAGCCGGAAGCGGGCGCCGAACCGGTCGGTGCCGGATCGACGGCCGGCGACGTCGGGGTGGACCTCGCCCGCGGTGTCGTGGCGGTGTCCCCCGACTGGTTGCAGGAATAGAGCAGGACAATCAGGAAGAGAAGCCCCGCTCCGAGTACCACGGCGCGACGCCGCCAGTACACGGCGGATGGCAGGGGACCGACCGTCAGACGCATGATGCCCCCACCGTAGCGGCGCACCCCACTCCGACCCGTCGCGACGCGCCGGACACCGCCCGGATCACCGCCTCCACCCTCCACTCACGACAGCCGGCGGCGGCCGGTCACAGGTAGACCTTGCGCTGGTAGACGGCGTGCGCGCCGGCGACCCGATCGAGGAAGAGCAGCCCCGAGCAGTGATCGATCTCGTGTTGCAGCGCGCGCGCCTCGAAGCCGTCGGTGACCAGCCGCACCGGCTTCCCGGTGCCGGGCAGGTCCGCCTCCACCACCAGCCGGCTGGCCCGCTTCACGTCCCCGGTCAGGTCCGGCACCGACATGCAGCCCTCCCGCCCCGGCTTCCACCGGGTCGCCTCGACCACCCGCGCGTTGCAGAGCACGAAGGTGCCGTGCACGGTGACCGCCTTCGGGTGACCCGTGACGTCCACGGCGAACACCTGCGCGCCCACGCCCACCTGCGGGGCGGCCAGCCCCACGCACCCCGGCGAGACCCGCATGGTGGCGATCAGGTCGGCGGCCAGCTGGACGGTCTCCACCGCGGTGGGGTCGACCGCGCCACCGGGCCGGCTGAGCACCGGGTGCGGGGCGGCGACCACCTGACGTACCTCGCCGGGCAGGGCCAGCGTCTCCGGAGTCCAGTCGCCGAGGCCGGCGTACTCCTCCTCGCTCACAGCAGGTCCGGGTCGGCCGGCCGCAGGGACACCTCGACGCCCAGCTCGGCGGCGGTGGCCGCGAGGCGTCCGGCCAGCTCGTCCGCGCTGCCCGGCGGCAGGTCCACCTCGGCCACCACCACGTAGAGCGAACCGGCGAGCCGGGTGCTCAGGTCGGTCACGTTGCCGCCGGCGTCGGCGAGCACCCGGGTCATCGCCGCCACGATGCCCATCCGGTCCGCGCCGTGCACCGCCATCACGTACGGCTCCCCGGCCCGCGCCGCCACCCCGTCGGGCGTGACCGCGCGTACCGTGGCCAGCAGCTGGCCGTCGGCGGCGAGCGGGGCCAGGGCGGCCTCCACCTCGGCGGCGGCCGGGCCGACGCAGATCAGGGTCATCGCGAAGTGACCGCGCAGCCGGGTCATGGTGGAGTCGGTGAGGTTCGCGCCGAGCCGGGCGAGCACCTCGGCGACGTCGGCCACGATGCCCGGCCGGTCCCGGCCGATGACGGTGATCGCGAGCTCGTTCATCCGGGCATTCTGCACGATCCGCGTCGGCGGGCCGCGTCGCCCCGCCCGGGTCGCCCATCCAGCGGGACCGTCCCGCGTGACATCATCGGCGACGCGATGACTGAACCGACTTTCGCCACCCTGGTCAGCCGTTGGTACGAGGAGAACGCCCGCGACCTGCCCTGGCGTGAGCCCGGGGTCGGCGCCTGGGCGATCCTGGTCAGCGAGGTGATGCTCCAGCAGACCCCGGTGGTCCGGGTGCTGCCCGCCTGGCGGGCCTGGCTGGACCGCTGGCCCGACCCGGCCGCGCTGGCCGCCGACACGCCGGCCGAGGCGATCCGGATGTGGGGGCGGCTCGGCTACCCCCGTCGGGCGGTACGGCTGCGCGACTGCGCGGTGGCGATCGTGGAACGGCACGGCGGCGCGGTGCCCGACAAGCTGGACCAACTGCTGGCGCTGCCCGGCGTCGGCACGTACACGGCGCGGGCGGTGGCGGCCTTCGCGTACGGGCAACGGCACCCGGTGGTGGACACCAACGTCCGGCGGGTGGTGTCCCGGGCGGTGGCCGGCGAGCCGGACGCCGGACCGGCCACCCGACCGGCCGACCTGGTCGCCTGCGAGGAGCTGCTGCCGCTCGAACCGGCCGCCGCCGCGCTGGCCAGTGCGGCGTTCATGGAACTCGGCGCGGTGGTGTGCACGGCCCGCTCGCCGCGCTGCCCGGCCTGCCCGGTCGAGTCGGTCTGCGCGTGGCGGGCCTCCGGCCAGGAGGCGCCCGCCGGCCCGACCCGACGCCCCCAGCGGTACGCCGGCACCGACCGGCAGGTGCGCGGGCTGCTGCTCGGAGTGCTCCGGGAGACCACCGGCCCGGTCCCGCACCAGCGCCTCGACCAGGTGTGGAGCGACGACGTACAGCGGGCGCGGGCGCTGGCCGGGCTGGTCACCGACGGACTGGTGGAACCGGTCGGCGAGGCGGCCTTCCGCCTGGTCGGCGACGGCCCCGCCACCCCACTCCCCCGCCCCTGACCCCGCCTCCGCTCCGGGTGCCTGGCCCGGCTTCGACGCCGTTTGCGGTGTGTCGCGGTGTCCGGCGCCCGGGATACCGCGACACGCCGCAAAGCGAGTGGATCACGCGGCCGGGCACGCCGGGATCGGGCATGCAAAAGGCGGCGGCCCCGGATGGCTTTCGCCGTCCGGGGCCGCCGCCCTCGTGCTGTCGTCCTTACTCGTCCGCCCCCGCGGTAGCCGCGCCACCGAGGTCGGCCGGAACGGCGTCCGGCACCTCGGCCGGCCGGTCCGAGCCGCGGAAGACCAGCTTGGACTTGTCGATGTTCTCCGGGTCGCCCTCGCAGTCCACCACCACGATCTGACCCGGGGTCAGCTCGTTGAAGAGGATCCGCTCCGAGAGGTTGTCCTCGATGTCGCGCTGGATCGTGCGACGCAGCGGACGGGCACCCAGCACCGGGTCGAAGCCCTTCTTCGCCAGGTACTTCTTGGCGTTGTCGGTCAGCTCCAGACCCATGTCCTTGTTGCGCAGCTGCGACTCGATCCGGGCGATCATGATGTCCACGATCGAGAGGATCTCGCTCTGCCGCAGCTGGTGGAAGACGATGGTGTCGTCGATCCGGTTCAGGAACTCAGGCCGGAAGTGCTGCTTGAGCTCGTCGTTGACCTTCTGCTTCATCCGGTCGTAGTTCGACTCGGAGTCCTCAGAGGCCTGGAAGCCCAGCGACACCGCCTTGGCGACGTCACGGGTACCGAGGTTGGTGGTCAGGATGATGACCGTGTTCTTGAAGTCCACGATCCGACCCTGACCGTCGGTGAGCCGACCGTCCTCCAGGATCTGGAGCAGCGTGTTGAACACGTCCGGGTGGGCCTTCTCGATCTCGTCGAAGAGGACCACCGAGAACGGCCGACGCCGCACCTTCTCGGTCAGCTGACCACCCTCGTCGTACCCGACGTAGCCGGGAGGGGCACCCACCAGCCGGGAGACCGTGTAGCGGTCGTGGAACTCGGACATGTCCAGCTGGATGAGGGCGTCCTCGCTGCCGAACAGGAACTCGGCCAGCGCCTTGGAGAGCTCGGTCTTACCCACGCCGGACGGGCCGGCGAAGATGAACGAGCCGGACGGACGCTTCGGGTCCTTCAGGCCGGCCCGGGTACGCCGGATCGCCTTCGAGACCGCCTTGACCGCGTCCTCCTGGCCGATGACGCGCTTGTGCAGCTCGTCCTCCATGCGCAGCAGGCGCGAGGTCTCCTCCTCGGTCAGCTTGTAGACCGGGATACCGGTCCAGTTGCCGAGCACCTCGGCGATCTGCTCGTCGTCCACCTCGCTGACGACGTCCAGGTCACCGGCCTTCCACTCCTTCTCCCGCTGCGCCTTCTGACCGAGGAGCTGCTTCTCCTTGTCACGCAGCTGGGCGGCGCGCTCGAAGTCCTGCGCGTCGATCGCGGACTCCTTGTCGCGGCGCACCTGGGCGATGCGCTCGTCGAAGTCGCGCAGGTCTGGCGGCGCGGTCATCCGACGGATCCGCATCCGGGCACCGGCCTCGTCGATCAGGTCGATCGCCTTGTCCGGCAGGAAGCGGTCCGAGATGTACCTGTCGGCCAGGGTCGCGGCGGCCACCAGGGCAGCGTCGGTGATGCTCACCCGGTGGTGCGCCTCGTACCGGTCGCGCAGCCCCTTGAGGATCTCGATGGTGTGGGCCAGCGACGGCTCACCCACCTGGATCGGCTGGAAGCGGCGCTCGAGAGCGGCGTCCTTCTCCAGGTGCTTGCGGTACTCGTCGAGAGTGGTCGCACCGATGGTCTGCAGCTCGCCACGGGCCAGCATCGGCTTGAGGATGCTCGCCGCGTCGATCGCGCCCTCGGCGGCACCCGCACCCACCAGGGTGTGGATCTCGTCGATGAACAGGATGATGTCGCCGCGGGTGCGGATCTCCTTGAGCACCTTCTTGAGGCGCTCCTCGAAGTCACCGCGGTAGCGGGAACCGGCGACCAGAGCGCCGAGGTCCAGCGTGTAGAGCTGCTTGTCCTTGAGCGTCTCGGGCACCTCGCCCTTGATGATCTTCTGGGACAGCCCCTCCACCACGGCGGTCTTGCCGACGCCGGGCTCACCGATCAGGACCGGGTTGTTCTTGGTACGGCGGGAGAGCACCTGCATGACCCGCTCGATTTCCTTCTCGCGCCCGATCACCGGGTCGAGCTTGCCCTCGCGGGCGGCCTGGGTCAGGTTGCGGCCGAACTGGTCCAGCACGAGGCTGGTCGACGGCGCGGCCTCACCCGGCGCGGCGCCCGCCGCGGCCGGCTCCTTGCCCTGGTAGCCGGAGAGCAGCTGGATCACCTGCTGGCGGACCCGGTTGAGGTCCGCGCCGAGCTTGACCAGCACCTGGGCGGCGACGCCCTCACCCTCGCGGATCAGACCGAGCAGGATGTGCTCCGTGCCGATGTAGTTGTGGCCGAGCTGCAGCGCCTCGCGCAGCGACAGCTCCAGCACCTTCTTGGCCCGCGGCGTGAACGGGATGTGCCCGCTCGGCGCCTGCTGGCCCTGGCCGATGATCTCCTCGACCTGCTGGCGGACGCCCTCGAGGGAGATGCCGAGGCTCTCCAGGGCCTTTGCCGCGACGCCTTCACCCTCGTGGATGAGGCCCAGCAGGATGTGCTCCGTACCGATGTAGTTGTGGTTGAGCATCCGGGCCTCTTCTTGGGCCAGGACGACAACCCGTCGCGCTCGGTCGGTGAACCGCTCGAACATGCCCTCGTGCTCCTCACGTGCCGTGCGCCTTGATGTTCTAGATCTTGGCGGGGCCGGTGCGCGGACGTCCGGGACGGGCGTCCGTGCCTCCTTACTCTATCGCCGCCGACCGACTCCGCTGAGGTCGTGTGTCCCCGCGATGAGCCGTTCTGACGTCGTTTTGACCAACCATCCGCGCTCAGGAGGTGTTCCGGGACCCCGACCTGTACGCGCAGAGCGAAATTCGCCCAGGGTGCGGAAGCTCCCCGGCGGACCGGTGGCTCGTCCACAGGTTGTGGACAGATCTTCCACCGCCTGTGGACAACGCCGCCCCCGGCGGGAATCTTCCCGCCCGCCCGGCATCCGCCCCGGCACCGCCGCGCGGCGCCGCAGGAGGCAACTCCGGACCGCCCCGACCCGTTCGTCACAGCGAGCACACCGACCCCACCCGACCACGGGCCGGGAAAACGGCGACGCCGGCCCGGAGTGGTGCTCCGGCCCGGCGTCGTGTCGCCCCTTGGCGCTGTCGTCAGTGACCCGCCTTGGAGTGGTACTCGTCGACGATCTCCTGCGGGATGCGGCCCCGGTCGGAGATCTCCTTGCCGGCCTTCTTGGCCCAGGCCCGGATCGCCTTGTTCTGCTCGCGGTCGGCGGTGGCGCCGCCCCGGCCCCGCGCCGCCCGGCCACCCACGACCACGCCGCCCCGACCGACCCGGGTGCCCGCCGCCACGTACGGCGCGAATACCTCGCGCAATTTCTCGGCGTTGGAGTTCGACAGGTCGATCTCGTACTGAACGCCGTCGAGGGCGAACTTGACGGTCTCGTCCGCGTCCCCGCCGTCCAGGTCATCGACCAGCTTGTGAATGATCTGCTTGGCCACGTCCCACATTCCTTTCGAGCAGGGTGCTCCTGCAATAGGAGCACAATAACCCGCGTGGCGCTCGACGCGTCAATAGGATGCCGTAACGAGCCGGAGAAGCTTCCGACTCACTCCGGGCGGACCAACGGGAAGAGGATGGTCTCCCGAATTCCGAGACCGGTCAGCGCCATCAGAAGCCGGTCGATTCCCATTCCCATACCGCCGGCCGGCGGCATTCCGTACTCCATCGCGCGCAGAAAGTCCTCGTCCAGCCGCATGGCCTCGTCGTCGCCGCGGGCGGCCAACTGCGCCTGGGCGACCAGCTTCTCCCGCTGCACCACCGGGTCCACCAGTTCGGAGTACGCGGTGCCCAGCTCGAAGCCGAGCACGTAGAGGTCCCACTTCTCGGCCAGCCCCGGCTCGCTGCGGTGCACCCGGGTCAGCGGGCTGGTCTCCTCCGGGTAGTCGCGCACGAAGGTGGGGGCCTGCAGGCCTGGCACGACCAACTCCTCGAACAGTTCCTCGGCCAGCTTGCCCGGACCCCACTTCGGGTCCACTGCGAGTCCGACCTTGTCGGCGTACTCGACCAGGCGGGACCGTTCGGTGCGGACCGTGACCTCCTCGCCGAGCGCCTCGGAAAGCACCCCGAACAGCGTCACCGAGCGCCACTCGCCGCCCAGGTCGAACTCGCGGCCGTCGGCGTGGGTCACCACGGTCGAGCCGCTGACCGCGATCGCCGCCTGCTGCACCAGATTGCGGGTCAGCTCGGCCATCGTGTCGTAGTCGCCGTACGCCTGGTAGGTCTCCAGCATCGCGAACTCTGGGGAGTGCGAAGAGTCGACGCCCTCATTACGGAAGTTGCGGTTGATCTCGAAGACCCGGTCGACGCCGCCGACCACGGCCCGCTTGAGAAACAGTTCCGGCGCGATTCGCAGATACAGATCGGTGTTCAACGCATTGCTGTGGGTCACGAATGGGCGGGCCGCCGCCCCGCCGTGCAGCAACTGCAGCATCGGGGTCTCGACCTCGATGAATCCCTGCCCGTGCAGCGAATCACGCAGGCTGCGCACCGCCGCCGCCCGGGTACGCACCATCTGCCGCGCCTGCGGGCGGACGACCAGGTCGACGTAGCGCTGGCGGACCCGGGCCTCCTCGCTGAGCGGCTTGTGCGCCACCGGCAGCGGGCGCAGCGCCTTGGCGGTGACCGCCCACTCCTGGGCCAGCACGGACAGCTCGCCCCGGCGGCTGGTGATCACCTCACCGGTCACCCCGACGTGGTCACCGAGGTCGACCAGGCGCTTCCAGTCCTCCAGCCGCTCGGCGCCCACCCGGTCCAGGGAGAGCATGGCCTGGAGTTCGGTGCCGTCGCCGTCGCGCAGCGTCGCGAAGCAGAGCTTGCCGGTGTTCCGTACGAAGATCACCCGGCCGGTGACCGAGACCTGGTCGCCGGTGGCGGTGTCGGTGGGCAGCTCGGCGTACTTCGCGCGGACCTCGGCCAGCGTGCTGGTCCGGGGGAAACCGACCGGGTACGGCTCGATGCCCTCGGCGAGCATCCGGTCCCGCTTCTCCCGGCGGACCTTCATCTGCTCGGGAAGGTCGTCGGCGGGGTCCACTGGCACGGCGTTCTGCTCGATCACGGCACTGTCCTCAGAAAGGAGATATCGGCGGGGTCAGCCCCCGAGCGTACTCAAGCGCCCAGGTCGCCGTTACGGGATAACCTGCCGCCCATGACCGACCCCACTCCGGCGCTGTCCTTCGGGGCGGCCGCCACCGACTACGACCGGTTCCGGCCCCGTTATCCGCAGTCCGCCGTCCGCTGGGCCCTGGCGGGCGTCGACGCGCCGGCCCGGGTGGTCGACCTCGGCGCCGGCACCGGCATCCTCAGCCGCGCGATCCTCGACCTGGGCCACGAGGTGCTGCCGGTGGAGCCCGATCCGGGGATGCGCGCCCAGTTGGCCGCTGCCACGCCGGGCAGCACCGCGCTGGCCGGCAGCGCCGAGGCGGTGCCGCTGCCGGCCGGGACGGCCGACGCGGTCCTGGTGGGGCAGGCCTACCACTGGTTCGACAAGGAGCCGGCGCACGGCGAGATCGCCCGGGTGCTCCGGGCCGGCGGAACGTTCGCCCCGATCTGGAACACCCGGGACGGGAGCGTCGGCTGGGTCGCCGAGCTGGACCGGATCGCCGGGACCCACGACGACGCCGGTGACCTGACCGAGAAGATCACCGATTTCGGCCGGGCCTTCGGCGCGGTCGAGCTGGGCGAGTTCACCCACCGGGCCACGCTCACCCCGGACGAGGTGGTCGGCGTGCTGCGTACCCGCTCGAACTGGCTGACCGCCACGCCGCGGCAACGGCAGCGGGTCGACTCGGAGCTGCGCGAGCTGTTCGCCACCCACCCCGACCTGGCCGGGCGGGAGACGGTCGAGCTGCCGTACCGGACGCTCGTCTTCCGGGCCCGGCGGCGCTGACCCCCGGGCGGCGCCCGACCCCGGCGGCCGGGGTCAGTTGTTGCGCTCGTAGACCATCCGCAGGCCGATCAGGGTGATCATCGGCTCGTGGTGGGTGATGGTGCGGCACTCGCCGATCACCACCGAGGCCAGCCCGCCGGTGGCGATCACCGCCTTCACCTCGCCCAACTCCTCGGTCATCCGCTCGACGATCCGGTCGACCTGCCCGGCGAAGCCGAAGTAGAGGCCGGACTGGAGGCACTCGACGGTGTTCTTGCCGATCACCGACCGGGGCTTGGTCGCCTCCACCTTGCGCAGCTGAGCGGCCCGGGCAGCCAGGGCGTCGAACGAGATCTCGATGCCCGGGGCGAAGGCGCCGCCGAGGAACTCACCTCGGCCGCTGATCACGTCGAAGTTCGTGGTGGTGCCGAAGTCGACCACGATCGACGGACCGCCGTAGAGGGTGTACGCGGCGAGGGTGTTGACCACCCGGTCCGAGCCGACCTCCTTGGGGTTGTCGATCGCGAGCTGGACGCCGGTGCGCACCCCCGGCTCGACGATCACGCTGGGCAGGTCGGCGTAGTAGCGGGCCAGCATGGACCGCAGCGAGCGCAGCGCCGCCGGAACCGTGGAGCAGGCCGCCACCCCGGTGATCTCCACCGCGTCACCGGCGAGCAGCCCGCGGAACATCAGACCCAGCTCGTCCGCCGTGGACCGGGCGTCGGTCTTGATCCGCCAGGAGTGCACCAGCTTGTCGCCGTCGAAGGTCGCCAGCACGGTGTTGGTGTTTCCGATGTCGATGCAGAGCAGCACACGCGCAGCCTAGACGCCGCCCGGCGGGGCGAACCCGCCGAGCCGCCGGCCGGCCGGCCCGGCCCACCGCGCCGGACTCACCGCCCGTGGGCTCACCGCGTCCGCAGGTCCAGCGCGATGTCCAGGATCGGCGAGGAGTGGGTCAGCGCGCCCACCGACAGGAAGTCCACACCGGTGGCCGCGTACTCGGCCGCCACCGCGAGGGTGAGCCCGCCGGTCGCCTCCAGCTCCGCCCGGTCGCCCACCCGGGCGACCACCTCCCGCAGCGTCTCCGGGGTCATGTTGTCCAGCAGCAGGAAGTCCGCGCCGGCCTCGACCGCCTCCACCGCCTCGGCGACGGTGTCGACCTCCACCTGCACCGGCACGTCGGGGAACGCCTCCCGGACCCGGCGGAAGGCGGGCGCGATGCCGCCCGCGGCGAACTTGTGGTTGTCCTTGATCATGGCGACGTCGTGCAGGCCCATCCGCTTGTTCGTGCCGCCGCCGGCGCGCACCGCGTACTTCTCCAGGGCGCGCAGGCCCGGGGTGGTCTTGCGGGTGTCCAGCACCATCGCCTTCGTACCGGCCAGGGCGTCGGCCCAGGCCCGGGTGTGGGTGGCCACCCCGGACATCCGGCTGAGCAGGTTGAGCGCCGTGCGCTCGGCGGTGAGCACCAGCCGGGTCGGGCCGGTCACCGTGGCCAGCACGTCGCCGCGCGCCACCCGCTGCCCGTCCCGGGCCACCAGCGACACCTCGACGGTACGGCCCGCACCGGTCACCTCGCCGACCAGCTCGAAGGCCGCCGCCGCCACGGCCAGCCCGGCCACCACGCCGTCGGCGCGGGCGACCACGTCGGCGGTGTCGGTCTGCGTGTCGGGGATGGTGGCCACGCTGGTCACGTCGAGGAAGTCCGGCCCCAGGTCCTCGGCGAGCGCCCCCACGACGACCGCCCGCACCTGCGCCGGGTCCAGGCCACCGGCCCGCAACGCCCGCTCCGTCGACTCCCTCACGCCGCCACCCCGATCCGCGCCTGCAGGACCGACTCACTCCTCGCGCTCACCGGACCACCTTCGTTCGCGACTGCGGGGCTCGCAGGACCGACTCACTCCTCGCGCTCACGCCAACTCCTCCCACCGGGACGTTAACCGACCCTGCGCACCGACCGCACCGAGCAGATGGCCCCGCCACCGCTCGTCGGCGGCCGGGAAGTCCTCCCGCCAGTGGCACCCCCGGGTCTCCTGCCGGGCGTACGCGGCGGCGACCAGGGTCGACGCCACGGTGAGCAGGTTCGTCGCCTCCCAGTCGGCGGTACGCGGCGTGCCCCGGCCCAGGCCCAGCTCGCCCAGGACGGCGGCGGTCCCGGTCAGCGTGGCGGCCGACCGCAGCACCCCGGCACCCCGGGTCATCGCCCGCTGGAGCGCCGACGTGCCCTCGGCCGGCACCACCCAGCCCTCGCCGCCCACCCACGCGCCCGTCTCCGCCGGCCGGGCCTGCTCGGGCAGCCCGGCGGCGATGTCCTCGGCGATCCGACGGGAGAAGACCAGCCCCTCCAGCAGCGAGTTGCTGGCCAGCCGGTTGGCACCGTGCACGCCGGTGCAGGCGACCTCGCCGCAGGCGTACAGGCCGGGGATGGAGGTGCGGCCGTGCAGGTCGGTACGG
Organism: Micromonospora sp. L32; assembly: GCF_052068055.1. NCBI lineage: Bacteria > Bacillati > Actinomycetota > Actinomycetes > Micromonosporales > Micromonosporaceae > Micromonospora > Micromonospora sp. L32. The sequence goes on along the minus strand of NZ_JBQHDD010000001.1, from coordinate 135,260 downwards.
ACGCCGCCGGAGGCGTAGTGGGCGGCCGGGGCGACCGGGATCAGGTCGGTGGCCGGGTCCACGCCGATGGCCAGGCAGGAGGCGACGATGGTGGGGAACCGCCCGGCCAGGAAGTCGCCGCCCAGGTGCCGGGCGTCCAGCCAGACGTGGTCCGCGCCGGTGGCCAGCAGCACCCGGTGGATGCCCTTGGCCACCACGTCCCGGGGGGCCAGTTCGGCCAGCTCGTGCTGGCCGACCATGAACCGCTTGCCGTCACTGTCGACCAGGTGGGCCCCCTCGCCGCGCAGCGCCTCGGAGACCAGCGGCTGCTGGGCGAGGCCGGCGCCGGGCACCCGGGCCGCCTGCGGCACGATCAGCGCGGTCGGGTGGAACTGGACGAACTCCACGTCGGTGACCGCCGCGCCGGCCCGCATGGCCAGGGCCACCCCGTCGCCGGTGGAGACGGCCGGGTTGGTGGTTGCCGAGAAGATCTGCCCCATCCCGCCGGTGGCCAGCACCACCGCCCGGGCCAGCAGCGCGCCGACGCCGTCCTCGCTGCCCTCGCCCAGCACGTGCAGAGTGATGCCGCAGGCCGGGCCGAGGCCGTCCGGGCCGTCGCCGGGGGCGCGCAGCAGGTCCAGCACCAGGGCGTGCTCGACCAGGCGGATCCACGGGTCGCGGCGGACCGCCGCGTGCAGCGCGCGCTGCACCTCGGCGCCGGTGGCGTCGCCGCCGGCGTGCACGATCCGGTCCGCCCGGTGCCCGCCCTCCCGGGTGAGCATCAGTGACCCGTCCGGGTTGCGGTCGAACTCCGCGCCGATGCGCATCAGCTCGCGGAGCCGGGTCGGCCCCTCCTCCACCAGCACCCGCACGGCCGCCGGGTCGCAGAGCCCGACGCCGGCGATCTCGGTGTCGTGGGCATGCGCGCCCGGGGTGTCCGTCGGATCGAGCACCGCCGCGATGCCGCCCTGCGCCCACCGGGTGGAGCCCTCGTCAATGTTGACCTTGGTGACCACCGTGACGTGCAGGCCGGCCTCGCGCAGGTGCAGCGCGGCGGTGAGCCCGGCGACCCCGGAACCGACCACGATCACGTCGGTGGTCTCCACCCAGCCGGGCGCGGGCGCGGCCAGCAGTCTGGGCAGGGCCGGCAGGTCGACGGTCGGAAGGTCCATGAGCACAGTCAACCCGAACGCCCCTCATCCCGGGCGGCGGGGGCACGACGAGTGGTTTGGACTACGGCGTCCGCTACTTCGTCCGGACGGGCAGCCCGGCCGGGCCGGCGCCCTTGAGCGAGGCGGTCACCGTCCGGTCGCTGAGCCACAGGTGGCAGCGCACACCCCGGTCACCCGCCCGCCAGCGGCCGGCACCGGGCGGGCGGACCACCACGCCGCTGCGTAAGCGCAGGTCGGCGTCGTCCGGCACGCCGACGTACCGGGCGAGGACGCTGCGGCAGCCGGCGTAGAGCGGCAGCCAGTCGGCGTCCCGGGTCGGGTACGGCCGGTCGGGCGCCTTCCACACGCCGACGAACTCGGCGTCGTGGGCGGTGGCGCACTCCGCCGGGAGCAGCACCTGCACGCCCCGGCCGGTGCCGGTGCGGGTGCGCTGGCAGCCCAGGCGCAGCGGCGACGGGCCCTTCAGGGCGTCACGCAGGCTGCCGGTGCGGGTCACCACGGCCGCCGCCGCCTCGACGGTGGTCAACTCGCTGAGGTCGCAGCGGTACCAGCGGGAGCCGGCCGCCCAGCCGGGACGGGTGGGCAGCGCCACGGCCAGCCGCAGCCGGCCGGCGCGCCAGTCGTCGCCGACGTACCCGGTGGCGCGCGCGTCGCACTCGGCGAAGGCGCCACGCAGGTCGGGCGAGCCGGTGACGGGCGGATCCGCCCCGCCGGCCGGGAAGGCCCCCACGTGCACCGTCTCCACCCGGTGCGCCACGGCGCAGTCCACCGGCGCGTACCCGTCCAGCGCCACCGTGTCGGTGAAGTCGCCGACCTGGCAGACGCCGGCCTCGGGGGTGAACGGCCCGGCAACCGCCGGGGCGGCCCAGTCGTCGGTGAGGTCCCCGTCGACCCCGGCGGTGGCGGCGCAGCCGGCCAGCAGGGCCACGGCGATCAACGCGGCGACCGGTCTCGTCATCGCACGGCGCATCGCGGCCTCCCCCAGCCGACGACCGTCAAACCCGACGGTCCGCCCAGGGTAACCAACAATGACCTTCCGGTGACAGACCGGAAGCGCGCTCAGCCCACCACGGCCAGCGGGCTGGGGGTGGGGTCACCGGCGGTGCCGGGAGCCACGGCGGCCGGGTCGGCGCCCAGGTCGACGACCTTGTTGTCGGCGTCGACGTGCACCACCCGGGGCCGGTACGAGCGCGCCTCGGCGTCGTCCATCTGACCATACGAGATGAGGATGACCAGGTCGCCGGGGTGCACCAGGTGCGCCGCCGCGCCGTTGATGCCGATCACCCCGCTGCCCCGCTCACCGGGGATGACGTACGTCTCCAGCCGGGCCCCGTTGGTCACGTCCACGATCGCCACCTGCTCGCCGGGGAGCAGGTCGGCGGCGTCGAGCAGATCCTGGTCCACGGTGACCGAGCCGACGTAGTGCAGGTCCGCCTGGGTCACCGTGGCCCGGTGGATCTTCGACTTGAGCATGGTCCGGAACATCGGTCGCCTCTCAGCGGGTGCGGTGGTCAGGTGGTCAGGAACGCGGGGCGAGTCGGATCGCCATGTTGTCGATCAGGCGGGTGTCGCCCACCCAGGCCGCGACCAGCAGCCGGGCCGGGCCGGCCACCGGACCCGGTTCCAGGTCCGGATCGGTGAGCACCAGATAGTCCAGCCGGGCGTCGGCACCGACCGCGGCGAACGTCCGGTGCGCGGCGGCCAGCACCTCCCCGGCGTCCCGGCCCTGCTCGGCGGCGGTCGCGCCGGCCCGCAGCGCGGCCGACAGGCTCAGCGCGGTCCGCCGCTGCTCCGGCGAGAGGTAGCGGTTACGGCTGGACAGGGCCAGCCCGTCCGGTTCGCGGACGGTCGGCACGCCGACCACCTCCACCGGGACGTCCAGGTCGCGGGCCATCCGGCGGACCAGGGTGAGCTGCTGGTAGTCCTTCTCGCCGAAGAAGGCGAGATCGGGGCGGGTGAGCTGGAGCAGCTTCATGACCACGGTCAGCACCCCGTGGAAGAAGCCGGGCCGGCTCTGCCCCTCCAGGTCCTCGCCGAGCTGCCCCGGGTTCACCCGGACCGCCGGCTGCCCGTCCGGGTACATGTCCGACACGGCGGGGGCGAACACCACGTCGGCCCCGGCCCGACGGCAGATCTCCAGGTCGGCGTCGAGGGTGCGCGGATAGCGGTCGAAGTCCTCGTTCGGCCCGAACTGCAGCGGGTTGACGAAGATCGTGACGAGCACGTGGTCCGCCCGCTCCCGGGCCGCCCGCAGCAGCGTCTCGTGCCCCGGGTGCAGCGCACCCATGGTCATCACCACGCCGACGGTGCCCTTGAGTCCGTCCCGCGCCTTCGCCAGCTCGGCCCGGCTGTGCACCAGCTCCGTCATGCCGCCACCTCCCGATGGATCCCGGCCAGCACGTCGAGCAGCGACTCGGCGTCCACCGGCCGCAGCCGACCGGCCGCGATCGCCCGATCCGCGCTCCGTCGTGCCAACGCCAGATAGGGGGCCACCGATTCCGGGGCGGTCTCCGCCAGCCGGTCCAGGTGCCGTCGCACGGTGCCCGCGTCACCCCGGGACACCGGGCCGGTCAGCGCGTCGTCGCCGAACCGGAGCGCGTTCTCCAGGGCCGCCCGCAGCAGCGGGGCCAGCACCTTCTCGGGCTGGGCCACCCCGGCGTCGCGCAGCCGGTCAGCCGCCTCGTTGACCAGGGTCACCAGGTGGTTCGCGCCGTGCGCCAACGCCGCGTGGTAGAGCGCGCGGTCCCCCTCGGCGACCCACTCCGGCACCCCGCCCAGGTCGGCGACGAGCCGGGCGGCGAGCGGGCGCAACTCCGCCGGGGCGGTCACCCCGTACGAGATGCCGGCCAGCCGGCCGAGGTCGTCGGGCGTACCGGTGAAGGTCATCGCCGGGTGCAGCGCCAGCGGGCGCGCGCCGACGGCGGCGGCCGGGGCCAGCACGGCCAGGCCGTGCGCGCCGGAGGTGTGGGCGACCACCTGGCCGGGGCGCAGCGCCCCGGTCTCGGCCAGCCCGGCGACCACGCCGGCCAGCGCGTCGTCCGGGACGGCGATCAGCAGCAGGTCGGTGGCGGCGCGGGCGACCGAGGTGGCCGAGCGGTTGCGGGTGCCGGGCAGCAGCAGCGCGATCCGGGCCTTCGCGGCCCCGGAGACGCCGGCGGCGGCGACCACCCGGTGGCCGGCGGCGACGAGCGCCGCCCCCAGCACCGCACCGACCCGGCCGGCGCCGATGATGCCGACGGTCAGGGTGCGGGGGAAGACGAGCGGGGCGCCGGCAGGGGCGCCGCCCGCGGGAACGGCGGCCTCACGCGGGGCGCCCGGACGCGGGCGCAGCGGTGCGCTCATGGCAACGATCCAGTCCTCGAAGGGGGTACCGGTCGACCGCAAGTATGCGCTGGGGTTACGGAGCCCTAACAAGAGTGTGTGAAAACCTTCACCGGCCGGTGGGCGGGCGGTTTCCGGGCGGCGCGGACCACGCGCCGCGGTTACAGTGCCGCCCCGCCGGCCCGGCCTCCCGGACGTCCGATCCGGTACGGACCGGGCCGCCCGCCCCGGCGGCGACGACCCGGTCCCGGGCCTCAGCCCTGGGCGCGCAGGAAACCGGCGTCGACGAACTTGAAGTCCGTGTCCGGGCGGGCCTCGCCGTCCGCGCCGGTGGTCTCCGGGGTGTTGTGGCCGTCGTGGACCACCAGCAGGCCGCCGGGGAAGCCCGGCAGCGGGGTGGCGGTCACCGCCGCGCCGTCGCACTCCTGGCCCCCGTCCACGCGGCCGTCGACCACCGCGAACCGGCCCGTGGGGCGGTCGGTGCGCCGGTCGTACGTGTAGAACGTGTCGTCGCCCTGGCTGGAGACGACGAGGGTGCCGGTGAACCGGCCGGTCCGGTGGATGGTCAGCCCCTCCACGTCCTGGGCGACCCGGCCACCGAAGCCCGGGTCGGCCGCGTAATCGGTCACGCAGTCGTCCTCCTCGACGTCGAAGGCCGCCGGGACGCCGTACTCGCGGACCCGCTCGACCGGTGTCAGACCGCCGGCGAACCGGCCGCCCATCAGTCGCGTCCGCCACAGCCCGACCTTCTCCTGGGCCAGGTGCACCACGCCGGTCGCCGGGTCGACCACGGTGCCCTCCACCTGGGGCCCGTCACCCGGGTCGGTGCACGGCGACCAGCGCGCGCCGTTCGGCAGGGTGAACGTCGACGGCAACGTCAGCCGGTCCACCCGCCGATAGCTGACCGTGTCACCCCTGACGACCAGCCGGAACAGCCCCACCTCCGGAGTGCTGCGCCGGCTGACCACCGCGTACGCGGCGCCGTCGACGTCGGTGAAGGTGGCCAGCCCGTACGCGGTGCGCTGCTCGTCGACCTCTGCCTGGTCCGCGCTGAAGGCGAACGGCACGTCCGCCGCCGTGACGTCGGTCAGCAGCCGGGTACCCGGGTCGATCCGGTAGAAGCGGAGCTGGTCCCGGCCCCGGTCGGTGACCACGGCGAGGTCGGTGGCACGGCCGGCCAGCCGGAACCCGGAGACCAGGTCGACGTTGTTGAACCGGCCGGACTCGTGCTCCGGGCCGGGCGCCGGCGGGGTGGCGATGCGCTGCCGCTCCCGGGCGCGCAGGTCGTACACCCGCAGGCCGCCGTTCTTCGCGGTGGCCACCACCAGGCTGCCCGCCCGGTCCGTCGGGTGCACCCAGATCGCCGGGTCGTCGGCGTCGGCGTCCCCGCCGGCCTCGTCGTCGAAGAGGGAGGGGGTCTCAGCCACCGCGCGGACCTCGCGGAGCCCGTCGCCGGTCGGGGCGGCGACGGCGGGGACGGCGGCCAGCACCATCGGCACGACCGCCAGGGCGGGGATGAACAGTCGTCTCATACCGGCTGACCGTAGGGTCGGCACGGTGACGCACCCTGAACGCGGAATGAACTCGATGCGCTGGCGGGACGCCATGGAGGCCGCCCTCTACGGCCCGAACGGCTTCTTCGTCGCCGGGGCCGGACCCGCCGCGCACTTCCGCACCAGCGCGCACGCCTCGGGTGTCCTCGCCAGCGCGCTGTCCCGCCTGGTCGACCAGGTGGACGCCGCCCTGGGCCGGCCCGACCGGCTGGACGTGATCGACGTGGGCGCCGGCCGGGGCGAGCTGCTGCGCTCCCTCGCCCGGGCCGTGGGCACCGACGGGGATCCCACCGGGCGACCGGCCTCCCCGGAAACCCCGACCGCCCCGGCCGCCGCCGCGCCGTCACCCGCCGCGCCGGTGCCGCTCGCCCACCGGGTACGGCTCACCGCCGTCGAGCGGGCGCCCCGCCCCGACGACCTGCCCGCCGGCATCGACTGGCGGAACGAGATCCCGCACGGGGTCACCGGCCTGCTGATCGCCACCGAATGGCTGGACAACGTCCCGCTCGACGCCGCGGTGCACGACGGCGACGACTGGCGGTACCTGCTCGTCGACCCGGCGAGCGGGGCGGAGTCGGTGGGCGACCGGGTCGACGCCGCCGACCTCGACTGGCTGCACCGCTGGTGGCCCGCCCCGGTGGCCCCCGGGCGGGCCGAGATCGGCCGGACCAGGGACGACGCCTGGGCCGACGCGGTCGGCAGGCTCGACCGGGGACTCGCGCTGGCCGTCGACTACGGACACCTGCGGCAGGAGCGGCCGGTGGACGGAACGCTGACCGGGTACCGCGCCGGCCGGCAGGTGCCACCCGTACCCGACGGCTCCCGCGACGTCACCGCGCACGTCGCCGTGGACTCGGTCGCCGCCGCCGGCGCACGGGTCGCCGGGTGCGCGTACACGCTGGTGTCGCAGCGGGAGGCGCTGCGGGCGCTCGGGGCCGACGGCGGCCGACCGCCGCTGACCCTGGCCGGCAGCGACCCGGCCGGCTACCTGCGGGCGCTGGCCGCCGCCTCGGCGGTGGCCGAGCTGACCGACCCGGCCGGCCTCGGCGGGCACTGGTGGCTACGGCAACCGGTCGGCGTCGACCCCGCGGCGTTCATGGCACGATGACCCACATGACCACGGACGCCGGCGACCTCCGCGAGCTGACCGTCGGCACCGGCGCGGGCGGCGAGCAGCTGGGCGCCGACATGGTGCTCAACATCGGCCCCCAGCACCCGTCCACGCACGGGGTGCTCCGGCTCAAGCTGGTGCTCGACGGCGAACGGGTCGTCGCGGCCGAGCCGATCGTCGGCTACATGCACCGGGGCGCGGAGAAGCTCTTCGAGGTCCGCGACTACCGGCAGATCATCGTGCTGGCCAACCGGCACGACTGGCTGTCTGCGTTCTCCAACGAGCTGGGCGTGGTGCTCGCCGTCGAGCGGCTGATGGGCATGGAGGTGCCCGAGCGGGCCACCTGGCTGCGGATGGCCCTCGCCGAGCTGAACCGGGTGCTCAACCACCTGATGTTCCTCGGCTCGTACCCGCTGGAGATCGGCGCGATCACCCCGGTCTTCTACGCGTTCCGCGAGCGGGAAACGATCCAGGCGGTGATGGAGGAGGTCTCCGGCGGCCGGATCCACTACATGTTCAACCGGGTCGGCGGCCTCAAGGAGGAGGTGCCCGCCGGCTGGACCGGCCGGGCCCGCGCCGCGATCGGCGAGGTCCGCCGCCGGATGCCCGACCTGGACCGGCTCATCCGGCGCAACGAGATCTTCCTGGCCCGTACCGTCGGGGTGGGGGTGCTCTCCGCCGCCGACGCCGCCGCGTTCGGCGCCTCCGGGCCGGTCGCCCGCGCCTCCGGCCTCGACCTGGACCTGCGCCGCGACGAGCCCTACCTCGCCTACGACCAGCTCGACGTGCCGGTGGTGACCCGCACCGCCGGGGACTGCCACGCCCGCTTCGAGGTGCTGCTCGACCAGGTGTACGCCTCACTCGACCTCGCCGAGCAGTGCCTGGACCGGGTCGACCGGCTGACCGGGCCGGTGAACACCCGACTGCCCAAGGTGGTCAAGGCGCCCGAGGGGCACACCTACGCCTGGACCGAGAACCCGCTCGGCATCAACGGCTACTACCTGGTCTCCCGGGGCGAGAAGACCCCGTGGCGGCTCAAGCTGCGCACCGCGTCGTACGCGAACGTGCAGGCGCTGGCCAGCCTGCTCCCCGGCGCCCTGGTGCCGGACCTGATCGCCATCCTCGGCTCGATGTTCTTCGTGGTCGGCGACATCGACAAGTAACGGCGGCTGACCGGATCAGCGCCAGCGGCCACCGGCGCGCGGGGAGTCGTCCTGCGGCGGTTGGCCGTACCGCTGCTCGCCGCCCCACTGCTGGCGGGCGCGCGGCTCCGGCTCGGCGGCCCGCCAGGAGTCCACCGGTTCCCGCTGCGCGGGCGCTCGCCACTGGTCGGCCGACCGCTCGCCCCACGACTGCTCGGCGTGCTGCTGGCCGCGCGCCTGCCCCCGCCACTCCTGCGGCACCGGCACGCCGCCGGCCGGCAGCGCCGGATGCTCCTCCGCCTCGACCCAACCGCCGCCACCCCACTGCTCGGCGGGCCGGCGGGGCTCGTCGTGGCGTACCGACGCCCACCGGTCCTGCATGCGGAACTCGGCACCGTCGGCGTGCAGCTCCGCCCGGCGCTCACCGACCCGCACCTCGCGGCCCCGCCCGTCGTCGCGTACCTCGGCCCAGCGGTCGCCGGCCCGTACCCCGGACCAGTTCTCCTCCGCCGGGTACGACCCGCCCGCCCAGGACTGGTCGGCACGGTCGTCGGCGGCACCCGACCAGGACCGCTCCTCGGGCTGCCCGCCCGGCCAGGGCCGGTCCTCCCGCTGGCCGCTCGACCGTTCGTCGCGTTGACCGGCCCAGCCCCGCTCCGGCTCGGCCCGCTCCGACCAGGAGTTCTCCGGCTCCGCGCCGCTCCAGGACGACTCCTCCGGCGCCGGGGACCAGCGCCCGGCATAGCCGGCGTAGGCGTTGCCGACCGCCGGGTCCGCGCCGTCCACCACGGTGTGCCGGGTGGTCACGTGCACGGTCTCGGTGTGCCGCAGCACGGGACGGCCGCCCGCCTCGGGGGTGGGGGCGGCGCCGCGCGGTTCGCGGGGAGCGCCGTACACCCCGGCCTGGCCGGCGGCGGAACGCTCCGCGCCGTAGCGACGCCCGGCCGGCTCCTCGTCGTCCCGATCGGTGGTGCGGCCCCAGGTGGACAGGGTCTCCTCCGGCGCGGCGGCCCACCGCCGCCCGCCCGACGCCTGCTCCTGCGGGGCGGACACCCGGGCCCGGCCGGCGCCGGCCGGTTCCTCGGCCACCGCCCCGGTGATCCCGGCGGCCGCGGCGATGCCGGCCGCCGCCGCGTCCAGCCGGCGGCGCAGCGCGGTGACCTGGTCCTCCACCCGCTGGGACTGGTCGAGTGCCTGGTTGCCGCGCTGGGCGGCGGCCACGATCTCGGCCCGCAGCTCCCGGCGAAGCTGCTCCAGCTCGTCGAGGAACTCCTCGCCGCGCGGCTGGCCGCCGTCGGCGCGCAGCGCGATCGACAGACCGATCAGGACCACGGCCATGATGGCCAGTACGGCGGCGAACCGGAGCGGACCGTTGCCGTCGGCGATCAGCAGGATCAGCGCCGCGACGGGCGCGATCGCCACACCAATCCAGAACAGGACGGTCAGCAGCTGCGGGTGGTGCTTCTCGGGCACGACCGGGGCGGGCATGGCTGTGGAGCCTACCGAGAGATGCCCTGGGTGGGAACGGTCCCGAGGACCGAATCGCGACGTCAGGGGGTGCGGGCCGGGCGCGGCCGGCGGGGTGCCGCCGCGCCCGGAACCCGTGGTCAGCCGGTGGCGAGCGCGCCGTCGGAGGAGAAGACCAGACCGACGCTGGCGGTGCCGGTCTTCAGCGCGTTCTTGGTCTGCGGGCCACCGGCGTCCAGCGAGCTGAACGAGCCGGCCTTGAAGTCGTAGACCTCCACCAGACCGGCCTGGCACTTTGGCCGCTGCGGGCACTCCGGCGGGCCGGCCAGCACGGTCGCCGAGCCGGAGCACTTGGCCGCCAGGTCGGAGATCGTCCGCACGCCGTACTTGTCGGCGAACGCCTTCGTCACGGCGAAGGCGTTCTGGTCCTGCGCGGCGGCGGGTGCGCCGAAGGTGATGCCCACCTTGTCGCCGGCGGCCTTCAGCGCGGTGACGGTCTTGTCCAGCTCCGGCGAGGAGACCGGGGTGGCGTTCTTCCCGTTGGCCTTGGTGTTGAGGAACTCCGCCATGGTCGCCGCGTACTCCGGGACGACCTGGATCTGGCCCTTCTCCAGGGCCGGCTCGTAGAGCTCGCGGTTGCCGATCTGCTGCACCTTGACCTGGTACCCGGCCGCGGTGAGGGCGACCTTGTAGAGCTCGGCCAGGGTCTGGCTCTCGCTGAAGTTGCCGGCGCCGACCACGATCTGCCCGCCGGGGCCCTTGGCGATGCCGGCGGTGAGGTTGTTCGCCGAGGCGAACTCCTCGGCGGCGGCCTTGGGGGTCTTGCGGTCGACGTCGACGGCCTTGTTGAGCGCGATCAGCTTCGGCGTGTCCAGCGCGGTGGAGACCTTGTCGAGCGCGGCGACCAGCTGCGGGTTGGCCGCGTCGACGTTGATCGCCGGGATGATGTTGTCGGTGTTCTGGAGCTTCTTGTCGTCGTCGAGGACGACCAGCTGGTCGCCGGCGACCGGGGCGCAGCCCGCCCCGCTCGCGCCCTGCTGGGGTGCGTCCGTGCCGGAGGACCCTTCGTCCCCGCAGCCGGTGAGCAGACCTGCCACGGTGAGCGCGCCGATCGCGCCGACCGCCACTCGTGTCCGTACGCGCATGATCGCGCCCGCCTTCCGTGTCCCGGCGCGACCCGAGGTGGGCCGGCCGCGTGTCCGACGGGCGATCGGATGCCGCCCGCGATTCCAGCCAATATCCTCCGGGCCCGACCGACAAATTTGGGCGGAGTTCTTCACCGGATCGTCACCGGATCGCTCAGTTTCCGGCGACTGCGGCCGCCGCTCGCCGCTTCGCCCGGCCCCGGGCCCGCCGCAGCGGGCGCGGGGTGACGGCCCGCTCGACCAGCGCCAACACCCCCTCGACCAGCAGCGCCAGCCCGGCCACCAGCACGCCCCCGGCGATGATCTGGCCGCCGCCAGCCGCGATGTCCAGCCCGAAGCCCGCCCGGATGATCTGGCCGAGCCCGCCGCCGTTGACGAACGAGGCGAGCGCGGCGGTCGCCACCACCTGCACCGCCGCGGTCCGGAACCCGGCCGCCAGGTACGGCACCGCCAGCGGCAGCTCCACCCGGCGCAGCAGCTGCCCCCCGGACAGCCCCATCCCCCGCGCCGCGTCCCGGGCCTCCGGATCGGCCTGCCGCACCCCCGTGTACGCGTTGGCCAGCAGCGGCGGCACCGCGAAGACGGCCAGCGCCACCACCACCGCCGGCCGGCCGAACCCGAGGAAGGTCAGCGGCAGGATGGTCAGCAGCGCCAGGGTGGGGATCGCCAGCGTGACGTTGGAGATCAGCAGGACCAGCCCGCCCCCGCGACCGCTGTGCCCGAGCCAGAGCCCGATCGGCCAGGCCACCAGGCAGCCGAGCAGCACCGCGGCGGCGGACATGCTCAGGTGCTCCTCGAGCCGGTCCACGATGCCGCCCGGGTTGGTCCAGTTCAACGGGTCGTTGAGCCAGACCACCGCCTGCTCGACCGGATTCGTGCCCGCCCGGGCGGCCGCGGCCGTCATCCGGTCCGCCCGCGCAGCCACGGCGTGAGCAGCCGGCCCACCCCGGCGAGGAGCAGGTCCAGCACCAGGGCGAGCAGCACGCAGAGCAGCGTCCCGGTCATGATCTGGGCCTTGTAGAAGTTGTTCTGGAAGCCGGCGAAGATGAGCTGCCCGAGGCCGCCGCGACCGACCACCACCCCGACGGTGACCAGGGCGACCGTCGAGACGGTGGCGAGGCGTACCCCGGTGAGGATGCCGGGCAGGGCCAGCGGCAGGTCGATCCGGAACAGCCGCGCCCAGCGGCCGTACCCCATGCCCTCGGCCGCGTCGCGGACCTCGGGGGGCACCTGGTTCAGCCCGGCCACCGCGTTGCGCACGATCACCAGCAGCGCGTACAGCACCACCACGGTCAGCACGGTGATCGCGCCGATGCCGAGGTAGGGCGCGATGAAGGCGAACAGCGCCAGCGACGGGACGGTGTACAGCACGCCGGTGAGTGCGAGAATCGGCCCGGCGAGGGCGCGAAACCAGTACGCCGCCACCGCCAACGGCAGGGCCACCAGGGCGGCGATCAGCACCGCCCGGGCGGTCAGCGAGGCGTGCTCGCGCAGCGCGGCGAGGATGGTGTCAGAGTTGTCCCGCACGTACTGCCAGGAGAACCACGGGTTACCGGGGTCGGCCCGGTAGCTCAGGTGGAGGGACACACGTGGACGTTACCCCGGGACCCATCGGCGCGGCCGGGCACAGCGCTGCCTCGATCACCCTGGACGGCATCCGGAAGCGCTACCCGGACGGCACCGAGGCCGTGCGCGAGCTGAGCCTGGAGGTCAAGGCCGGCGAGCTGGTGGTCCTGATCGGCCCCTCGGGCTGCGGGAAGTCCACCGTGCTGCGGATGGTCAACCGGCTGATCGAGCCGACCGGCGGCCGGATCCTGCTCGGCGACGAGGACATCACCCGGGTCGACCCGGTGAAGCTGCGCCGCCGGATCGGCTACGTGATCCAGAACGTCGGGCTCTTCCCGCACCAGACGGTGCACACCAACGTGGGCACGGTGCCCCGGCTGCTCGGCTGGCCGAAGGAGCGGATCCGCCGCCGCGCCGACGAACTGCTGGAACTGGTCGGGCTCGACCCGGCGCAGTTCGGCCGCCGCTACCCGCACGAGCTCTCCGGCGGGCAGCGGCAGCGGGTCGGGGTGGCCCGGGCGCTCGCCGCCGACCCGGTGGTGCTGCTGATGGACGAGCCGTTCTCGGCGGTCGACCCGATCGTCCGGACCCGGTTGCAGGAGGAGTTCCTGCGACTCCAGGCCGAGGTCCGCAAGACCATCGTGCTGGTCACCCACGACCTGGACGAGGCGGTCCGGCTCGGCGACCGGATCGCGGTGCTCTCCCAGGGGGGTCGGCTGGAGCAGTACGACACCCCGGCCGCCCTGCTCGGCGCCCCCGCCTCGCCGTTCGTCCGCGAGTTCGTCGGCGCGGACCGGGGCATCCGCCGGCTCGCCGTCACCCCGCTCACCCGGGACACGCTGGCCCCGCTCACCGGCGCGACCGCCGACCTGCCGGCGGTGCCACTGGGCGGTTCGGCGTACGACGCGCTGGCGGCGATGCTCACCACGGGCTCCGAGGCGGTCGTGGTCACCGCCGACGGCGAGCCGGTCGGCGCGCTCAGCCGGGCCCGGGTGCTCGAACTCGGCCAGACCGGGGCCTGACCCGGCCCCGCCGGCCGACGACGTCGCGGCCGACGACCCGGCCGTTCCGGCGGCGCAGGTCAGGCAGGGAGGCTCAGGCTCGGCCGCCGAGGCTGGCGGTGCCGACGATCCAGCCGGCGAAGAAGCCGTAGGTGGCACCCGTGCCGGTGGTCTGGAAGTCGGCGAGCAGCGGCCCGTCCGAGGTCAGCAGCGCCGCCAGCAGGGTCGCCGTGGCGGCGGCCAGGACGTACGCGGCCCAGCCGGAGAAGAACTGGCTCACCGATCCCTGCACCCGGGCCACCTGCGAGGTGGGCAGCAGGTAGAGGAAGGTCGCGGCGAACACCAGCAGCAGGATGGCCCGCAGGTCGGTGGCGAGCACCCCGTGCTCGCCACCGGCGGCCTCCAGGCGCCAGGCCGGCCAGGCGAGCAGCCGCAGGAACCAGCCGCCGGCGGAGTTGGGGTCGGTGTGCGCCTCGGCCCAGTCGACGTACCACGGGCTTCCGCAGACCCCGACCAGGATGAGCGCGGCCAGGGTGCCGGTGCCGGCGGCGGTGCCGTACCCGCTGACGGTCCGGGGACGGTTGGTGAGGGCCATGCGGCGGGAAGTTCCCGACCCACCCGGTCGGGCAAACCTCCACCAGCCGCCGGTACGACCGGTCAGTGCTTCACCAGGTAGTCGATGAACGCAGCGCGCAGCAGCGGCTCCGCCTCCTCGTAGCCATGCCCGGTCAGCTCCCGCCACAGCGCCGAGGCCTCGTCGATGATCGGGCCGATGGAGTTCGGCGCCCCGTCCAGCGCGGCGGCCTCGTCGGCGTTCGGCAGGTGGCGCAGCACCGACCAGAAGAAGCCCACGTCGCGGCGCTCCCGGGCCAGCGCGAAGGCCCGCTCCCGCAGCTCCTCGGTGGAGAGCGCGTCGAGCTCGTCGAAGGTGCGGCCGGTACCGGCGGAAGGAGTCTCGCTCATGCCCGCGAGCCTAACCGGCGAGATCACCTACGGCCCGTCGGACGCGGGCACGGCCTCACCGGTCGTCGTCGTCCCAGCGGCGCGACCCGGTCTCCCAGCGGGGGGTCTCCCACGGGTCCGGCGGGGTGGCGGTCGACTGGGCCGGCAGCGCGGGCGCCCAGTTGTCGACGGTGCTCGGCCGGGGCAGCGACCAGCCGGTGCTGATCGTGCCGTCGCCGGCGGGCGTCGTCTCGGCCGGCTCGCCGGTCGCCCGACGTGGCCGCCCGCACGCCTCGACCAGCCGGGTCACCACCAGCCCGACGCCCAGCGCCGCGCCGCCCACGGTCCACCGGGAGACCGTCCAGCCGTGCGCGGTGGCCCAGGTCAGGAAGACCACCACCACGCCCACCGCGAGCAGGGTGCCGAAGATCCCGCCGCGCCGGCCGTACGCGCTGGTGCCGGCGAGCATCGCCAGGCCGACCGCCAGCACCGTCCAGTCCAGCCCCGACCCCGGTACGACCGGACCGGCGGCGTTGGCGGCCAGCAGCACCCCGGCCAGCGTGGCGAGGACGGTGGAACCGACCAGCGCCGCGGCGGTCACCAGGGCCGCCAGCACGCCCCGGCGGCGGGCCGGGTCGACCACCGGCCGGAACCGGCCGACCACCCGCCGGATCGCCCGGATCGCGCCGAAGATCCCGCCCAGCACGGCGACGGCCGCGAACCCGGCGAAGAGGTAGAAGGCCGTGCGGCGGGGGTCGTAGTCGGCCTGCACTCCGACCGCGCCGGAGCGCCGCTCGATGTAGACGATCACGCCCGCGGCGGCGGCGAGGCTGGCCGCCCAGCCGGGCACGTGCAGCGCCACCACGGCCAGGGCCAGGGCGAGGCCACCGACGGCGGCGGCCACCAGGGCCGGGGTGAGCGCCGCCGTGACACCCCGATCGCCCTGCTCGGCGAAGTGCAGCGCGGCGGCGACGGCGACCGGCCCGACCGCCAGGTTCACCGCCGCGGTACGCAGGCTCAGCCCCGCGGCGAGGGCCAGCAGGCCGAGCGCGACCACGTCGACCAGAAGGGTGCGCAGCCCGTCGCCGCGCAGCGCGTCGGCGTCCTCGCGGCGCAGCAGCAGCACCACACCGACCAGGACGACCAGGAGGAGCGTCTCCCACACCAGGTGCACGCCGACCCGGTCCCGGCCCGGCTCACCGTGCGCGGGATCGTCGAAGACGTTCTCCAGCACGGCGGCGGGCACCCCCGGCGTGGGCTCCACGAATCCGGCCCGGCCTGGTTCGTCGTACGCCATGCCGCGCGCCTCCCACGTGGCCGGCCGTCCTCGTTGACGGTCGTCTGCTCTCCGGTCGCCAGGGACGGTACCTGCGCACGAGGCCGCGCGTAACCCCCCTGATCAGCGGCGGGGCGGGCCGCCCTGGCGCTCGCCGGGCTCCCGGTCCTCGTCGTCCTCCTGCTCGGGGACCCGGCAGGCGCGTTCGAGCCAGAGCGCGGCGGCGGTCAGGGCGAGCGCGGCGAGCAGGCCGGCACCGGCCGCCGGCCGGTCGTCCATGGCGGCGTTGGTGTTCTCGATGAAGAGCCACGCGGTCAGCCCCGCGTAGCAGCCCGTGAAGATCGCCCCGGCCAGGGCGGACGCCTTGGCCAGCACCACGAACCGGGCGACCAGCAGCGGGTTGACCGGGTCGCGGCCCGGCCGGCGCTCGATCCGGCTGCGGGTGTTGGCCGCCGCGTACGCCTCCAGCACCGCGAGCGCGGCCAGCGTGACCACCGGCAGCCAGGGCAGGTCCGGCGCGACGTCGTAGTAGAAGGTGCTGATCAGCAACCAGGCCACCGCCGCGGCGGCGAGGGCGGCGACGACCAGGGTGGAGATCCGGGTGGGGCCCATCCGGAAGCGGTCGGGCTCGCTTCCGCGCGGGGGCTGCGCCTGGGTCATGCCGGCCGGCTCCACTCGGTCATGGGGTCGACTCTAACGCCAGATCGGGCCGGGGGCTCAGTTCCAGCGCGTCGCCGGCCAACGGCTCGTCGTTGAGCAGGTCGGTCAGCCAGCCGTGCCCGGGCAGCCGCCCGTGCGGCTCGATGTCGATCCACGGCCGCAGCACGAACGCGCGCAGGTGGGCGCGGGGGTGCGGCAGGGTGAGTTCGGGGTCGTCGCTGAGCACCGGCTCGCCGGCCGCGTCCCAGACGGCGATGACGTCCACGTCCAGGGTGCGCGGTCCGAACCGGCGCTCGGGGTCGCGGACCCGGCCGGCCGCCCGCTCGGCGGCCCGGGCCCGCTCCAGCCAGTCGCGCGGGGTCGCCGCCGGGTCCGCGACCATCACCGCCGCGTTGAGGTACGCCGGCTGGTCGGCGTCCCCCCACGGTGGAGTCTCGTAGACCCCGGAGACCACCAGGACCGCGTCGCCGAGTCCGGCGACCGCGGTACGCAGGTGGGCGAGGCGGTCGCCCAGGTTGCTGCCGAGGGAGAGCACGGCCCGGGTCATCGGGTACGCCGCATCGTCACGGCGACGTCGGAGAAGGTGTGCGGGATCGGCGCCTCGGGCTTGTGCACGGTGACCGTGGCGGCGGCGACCAGCGGCTCGGCCAGGCAGACCGCGAGCAGCCGGTCGGCGAGCGTCTCGATCAGCGCGACCGGTTCGCCGGTGATGACGGCGACCAGCTTCTCGGCCAGCTCGCCGTAGTGCACCGTGTCGGTCACCTCGTCGGAGCGGGCCGCCGGGGCGAGGTCGAGTTCGAGCACCGCGTCGACGACGAACTCCTGCCCCTGGGCGCGTTCGAAGTCGTAGACGCCGTGCCGACCGCGCGCCCGCAGGCCGGTCAGCTCGATCCGGTCGGTCATCGTTCTCCCTCGTTCCGGCCGACGTTCGCGGCGCTCCCCAGCCCCGACGCGGTCACCGCGCCGGCTCGCTCTCCTGCCGGTCGGCAGGCCCGGCCGCCCCCACCGCGGGCACGCCGGCCCCGCCCGGTGCCGCGCCGTCGCGGCCGGCTCGGCGCGCGGCCGGCTCGGCGACCAGGCGAGGGCGGCCGGTGGCCTGCCAGACCGCGAGCGCGTCGGCGGTGCCGCGCACGTCGTGCACGCGTACCCCCCAGGCGCCGGCGGCGACGGCCAGCAGGCTGGTGGCGGCGGTGGCCGCCTCCCGGTCGGCGGTGGGGCGCGGCTCGCCGTCGGCGTCGGCCAGCAGCCGGCCGAGGTACGACTTGCGGCTCGCCCCGAACAGCAGCGGGAAGCCGAGCGCGACCAGCTCCGGCAGACGGGCGCTGAGCTCCCAGTTGTGGGCGGCGGTCTTGGCGAAGCCGAGGCCGGGGTCGACGATGATCCGGTCGGCGGCCACCCCGGCGGCCAGCGCCTCGTCGACCCGCCGGCCCAGCTCGGCGCGCACGTCGGCGACCACGTCGGTGTAGGTGGCCAGCTCGCGCATCCCCCGCGAGTGCCCGCGCCAGTGCATCAGCACCCAGGGACAGCCGGCGTCGCGCACCACCCTTGCCATGTCGGGGTCGGCGAGCCCGCCGGAGACGTCGTTGACGACGGTGGCCCCGGCGGTCAGGGCCGCCTCGGCAACCGAGGCCCGGCTGGTGTCGATGCTCACCGCAACGCCGGCCGCGGCCAGCTCCCGGATCACCGGCAGCACCCGGGCCGCCTCGGTCGCGGGGTCGACCCGGTCGGCGCCCGGCCGGGTGGACTCGCCACCGACGTCGATCAGCGCGGCGCCCTCCGCCCGCAGCCGTACGCCGTGTGCGACCGCGGCGTCGAGGTCGGCGTAGCGGCCACCGTCGGAGAAGGAGTCGGGCGTGACGTTGAGGACGCCCATCACCACCGGGGCCTGGGCCCGTACCAGATCGGTCACGACTAGACGGTACCGGTCGTCCACGCCCGCTCCGGCGACCCCCTGACATGCGCATTGGAACAGGTGTACGATCGGTCGTCCGGGCCGAATCGGGCCGACTCTTCGCGGGTTGTCGCAAAGGAGGGCGGGCCGTACGCTGTGGAATTGCCCAGCATCGAGATGGCGAAGCCTGGAGGGAGGGCCGAAGCGGGAAGAATCCCCCAAAGCTCACCACTCTCCGTGGTGGGTAACGAACGTAGCGTCGCCGACGCTGCGCTGAGTGAGCACATTTCCCGCCAGGCTTGCCTACTGCACCGCCGCGGCACCGCCGGCCGCGACATGGGGAGGTTCCAGTGATCGCCTTCGAGCTCATGCAGACGGCGACGTCCGGCGTCGCGCAGGCCCTGCACACCCTGGCGACGACACCGCTCGCCGAAGAGGCTCCGAAGGGCATCGACACCAACGGCGTCGTCACCTTCTTCGCCAGCAAGATCGCGCCCATCCTGCTCGCCGTGCTCGGTGTCATCTTCATCGGCCGGGCCAGCCGGGGTGAGATCTCCAAGGTGCTCACCAGCTCGGCCATCGCGATCGTCGGCCTGGCCTTCATCGCCGGGGCGGCCACACTCTTCTTCGTCGGCGACTACCTGATCGACCTGATCTTCGAATAGGCCCGGGCGAGACATGCGGCTGCGCACCGACGACGACATCTACCGGGCTCGCCTGGTCTACCTCGGGCCGCCCGGCTACACCCTTCCCGTCCACCTGCCGTACGCCCAGTACGGCCTGTTCATGCTGCTCGTACCCCTCTACATGTTCATCCACTGGCTGTTCACGCTGCAGGTCGAGCTCTTCCCCGCCTGGGAGATCGCGCTCGCCATCGTGAGCACCTCGTTCATCTTCCGGTACGTCGACCCGGACCGGCCGGCACGGATGGTCATCCGCACCGCCCTGACCGACTGGCGACGCACCCGGGAGCCGGCCGCCGAGCTGCGGGACCCCCGCCTGGTCGGCAGCCGGATCAGGATCCGGGAGGAACTGGCATGACCGGGCGTACGTCGATCGGGCAGTCGAACCACACGGGTGAGGCGGTCGCATGAGTCGCTCTTCCACGCCGGGTTTCCCGGCCGGACGTCACAGCGCCCCGCACGGTAACCGTGCGCGGTCGCTCGACTACCCGGAGGAGGAGATCCAGGATGAGCAGCCGTCCGACGCGGCCCTGGTGACCAGTCCGGGACAGGGTGGTGTCGGCGTCTTCCAGCCACCGCGGCCGGCGAACGGCCGGGGCGTACCGCCGGTCGAGCCGGGCCCGCCGATGCTCGTCGGCGACGGCACCGACATCGACTCCCCGTTCCTCGACCTCTTCGGCGGCCCCGGCGCGCCCCCGCGCCCCGGCCCGCCGCCCCCGGTGTCGTCCCCCCGCCGCGGCCGGGAGCACCCGCCGATCCCACACCAGCCGGCGCCCCCCGCCTCGGCCCCGCCGCAGCCCGCCATCGCGCCGGAGACGCCGGCGGCGATCGAGGCGCCGGCCGCCGAGCGACCCGCCCGCACCCGGGTCCCGCACCAGCCCGGCGACCGCCTGCCCGTGCTGCGCCCGCCGGCGGAGGCCGAGCCGGTCGCGGACCGACCGGCGGAGACCCCGGCGCCACGCCTGCCGCGCGCGCTGCCCGCCGAGCCGCTGACCGCGCGCGAGGCCACCGAACGCAGCCGGCGGGAGGCCGTCGAACGGGCCCGGCGGGAGGCCGCCGCGCGGGCCCGCCGGGAGACCGTCGCACCGGTCCGTCCCGAGCCGGCCGAGCCGGCCGAGCCGGACTGGCCGGAGCCGGAGGAGCTGCCCCGGTCTGCGCCCGTCGGGCCGTCACGACGCGAGATCGAGGAGCCGGCCCGGCACGCGATCGCCGAACCGGGCCGGCGCGAGCTGGCCGAGCCCGGACCGCAGGAGCCGGCGGAACGGGCGTCCCGGGAGCTGGCACCGCCGCGCCAGCGCGCGGCCAGCCGGCGCACCCCCGCCAAGCCCGTCCGGGTACGCCCTCCGAAAATCAAGTTCGGTGACCGGGACCCGTCGATCGACCTGGCGATCACCGAGATCGCCGGCCACCTGACCTTCACCCCCAACACCGTCACCGCCTGGTACTGGCTGCCCGAGGTGCGCTGGGCGTTCCGCCCGGACGCCGAACGGGAGGCGCTGCTCTCGGCGATCTCGGAGCAGTACGCCGGCCTGGCCGGGTTCCGGCTGCACCTGCGCCGCACCACCCGCCCCTTCCCGGCCGACGAGTGGGCCCGCACCATCGACGCGCACACGGCCACGCCGCTGCCCGACGTCCCCGGCACGCCCGGCTGGGCCGACCACCTGGTCGCCGCCCAGCGGCACCTGATGTCGGTCAACCACGCCGAGGGGCAGACCTACCTCGGCGTCACCTTCGCCCGGCGCTCGCTCGGCGACTCGCTCACCGAGCGGCTGCTGCGCACCTTCGGCCGGGGCACCGCCGACGGCGAGCGCCGCAGGCTCGGCCGCACCGTCGAGCAGTTCGACGAGGTGCTGGGCGCGTTCGGCATGCGCGGCCGCCGGGTCACCGCGCAGGAGCTCGAATGGCTGCTCTACCGCTCGGTCGCGCTCTGCATGGCGCCCCCCGGCACGCTCTCCCCGGTGACCAACGGCCGGTGGGAGCGGGGTGACCTGCTCGCCCTCACCGAGCAGGTCGAGCGGTACCGCACCCCGTACGGCTCCACGGTGAAGCTGGTCAACCGGATGACCGGCGAGGAGCGGCACGTCGCCGTGCTCGCCGTCGGCCGGATGGAGCCGCTGGAGATCCCCGAGCGGCACGAGCCGTGGCTGCACTTCCACGAGCGGCTGCCCTGGCCGATGGAGATCTCCACCCGGGTCGACATCCTCGGCTCCGGCGACTCCTTCCGTAACCTCGAGCACCGGCTGCGGATGATCCGCTCGCAGCAGCTCGACTACGCCGAGCACGGCATCGACGCCCCGCCCGAGCTGGAACGACTGGCCAAGCGGGCGCTGGTGATCGGCGACGAGATGACCACCGGCCTGCCGGTGGACTCGGCCCGCGCGCACGGCTGGCACCGGATCGCGGTCGGCGGCCGGACCAGGGAGGAGTGCCTGGAACGGGCCCGCCGGCTCATCCAGCTCTACTCCCGCGAGCTGCGCATCTCGCTGCAACACCCGAAGAGCCAGGACTGGCTGGCCCGCGAGTTCATCCCCGGCGAGCCGATCGCCAACACCGGCTACGTCCGGCGGATGCCGGTCAACCTGCTCGCCGCCGCGCTCCCGCAGGCCGCCTCCACCGTCGGCGACCGCCGGGGCGACCTGATCGGGCGTACCGCCGGCACCTGCCGCCGCCCGGTCTTCCTCGACCTGCACTTCCCGATGGAGGTCCGGGAACGCTCCGGCCTGGCGGTCTTCGTCGCCGAACCCGGTGGTGGCAAGTCGACCCTGCTCGGTGCCCTCGGCTACCTGGCCGCACGGCGCGGGGTGCAGGTGACCCTGCTGGACCCGTCCGGCCCGCTGGCCCGGCTCTGCGCGATGCCGGAGCTGCGACCGTACGCACGGGTGCTCAACCTGACCGGGTCGGAGCACGGGACGCTGGCCCCGTACTCGCTCATCCCCACCCCGCTGCGCAGCGAGTTCGGCAGTGGCGCGGCGGGCGACCGGGAGTTCGAGATCGCGGTCTCCAACGCCCGGGCCGAGCGCCGGATGCTCGTGCAGGACATCTGCATGATGCTGGTGCCGCCACAGGTGGCCCGCGAGGCGTCCACCGCGACCCTGTTCCGGCACGCCGTACGCCAGGTGCCGGCGGAGGAGACCTCCACGCTGGACGACGTGGTCGCCTGCCTGCAGGGGATGGACGACGACGCCGGCCGGGAGCTGGCCAACCTGCTGCTCGACACCGCCGAGATGCCGCTGGCGATGCTCTTCTTCGGCCGTCCGCCGGAGGGGCTGCTCGGCGCCGATGCGGCGCTCACCGTGATCACGATGGCCGGCCTCCGGCTCCCCGACCTCAAGATCGAGCGGGAGTACTGGTCCGCCGAGGAGGCGCTGGCCCTGCCGATGCTGCACACCGCGCACCGGCTCGCGGTGCGCCGCTGCTACGGCGGGTCGATGTCGTCGCGCAAGCTGGTCGGCCTGGACGAAGCGCACTTCATGGAAGGCTGGCGCTCCGGCCGGTCGTTCCTGGTCCGGCTCGCCCGCGACTCCCGCAAGTGGAACCTCGCCGCCCTGGTCGCCTCGCAGAACCCGAAGGACATCCTCGGCCTCGACGTGCAGAACCTCGTCTCCACCGTCTTCGTCGGGCGGATCGCCGAGGACGCCGAGATCGCCTCCGAGGCGCTGCGGCTGCTCCGGGTGCCGGTCGACGACGGGTACGAGGCCACCCTCGCCTCCCTCTCGGCCGTGGACGCCACCTCGGCGGACCGGCTCGGCTTCCGCGAGTTCGTGATGCGCGACGTGGACGGCCGGGTGCAGAAGGTCCGGGTCGACGTGTCGTACGTCGAAGGGCTGCTGGCACACCTGGACACCACCCCCGGCGGGGTCGCCCAGGTGGCCGGGCAACTGCCGACCGTCCTGGCTGACCTGGAGGCGTGACATGGCGAGGGCCCGGGCACGGATCGCGGCGCTCCTCCTCGCGATCGGCGTACTCGCCGGTGCCACGATCGCCTGGCCGGTGATCGGGGCGACACCGGCCTCGGCGGCCCCGCCGGTGACGGCCCAGGCGGCGGCGGAACTGTGCAGCACCAAGGAGTGGCAGGCCGACTTCCGCGCCTGCGTCGCCAAGCTGCAGGACGTGACCAGTGCTCGCGCGGAGTGCCTCGATCCGCCCACACCGGGCGCTCCCGACGCCGGTCTGGCCGGGTGGTTCGCGAGCGAGCCACCCGCGTCCTCGACCGGCGGAGTCACCGGGCGGTACAGCCTCTACGGCTATGCCGGCTACAGCTACAACACGTATGACCTGGGCTGCGGATCCTCCGTGCTTCATGCGGACTACAAGTTCACCACGACGGTGGCCAACGGCGAATTCATGTTCGCCACGGCCATCATCGGTGCGTCGAACGCCCTGCGGGAGCGGGCGTGGGACCCGCGCTCGATGTGGGGCTGGGCCGACCCGCTGGTGGAGAAGGCGACCAAGGCCGTCTACCAGAAGGTGTTCAGCGTCTTCGGCATCGTCACGCTCTGCGTGGTGGGCCTCTACCTGCTCTGGCGTTCCCGCCAGTCGGACATGAGCAACGCGATGACCACCGCTGGGTGGGCCCTGCTGGTGATGGTCGCGGTGACCGCCCTGGCCGCCTGGCCCGTCAAGTCCGCCAACATCGCTGACGGCACGCTCATCACCTCCCTCGGCGTCGTCCACGACGCGGTGGGTCCGCAGGCAACGGAGCCGGCACCGGGACGCTGCATCGATCCCAATCCCGACCGCTGCAAGGACCTCCGCCCGCCGGCCGTTCGCGCCAGCGACACGGCAACCGAGACCATGCTCTACCGGAACTGGCTGCGTGGCGTGCTCGGCTCCGCGGACAGCGAAACCGCGAAGAAGTACGGCCCCGCGCTCTACGACGCCCGCTCACTGACCTGGGGAGAAGCCAAGTCGATCCGGGCGAATCCGGCTACCCGCCCTGCCACGATCAAGGCCAAGCAGCAGCAGTGGATGAAAGTCACCGAGCAGATCAGCAGGGAAGATCCGGAGGCGTACGAGTACCTCCAGGGCACCCGTGACATGGACCGCATCGGAGCGGGTTTCATCGCGGTGCTTGCCTCGCTGCTCTTCGCGATGTTCGACCTGACCGCGTCCCTGCTGGTGCTGCTCGGCTTCCTGATCTTCCGCTGGGCGGTCATCGCGGCACCGATCCTGGGCACGGTCGGCCTGCTGAGACCGGCCAGCGCCGGGCTGCGGCGACTCGGCAACGCGGTCGTCGCGGCGGTGTTCAACATCGCCATCTTCGGCACCGGGGCCGCCATCTACCTCTTCGCGGTGGACCTGATCATGAGTACTCCCACCCTGCCCGGGTGGCTGCAGGTGGTGCTGGTCTGGCTCTGCGGCGTGGTCGGCTGGCTGCTGCTGCGGCCGTACCGGCGGATCACCCAGCTCGGCGGCAAGGACAGCAGCGAGGCGGTCAGCTCGGCCGGCTCCTGGCACCGTCGCTTCTTCCGGGACATGCGCGTCGCCGCCCGGCTCGACGTGGTGGAGCCGGGGGGCACGGCCGAACCGGCCCTCGCCCGGCGGCGCGGACTGGCGCTGGAACCGTCGAAGCTGCGCCCCGAGGCCCGCCGGGAGGACCCGTCGCACTCCTCCACCACTCTCGCCGTGCGGGAACGACCCGACGGCCGGGAGCGGGCGGACGAGACCGAGCAGCCGGAGGTGCGGTCCGGTGGCGGCGAGCGGCCCTCCGCACCGCGCCCCCGCCGGCAACAGCCGGCGAGCTGGACGGAGCCGGACGTGCCCGAGGAACCGCCGTCCTTCGTGGTGTACCGACCCGACTCGGCCGAGCGCGCACCGGCCAACAACAGGCCCGGCCCTCGAATCCGGTCCGAGGCACGGTGACGGCATGCGTCGAGGCATCGAGTTCCTAGTCACCCGGGTCCTGCGATCACGGATCGGCATCGCGCTCGCGATCGCCGTGCTGGTCTTCGGAGTGATTGGTACCGCCCGGCTGGTCAGCGGCCCGGCCGACTCGACCAGTGGGCTCAGCAGCCGGCCACGCGGACCCATCACGACGGTGGAACCGGAGACGGGCGACGACGGCGTGATCGGCACGCCGTTGCCACAGTCGCCCAAAACGCGTGCCGGGGAACTCACGCCTGAGCAGACGGCGAACCGCTTCACCTCGGCCTGGCTCGGCGGACCGGCCACCACAACAGAGAAGTGGCAGGCAAACCTGCGGCCACTGTCGACGGTATCGCTGACGGAGAAGTTGACCGGCGTGGACCCGACGGAGGTGCCGACGGTGAAGGTGATCGGTGAACCGACTGTTCGACCACGCACGGAAGCCTTCGTCGAGGTGCTGATTCCGCTTGATGCCGGGCGACTCCGTCTGGAACTGGTGGCACCGGACGGACGTTGGTTGGTCGATGCGGTGGATTGGGAGCGAGAGTGAGTGCCGACCTGGCGGGCGCGGATCAGCCCCTCCGCCGCCGGCTCCGCCTCGGTGTCCTGCTCTCCGCACTCACCGCGACGCTCGCTCTGCTCTGTTGCGGTGGCGGCACTGCGGCGTTCTTCCTCACCAACCTCGGTAACGAGCAGAAGAACCTGACTAGCGAGGAACTGAGCTGCGAGAAGGATCATCGGGTCAAGGTCACCGGTGACATGCCTCGACTGGCCAAGTACGGTCCGACCCAGATGCGCAACGCTGCTGTGATCATCAAGGTCGGCCAGGAGATGAAGGTTCCGCCCCGCGGTTGGGTGATCGCCGTGGCGACCGCCATGCAGGAGTCCGCGCTCCGCAACCTTGCCAACAGCATGGTCGCGGGTTCCGGCCGGTACTCGAACGAGGGCGTAGGAGCGGACCACGATTCGGTCGGCCTGTTCCAGCAGCGGGCCGGCTGGGGCAGCGTCGCGCAGCGGATGAGCCCGGACTACGCCGCCCGCAAGTTCTACGAGAAGCTGCTCAAGGTCGACGGTTGGGAGCGGCTCCCGCTGACCCTCGCCGCCCAGCGGGTCCAGATCAGCGCCTACCCGGACGCGTACGCCAAGCACGAGGACACCGCCGGCCGGATCGTGAACGCGCTGGCCAAGGGTGCCGCCCGGACGGTGCAGATCGCTGACAAGACCGTCTGCGACCGGGCGTCCGCCGAGACGATCGCCGCCTCCGGCTGGACCTCGCCAATCCCCGGCAGAGTGGGCTCGGGCTTCCGGACCGCGAGCCGACCGCAGCACAACGGGGTGGACATCGGCGCGCCGAAGGGGACCACGCCGATCCACGCGGCGGCCGCCGGGCGGGTGCTCGTGGCGCGCTGCGACCCCGACCACCGGGGCCGGCTCGACTGCGACGTAGACGGCTACCCCGGCAAGGGCGGCTGCGGCTGGTTCGTCGACATCCTGCACGCCGGCGGGTACATCTCCCGCTACTGCCACATGGTGGAGAAGCCGCTGGTCGTCCCCGGTCAGGAGGTGCGGGCCGGTGAGGTGATCGGGCGGGTGGGCAGCAGCGGCAACTCCTCCGGCCCGCACCTGCACTTCGAGGTGCACCGCGACGGCGACCGCAGCTCCCATGGGGCGATCGACCCGGTGCCGTTCATGCGGCAGCGGGGTGCGCCCCTCAACGGGTCGAGCGTGAGGCAAGCAGCACGATGACCGGTCCGCTGCCGGATCCCTTCGCCGGCCAGCCCGACTGGGCGCCACTGACCCCCCGGCCGGTCGAGATCGTGCCCGCCACCGGGCGGGTCGAGCTGCGCGGCCGGCGGGTCCTGGTCGGGCTGCCGGGCCTGGGCTGGCGGGGTGACCTGCGGGCCGACGAGCGGGTGGTGCAGGGCAGCCGCACCTACGTGCCGGTGATCCCCGAGCACGAGTGGTACCGGGCCGAGTCCGACCAGGTCGAGGTGTTCGCGCCGTTGATCCCGGTGGAGCGGGTCTGGGTCGAGACGCTCGGCGAGCGCCCGTCGCCGGGGGCGGCCGCCCGGGAGCAGGGCATCCGGCTGGTCTCGTTGGACGAGCCGGCCAACCGGATACCGACGCCGGTCTTCGAGGCCGACACGGTCAGCGGCCGGCGGGTGGTGCACGTCGAGGATTCGGTCGAGCACCGGGATCTGCGCGCGGTGACCGAGACCTACTCCGGCGCCGACGGCGACATCTGCGTCCGGGTCACCCCGGAACTCGAGTGGTATCGCTGGGCCTGGCGCGGGCAGCCACCGACCACCCTGGAGGTGCCGGTGCACCTGTTGTGGATCGAGTGAAGCGCTAGGCGGAGGCAGCCGAGCAGACCCGCCACCCCTCCTGCTGGTCGGCGACTTCAAAGCGCCAGGTGTCCGTCAGACTCTGCTGGACACCGTCGATCGTGGCGCTTCTCCTGATGACAGCGTCGACGACGGCAGACTTGTCGCCGGTTTTGGTTACGGCGACGTTCTCGATGTTGACGGAAAATGCGGTGTCTAGCTGTTGCTCGCGGGCCGCCATCCGGTCTCGGAACTCATCGACAGCCGGCAGCGGACCGCCACAGGTGAAAAGGTTGGCCTTGCTGTCGTCCCGCGCCACCAACACCGCCTGCAGGTAGTTGACGACGACCACGTCCGGCGCGCTGCGGTCCGGCGCTGTCGCTCGGTCGTACAGCACGTAGCCGATCACCGCGCCGCTCACGCACAGCAGCGCCAGCACCCCCGCGACCACGGTGAGGACGGTGCGGGTCCGGCGGGGCTGCTGCTGTGGCGCCGGCGGGGCGGCCGGGGGCGCCAACTGGTCCGGCGGGGTCCGCTGCGCCGGTACGCGGGAGACCTGGGAACCGGCGGGGGGCTGCACTGATTCCACCCCCTGAGGCTATCGGCTGAGCGCCCCGCACCCAATGCCCCAGATCCTGCGGATCGTGACAGGACGAACCCGTGACGTGAGAGTTCGCCACGCTTTGCGACAAGACGGTCCCGCACCGCCGCGCTTCCCGGGTGAGCGGTCGGACCTGGGATACCGTCGGGGCTCGGGGAGGTTTCCAACCTCGGAAAGAGGGGTGGACACGGTGGCCGGTCCGAAGTCGCGTACGAACCGTGCCGCCGCCCTGCACCGGCGGGCCGCCGCCACCGCCGTAGCCGCCGCCGGCGTGCTCGACGAGACCCGCCCGGCCCCCGCCGACCAGCGCCGGCAGTACGAGCTGGCCGATCGGCTGCGGACCGCGGCGACGGTGCTCGCGCCGGGCTGGGCCGGTGCCCCGCTGGACACCCTGCCGCCGGACACCCCGGCCGGCGAGGAGAACCCGCCGTTCGTCCGGGTCGGCACCGCGGCCCCGCTGGACGACGCGCGCTTCCCCGCGCTGGTGCCGCTGCTCGGCGCCGGCCACCTGACGCTCGACGTCGATGCCCGGGAGCCCCGGGCGGTCGGCCTGCTCCGGGCCGTACTGCTGCGGCTGCTGGCCGCGACGCCGGCCGGCTGCCTGCTGGTACGCGCGGTGGACGGCGCGAGCGCGGGCGACACCTTCGCGTCCTTCGCGCCGCTGGCCGACGCGGGCCTGCTGCCGCCGCCGGCGGTGGACGTGGCCGGCCTGCGGGCGGTGCTGACCGAGGCCGAGCAATGGGTCTCCCCGGGCACCGGCCGGCCCCGCCGGCACGACCGGACGCTGCTGCTGGTGATCGCCGGGCTGCCGGAGCTGACCGGCCCGAGCGACCTGGCCCGGATCGAGGCGCTGGCCGCCCAGGGCCGCCCCGCCGGCCTGCACCTGGTGGTCGCCGGCTGGCCCCCACCCGGCCCGTACGCGGCCCGCCCGCCGCTGCCGGAGGCCACCCGGCTGGAGCTGCGGACCGCGTACGCGCTGCTCGGCGATCCGCCCGGCAGCCCGTTCGGTGGGCCGGGCGGCGACGGGCCGGGCGGCTTGAACTCTCCGGTCTTCGTGGACGAGGACCCGGGGCCGGACCTGATCGGGCAGGTCTGCCGGCGGTTGGCCGCGCAGGTGGAGGAAGGTTCCCGGCTCTGCCTGGCCGAGCTGCTGCCGCCGCCGGAGGAGCCGCTCTGGCAGGCCGGCTCGACCGACGGGCTCTCCACCACGGTGGGCGACGCCAACGGGCGGCCGGTGACCGTCGGCTTCACCGAGCTGACGCCGCACTGGCTGATCAGCGGTCGCTCCGACGCCGGCCGGTCGGCGTTCCTCACCAACGCACTGCTCGGCCTCGCCGCGCGGTACGGCCCGGACGAGCTGGTGCTGCACCTGGTGGACCTCGGTGACGGCGAGTCCTTCGTGGAGTTCCTGCAGACCGAGCGGGACCGCTCGTGGGTGCCGCAGGTCCGGGCCGCCGCGATGGCCGCCGACCCGGAGTACGTGCGGGACCTGTTCGACCAGTTGGCGGCGGAGACCCACCGGCGGGAGGAGGCGGGCGCCCGGGCCGGCGGGCAGCGCTACGCGCAACTGCGGGAGCACCAGTCGCTGCCCCGGATCGTCTGTGTGATCGACAACTTCCCGCTGCTGCTGGCGACCCGGGATCCGGTCGCCGCGGACGTGCTCGCCCGGCTGGACGGCCTGGCCCGCGCCGGGCGCGCGTACGGCATCCACCTGGTGCTGGCCGGCGCGGGTGACCTGGGCATCGGGGCGGGCCCGGCGCCGCGCGACTCGGTGTTGGGCCAGTTCCCGGTGCGGGTGGCGCTCTCCGGTGGCGGGGCGGTGCTCGCGCCCACCAACGACGCGGCGGCGGGCCTGGCGGTGGGCAGCGCGGTGGTCAACACCGCGGGCGGGTTGGGCGGGCCGCGCGGCGCCACCCGGGGTCACGAGCGGCTGGTCCGCTTCCCCGACCCGCACGACGCCCCGGAGACGATCGAGCAGCTCCGGCACCGGCTCTTCGAGGCCCGCCCGGAGGGGACCATCCCGCCGGTGGTCTTCGCGGGCTGGGCCCGGCCGCTGCTGCGCAACGACCCCCGGCTGCGGGCCGCCCTGGCCGGCCGGGCCGGTGGGCCGGCCGCTCTGCTCGGCCGAGCGGTGGACGTGGCCCGGACGACGGTCGCCGTCCCGCTCGGCCCGGTGGCCGGCCGCAACCTCGCCGTCCTCGGGGCGGGTACGGGGGCGGCCGGGTTGCTGGCGAACGCCGCGCGGAGCACCGCTGCCCACCATCCACCGGGTGCCGCCCGGTTCGTGCTCGCGGCGCTGGCCGAGGGCTCCGCCGCGCTGGCGGCCGGGTTGGCGACCGAGCTGGCGCAGCGGCAGCGGGTGGAGACGGTCGACGCGGCGGGCCTGCTGGCGGCGATGGACGGCGACGGGCCGGCCTACCTGGTGGTGTTCGGGGTGGACCTGGCGACGGCGGAGGAGCTGCCGGTGGAGCGGTTGCGCACGCTGCTGCGCGAGGGTCCGCCGACCGGCATCCACCTGCTGGGCTGGTGGCGTACCGTGCCGCCGTTCGCGGCGCTGCTGGAGCCGGACGGCGAGGTCGACAAGCTGGCCGCGGTCGCCGCGGTGGACGTGCCGGGGGCGATGCTCGGCGCGGTCTTCGGGCGACCGGTGGAGTGGCGGCCGCGCCCCGGCCGGGTGGTGCTCTGGGACGGCCCGGGTGAGCGGGGCACGGTGCTGGTGCCCTTCGCGGACGGGGAGGAGCCGGCGTGAGCGGGCGCGACGAGCGGGCCGGCGCGGCGGGCGTCGACGAGGCGTCCCCGGCGACGCCGGTCCGGCAGCGGATCGGGAACGAGCCGGTCGGCGCGGTGGCCGCCGCCTGGACGGACTACCTGGCCGCCGCGCGGCAGCTGGACGGGGTACGCCGCGCCGCCGCCACCGCCGCCGCCGAGCAGGCCCGGGCGGTGGAGGCGGCCCGCGAGGAGCTGGCCGGGCTGCACGCCCGGTTGGCGCCGCAGCAGGCCGGGCTGCGGGAGCTGGGCGTACCGGCGATCACGCTGACCCCGACGCCGCCGGAGCTGACCGAGGCGGCCCGGTCGATGGTCGGTGGCCCGGCCGCCGTGCTGGCCGCGTTGCGGGTGGCCCGCGGCTGGGCGGACGCGGCCGACGCGACGCTGGCCGCGCGGGGTCCGCTGCGACCGGCGGCCTGGCCGCCCCGGGCCCGCAACCTGCTGGTGTACGGCCCACTGGCGCTGCTGGTACCGATGGTCCAGCTGATCGTCCTCGCGGCCGCCGGGGCCGGCGCGGCGAGCCTCGTGGCGCTGGTCGTCGGGCTGCCGATGCCGGCGGTCGCCTTCGGGGCGGGCTGGGTGGCGGTGGGTCGGCTCTTCCCGCCGCGCCCGGGCGAGCGGCTGGACCGGACGGCCCGGCTGGGGGCGCTGACCTGCCTGCTCCCGGCGTTGGTGACGGCCAGCGTGATCATGCTGGCGCTGCTGGCCGGCTGAGACGCGACGGCCGCCCCGCCCCCACGGGGGAGCGACGCGGCCGGTCGGGATGCTACGGGTCAGCGCGGAATGATCAGGGCCATCGCCTCGGCCCGCGACTTCGCGTCGTGCTGGAGGGTGCCCCGCACCGCGGAGGTGATGGTCTTGGCGCCACTCTTCTGGATGCCGCGCATCGCCATGCACATGTGCTCGCACTCGAGCACCACGACGACGCCGCGCGGCGCCAGCTTGCTCATCAGCAGGTCGGCGATCTGCGAGGTGAGCCGCTCCTGGACCTGCGGGCGGCGGGCGAAGACCTCGACCAGCCGGGCCAGCTTGGACAGCCCGGTGATCCGGCCGTCCGGCCCGGGGATGTAGCCGATGTGCGCGCTGCCCCGGAACGGCAGCAGGTGGTGCTCGCAGAGGCTCATCACGTCGATGTCCCGGACGAGCACCAGCTCCTGGTGGTTGGCCTCGAAGGTGGTGCTGAGCACCTGGGCCGGGTCGACCCGGAGGCCGGCGAAGAGTTCCGCGTACGCCCGGGCCACCCGGGCCGGGGTCTGCTGGAGTCCGTCCCGGTCGGGGTCCTCCCCGACCGCGATGAGGATCTCGCGGACGGCCTTCTCGATCCGGGCGAGGTCCATGGTGTCCTCGATCGGACGGCCGGTCAGCTTGCCGCTGATCAGCCGGGCCGCGACGTAGTCCAGGGCCTCGTCGCCGTCGGGCTCGGTCGACGAGGCGGCCAGCCCCGAGTTCTCGGGGCTGGCCGCAGCGTCCGTGTTCAGTGGGTACCGTCCGAGTTGTTCGAGCCGCCGACCGACGCGCCGTCGGCCTGCGCCTGGGCCTTGAGCTTGTCCTTCTCGGCCGGGGTGAGCACCGGGGGCTCGGTGGAGGGCTGACGCTTGCCGAAGCCGTTGTAGGGGGCCATCGGCGGACGCTTCGCCACCCGGGCACAGATCCGGGCCATGTCGGCGGTGGAGAGGGTCTCCTTCTCCATCAGCTCCAGGACGATGTTGTCCAGGACGTCCCGGTATTCCACCAGGATCTCCCAGGCCTCGTCGTGGGCCAGCTCGATCAGGGCCCGCATCTCGCCGTCGATCTCGGCCGCCACCACGTCGGAGTAGTCCCGCTCGTGGCCCATGTTGCGGCCGAGGAACGGCTCGTCGCCGCTGGTGCCGTACTTGATCGCACCGAGCTTGGAGCTCATGCCGTACTGGGTGATCATCGCGCGGGCCAGCTGGGTGGCCTTCTCGATGTCGTTGCCGGCGCCGGTGGTCGGCTCGTGGAAGACCAACTCCTCGGCGGCCCGGCCACCCAGCGCGTACGCCAGGGTGTCGACCATCTCGGCGCGGGTCTGGGTGTACTTGTCCTCGGTCGGCAGGACCAGGGTGTGGCCCAGCGAGCGGCCGCGGGACAGGATGGTCACCTTGTGCACCGGCGCCGCGTGCGGCAGCGCCCAGGCGACCAGCGCGTGGCCACCCTCGTGGTACGCGGTGATCTTCTTCTCCTGGTCGCTCATCACCCGGGTCCGGCGCTGCGGACCCGCGATCACCCGGTCGATCGACTCCTCCAGGGAGTCGTTGGTGATCGCCCGCTGGTCCTTACGGGCGGTGAGCAGTGCCGACTCGTTGATCACGTTGGCGAGGTCGGCGCCGCTGAAGCCGGGGGTACGCCGGGCCACCGAGTCGAGGTCGACGTCGGGGGTGAACGGCTTGCCCTTGGCGTGCACCCGCAGGATCGCCTTGCGGCCCTCCATGTCGGGGGCGTCCACCGGGATCTGCCGGTCGAAGCGGCCCGGGCGCAGCAGCGCCGGGTCGAGGATGTCCGGCCGGTTGGTGGCGGCGATCAGGATGACCCCGCCCTTGGTGTCGAAGCCGTCCATCTCGACGAGCAGCTGGTTGAGGGTCTGCTCGCGCTCGTCGTGGCCGCCGCCCATGCCGGCGCCACGGTGCCGGCCGACGGCGTCGATCTCGTCCACGAAGACGATCGCCGGGGCGTTCGCCTTGGCCTGCTCGAAGAGGTCGCGGACCCGGCTGGCGCCGACACCGACGAACATCTCCACGAAGTCGGAACCGGAGATCGAGTAGAACGGCACCCCGGCCTCGCCGGCCACCGCGCGGGCGAGCAGCGTCTTACCGGTACCGGGCGGGCCGAAGAGCAGCACGCCCTTGGGGATCTTGGCGCCCAGGGCCTGATACTTCGCCGGGTTCTGCAGGAAGTCCTTGATCTCGTGCAGCTCCTCGACGGCCTCCTCGGCCCCCGCCACGTCCGCGAACGTGGTCTTCGGCGTGTCCTTGGTGATCATCTTCGCCTTGGACTTGCCGAAGTTGAGCACCCGGGAGCCGCCGCCCTGCATCTGCGACATGAAGAAGATCAGCAGGAGCACCAGCAGGGCGATCGGGAGCAGGTTGACCAGCAGGCTCACCCAGATGCTGTCGGACGACACCTTGGCGTCGGCCGGGCCGGTGACCCGGTTGGCCGCCTTCGCCGCGAGGACGTCGTTCCAGACCTCGTCGCCGACCTCGTACGGGAACTGGGCCTCGATACGGTCGGTCGTGGTGTCGCCGAACTTGGCCTTCTCGGCCAGGTTGAGCTGGAGCGTCTGCTCCTTGTCCTGGAAGACGACCTTGTTGATCTTGGCAGTGTGGAGCTGGTCGAGCGCAACGGAAGTGTCCACGCGGTGGTAGCTGGGACCAGCGGTGAACAGCTGACTGAGCACAACGGCGCCGAGGATGACCAGGATGATCCAGACCACCGGTCGGCGGAAGAAACGCGTACGTTCCATGCTGTTGTCGAGCGCCGAGACGCCCGCATCCTCCTGATCGACGTCCTGACCGTCTGAATGGTGTCGCCGCGTTGGCGGCGCCGAGCCGCCGTGCGGGCCGGCCTCGACCCCGAGGCGCGCCAACTGCCGCGCCGCGGTCATTCGACGGTACACCGTGTGCGCCAGGAGTGAGCTTCTGAGCCCAGCACTTACGCGGACGGCGAACCGGGGTTCAGCCGGCGTGGCGGGAGCTCCGCACCCGGCCACCCGACCGCCGGTCACAC
Organism: Micromonospora sp. L32; assembly: GCF_052068055.1. Classification (NCBI taxonomy): domain Bacteria; kingdom Bacillati; phylum Actinomycetota; class Actinomycetes; order Micromonosporales; family Micromonosporaceae; genus Micromonospora; species Micromonospora sp. L32. Next base: position 101,054 of record NZ_JBQHDD010000001.1, on the reverse strand, counting down.
ACCAGTCGAGGGGTCGGGCGTGGAGATTGCCTCCACGCCACCGGCACCTACCGTAGTCCGATTTGCTGAGAGCCCGCTGAACGTCCGCTCGATGGACACCGATACGAGCAGCTCTCGGCCCGGCCTGACGGGACCACCGCCGGGCCGGCGGCGGGAGCGGACCCGGCCGGCGAGGGGCTCAGGCCCGGGCGTAGACCTCCGGCTTAAGCACGCCGACGTAGGGCAGCTCGCGGTAGCGCTCGCCGAAGTCGAGGCCGTAGCCGACCACGAACTCGGTCGGGATGTCGAAGCCGACGTACTTCACCGGGACGGGGACCTTCACCGCCTCCGGCTTGCGGAACAGGGCGACCACCTCGACGCTGGCCGCGGAGCGGGACTCCAGGTAGCGCAGCAGCCAGGAGAGGGTCAGCCCGGAGTCGACGATGTCCTCGACCACCACCACGTGCCGGCCGGCGATGTCCCGGTCCAGGTCCTTGAGGATGCGGACCACGCCGGAGGAGGTGGTGCCCTGGCCGTACGAGGAGATGGCCATGAAGTCCAGCTCGGCCGGCGGACCGTTCCGGCCCAGCGCCCGGGCGAAGTCGGCCATGAACATGATCGCGCCCTTGAGCACGCAGACGAGCAGGAGTCCGTCCTCGACGCCGGCGTAGTCCGCCGAGACCTGCTTGGCCAGTTCCGCGGTCTTCTCGCGGATCTGCGCCTCGGAGATGATCACGTGATCGATGTCGGCGTCGTACCAGGAGCCGTCAGCCATGACTCCTAGCCTGCCGTACGCCGGCTGGCCTCCGTCGGCGGGGCCGCCCCTTTTGGAGCGGTCCCGCCAGGGATTTTTTCGGCAATCCGGACCAATCACCTCAGCAGGTGCGGGACTGCCAGCGGCGGCCCTGGTCGGTCGGCTTCCAGTCGGCCGAGTCGTGGCTGTCCGCGGTGAGGCCGGCGGCCGAGGCGACGGCCAGACCGACGAGGAAGAGCAGAAGCAGCAGGAGTTCCATGGCGGCGCTCGCTTTCGCGTTGTTTGGAGTGTTATCGCCGCCGGTGCGCACCGGACTGGTACCAGTTTCCGTCCGCCACGAGGAGCCGGACAGTGGCAGAAATGCCATTGCCCCTCGATTTCCTGCCACCGGCGGGGTTACCCTCGTCACATGCTCCGATCCGTCGCCGTCCTCGCGCTGGACAAGGTCGCCCCGTTCGAGCTCGGCGTGCTCGCCGAGGTCTTCGGCACCGACCGCACGGCGGACGGGTTCCCCGGTTACCGGTTTGCCGTCTGCACCGCCGACGGCGGCCCCGTCCGCACCTCCTCCGGCTTCGGGCTGACCCCGCACGCCGACCTCGGCCCGGTCGAGGAGGCCGACCTGGTCGCCGTGCCGGCGCACAGCCAGGGCTGCGCGGTGCCCGAGCCGGTGCTGGACGCGCTGCGCCGGGCGGCCGACCGGGGGGCGTACCTGCTCAGCGTCTGCTCGGGCGCGTTCGTGCTGGGCGCCGCCGGGCTGCTCGACGGACGCGAGTGCACCACCCACTGGCGGTACGTCGACGAGCTGCAACGCCGCCACCCGGCGGCCCGGGTCCGGTGCAACTCGCTCTACGTCGCCGACGGGAGGGTGCTCACCAGCGCCGGCACCGCCGCCGGCATCGACGCCTGCCTGCACCTGGTACGCCAGGAGCACGGCTCCGCCATCGCCACCCGGCTGGCCCGCCGGATGGTCGTCCCCCCGCACCGCGACGGCGGCCAGTCCCAGTACGTCGAGGCGCCGATCCCGGTCACGCCGGAGGCCCCCACGCTGGAGCCGGTGCTGAGCTGGCTGATCGGGCACCTGGACCGGCCGACCACGGTGGACGAACTGGCCGCCCGGGCCGGCATGTCGGCGCGGACCTTCGCCCGCCGGTTCCGGGCCGAGACCGGCACCACCCCGCACGACTGGCTCACCAACCAGCGCGTGCTGCTGGCCCGCCGGCTGCTGGAGGAGACCAAGCTCAGCGTCGACACCGTCGCCGACCGGGCCGGCTTCGGCGACGCCGCCGCGCTACGCCACCACTTCACCCGCCGCGTCGGCACCACCCCGCACGCCTACCGCACCACCTTCCGCGACCGCGTCACCACCACCACCTGACCCACACCCAGCCCCACGTCGACCGCAACCAGCCCCACGGCCACCAGCCCCCGCCACGACCGGAACGACCGCGCCCACCCCGCGGGCTACGGACCTGCGGAGAAGGCTGGTTCCAACCACCGCGACCACCGCGACCACCAAAAGATCCACCCACCCGACCGGCGGGACCCACCCAGCTCGGCCACCCGGGTTTCGCCGGAGCCCGACCCGCGCAGGGATCAAGCCTGACCGCCCGGAGCGGGTCGGGCTCCGGCGAAACCCCACCCCGCCCCCGACGAACCGAAAGCGCCAGAACCACCCGGCAACCGAAGATCAGAACCCGACCGCAGCCCCGTCCACCCGCGACTCCGACCCCACCACGTACCCGCCGGACGGACCCCGCCACACCGCCTGCCCGTACCCGAAGACCGAAGGCTCCTCCGCGACGGTGACCTCGTGCCCCCGCGAGCGCAACCCCGCGACCAGGCCGGGCACCGCCGCCAGTGCCGGCTCGACCAGCAGGGTCCGGCCGGCGTGCCAGTACCAGCGGGGAGCGTCCAGCGCGGCCTGCGGGTCGAGGCCGGCGTCCAGGGTGGCGGAGACGAGCTGGACGTGCCCCTGTGGCTGCATGTGCCCGCCCATCACGCCGAACGGGCCGACCGGCGCGCCGTCGCGGGTCAGGAAGCCCGGGATGATCGTGTGGAAGGGCCGCTTGGCCGGCCCGACCACGTTCGGGTGCGCCGGGTCGAGACGGAAACCGAGGCCCCGGTTCTGCAACGCGAAGCCGTGCCCGGGCAGCACCACCCGGGAACCGAACGCCAGGTAGGTGGACTGGATCAGGCTGACCATCATCCCGCCCGCGTCGGCGGTGCACAGGTAGACGGTGCCGCCGCGCTCCGGGTCGCCGGCCACCGGGTCGCCGGCCCGGTCGGTGACCAGGGCCCGCCGGGCCGCCGCGTAGCCGGGGTCGAGCAGGGCGGCGGTCGGCACCGGGGCCCGCTCCGGGTCGGCCACGTGGGCGTGGGCGTCGGCGAAGCCGAGCTTGACCGCCTCGATCTGGCGGTGCAGCCGCTCCCCGGCGTCGAGCGCGGCGAGGTCCGTGCCGTCCAGGATGTTCAGCGCGAGCAGGGCGGCGATCCCCTGCCCGTTGGGCGGCAGTTCCCAGACCTCGTGCCCCCGGTAGCGGGCGCCGACCGGGTCCACCCAGGTGCCGGCGTGCCGGGCCAGGTCGTCGCCGGTGAGCAGGCCACCCGTGCGGGCCGCGTGGGCGTCGAGCGCGGCGGCGATGTCGCCCCGGTAGAAGTCCTCCGCGCCGGTCTCGGCGATGCGGCGCAGGGTGCGGGCGGCGTCCGGGTTGCGCCACCGCTCGCCGGGGCGCGGCGCCCGCCCGTCGATGGTGAACACCCGGTCGAACTCGGCGTACTCCTCGCCGCCCGGCTCGACCCGCGCGGCCAGCGCCCGGTCCCAGGTGGCGGCGGTGCCGGCGGCGACCGGGTAGCCGTGCTCGGCGTAGGAGATCGCGTCGGTGAAGAGGTCCGCGAAGGGCAGCGACCCGAACCGGTCGTGCAGGTCCCGCCAGCCGGCCGGCGCGCCGGGCACGGTCACCGGCAGCCAACCCCGGGCCGGCATCGCCGGACCGCGCGCCTGCGCGCCGCCGAGCGCGTCCACCGCCGCCGGCGCGCGCCCTGCGGTCGCGGTGAGCACCACCTCCCGGGTCAGCGCGGCCGGGGACCGGCCGGAGGCGTTCAACCCGTGCAGCCGCTCGCCGTCCCAGACGATCGCGAACAGGTCACCACCGATGTCGTTGGAGGGCGGCTGCACCACGGTGAGCGCGATCGCCGTGGCCAGCGCGGCGTCGACGGCGTTGCCGCCGCGCCGCAGCACGGCCAGACCCGCGGCCGCCGCGAGCGGCTGGCTGGTCGCGACGGCACCGTTCGGGGCGAAGAGCGGCTGTCGCGGGTACGCCATCCGCCATGTCTACCGCCTCCGGCGGCTCCCGGGGAGGGCCCGCCTCGCCTCCCCCGTGATCGGAACCCGGGAACCGGGACGACCCGCCGTCGGACCTCCTCGGAAATCGTCACCCGATCGACCGGCGGCCACGGCCCTGCCTCAGTCGACCCGGAGCAGACGGCCGGCGCGGCGGGCCACCCGCAGCCCGCCCGGCAGGTGCGTCGCGCCCTGCCCGCGCCAGTCGGTGACCAGCGCGTCCAACGCGGCCACGTGCCGGTGCGACAGCGCCGCTGGAGAAGCGCCCAGTTCCCGGGCCCAGGCGTGCAGCACCCGGGTACGCACCGCCGGGGCCAGCGCGGCCAGGGCCGCCACGGAGAGTCCACCGTCGACGGCCCGTACCCCGGCCGGGGCGGCGAGCGCGGCGGCGGCCAGGTCGTCCAGGGCGGCGGTGTCGGCGGCCACCAGTCGGGCGGTCCGGGCCAGGTTGTCCAGCACCCCCGGGCCGAGCGCCCGCAGCAGCACCGGCAGCACGTCGGCGCGCACCCGGGCGCGGGCGTACGAGGGGTCGGCGTTGTGCGGGTCCTCCCACGGGGTCAGCCCGAGCGCGGCGCACGCCTTGCGGGTGTCGTCCCGGGTGACGTCGAGCAACGGGCGCAGCAGCGGCACCCCGTCCAGTTCGCGGCGCTCGGGCATGCCGGCCAGTCCGCGCGGTCCGGCACCCCGGGCCAGCGCGAGCAGCACCGTCTCGGCCTGGTCGTCGCGGGTGTGCCCGACCAGCAGCGCCGCCGCGCGGTGTCGCCGGGCGGCGTCGACCAGCGCCTGGTAGCGGGCCTCGCGGGCGGCCGCCTCCGGGCCGCCGGGGCGTCCGGCCACGGTCACCGGCACCGCCTCGACCGGGTCGAGACCGGCCTCGACGGCCCACCGGGCCACCGCCTCGGCCCGCCCGGCCGAGCCCTCCTGCAACCCGTGGTCCACGGTCACCAGACCGGCCCGCCGGCCGAGCCGAGGCGCCACGAAGGCGGTCGCGGCGGCCAGCGCGAGCGAGTCGGCCCCGCCGGAGCAGGCCACCAGCACCGGCCCGTCGGCCGGCAGCGGGGTCAGCGCGCGGCGGACGGCGATCCGGATCGCGGCGACCGGCGGGGCGAGGGCGGCCACGGCCGTCCGCTCAGCCGGCGGTCGGGGTGGCGCCGGCCGGCCCGTGCACCCGGGCCACCCAGGCGTCCGGGTCGCCCAGCTCGTTGAGCCGGGGCAGGGTCAGCGGGGAGCCGAAGATCTTGTTGAAGCCGTCCATGCCGACCCGGTCGACCACGCCGTGCACGAACTTGCGGCCCTCGGCGTACTGGCGCATCTTGACGTCGACGCCGAGCAGCCGGCGAATCGCCTTCTCCAGTGGGTTGCCGGCCTCGCGGCGTCGGTTGAACCCCGCCCGGATCCGCTCCACGCTGGGGATGACCTGCGGGCCGACGCCGTCCATCACGAACTCGGCGTGCCCTTCCAGCAGGGTCATCAGCGCGGTGAGTCGGTCCAGCACGGCCCGCTGGGCCGGAGTCTGCACGATGTCCAGCACACTGGTGCGGCTCTCCGGGTCCTTGATCGCGTCGGAGAGGGTGGCGACGCCCCGGCGCAGCCGCTCCAGCAGGTGCTCGTTGCCCTGCGCGGCGTCGACGAAGGCGTTCACCTCGCCGAGGAAGTACGCCCGCATCCAGGGCACCGAGGTGAACTGGGTGCGGTGGGTGACCTCGTGCAGGCAGACCCAGAGCCGGAAGTCGCGCGGGTTCGCCTCCAGCTTCCGCTCCACCTCGACGATGTTCGGCGCGACCAACAGCAGCTGCCCCGGGTCGGCGGAGAACACCTCGTACTGGCCGAGGACCCGGCCGGAGAGGTAGGCGAGCACCGTGCCGGCCTGCATCCCGGTCAGCCGGGAGCCGATCGCCTCGGTGAGCGGCCCGGGACGCTTGTCGCCGGAGAGCCGGTTGACCAGCGGGGTGATCACCTCGCGCAGGCCGGCGATGTTGGCGGCCGCCCAGTCCCGGCGGTCCACCACCCGCACCGGCGGGTGCGTCACCTGCGAGCGCAGCCCGGTGTAGTCGGCGACGTGCCCGGCCGCCTCCTCGGTGAGCCGTCGCAGGTCGACGACCACGTCGGTGGCCTCGGCGTACGACACCCGGGGGCCCGACTTGCCCAGCGCCCCCGCGGTCGCGGCGGCCAGATCCCAGTCCACGAACTGCGCCATGCACCCACCGTACCCGCGCCGGAACACCCCGGCCCGGCGTGCGAGCAGGGGCTCCGGCGGTCCGGGTCAGCGGCAGCCGCAGCCGGCCAGGGCACCGGCGATCCGGTCGAGGGCCTGACGGCTGACGTCCGAGTCGCCGGCCGGGGCCCGGTCAGTGAGGACCGCGAAGGTGAGCAGCCGCCCCTCGGCCGTGGTGACCAGTCCGGCGATGGCGTGCACCCCGGTCAGCGTGCCGGTCTTGGCCCGGACCACCCCGGCACCGGCTTCGGTCGCGTCGACCCGGTAACGGTCACCCAGGGTGCCGGACCACCCGCCGACCGGCAGGCCGCCGAAGATGGCGCCCAGTTCCGGGTGGTCGCCCTTGCCGGCGAGCGCGATCAGGTCGGTGAGCAGGGACGGGCTGATCCGGTTGTTCCGGGACAGCCCGCTGCCGTCGGAGAGGCTGATCTCGCCGGCCGGCAGGCCCAGCTCGCCGATGACCTCGTCCATCGCCGCCGCCCCGCCGACGAAGCTCGCCGGCTGGTTGCGAGCCAGCGCCACCTGCCGGGCCAGCGCCTCGGCGATCACGTTGTCGCTGTCGCTGATCATGATGTCGACCAGGCGGATCATCGGCAGCGACTCGACCTTGCCCAGCTCGGTGCCGGGCGCCGGGGCGCCGCTGGCCGCGGCCCCGCCCCCGGCCGGTGGGGCGGTGCCCCGGGTGACCTGGGCGTCCCCGCCGAGGCCGAGGAGCCGGGCGAAGGAGCGGCCGGCGGTCAGGTCGGGCTCCGGGGCCCGCTCGGCCGCGCCGTGGGTGTCGTCGAAGGTCTTCCGGGCCGCCTCGGGGTCGCTGCGCGCGCCGTCGGTCATCAGCGCGGTGATCGACGCGCCGTAGCCGCCGGTCGGGATGTCGTCGTCCCAGCCGGGGCCGTGCACCGGGCCGGGGAAGAGCGAGGAGTCGACGACGACCTTGGTGGGAGCGGTGCCGCCGAGCGCCTGCTTCACCTGCTTGGCCAGCGTGTCGAGGCGGGCCGCACCGGGGTAGAAGCCCTTGCCGTCCACGGCGAGGGTCGGGTCGCCGCCACCGACGAGCACCACCTCGCCCGGGTTCGCCCCGGCCACCGCCCGGGTGGGGATGCGGTACCCGGGGCCCCGGGCCTCCAGCACGGTCACACCGGTCGCCAGCTTGGTCACCGAGGCGGGCACCGTGCCGTCGTCGCCGCCCCGGGCGTAGATGGACTGCCCGGTGGTCAGGTCGGCCACCGAGATGTTCACCCGGCTGCCCAGGGCGGCGGCCCCGAGCAGCGGCTCCACGGCGGCGCGTACCCCGGCGGCGGTGGGCAGCGGGGCGTTGGCGTCCGGGCCGGCGAGCACCGGCGACGGGTCCGGCTCCGGCGCCTGAGCGGCGGCGGCCGGTCCGGCGGCGTCGTCGCCCAGCCACCCGGCGACCGGCCCGGGGCGGAGCACCACGGCGACCCCGGCCAGCGCGAGCAGCAGCACCGTGGCGAGCGCCGCCACCGGCAGCAGCCGGCGACGCCGGCGCGGCGCGGGGGGCGGCGGAGCCAGCGGCCCGGCGCCCGCCGGCGGCGGGGAGACGGGCACGGAGCCGGCGGCCGGGGAGACCGGACCCGACGGGGGCGAGACCGGCGCGGCGCCGTAGACGTGGCCCTGGCCGGCGCGGTGCACCTGGCCGGGCCCGGTGGCCGGGGCGTCCCAGGTCGGCGGCGGGACCCGGGCCGACCCGGCGGCCGGCGGCGGCCCGGACGGCACGCGGGCGGAGCCGGCGGCGGGACGGCCGGGCGGGTTCACCTCGGGGAACCGGCCGGTGTTGCGGGAATCGCCCGGCCAGGCCGGCGGAACCGGCCCCGACGGCGGCTGCCCGGCGCCGGGCCCGGGCGGTGCAGAACGGTCGGACGGGTGCACACCGGGCACCGGCATGCGCCCGCTCGCGGATCCACCGGACCCGCGCCCGTCAACCCCCTCCGGGCGGTAGTGTGAATCTTCCCTCCCCACGACCCCCTCCTCCCGCCTCCGGAACCAGCCTGGGTGACACTACTTCGGTCCGAAGACTATGCGGCGTCCGGAGCCGGTGGGTGGCCAATCACCCGTACCGGGGGCGTCTGTGGTTCCGTTCAGCCAGCGTGGGCAGACGAGGGAGCGTGGGAGATGGATTTCGACGTCACGGTTGAGATCCCGAAGGGTCACCGAAACAAGTACGAGGTGGACCACGTGACCGGCCGGATCCGGCTGGACCGCACCCTCTTCACGTCGACCCAGTACCCGGCCGACTACGGCTTCATCGAGGGCACCCTCGGCGAGGACGGCGACCCGCTGGACGCGCTGGTGCTCGTCCCCGAGCCGACCTTCCCGGGCTGCCTGATCCGCTGCCGCACCATCGGCATGTTCCGGATGACGGACGAGAAGGGCGGCGACGACAAGGTCCTCTGCGTGCCCTACGAGGACCCGCGCCAGGAGCACCTGCGCGACATCCACCACCTGGGCGAGTTCGACCGGCTGGAGATCCAGCACTTCTTCGAGGTCTACAAGGACCTGGAGCCGGGCAAGTCGGTCGAGGGCGCCACCTGGGTGGGCCGGGTCGAGGCCGAGGCCGAGATCCACGCGTCGTACCAGCGGGCCAAGGACGCGGAGGAGCGCGGCGACACCGCGCACTGACCAGCACCGCCACGTTGGGCCCGGGTTCACCCCGGGCCCTTCGTCGTCCGCTCAGGGCCGGTGTCAGAGCCCTAACCGAGCAGGCCGCGCGCGGCGTCGTAGAGGCCCAGCACCGCGCAGGCCACCGGTACCACGGAGACCACCAGCGCGGTGTCGGTCAGGTCGGCCACCCGACCGACGTACGGCGACACCGGCCGCCGGGCGTACGTGGTGCCGGCCGCCACGGCGGTGAGCGCCACCAGCAGCCCGCCCACGGTCAGCGCCAGCACCCCCGCATCGCCGGCTCCGGCGGCCAGCACCACGCCGAGCACCGCGAACCCGGCCAGCCCCGCCAGCACGGGCGGCACCCGGTGGCGGACCGCCACGAAGAGCCGGGACCGCAGCAGCAGCACCGCCGAGACGACGGCCACCAGCAGCCGCCCGGCCAGCCCACCGGTCACGCCGAGCACCAGCGCCGCGGCGAGCGCCAGCGCGCCGTGCCCGATCAGCATCCCGGTCAGCATCTCCTCGGTCCGGGCCACCGCCGCGTGCACCCGCGCCCGGTCGGGCAGGTCCCGCACGCCGTCCGGGCCGCCGGTCGGGCCGGTGGGCAGGGTGATCGGCGGCAGCGGCAGCTTGCCCAGCCGGATCGCCAGCAGCGGCAGCCCGCCGAGGGCGAAGACCAGCACGCAGAGCAGCACCGCCGCGGTCTCCGCCGGCCCGAGCAGCAGCCCGCCGAGGGCGGCCGCCGCGCCGACCGCGCCGAGGGTCGCGCCGGCCACGAAGACCCGCAGCCGGGTGGCGGTGCCGAGCAGGCCGAGCACCGACACCAGCAGCAGCGCCACCGCGCCGGCCAGCAGCTCGGGGGCGCCCAGCCAGGGCAGCGGCCGGAACTCACCGACCGGGTCGCCGGAGCTGACCGCGAGGGCGCCGGCCGCCGCGGCGTACGGCAGCGCGTACCCACCGAGGGTGGCGCCGGTCGGGCCGTCCCCGTAGGCGCGGGAGGCGACCGTGCCGGCGAGCGCGAGCAGCAGCGCGACGGTGACCGCCAGCGGCCAGCCGGCCCGGTGCTGCGGCCCGCCGGCCAGGACGGCGACCAGTCCGACGGCCAGCGGCACGGCGGCACCGGCGAGCGCGGCGGCCCGGGTGGCGGCCGGGGACCAGGCACTGCCGCGCCGGCGGGCGCCGTCGGCGATCGCCTCCACCACGTCGTCGTACTCCAGCTCGGGCCACTCGGCGTGGGCCGGCACGAGGTGCAGCACCTCGCCGTCGCGCACCCCCTGCGGGAGCAGCGCCTGCGCGGTCGCCAGCACCGCCCCGTCGGTGCGGCGCAGCACCCAGCCGCCGTGCCGCTCGCCGTCGTCGGCCAGCCCCTCGCCGGCGTGCCGCAGCACCTCGGGCAGCAGCTCGGCGAGGGGCACCTGCTCCGGCAGGGCCACGTCGACGCGTCGTTGCGGGGCGCTGATGGTGACCCTTGCCAGCCCGGTAGTCATCGACTGATCTCCATATCGAGCGGGAGCGGTGGCTGACGGACGACAGGACTTTACCTACCATGAGCCAGGCTCGGGTTACCGAGCGCCACCTTGGAGGGTCAGTGTCCACTGTCGTCATCAAACGACCGCCGCGCCGTCCGGCGCCGGAGATACCGGTCGGTGAGCTGCCCGTCGAGGCGCCGCCGGAGATCCCCGCGGTGACCGGCGGCCGCTGGCAGCAGGCGCTGATGGTGCTGCCCATGCTGGGCGGCACGGTGGCGATGGCGATGATGTTCGGCCGCGGCGGCGGCGCCTACTCGTACGTGGTGGGCGGCATGTTCGGGCTCTCCTCGGTGGCGATGCTGGTGACCTCCTGGGGCAGCGCCGCCGGCACCCCGAAGAAGTCGGAGATGATGGCCGCCCGCCGCGAGTACCTGCGGCACCTGGCCGCGCTGCGCCGCCGGGTCCGGCAGACGGCCGGCCAGCAGCGGGCCGGGCTCTTCTACCGGCACCCGGATCCGGGCCGGCTCTGGTCGACCGTCGACAGCCACCGGGTCTGGGAGCGCCGGCCGGGTGACCCGGACTTCGCCGTGGTCCGGGTGGCCGTCGGCCCGCAGACCCTGGCGACGCCCCTGATCCCCCCGGTCACCCGGCCGCTGGAGGAGCTGGAACCGATGACCGCGGGGGCGCTGCGGCGCTTCCTCGACGCGTACTCGGTGGTGCCGGACCTGCCGGTGGCGCTGTCGATGCGCAGCTTCGCCCGGGTCTTCGTCCGCGGCGAGGCCGGGGACGCGCGCGGCGGCACCGGCTCGCCCGGGGCGCAGGCGCTGGCCCGGGCCATGCTCACCCAGCTCGCCGTCTTCCACGCCCCGGACGAACTGCTCATCGCGGTCTGCGCCGGGCCCGAGCGGCGGGCGCTCTGGGAGTGGGTCAAGTGGCTGCCGCACGCCCACCACCCCGGCCGCACCGACGCGCTCGGCCCGGTCCGGCTGGTCACCAGCTCCGCCGCCGAACTGGAACGCCTGCTCGACGAGGTGCTGGCCAGCCGGTCCCGGTTCAGCCCGGCCGGCCCGGCCACCGACGGGCCGCACGTGGTGGTCCTGCTCGACGGCGGCGACCTGACCGGGGCGACCGACCTGGCCGGGGACGGCGGCATCGACGCGGTCACCGTCATCGACCTGGACACCCCGCCGCCACGGCTGCTCGACCGCTTCGCCCTCCTGCTGGAGCTGCGCGGCGACCGGCTGCACTCCCGGTCGGCCGAGGGGCACGCCGAGGTGGGCACCGCCGACCGGCTGGAGGTCGCCGACGCCGAGGCGGTGGCCCGCCGGCTCGCGCCGCTGCGGCTGGCCACCACCGTACGCGGGGGCGAGACCGCGCCCGGGGCCGAGCTGGGCCTGCCCGAGCTGCTCGGCATCGGCGACCCGGAGGGCTTCACCGCCGAGCAGGGCTGGGCGCCCCGGTCGGGGCGGGACCGGCTGCGGGTGCCGATCGGGGTCGGTGCCGACGGCGGCGCGATCGAGCTGGACCTGAAGGAGTCGGCGCAGGACGGCATGGGTCCGCACGGCCTGCTGATCGGCGCGACGGGCTCCGGCAAGTCGGAGCTGCTGCGCACCCTGGTGCTCGGCCTGGCCGCCACGCACAGCTCGGAACAGCTCAACTTCGTGCTGGTCGACTTCAAGGGCGGCGCCACCTTCGCCTCCTTCGACCGGCTGCCGCACACCGCCGCCGTGATCACCAACCTGGCCGACGCGCTGCCGCTGGTGGACCGGATGGTGGACGCCATCAACGGCGAGCTGATGCGCCGCCAGGAGCTGCTGCGCCGGGCCGGCAACTTCGCCAGCCTGCGCGACTACGAGCGGGCCCGGGCCGCTGGCACTCCGCTGGCCCCGCTGCCCTCGCTGCTGCTGATCTGCGACGAGTTCTCCGAGCTGCTCTCCGCCAAGCCGGACTTCATCGACCTGTTCGTCCAGATCGGACGGCTGGGCCGGTCGCTCGGGGTGCACCTGCTGCTGGCCAGCCAGCGCCTGGAGGAGGGGCGGCTGCGGGGGCTCGACACCCACCTGTCGTACCGGATCGGGTTGCGCACCTTCTCGGCGCTGGAGTCCCGGACGGTGCTCGGGGTGCCGGACGCGCACGAGCTGCCCCGCTCGCCCGGGCACGGCTACCTGCGCGCCGGCACCGACCCGCTGGTCCGGTTCAAGGCCGCGTACGTCTCCGGGCCGGTCCGCCGGCGCGGCGCGGCGGCCGGCGGCGCGGGCGGCAGCACCCGGCTGCTCACCTTCTCCACCCACCTGGTGCCGGTGTCGGAGCCGGCCACCCCGGCGCTGCCCGCCGTCGAGGAGGAGACGGAGAAACTGCTCGACGTGCTGGTCGGCCGGCTCGCCGGGCAGGGCCCGCCGGCGCACCCGGTCTGGCTGCCCCCGCTCGACACCGCGCCCACCCTGGACGAGCTGCTCGGGCCGGCCGCCATCGACCCGCAGCGCGGCCTCACCGTGGCCAACCCGGAGCTGCACGGCGCGCTCCAGGTGCCGGTGGCCGTGGTGGACAAGCCCTTCGAGCAGCGCCGCGACCTGCTCTGGCTGGCGCTGGACGGCGCGGCCGGGCACGTGGCGGTGGTCGGCGGGCCGCAGAGCGGCAAGTCGCACCTGCTCCGTACGCTGGTCTGCGCGCTGGCGCTCACCCACACGCCGGCCGAGGCCCAGGTCTACTGCCTGGACTTCGGCGGTGGCGGGCTCGCCGCGCTGCGCGACCTGCCGCACGTCGGTCAGGTGGCGGGGCGGTCCGACCCGACCGTGGTGCGCCGGACCATCGGTGAGATCGCCACCCTGCTCGCCGAGCGGGAGCGCCGCTTCGCCGAGCTGGGCGTCGAGTCGATGGCGGCCTGGCGGCAACGCCGGTCCGGGTTGGCGGGGGCCGGCCAGCCGACCGTCGACCCGTTCGGCGACGTCTTCCTGGTGGTCGACGGCTGGGCCACCCTGCGCGGCGAGTACGACGACCTGGAACCACTGGTCACCGACCTGGCCACCCGCGGCCTGTCGTACGGGGTGCACGTGGTGGCGAGTGCGGTCCGCTGGATGGACTTCCGGCCGGCCATCCGGGACCTGTTCGGCTCCCGACTGGAGCTGCGCCTCGGCGACCCGGCGGACTCGGCGGTGAAGCGGGTCGCCGCGGCGGGCGTGCCGGAGAAGTCACCCGGCCGGGGCATCACCGCGCAGAGCCTGCACTTCCTCACCGCGCTGCCCCAGCTGGCCGGGGCCGAGCCGGCCGACCTGGTGAAGGCGGTCGCCGGAGCCTGGTCCGGTCCGCCCGCCCCGCGGGTGCGACTGCTCCCGCCGGTGCTCCCCTACGCCGACCTCGACACCTCCGCCGCCACCGGGCTGGCCTTCCCGATCGGCGTGGCCGAGGCGGACCTGCGCCCGGTGGCGGTGGACTTCGCCAGCGAGCCGCACTTCGTCGTCTTCGGCGACGCGGAGTGCGGCAAGTCCTCGTTCCTGCGCGCACTGGCCACCTCGATCATCAACCGGTTCACCCCGGAGCAGGCCCGGATCATCCTGGTCGACTACCGGCGCAGCCTGTACAGCCTGATCGACGACCCGCACGTGATCGGGTACGGCAGCGCGGCGGCGCACACCGCCGAGCTGGTCGAGTCGGTCGCCGGCTACATGCGGGCCCGGCTGCCCGGGCCGGACGTGACCCCGGCGCAGCTGCGGGAGCGGTCCTGGTGGTCGGGGCCGGAGCTGTTCGTGCTGGTCGACGACTACGACCTGGTGTCCAGCGGCCCGGCGAACCCGCTGCGCGGCCTGGAGGAGCACCTGCCGCAGGCCCGCGACATCGGGCTGCACCTGGTGCTGGTCCGCCGTTCCGGCGGTGCCGCCCGGGCCCAGTACGAGCCGATCGTGCAGCGGCTGCGCGAACTCTCCACCGCCGGGCTGGTGATGAGCGGCAGCCCGGACGAGGGACCGCTTGTCGGGCAGGTCCGTCCCGGGCCGCTGCCGCCCGGGCGGGGCCGGCTGGTCACCCGGCGTGAGGGCGTACGCCTGCTCCAGTTGGCACATCTGCCCCCACCGTGAGCGTGTCCGGCGGAACGCCCCGCCGGGGAGGGGAAAACCGGTAATCTGCCGAGCAGCACGTGTCATGGACGATGAATGGCGGAGGATGTGACCAGGGTTCGGCACGGCTCCCCGACTGCGCTCAACCGGTTCGCCGGCCGGGCGTTGCTCGGTGTCGCGGCGACCGCCGTGACGGTCGTCGGCGCGGTGCCACCACCGGCGTCGGCCGCCCCGTCCCGACCGGTCGCCGTCGCCGCGCGGGCCGCCGGCGCGCCGCTGGCCGAGCCGGGTTTCGTCCCGCTCGAGACCACGGCCCGGGCCGACCGGGTCCGCGACGACCAGTGGCAGCTCAATGAATTGCGGGCCAGCACCGCGTGGAGCGCCTCCACCGGCCGGGGGGTCACCGTCGCGGTGATCGACTCCGGTGTGGACGCCGCCCACCCGGATCTGGCCGGCCAGGTGCTGCCCGGCATCGACCTGGTCTCCCCCGCCGGCGCCGACGAGCCGGACCCGGTGGGTCATGGCACCACGGTGGCCAGCCTGATCGCCGGGCGCAACGACGACCGGAAGGGCGTGGCCGGGCTGGCCCCGGGTGCCCGCATCCTGCCCGTCCGGGTGCTCGACGACGAGAACCGCTACGACGACGCGATGATCGTCGCCAAGGGGGTGCGCTGGGCGGTCGACAACGGCGCCCGCGTGATCAACCTGTCCCTCGGTGGCAGCGGCGACAGCCCGGCGCTGGCTGCCGCGCTCGACTACGCCTTCGCCCGGGACGTGGTCGTGGTCGCCTGCACCGGCAACCTCGCCACCTCGTCCAGCCCCAAGGTCTGGTACCCGGCCCGGGAGCCCGGCGTGATCGCCGTGGCCGGGCTGGAGGGCAGCAGCGAGAACCTGTGGTCCGGCTCGATCACCGGGCACGCCACCACCCTCACCGCACCGGCCACCCGCCTGGTCGGGGCCCGTCCACCGGACGGTTACTGGGGGGTGCAGGGCACCAGCTTCGCCGCACCGCTGGTGGCGGCGACCGCCGCGCTGGTGCGCGCCCGGTTCCCGGAGATGTCCGCCGGGGACGTGGTCAACCGGCTGCTGACCACCGCGAAGGACATCGGCCCCACCGGTCGGGACGACCGCTTCGGGTACGGCCTGGTCGACCCGGTGGCCGCGGTGACCGCGGACGTGCCGCTGGTGCACCGCAACCCGCTCGACGACCAGGCCTCCCCCGGCGTGGTCGGCTTCGGCCCGGCACCCGGGTCGACCGACGACGCCCAGGCCGGCGGCACCGGCTCCGAGCCGCTCGGCTTCACCGCGCCCCGGCAGCACACCCGCTGGTCCGCCCAGCCGGCCGGCGCGGAGGACGACACCGCGCCGCGCCGGCTCTGGACCGGCGTGGCCATCCTCGTCGCCCTGGTCACCGGCACCGCGCTGATGATCCGCCGGTTCCGTCTCTGGGGCCGCTGACCCGGCCTGATCGGCCACCTCGCTGGGTAAGAGCTGACGCCATGAGCAATTCCGGCCAGCGCACCTCCGTACGCCCGTCGACCCGCTCCTGGCGGGGTCGGCGCCTGGACCGCGACCACTCGCTGGGTCTGCGGCTGACCCTGGCCTCGGCGGCGGCGTTCCTGGTGCTGGTGCCGTTCGCGCTGCTGGCCGTGCTGGTGGTGGGCGCCTGGCCGCCGCTGCACCACCTGGACGCGGTGGTGACCGACGCGCTGTACCGCTACGCCGTCGACCACCCCGCCTGGGTGCGGGCGATGAACGGGTGGACCAACCTCTTCGGCCCGGGGCCGCTGCGGGTGGCGGCGCTGGCCCTGGTGGTCTGGCTGTGGACCCGCCGGGCCCGCCGGCTGGCCCTCTGGGTGGTCACCACGATGACCGTCGGCGGGCTGCTCGGCGCGCTGCTGAAACTGCTGGTCGGCCGGAGCCGGCCGGATCTGCTCGACCCGGTGGCCCGGGCGGCCGGCTTCGCCTTCCCGTCCGGGCACACGCTGAACGCCACCCTGGCCGCCGGCGTGCTGCTGCTGGTCTTCCTGCCGTACGCCCGGGGCCGGACGCCGGCGCGGGTGGCGCTCTGGGTGGCGGCGGTGCTGGTGGCCGGGGTGACCGGGCTGAGTCGGGTGGCGCTCGGCGTGCACTGGACCAGCGACGTGCTGGGTGGCTGGCTGCTCGGCGTGGCGGTGGTGGTGGCGACCTCCGCCGCGTTCACCACGTGGCGGGAGCGGACCGGCCGGCCCGCCGCCCGGCCCGCCGCCGAGGGCGTGCAACCGGAGCTGGCCGACGGCCGGAACGAGCCCGACGCGTAGTTGTGGCCCGGCGGGGGTAATGGGCGGCCCATGTCCGACTTCGCGGTGCAGGTCGTCAAGCGGGTGCTGGTGCCGGTGGCCCTGCTGCTCGCCTTCATGGTCCTGCTCGGGGTGCTGGTCACCCGGGTGCTGGACCGGGTCTGGCCGTTCACCGTGGAGGACGCGGTCAACCGGGAACTGGCCGCCGACCGCACCGGCGGCTGGAACGACGTCTCGCTGGTGTTCAGCACGCTCGCCAGCACCCAGGTGGTCGTCCTGGTCACCGTGGTGGCGGCGCTGGTCCTGCGGCTGGTGCTGCACCGCTGGCGGGAGCCGCTGTTCCTGTGCGCCGCGGTCAGCGCCCAGGCGCTGGTCTTCCTGCTGACCACGATGGCCATCGACCGGCGTCGCCCGGCCGTCGAGCAGATGGACGTCTCGCCGCCCACCTCCAGCTTCCCGTCCGGGCACACCTCGGCGGCGGTGGCGCTCTACGTCGGCATCGCGCTGCTGCTGGCGCTGCGGGCGAGGAGCACCGCCGCCAAGGTCACCTGGTGGGCCCTGCTGGTCCTGGTGCCGGTCGGGGTGGCGCTGACCCGGATGTACCGGGGCATGCACCACCCGAGCGACGTGGTGGCGTCCTTCGTCAACGGCGGCACCTGCGTGGCGGTGATGGCCCGGGCGGCGCTGGACCGGACGCTGAACTGGGGCCGGGCGCGGCTGCCCGGGGTCACCCCGTCGGGCGGGGACGTGGCCGCCGCCCGCGCCCGGAGCTGACCCCGGCCGCGGTCACCCGGCCGCCGCGGCGGGGCTCAGGTGCAGTCGCCCGTGCCCACCCCACGGGTACGCTCCGCGCCCTCCAACGCCACCGACCGCGCCTCCGCCGCGGTGACCGCGAAACCGGTGTTCGGGTCGTCCGCCGCCGCCGCGAAGATCACGCCGAGCACCAGGCCGTTGGAGGAGACCAGCGGGCCGCCGGAGTTGCCGCTGCGGACCAGCGCCCGGATCGTGTAGATCTCCCGGGTCACGTCGCCCGAGGAGTAGATGTCCGGCCCGGTGATCCGGTCGACGTCGCGCACCCGGGCCGGCCGCGCGTCGTACGGGCCGTCGAGGGGGAAGCCGAGCACGATCGCGTCCGAGCCGCTGCCGGCCTGCCCGGCGGCGAAGCGCAGGGACGGGCCGGGCAGCCCGGGCACGTGCAGCACGGCGAGGTCGCGGTCCGGGTCGTAGACGACCACCTCGCCGTCGTACCGCTCGCCGCGCAGTTCCACGGCGACGGAGCGGGTGCCGGCCACCACGTGCGCGTTGGTCATCACCCGGTCGTCGGCGTACACGAAGCCGGAGCCCTCGATGCGGCGCGCGCAGCTCGGCGCGGAACCCAGCACCTTGACCACCGACCGCTGGCTGTTCGCCACCACCTGGGAGCCGGCGAGGGCCGGGTCGGGCGGGGAGACCTGCCGCGCCTGGGTGCGGCCCAGGCCGTTGAAGACGTCCGGGAAGCCGTCGGTGTCCACCGTGTCGCGCAGGGCGGTGGAGAGCTCCTGGGCCCGGTCGGGCAGCACCCGGTCCACCACGGTCAGCAGCGCGCTGTTCTTGACCGAGGCGGACAGCCAGGGCAGCGGGGAGGAGGCCAGCGGGACGGCGACCAGCCAGGCCACCAGCATCACGGCGAAGAGCGAGACGAACGCGCCGCCGATGTCGTCGGCCCGCTTCGCCACGTCGTTGGTGATCGTCCTGCGCAGGTGCGAGCCGAGCCAACCGGCGAGCGCCTGCCCGAGCACGGCCAACCCGAAGACGGCGACCAGGGAGATCAGTACCCGGGTGCCGCTGTCGACGAACTGCCGGGCGAAGATCGGGCCGACCTGGAGGCCGAGGAGCGCGCCCAGGAAGAAGCCGGAGAGCGAGAGCGCCCCGATGGCGAAGCCCTGGCGGTATCCGCTGATCGCGAACACGAGCATGAGCAGGAGCAGGACGAGATCCACGACGGACACGCGTCAAGGGTACGGGCACCGGGCACGACCGGGGCGTTGCGCTTGCGGAACGTGACGGTCAGGTCAGCGGGCCAGCCATCTCGTCGACCTCGTCGGTGCCGGCGGAGGGCGCCGGGGTGGCCCCGACGGGCGGCAGTTCGATCACCCGGCCGCGCGGCCAGGGACGCGCCCAGCCCCCCATCTCGAGGAGCGTGGCGAGCACCCCGGCGGTGAAGCCCCAGACCAGCATGCCGCGCACGGAGAAGGCGGGCCCGATCCAGCCGCTCGGATGGCGTACCCGCATCCGGTTCTCCGGGTCGACCAGCTCGGCGACGGGCAGCCGGGCGACGTGGGCGACCTCGGCCGGCTCCCGGGGGTGCACCGGGTGCGGCGCGTGCCACCAGGCCAGCACCGGGGTCACCACGAAGTCGCTGACCGGGATCCACAGCCTGGGCAGCTCGGCCAGCACGGTCACGCTGGCCGGGTCGAGGCCGACCTCCTCGTTCGCCTCGCGCAGCGCGGTCGCGGAGGCGTCGGCGTCCTCCGGGTCGGCCGCGCCGCCGGGGAAGGCCGGCTGGCCGGCGTGGTTGCGCAGGGTCGCGGCCCGCTGGAGCACCAGCACGTCCGGGCCGACGCCGGGCTCCTCGCCGAGCAGCACCAGCACCGCGCTCTCCCGGCCGCCCTCCTCCGGGGTGGTGAGCCGGGTGAAGTCCTCCACCCGGGCGGTGCCGAGCCGGCCGAGCAGCGGGTCGATCCAGGCCGGCGGGCGGGTCATGCGGCAACCTCCACGCCGAGGTGCTGCCGGACCAGCGCGGCGAGCCGGGCGTCGTCGAGGGCGCCGGTGGCGTCGGTGTGGCGTACCCGGCCCTGCGCGTCGACGAGGAGGGTCAGCGGAAGGGCGTTGCGCCCCAGCTCCCGTTGCAGCGCCTCGCCCTGGTCGAACAGCATCGGGAAGCGGATGCCGTAGTCCTCGCCGATGGACTGGGCGGCGCTGCGGGTGTCCCGGCTGTTGACGCCGATCACCTGGAGCCGGCCGGCCGCACGCTCGCTGAGCCGCTGGAAGGCGGGCAGCTCCTTGCGGCAGGGCGGGCACCAGGAGGCCCAGACGTTGACCACGGCGGGGCCCCGGACGTCCCGCAGCGCCACCGGCGTGCCGCCGGTGAAGCAGGACAGGATCAGGCCCGGCAGCACCGCCCCGGCACCGCCCGCCCCGACGGCTCCGCTGGCGGCCGGCGCGGCGGCACCTGACGGGGTGGCGGCACCGGCCGTGGCCGGCGGGCGGGTCAGCGTCGCGCAGTCGGCGAACGGCGAGGGGCGTTCGGCCCGGGCGGTCGGGGTGGTGGCGCTGCCCTGACCGGTGGCGGTGCAGCCGGCGACGGCCAGCACCGCCGGGACGAGCAGGGCAGCCAGCCGCCGGTTCACGGCACCTCCGCGGCGACGGCCTGCCGGGGCACCAGCTCGGGGTCGACCCCGGCGGCGGCCGCGAGGTCCCGGGCCCGGGGGCCCTTGAGCAGCTTCGCGGCGGCGGCCGGCTCGGTCGGCCCGGTCCCGTACGACGGGCAGAGCTTCGCCAGCGTGCAGGCCCCGCAGGCCGGCTTGCGGGCGTGGCAGACCCGCCGGCCGTGGAAGATGATCCGGTGCGAGAGCATGGTCCACTCGCGCTTGGGGAAGAGCGCGCCGATCTCGTGCTCGATCTTCACCGGGTCGGTCTGCGCGGTCAGCTTCCAGCGCTGCACGAGCCGCTGGAAGTGGGTGTCGACGGTGATCCCCGGGACGTCGAAGGCGTTGCCGAGAATGACGTTGGCGGTCTTGCGGCCGATCCCGGGCAGCGTCACCAGGTCGGCCAGCCGGCCGGGGACCCTGCCGTCGTACCGCTCGACCAGGGCCTGGCCCAGCTTGATCAGCGAGTCCGTCTTGTTGCGGTAGAAGCCGGTCGGCCGGATCAGCTCCTCCAGCTCCGCCCGGTCGGCGCCGGCGTAGGCCGCCGCCGTCGGGTAGCGGACGAAGAGCTTCGGGGTGACCTCGTTGACCTTCTTGTCGGTGCACTGCGCGGAGAGGATGGTGGCGACGGCCAGCTCCAACGCGTTGGAGTGGTCGAGCTCACAGTGCGCGTCGGGGTGCGCCTCGGTCAGCGCCCGGCCGATCCGCCGGGCGCGCCGGGTCCGGCCGAGGTCCGTCTCGGTGGAGCTGATGGTCACGCCGGCCAGCCTACGTCGCCGGGACGACCACCCGCCGGGCCCACGCCCGGCTCAGCCGGCCTGCGGCGCGCTGATCCTGCCCTCGGCGTCGAACCGGGCCCCGGTACGCGGGAAGTCGGCCCGGCTGAGCTGCTTGACCAGCCCGAGGCCCTGGTCGGCGGAGTCCATGGTCGGCTTGCCGACGGAGTTCATCCGGGTGGAGGTGAAGGAGCCGCCGGCGAAGCTGCCGTCCGGCTTGAGCGACACCTTGAGCACCCCGCCCCAGCCGAGCCGCCCGCTCGGGTTGAGCGACCGGCCGCCGCCGGCGAAGTTGCCGAGGCTGTAGGCGATCAGCCGGCCCTGGTAGAACTCCATGCCGCGCAGCACGTGCGGGCCGTGCCCGACGATCAGGTCCGCCCCGGCGTCGATCATGGCGTGGGAGAACTTCACCGGGTCGCCCCGGTTCTCGCCGTAGAACAGCTCGGTGCCCGGCTTGACCTTGGTCCGGTCGGCGCCCTCGGCACCCATGTGCACCTGCACCACCACGAGGTCGGCCATGGTGGCGGCCTTCTCGATGACCGCCGTCGCCGCGTCGATGTCGGTCAGGCTGTTCGACCAGGGGTACGACGAGAAGCCGGCCACCGCGATCTTGACGCCCTTGACCTCCACCACGGTGATCTGGTCCGGCGCGCCGGTGTGCTTGAGGCCCTGCTTCTCCAGCGCCTTCTGGGTGTTCGCGTACCCCTGCGGGCCGTAGTCGTAGCCGTGGTTGTTGGCCTGGTTGAGCAGCTCGAAGCCGGCGTCCTTGAGGTGGGCGGCGTAGCTGGACGGGGCCCGGAACTGGAAGCAGGCGGTGGAGTTGGCCCCGCACTTGCCGGTGCCGGTGTCCTCGGTCAGCGGCTCCTCCAGGTTGCCCATCACCAGGTCGGCGTCGAGCGCGTCGGAGATCTCGTCGAAGAAGCCCCGCCCGCCGTTGGCGGGGAGCCGGGAGGGGGCGTTGCCCATGATGATGTCGCCGGTCGCCGAGAGCGAGACGGCCTCGCCGGCCGGCTCCGAGGCGCCGCCGGACGGGACCGGCGCACCGGTGGCGCCCCCGCCGCCACCGCGCTGCCAGACCGGCGTGGCGTCGTCGTCCGACGTGCTACAGCCGGCGGTGAGCAGCACGGCGAGGACCGCGCCGACGGCGAGTGCGGCACGGCGGCGGGCCCTGGCAGGCGCGGGAGCGGACATCGCTGGCGACCCTACCCGGTAGGTAACGGCACGACGATGGCCTTTCGGACCAAAGTTCAGCCCGCCCGCCGGTCGGACCAGGGCACGCAGGGCACCGACCCGCCGTCGCGGACGGCGGCGTGCACGGCCCGGGCCAGCGGGGCGCCCCAGGTGGACCGGGGGCCGCCGTAGGGCTCGGCGGGGCCGTCGGCCGGGCAGAGGACGGTGACCGCGTCGGTGGGCGTACCGGTGGCGGGCAGGCCGAGTTCCCAGATCGCCTGGGCCTTCGCCTCGGTCGCCGTGGCGACGGCGTTGACCAGCGCGGCGTCGCCGAGCGCCGCCGGGACGTACACGACGATGTTGACCGTGCCCACCCGCTGGGCCGGCGCCGCCGGGGCCGGCGCGGCGGCCCAGACCGGCATGCCGAGCCCGACCGTCGCCCAGGCCCGCACGCCGGTGTCGACCCGGGCCACCACCTCGGCGACGTCCACCCCGGTGAGCAGGCCGATCCCGGGTCCGGCCAGGCCGAGGCCGCCGGCCAGCGCGGCCAGGTGGGCGGCCGGGTCGTCCCGGTGGTACGACATCGGCACGGTCGCGTTCACCACCCAGTTCCGGACGCCGATCCCGCCGCCGAGCGGGCCGGAACTGGCCGCCCGCAGGGGCGCCCCGGCGCGCCACACCAGCAGCGGGATGTCCCGGCCGTCCTCGGGACGGCTGGTCAGGGTGGGGTCGCTCAGCACGCCCGTCACCCTACGGCCATCGACGGCGACGCCCGGTCACCACCCGGACACGGCCGCGCGATACTAGCCCCTGATCAGGGCGGGAAGGTTACGTCCAAGGATCAAGATTCCAGGGGTGCGCCTCTGATTCGTGCTCACGTGCGCCTAGACTTGTCGGCGCGCGAGGGATAAGCGGACGGCGGACCCCGCCGACGGACGGCGACGCGCAACCGGAGGTGCGCGATGGACGAGGTACTGGCCCGCAGCGGGATCTTCCAGGGTGTCGACCCGGAGGCTGCCGAGGCGCTCGCCAAGGAGATGGAGACGATCGACGTCCGCAAGGGCGAGATCGTGTTCAACGAGGGCGAGCCCGGCGACAGTCTCTACATCCTCCTGTCAGGCAAGATCAAGGTCGGGCGTCGGGCGGCCGACGGCCGGCAGAACCTGATCGCCGTGATGGGCCCGTCGGACATGGTCGGTGAGCTGTCGCTCTTCGACCCCGGTCCGCGTACGGCCACGGCCACCGCGGTCACCGACACCCGGCTGGTGCGGCTGCGCAAGCAGGCGCTGCGGCCCTGGCTGAACAACCGGCCCGAGATCGCCGAGCAGCTGCTGCGGGTGCTGGCCCGCCGGCTCCGCCGGACCAACGACTCGCTGGCCGACCTGATCTTCACCGACGTGCCGGGCCGGGTCGCCAAGAACCTGCTCCAGATGGCCGGCCGCTTCGGCACCCGCGACGGCGGCGTGCTGCGGGTGACCCACGACCTCACCCAGGAGGAGATCGCCCAGCTCGTCGGCGCCTCCCGGGAGACGGTCAACAAGGCGCTGGCCGACTTCGCCTCGCGGGGCTGGCTGCGGCTGGACGGCAAGAGCATCATCATCCTCGACCCGGAGCGTCTGGCCCGCCGCGCGCGGGTCTGACCCGATCGACGACCGAGGCCAGGGAACACTCCAGGGTGTCCCTGGCCTCGTCGTGTCCGGGGTTTCTCTGCCGGGCGCAGAATTCCTCGACATCGTGACGGCCGCCCGGCACGGTGAGCGCATGCTCGAACGCGTAGCCGTACTCTCCGACATCCACGGAGCGCTGCCCGCGCTGGAGGCCGTGCTGGCCGAGCCGGACGTGGCCGCCGCCGACCTAATCGTGCTCACCGGTGACATCGCGGCCGGACCGCAGCCGGTCGAGGTGCTGGACCTGCTCGCCGACCTCGGCGACCGGGCCTGCTGGGTGGGCGGCAACGCCGACCGGGAGCTGGTCGAGGCCCGGGCCGGTCGGAGCTCTCCGATCGCGGTCTCGAACTGGGCCGCCCAGCAGCTCCGGGACGATCAGGCGGCCCGGCTGGCGGCGCTGCCGCTGACGGTGACCCTGGAGGTGGCCGGCCTCGGTCCGGTGCTCTTCTGCCACGCCACGCCCCGCGACGACGAGGAGGTGGTGCTGGTGGACTCCCGGATGGACCGCTGGGCCGAGGTGCTCGCCGGGGTGCCGGCCGAGGTGGGCACGATCGTCTGCGGGCACACCCACATGCCGTTCACCCGCCTGGCCGACCGGCGGCTGGTGGTCAACCCGGGCAGCATCGGGATGCCGTACGGCGGCGCCGGAGCCTGGTGGGCCCTGCTCGGACCGGGCGTGCAACTGCGCCGCACCCCGTTCGACGTGGATGCCGCCTGCGCCCGGGTCGCCGCCGAGTCGGGCTTTCCCGATGCCGCCGCATGGGCCGACGAGTACCTCCGCTCCCGGCACAGCGACTTCGACGCGCTCACCGTGTTCGGCCTTAGGGACGGTCGCTGACCCCGGCGAACCTGAGCAGAGAACTCCGCCGTGCGATGCTGCGCGGCTCACGCGGCCGGCGCGGCCGGTGCGGCCGGTGCGCCTGGGCACGGCCGGTGCGGCCCGCGCGGTGGCCGGTGCGGGCGGCTGTCAGGGCTCGTCCCATCGCCCGGTTCACTGGCGGGTCCTTTCGAGCTGATGACGTAAACGGATCGCCCGCTGAGTCGAATACGTCATCAGCTCCAAAGGACCGCAACACCACCACAAGGACCGGGAAGAGGTCGTTCTCGCGGGCCGAAAACAGACCCGGGCAAGGCCGGAGCGGACCCAGGCGGGCGGCCCCTGGGCGGGCGGCGCGGACCCGGGCGGGCGCGCGGGGCGGTGAAAGCAGAAAAAGTCAGGCTTGACTGTTTGTTTCGGGGGCGGCACGCTGTCCCCGTGTCCACCGCATCGACGCGCGTCCCTCAGCAGGAGCGCAGCCGCGCCACCCGGGCCCGGCTGCTCGAGGCGACCGTCGACTGCCTGGTGGAGTACGGCTGGTCCGGCACCACCACCACAGTGGTCGCGGCCCGGGCCGGCGTCTCCCGCGGCGCGCAGCTGCACCACTACCCGACCAGGGCGGCCCTGGTGACCGCCGCCGTCGCCCACCTCGCCGACCGACGGGCGGCGGAGCTGCGCACCGAGGCGGAGGCCCTGCCGGCCGGGCCGCAGCGGCTCGACCGGGTGGTCGACCTGCTCGGCGTGGCCTTCACCGGGCCGCTCTTCGTCGCCGCGCTGGAGCTCTGGGTCGCCGCCCGCACCGACGCCGAGCTGCGCCGCGCCCTGGTGCCGCTGGAGGCCCGGGTCGGCCGGGAGATGCACCGGCTGACCGTGGCGCTGCTCGGCGTGGACGAGCGCCGCCCCGGCGTACGGGAGGCCGTGCAGGCCACCCTCGACCTGCTCCGCGGACTGGGCGTGGCCAACCTGCTCAACGACGACTCGGCCCGCCGTACCGCCCTGCTGCACACCTGGAAACGCCAGCTCGCCGCCCTGCTCACGCCCGATGCCGGCCCACCGGGGCGCGCCACGCCGGGGCCCGAGCGCGACAGGCAGTGACCCGCCCGTCCTGACCGGCACACCCCGCCCCCGGAGGCACCATGGTCGACCTGACAGCACTGCTCGCGGATCTGGCCGCCGAGTCCGAGCAGCTCGACGCCCTCGTCGCGCCGCTGCCGCCGCAGGCGTGGGCGCGGCCCACCCCCGCTCCCGGGTGGACAGTCGGCCACCAGATCGCCCACCTCGCCTGGACCGACGAGATGGCCCGGCTCGCCGCCACCGACGTCGACGCCTTCTACGCCTCGGTCACCTCGGCGCCGGACGTGAGCCGGCTCGTCGACGACGGCGCGGAGCGGTTCCTGGCCCCGCCGGCCGAGCTGCTGGCCCGCTGGCGTGCCGGCCGGGCCGCGCTCATCGACGCCCTCACGGCCGTCCCCGCCGGGGAGAAGTTGCCCTGGTACGGCACCCGGATGTCGCCCGCCTCGATGGCCACCGCCCGGATCATGGAGACCTGGGCGCACGGCGAGGACGTGGCCGAAGCGCTGGGCGTCACCCGCGCCCCGAGCGCCCGGCTGCGGCACGTCGCCCACCTCGGCTTCCGTACCCTCGGGCACGGCTTCGCCGCCCACGGCCGGGCGCTGCCCACGGCCCCGGTCCGGGTCGAGCTGACCGCGCCGGCGAGCGCGAGCGGTGCGCTCGCGAGCCCCGCAGCCGCGAGCGCGGACGGCTCGGCCGGCGACGTCTGGGCCTTTGGGCCGGCGGACGCGGCGGACCGGGTCACCGGCCCGGCGCTCGACTTCTGCCTGCTGGTCACCCAGCGCCGGCACCGCGCCGACCTGGCCCTGACCGCCACCGGCGCCACCGCCGACGAGTGGCTGGACGTGGCGCAGGCCTTCGCCGGGCCGCCCGGCGCCGGCCGGGAGCCGCGCCCGGCGAGCGGCGCCGGAGCCCCGGCATGAGCGCCCCGCTCCGGGTCGGCAACGCCTCCGGCTTCTACGGCGACCGCGCCACGGCCTGGCGGGAGATGCTCGACGGCGGCGAGCTGGACGTGCTCACCGGCGACTACCTGGCCGAGCTGACCATGCTGATCCTCGGCCGCGACCGGATGCGCGACCCCGCCCTGGGATACGCGAAGACGTTCCTCCGCCAGATGGAAGGCTGCCTCGGCACCGCGCTGGACCGGGGCGTGCGGATCGTGACCAACGCCGGCGGGCTGAACCCGGCCGGCCTGGCCGCCGCGATCGGCTCGCTCGCCGACCGGCTCGGCCTCACCGCCCGGATCGGGTACGTCGAGGGCGACGCCCTCGCCCGTCCCGACGCGCTCACCGCGAACGTCTATCTCGGCGCGTTCGGCATCGCCGCCTGCCTCGACGCCGGGGCGGACGTGGTGGTCACCGGCCGGGTCACCGACGCCTCGCTGGCCGTCGGGCCGGCGATCGCCCGGTTCGGCTGGGGCCGGGACGACCTGGACGCGCTGGCCGGGGCGACCGTCGCCGGGCACCTGATCGAGTGCGGGGCGCAGGTCACCGGCGGCAACTTCAGCTTCTTCACCGAGCTGCCCGACGGCGGCCACCGGCCCGGTTTCCCGATCGCGGAGATCCACCCGGACGGTTCCTCGGTGCTCACCAAGCACCCCGGCACCGGCGGCGCGGTCACCGTCGAGACCGTCACCGCACAGCTGCTCTACGAGGTGGGCGGCCCGGCGTACCTGGGGCCGGACGTGGTTACCCGGCTGGACACGGTACGGCTGCACCAGGACGGGCCCGACCGGGTCCGCGTCTCCGGCGTCCGGGGCACGCCGCCGCCGGACACCCTCAAGGTCGGCGTCAACAACCTCGGCGGGTTCCGCAACTCGATGACCTTCGTCCTCTGCGGACTGGACGTCCCCGCCAAGGCGGCCCTGGTACGAGGGCAGCTTGAGGAGGCGGTCGGCAAGGAAGGGCTGGAGTTCACGCTGGCCCGCACCGACCACCCGGACGCGGCCGACACCGAGGCGGCGAGCGCGCTGCTGCACGTACACCTGCGCGACGGTGACAAGGCGCGGGCCGGGCGGGCCTTCTCGGCGGCCGCGGTGGAGCTGGCCCTGGCCTCCTACCCCGGCTGCACGCTGACCACGCTGCCCGGCGACGCCACCCCGTACGGCGTCTTCACCGCCGACACCGTGCCCCAGGACGCCGTCGAGCACGTCGCGGTACTGCCCGGCGGGGAACGGGTGCCGATCCCGCCGCCGACCCGGACCGACGCCGCCGCCGCGCACGCCACGGAGGTCGTACCGGACACCGGCGGTGCGCCGACACGGCCGGCGGGCACCGGCCCCACCCGACGGGCGCCGCTGGGCGAACTGGTCGGGGCGCGCTCCGGCGACAAGGGCGGCGACGCCAACCTGGGCGTCTGGGCCCGCACCGACGCCACGTACGTCTGGCTGCGCGGCTGGCTCACCGTCGAGCGGCTGGCCGAACTGCTGCCGGAGACCGCCCCGCTGACCGTCGAGCGGTACGAGCTGCCGCACCTGCGGGCGGTGAACTTCGTGGTGCGGGGGCTGCTCGGGCAGGGCGTGGCCGCCTCCACGCGGTTCGACCCGCAGGCCAAGGCCCTCGGGGAGCTGCTGCGCTGCCGGGTCGTCGACCTGCCCGCGGACCTGCCACCGGAACGAGTCGGGGAGGCCGGCGCATGACCATCGTGGACACCCCGGAACGGCGGCAGCTGCGCGAGCTGACCCGGGCCTTCGTCACCCGGGAGGTGCTGCCGCACCTGGCCGACTGGGAGCGGGCCGGCGAGGTGCCGCGCGAGCTGCACGCCACCGCCGCGAAGATCGGCCTGCTCGGCATCGGGTTCCCCGAGTCGGTCGGCGGCAGCGGCGGCGACCTGCTCGACTCGATCGTCGTCACCGAGGAGATCATCCGCTCGGGCGGCTCGTCGGGGCTGATCGCGGCGCTCTTCACGCACGGCATCGCGCTGCCGCACATGGTCGCCGCCGCCGGCGGCCAGAGCGGTGGCCTGCTCCGCGGCCGGCTCGGGGGCGGCCAGCTCCGGGGCGACGACGACCTGGTCGACCGGTACGTCCGGCCCACCCTGGCCGGGACGATGATCGGCGCGTTGGCGATCACCGAGCCGGACGGCGGCTCGGACGTCGCCGCGATCCGCACCACCGCCCGCCGCGACGGCGACCACTACGTGGTGAACGGCTCGAAGACCTACATCACCAGCGGAGTGCGCGCCGACTTCGTGACCACCGCGGTCTGCACCGACTTCCCGGGCAGCGGCGAGCTCAGCCTGCTGGTCATCGACAAGGGCACGCCCGGCTTCACCGTCGGGCGCCGGCTGGAGAAGCTGGGCTGGCACTGCTCGGACACCGCAGAACTGTCCTTCGTCGACGTCCGGGTGCCGGTGACCAACCGGATCGGCGAGGAGAACACCGGCTTCCTCGCGATCATGCAGCACTTCGCCGCGGAGCGGCTCTCGCTGGCCACCCAGGCGTACGCGACCGCGCAGCGCTGCGTGGAGCTGGCCACCCGCTGGTGCCGGGACCGGGCCACCTTCGGCCGCCCGCTGGCCAGCCGGCAGTTGATTCGGCACCGGCTCGCCGAGATGCACACCCGCGCCGAGGCGGCCCGGGCGTACGTGCACGAGGTGGCCACCCGGGTCGCGGCGGGCGAGCCGGTGGTGACCGAGGTGGCGATGGCGAAGAACGTCGCGGTGGCCGCCTGCGACCAGGTGGTCGACCAGGCGCTGCAACTGCACGGCGGCTTCGGCTACCTGCGCGACGCCGAGGTGGAGCGGCACTACCGGGACGCCCGGATCCTCGGCATCGGCGGCGGCACCACCGAGATCATGAACGAGATCATCGCGAAGGGCATAGGCCTGTGAGCACACTGGACAGCACGCTCGACCCCGCCTCGCCGACCTACCGGGCGAACCGGGAGGGGCTGCTGGAACGCCTCGCCGAGCTGGACGCCGCGTTGGACCAGGCCCGGGCCGGCGGTGGCGAGAAGTACGTGACCCGGCACCACGCGCGCGGCAAGCTGCTCCCCCGGGAGCGGATCGAGCTGCTGCTCGACCCGGACAGCCCGTTCCTGGAGCTGTCCCCGGTGGCGGCGTACGGCACCGACTTCCCGGTCGGAGCCAGCGTGGTGACCGGCATCGGCGTGGTCGAGGGCGTGGAGTGCCTGGTCGTCGCCAACGACCCGACGGTACGCGGCGGCGCGGTCAACCCCTGGTCGCTGGCGAAGACCCGGCGGGCCGGCGAGATCGCCCTCGCCAACCGGCTGCCGATGGTCAACCTGGTCGAGTCGGCGGGGGCGGACCTGCCCACCCAGGCGGAGATCTTCATCCCGGGCGGCCGGGTGTTCCGCGACCTGACCCGGCTCTCCGCGGCGAAGATCCCCACGGTCAGCGTGGTCTTCGGCAACGCCACCGCCGGCGGTGCGTACGTGCCCGGGATGTCCGACCACGTCATCATGATCCGGGACCGTTCGCAGGTGTACCTGGCCGGCCCGCCGCTGGTGAAGATGGCCACCGGCGAGGTCACCGACGACGAGTCCCTCGGCGGGGCGGCCATGCACGCGTCGACGTCTGGGCTGGCCGACTTCCTGGCCGAGGACGAGCGGGACGGCATCCGGCTGGCCCGGCAGTGCATGCGCCGGCTCAACTGGCGCAAGCAGGGCCCGCCGCCGCGCAACCCCGTCCCGCAGCCCCCCAAGTACGACCCGGAGGAGTTGCTCGGCATCGCCAGCGCCGACCTCAAGGTGCCCTTCGACCCCCGCGAGGTGCTGGCCCGGGTCCTGGACGGCAGCGAGTTCGACGAGTTCAAACCGGCCTACGGCACCGCGCTGGTCACCGGCTGGGGCGAGCTGCACGGGTACCCGGTCGGGGTGCTGGCCAACGCCCGGGGCGTGCTGTTCAGCGAGGAGGCGCAGAAGGCGGCCCAGTTCATCCAGCTCGCCAACGCCGCCGACACCCCGCTGGTCTTCCTCCAGAACACCACCGGCTACATGGTCGGCACCGAGTACGAGCAGCGCGGCATCATCAAGCACGGCGCGCTGATGATCAACGCGGTCTCGAACTCGACCGTGCCGCACCTGACGGTGAACCTGGGCGCCTCCTACGGCGCCGGCAACTACGGCATGTGCGGCCGGGCGTACGAGCCGCGGTTCCTCTTCACCTGGCCGAACGCGAAGTCGGCGGTGATGGGGCCGGCGCAGCTCGCCGGGGTGCTCTCCATCGTCGCCCGGCAGGCCGCCGCCGCCCGCGGGCGCGACTACGACGAGGAGTCCGACGCCGCGATGCGGATGATGGTCGAGCAGCAGATCGAGTCCCAGTCCGGCGCGCTCTTCCTCTCCGGCCGGCTCTACGACGACGGGGTGATCGACCCCCGGGACACCCGTACCGTCCTCGGGCTCTGCCTGTCGGCGATCCACAACGGACCGGTGAAGGGCGCCGACGGCTTCGGCGTCTTCCGGATGTGAGGGGCGGACCTTTGATCAACCGACTCTTGGTGGCCAACCGGGGCGAGATCGCCCGCCGGGTCTTCGCCACCTGCCGGGCGCTCGGCATCGAGACGGTCGCCGTGCACTCGGACGCCGACGCCGACGCGCCGTTCGTGGCCGAGGCCGACCACGCGGTGCGCCTGCCGGGAAACACGCCGGCCGAGACGTACCTGCGGATCGAGAAGATCCTGGACGCGGCCCGGCGGACCGGCGCGGACGCCGTCCACCCGGGTTACGGCTTCCTCGCCGAGAACGCCGAGTTCGCCGCGGCGGTGACCGACGCGGGGCTGACCTGGGTCGGCCCACCGGCCAAGGCGATCGCCGCGATGGGCGACAAGATGGAGGCGAAGGCGCTGCTCGCCGAGGCGGGCGTGCCGATGCTGCCGACCTGGACCGACCCCGACCAGATCACCGACTTCCCGGTGCTGGTCAAGGCGTCCGCCGGCGGCGGCGGGCGGGGCATGCGCGTGGTCCGCGACGCCGCCGACCTCGCCGAGGCCGTCGCCTCCGCGCGCCGCGAGGCGGCCGCCGCGTTCGGCGACGGCACGGTCTTCGTCGAGCGGTACGTGGAGCGCGGCCGGCACGTCGAGGTGCAGATCTTCGGCGACACCCACGGCACCGTGGTCGCCCTGGGCGAGCGGGACTGCTCGATCCAGCGCCGGCACCAGAAGATCGTCGAAGAGGCCCCGGCCGTCGTCGGGCCGCAGCTGCGGCAGCGGCTGCACGAGGCGGCGGTCGCCGCCGGCCGGGCCGTCGACTACGTCGGTGCGGGCACGGTGGAGTTCCTGCTCGCCCCGACCGGCGAGTTCTTCTTCCTGGAGATGAACACCCGACTCCAGGTGGAGCACCCGGTCACCGAGGCGGTCACCGGACTGGACCTGGTCCGGCTGCAACTGCTGGTCGCCGAGGGCGAGCCGCTGCCGGTGGCGGCGACCCCGCCGACCGACGGCCACGCGATCGAGGTACGCCTCTGCGCGGAGGACCCGGCCCAGGGCTTCCGTCCCGCGACCGGCACGTTGCACCGGTTCGCCGTCCCGGGGGTGGCCGGCGCGTTCGCCCCGACGAAGGGGCTGCGACTGGACTCGGGCGTGACGGACGGCTCGACGGTGGGCGTGCACTACGACTCGATGCTGGCCAAGCTGGTCGCCTGGGCGCCGACCCGGGCGGAGGCGGTCCGGGCGCTGGCGGGTGCGCTGGCCCGGGCCGAGTTCCACGGCGTCGCCACCAACCGGGACCTGCTGGTCCGGGTACTGCGCAGCGCTGAGTTCGCGGCGGCCGAGGCGGACACCGGCTTCCTGGACCGGCACCCCGAGGTCTTCGCCCCGCTGCTCCCCGCCGACCGGTCGCCGCTAACGGCGCTGGCCGCCGCGCTCGCCTCGGCCGCCGCCCGCCGCGCCGAGGCGGGCGTGCTCGCCGGGCTCCCCTCCGGCTGGCGGAACGTGCCGGCGTTCCCCCAGGTCACCCGCTACGCCGGGCCGGACGGCGGCGAGATCGAGGTGCGCTACCGGCTGGACCGCGCCGGCGCACTGGCGCAGTGGCACACCGACCCCGGCGTGACCTCGGCCGACGGGCCGCCGGCGGGGCCAGGGCCCGCGGCGGGGGCCGACCCGGTCGGAGCCGACCGGTCCGGGCAGCCGCCGACGGTCGCGCTGGTGCAGGCGAGGCCGGACCGGGTCGTGCTCGACGTGGACGGCGTGCGCCGGGCGTTCCGCGTACACCGGGTGGGGTCGGCGGTCTTCGTGGACGGCCCGGACGGGGCGACGAGCCTGACCGAGCTGCCCCGGTTCCCCCTGCCCACCACGGAGCTGGCGGCCGGGTCGCTGCTGGCGCCGCTGCCCGGCGCGGTGAGCCGGCTGCACGTGGCGGTCGGTCAGCGGGTCGCCGCCGGCGACCTGCTGCTGACCCTGGAAGCGATGAAGCTCGAACACCCCGTGCTCGCCCCGACCGACGGCGTGGTCGCCGAACTGCCGGTGCCGGCCGGCGGCCAGGTCGACACCGGCGCCGTGCTGGCCGTGGTCAACCCCGAGGAGGACCCGCGATGAACTTCGACCTCACCCCAGAGCAGGACCAGCTCCGCGACGCCGTCCGCGCGCTGGGCCGCAGGTACGGTCACTCCTATTTCGTGGCGAAAGCGAAGTCGGGGGAACACACCACCGAGCTGTGGAGCGAGGCCGGCCGGCTCGGCTACCTCGGCGTCAACATCCCCACCGAGTACGGCGGCGGGGGCGGCGGCATCACCGAACTGGCCCTCGTCTGCGAGGAGCTGGCGGCGGCGGGCTGCCCGCTGCTGCTGCTGGTGGTCTCCCCGGCCATCGCCGCCACGGTGATCAACAAGCACGGCACCGACGAGCAGCGCAAGCGCCACCTGCCCGGCCTGGCCGACGGCACCCAGAAGATCGTCTTCGCGATCACCGAGCCGGAGGCCGGCTCGAACTTCCACCGGCTCGGCACGGTGGCCCGCCGCGACGGCGACGACTGGCTGCTCTCCGGCCGCAAGTGCTACATCTCGGGGGTCGACGAGGCGCAGTACGTGCTGGTCGTGGCCCGTGTCGCCGTCGGGGACGGCCCGGGCGGCTCAGGGGACGCGTCCCCTCAGAAGCTGAAGCCGGCGCTGTTCATCGTGCCGACCGACGCGCCGGGGCTGACCCGCTCCAAGCTGGACATGGAGATCCTCTCCCCGGAGAACCAGTTCCTGCTCTACCTCGACGACGTGCGGCTGCCCGCCGACGCGCTGGTCGGCGAGTCCCTGGACGCCGGACTGCCGGCGCTGTTCGCCGGGCTCAATCCGGAGCGGATCACCGTCGCCGCGATGGGCGCTGGCACCGGCCGGTACGCGATCGAGCGGGCCAGCGAGTACACCGCGACCCGCAAGGTCTGGGGTGGGCGGAGCATCGGCTCGCACCAGGGCGTGGCCCATCCCCTCGCACACGCGGCGGTGCAGGTGGAACTGGCCCGACTGATGATCCACAAGGCGGCCACCCTCTACGACGCCGGCCGGGACCTGGAGGCCGGCATCTCCGGCAACATGGCCAAGTACGCCGCCGGCGAGGCCGCCGCGCTGGCCGTGGACACCGCCGTGCAGGCCCTCGGCGGGGCCGGCATGACCACCGAGTACGGCGTGGCCACCCTGCTCGGCGCGGTACGCGCCGGCCGGATCGCCCCGGTCAGCCGGGAGATGATCCTCAACTTCGTCGCCCAGCACGTCCTTGGCCAGGACAAGTCCTACTGAGCGAGTTCGACTCCCGGGCCGGGCCCGCTGGCCAGAATCCCCCGGCCCGGGCGGTCAGAAGCGGCGGAGGCGGATCGGTGGTCCAGCCGTCGTGGCGGTGGAGCTCAGCGCACGGCGCGGCAGGCGGCGTCGATGCGGTGCACCGGGCGCACCCGCCGGCCGGTCCCCTCCAGCAGCGAGTCCTCGACGTGGAAGTCGCGGATGCGCAACCGGTGCCGGGGCAGCTCCTCCTCGCTGGGGCAGAGCACCTGGGCGCGCACCTGGTCCACCGGCACGTAGCGGACGCCGCCGCGCTCCTGGAGCAGCACCACGTTGACGTCGTCCACGGTCACCACGTGCCCGCGGACGTCCTCGGTGACGCCGGGCGTCGACTCCACGGTGGTGACGGTGAGCGGCAGCACCGGCGTGCTGATCACCGGCAGCGCGGCCCAGACCAGCATGGCGAGCACGGCCGCCTCGGTCAGCGACGCCAGGGGCCGGATCACCGCCGCCGGCAGCGGACCGGTGACGCCGAGCGCGAGCAGCGGCGGCGCGACGAGCAGCAGCAGAGCCAGCAGTTCCCCCTGCCGCCAGGCGTCCCGCAGGGTCGGCGCGAGCAGCCAGGCGTACCCGACGAACAGGGCGGCGAGCAGCAGCAGCCGGGGCGCGACCTGCTCGTGCAGCCGGGCCGGGGTGAGCTGGAAGGCGGCGACGAACGCCGGGATCAGCAGCGGCAGGTAGAGCAGCTGCCAGGTGACCAGGGCGAGCAGGAAGCTGGCGACCACGAACCAGGCCGGGGTGATGTCCACCCAGCGGGCGAAGAGCGGCCGGCGGAAGCTGGCCGGCATCCGCTCCACGCTCACCCGGAGCACCGCGCCGAGCGCGAAGACCGCGACCAGGCCCGTGGAGAGCAGGCGGGCGGCCGTGGTGAGGAAGCCGGCCAGCAGGTTCACCGGGCCGACGTTCGCCACCAGGAGCAGGGTGGTCTGGAGTTCGCCGCCGGCCTCGACGCCGAGCCGGAGCACGGAGAAGATCGCCGGCACGCCGACCACGGCCGTCCAGAACGACTGGCTGG
Source organism: Micromonospora sp. L32 (assembly GCF_052068055.1). NCBI lineage: Bacteria > Bacillati > Actinomycetota > Actinomycetes > Micromonosporales > Micromonosporaceae > Micromonospora > Micromonospora sp. L32. The sequence goes on along the minus strand of NZ_JBQHDD010000001.1, from coordinate 65,709 downwards.
CCCGGGCCCGCCGCTCGGCCGGGTCGCTCCCCTCCCGCGCCGGCCCGGCGGGGCCCACGTCACGCTGGGCGGGCACCGCCGGGGCGCTCACCGCCGGGGCGCCTTGTCGTCGAAGTCGACCAGCTTGGGTACGTCCAGCGGCTGCGGCTGTGACTTCGGCGCCTTCATCCAGGGCCCCAGCGTTCGGTTGTACGCGGTCAGCCAGGGGCTGCTGATCCCGCTGCGCCCCTGCTGGTAGCTCTTGTCGAGGAAGAAGGCGACCAGGTCGCGCAGGGCCGGATCGCCGATCGGCACCCCGATGCCGAGCGTCTCGCTGGTGCCGAACGGCATGTCGACGATCTCGAACTCGGTCGGGTACTGGGAGAGGAAGCCGGCGAGGATGGTCTCGTCGGAACTGACCGCGTCGTACCGCCCCTCGCGGATGCCGTTGACGCAGTCGCCGACCCGCTTCACCACCAGCGCCTTGACCTGGTGTTTCTCCAGCTCGGCCTCGGTGGTGGAGCCGCCACTGGTGCAGATCTTGTACGCCGGGTCGCGAAGGTCCTCGATGGTGCGGATCTTGTCCTTCAACCGGTTCGGGACCATCACCTCCTGGGTGGTGACGAAGTACGGCCCGGCGAAGCCGACCTGCTTCTTGCGCTCCTCGGTGATCGAGAAACTGGAGACCACCAGGTCGACCACACCGCCCTGGAGGGCCGGGATGCGGTCCTCGGTGGCCAGCGAGACGAAGTCGATCCGCTGGTCGCCCTCGTAGCCCAGCGAGGCGGCGATGTACCGGGCGATCTCGACGTCGAAGCCGACGTACGTGCCGTTGCGCAGCTCGCCCATCAGCGGCTCGGTGGCCGCCACCCCGATCCTGATCTTCGGCTGGCCGTCGATGTGCGACTCGCGCAACTTGTCCAGCACCGAGGGGAGCGGCGGATCCTGCCGGTTGTCGCAACCGGCCGCGGCGGCCAGCGTCAGGGTCAGCGCCACGGCCAGCGTGGTCGCGACCGAGCGGAACCTCGGGGAGGAGCTGTCGTTCATCGAACTACCTCGCTGACGGACAGGGCCTGCGAAACACCGAGAGTAGCGGTTTCCCACCACTTCGGTGGTCATCGGAACGGCGTGGAAAGTGACCGGGGTACGACAGGCGACCCGAGCGCCCGCCGTACCCCGGCATCCTTCACCGAACCGTCAGCGCACCGTCAGCGTGCCCACGGCGGGCCGCGGCGCGACGACCGGGGGGAGCCGCTTCGGCTCGCCCCGGGCCGGCTCGCCCTCGGCGGCCAGCGCGCTCTTCGGCGCGGCGGCCCGCGACGTCTCCGGCGCGGCCGGCACCTCGACGAAGGGCTGCACGTCACCGGTGCAGAGGGTGCCCTTCTTCGGCAACGTGCCCTTGAGCAGGTAGGCGTCGACGGCGCCGGTCACGCAGGCGGACGTCCCGTAGGCGGTGTGCCCCCAGCTGTCGCTGCTGAGCAGCCGGCTGTTCGGCAGCAGCTTCGCCGAGCTGACCGCCGCGTCGTAGTTGGTGGCCGGGTCCCAGTAGTTGCCGACCACCAGCACCGGGGCGCTGGTCTTCCGGTTGAACGGACCGGTGTAGGCGTCCTCGTCGCGCACCGTCCAGGTGTCCCGGGCGCACGGCGCGGCGCTCCAGCCCCAGGCCCGCCCGAAGTACGGGGCCCGCTTGTCCTCCTTGGCCGTCAGCGCCGGCCAGGCACCCGCGTCCTTCGGGTGGTACGCGTCGGTGCAGTCGACACCGAGGAACGTCTCCAGCCCGTTGTTGTACGGGAAGTCGTACCGGCGCTGCTGCCGGGCCTGCTCGGCGCGCTTGGCGACGGCCGTGCGGGCCTGCGCCAGGCGGGCCGCGGTGGCCGATCCCGGATCGGTGAGCACCAGCAGGTCGGCGGTGATCGAGGCGATGTCGGCGTAGCCGTACGGGCTGTAGAGGGAGCTGAGGCTGGCGCCGACGAAGTCGGCGTAGGTGACGGTGAACGACCCGCCGTCCGGGTCCTCGATCACCACCGGCTTCTTGCGCAGCCGCTGCGCCACCAGCTCGTACGAGGCGACCGGGTCGCCGGCCGCCAGGGAGCACTTCTCCTCGCCGGCCTTGTCGCAGCGGAGCAGGATCTCGCGCAGCGCCTGGTACGCGCCGTCGGCGCTGCGCAGCCGGGTCTCCTGGAGCTCGCCGCGGGCCTTGCCCTGGCCGACCCAGGCGTTCGGGTCGAGCATCCCGTCGACGGCCAGCGCCCGGAACCGGTCCGGGAACATGTTGGCGTAGTACTGGCCGAGCGCGGTGCCGTAGCTGAAGCCGAGGTAGCTCAGCTTCTTGTCGCCCACCGCCCGGCGCAGCACCTCCATGTCCCGGGCGACCTCGGCGGTGGACATCGCCCCGGTGAGCGGCTTGCCCGTGGTGGAGCAGGCCCGACCGACCGCCTTCGACGAGGCGATGTACGCCTTCTCCTCGGCCTTCGTCCACGGGAACGCCACGTTCAGCCCGGCGTACGCCCTGGTCTGGTCCTTGACGGACGGGAAGCACTTGACGTTGTCGCTGGCGGCGACGCCGCGCGGGTCGACCCCGACGATGTCGAAGCGGTCCAGCAGTTCGTCGGAGAGGAAGTACGGCGCGGCGAGCGCGATGTCGGTGCCGGAGCCGCCGGGGCCGCCCGGGTTGAGGAAGAGGCTGCCGATCCGGCTCTGCTGGTCGCGGGCCTTGACCCGGAGCAGCGCGATCTCGGTGGTGGCCCCCTTGGGCTGGTCGTAGTCCAGCGGCAACCGGGTGGTCGCGCACTCGGCGTAGCCGTAGCAGGCGTACCAGTCGAGCTTGGGCGTGGGCACGCGGTCGACCCGCCGGGCCTCGGCGGGACTGGTGCGGTCCGATGTGGTGGGTCGACCCCAGCCGGTGGTGACGGGCGACGCGGTTGCGGGCGCGATCGCCGATCCGGCGAGGAAGAGGCCGGCGATTCCTGCCGCGGCCAGGGACCGGGAAGTACGTGGCATGTGCTGCCTTCCGGTGGAGGACGGGGATTGTCGAGGTGACCCTCGACCTCCGTCACCCTAGGGGCGGCAGGCAACGATCGCGGCCCGGCGAAACACCATCAATGGGACCAATTATCCAGACGATGTAACGAAATTTTCATTGTCGACGCTGTTTGGCATCCTTCCGCCACTCAGGAGCCGACCTCCTCGAACCAGTCCGGCTCCGGCCCGGATGTCGGCCCGCCCGACTCCGGCGGCACGTGATCGTCGACCACCCGCCAACCGGCGGCGTCCGCACGCAGCAGCAGGAAGGCGTCGATCTCGCTGTACGGCGCCCCGACGGCGTACACGGTGCCGGCGTCCACGATGGCCTTCTCCAGCGAGCAGACGCCCCGCGGGTCCGGTCGGGCGCCGGCGCAGTCGCCGACGTACCGGCGGTCACCGCCGTAGGTTTCGGTCACGTAGCGGGACAGGGCCTCAGCGCGGGACACCCGCGCCGCCGATCGGGTCGCCGCCGGCGGCGAGGGTGCGGCGGCGGAGGTGGTGACCAGCACGGAGGGGCGCGCCTCCTCCGGCGACGAGCCCGACCCGCAGGCGCCGAGCGGGCCCGACACCAGCAGTGCGACGACGATCCGGGACGTCCGGCGCATCGGCGTTCCTCCTTCGGACGAAGTGGTCGGATCATCGCACCGGGTCGCCGGCGGATCCGCCGCCGCGACCCACCGGTGCGCGGATTGACAGCGCGTCCCACCCGGAGATGCTTGTCGGGTGGGACGAATCCTCAGGCCGGACCCGCGCGCCGTGGCGGCGGTCGCGTCGCTCGCCGCCGTCGCGGTGCTGGTGACCCTGCTCGTGCGGCACCCCGCCAACATCCTGACGGTGGGGCTGGCGCTGCTCTGCGTGCTGCTCGCCACGGTCGCCGGCACCGCCGTGGCCGCCCTGCGCGAGCAGCCCTCGACGACGGGCGTCACCCCGCCGGGGCCGCCGGACGCCGGCCCCCCGGTGCTCGACGCGGACACCCTCGACGCGCTCGACAGCGCGGCCGTCCGCAGGAAGCTGGAGGAGCTGGACGACCTCAGGGACCGATGAGGGTGGGCGAGGCGAGTGCGTCCACGCCCTTGCCCGCCAGGCAACGGTAGGTCCGGCCGGCGTCCGTGCCGCTCGGCGGCAGGACCTCCAGGTTCCAGCCGGTGGGATAGGCCAACCCGCTGGTGAGCCGGAAGGTCCGCGCGTTGCAGACCCGGCGGACGGTCGGGTCCGCGCTGATCGCGGCGTGCCCGGCGCCGACCAGCGCGGAAGGCAGCTCACCCTCCACATAGGTCTCCCAGGTGTGCCGGCCGTCGCAGGACACCTGCGGCGCCACGGCCCGGTCGCCGCGCAACCGCACCGGCCCGAAGCACTCCAGCCCGGACGCGCAGTGTGCCCCGGGGGGCAGGGTCAGCGTGGACGAGCCGGCGCCGCAGCCCGGCAGCGAGCCCCACGCGGCCGGCGAGGCGGATCCGGTGGCGATCGGCGTCGGCGTGGGGGCGGCCACGGACGCGGCGTTGCCGGCGACCCAGGCACCGGCGCTCGCCGAGGCGGCCAGGGCGAGGACCGCGGCGCCGCCGAGGAACCACCGCCGCCGCCGGCGTCGCCCGTGCGGCACGGTCGGGTGGGCGTCCTCGGGCACCGGCCGCGGCGGGCCGGACCGGTCCACGGTGTACGGCCCGGAGGGGCCCCCGGAGATCGGCGCTCCGCTCACCGGCGCCCCGCTGACCGGGGACGACGGGACCGCGCCGAGCGGCAGGGCGGTGAGCAGGTCCCGCAGCTCAAGCGCGGACGGACGCGCGCCCGGGTCGTTGGACATCCCGGCGCGCAGCACGTCGACCAGTTCGGTCGGCACCCCGGGCAGCTCCGGGATGGGCTGGTTGAACATCTCCAGCACGGTGACCAGGCTCGGGTTCCGCTCCGACTGCCAGCGCGGCGGGCGGCCGTGCATCACCGCGTAGAGGGTGGCGCAGAGCGCGTACACGTCGACGGCCGGCGAGGGCGGGCTGTGGCTGAACATCTCCGGCGGGGCGTACGCCGGGGTGAGCACCTCCAGGGTGACCGAGGCGTCGCGCACCTCGGCCAGCACCGCCAGCCCGAAGTCGGCCAGCACCGCCGGGTTGAAGTGCGAGTGCAGGATGTTGGCCGGCTTGACGTCGCGGTGCAGCACCCCGGCCGCGTGGGAGTGGGCCAGCGCGTCAGCGATCTTGATGCCGAGGTCGCGGGTCTCCGCCGGGCCGAGCGGCGAGGTCCGCATCCGCTCGGCGTACGAGCCGTCGCAGAGCTCCATGATCAGATAAGGGTGCTGGTCGACGGTGACCCCGACGTCGAAGAGGTCCACCACGTGCGGGTGGGACGACATCTTCCCGGCGGCGCGCGCCTCCCGGAGGAACCGGGCCTGGTCCCGCTCGCTGTCCAGCGTGCGGTTCTCCACCTTGACGGCGACCTCGCGCCCCACCGAGATCTGCGTGGCCCGGTAGACGGTCGCATAGCCACCCCGGGCAAACACCTTCAGATCGGTCAGACCGGGCACATTGGGCAGCCGGAGGGCGCCGGGCGGGGTCTCGGTCACAGCTCTGAAAATACCCGTCCCGCCGGAGCGCTCAGCGGACCGTACCGGCGGCCGGTGCGGGACCGGCGCTCTCACCGGCACCCGGCCCGACGCCGTCCGGGCCATCGACGGCTGTCGGCGCGACCGCCCGGCGGGCGTCCCAGCGCAGGCCGACGGCGGTGGCGACCGCCCCCAGCCCCTCCCATGCAGCGACGCCGAGGAAGCGGTCCGGCGCGACGTCGGCCAGCACGATCAGGGTGAAGACGGTGAAGGTGACCAGCCGGAAGACGACCGTGAACCGGTAGAAGGCCCGCCACTCGGTGGCGACCGCCAGCAGGTAGTAGACGCCCATGTTGAACGAGGCCATCGAGGAGGCGGTGAGGAACGTGCCGGTGTAGTCGCCGGCCGACCGCCGCGCGGGCACCTCGAAGCCGAGCATCCGCAACTGCGCCTCGGGCCAGACCAACCCGAGCGCGCCGAGCAGGAGCGCCAGCACGCCGAAGACCGCGATCGTCCAGCCGGCGCCGGAACGCGGCAGCCTCATCTGTCCTCCCCACCCCCAGGGCGCGGCCGGGTGACCGACCGCGTGGAAGGACACGCTAACCGCCCCCACCGACGCGCACATCCCCGAAACCGCCAGACCTCCCTCCCGCAGCACCCCCACCCCCGCCGTCGCCGCTTGCTGAGAAAGAGTGGCTATTCCGGCGTGGACAGCCACTCCTTCTCTGAAAGTGCGGGCCATAGGGGGCCTGGGGTGGGTCAGGCTCCGGGGGTGAGGCGGGCGCGGAGGGCGTCGGCGGCGGCGCGTTCGCTGCGCTGCTCGGTCGCGTACGCCAGGCGGACCGCCTCCTCGGCGCAGGCCAGCGCCTCGACGGGCCGGCCGCAGGCGGCCAGCGCCTCGGCCAGCACCCTCGCCCCGATCACCTGGCTGCGCACGTCCTCGGCGGGGGCGGCCACGGCCCGGCGGGCCCAGTCCAGCGCCTGCTCCCGCTGACCGTGGGCGAGCAGGGCGGAGGCGTACCGGGCCATCGTCTGGCGGCGGGAGAAGAGCAGCGTCGGGGCGTTCGCGGCGGTGGTGGCCACCGGGGCGAGCAGCCCGACCGCGGTGGCCGAGTCGCCGGCGGCGAGCCGGGCGGTCGCCAGCAGCACCCGGGGCGCGACCTGGGCCGGCGCCTGCGGGTTGTGCGGTTCGACGGCCGTCAGCACCGCCCGGGCGTCCCGCTCGGCGGTCTCGCAGTCGCCCATGTCCAGCGCGACGAAGCCGCGCAGCGTGCCGGCCATCCCGGTGAGCAGCGGGTGCGAGGTGCGCTCGCCGTACGCGAGGGCGTCGGTGAGCAGGTCGGCGGCGTGCTCCGGCTCGCCCAGGCCACGCGCCACCACACCCCGCACCACCAGGGCGAAACCGCGCCCCCAGTCGTCGGAGACCTCGGCGAAGTCCCGGTACGCCCGGCGGGCCGACCGGTCCGCCTCGGCGATCTCGCCCAGCTCGGCGCCGGCGAACGCCTCGACCGCGCGCAACGTGCCGACCGCCCACGCCTCGCCGACCCGCTCGCCGAAGGGCAGGAAGACGTTCGCCAGCCGGCACGCCTCGTTCAGCCGGCCGGCGAGCAGCCGGGCGAACGCGGTGGTGCCGCGCAGCCAGGCCCGCCCGTACGGGTCCTTCAGCTCGGCGAAGAGCCGGGCGGCCCGGCCGAGCACCGCGTCGGTGCCGGCGAAGTCGCCCCGGGTGGTGGTCACCCAGGCCAGGTTCTGCAACGACCAGGCCTGCCCCCGCCGGTCCTGCGCGGCGAGGCTGACCTGGTACGACGCGGCGAGGCGGCTGCTGGCCTGGCCGAGCCGGCCGGCGACGAAGTCGGCCATCCCGAGCCGGCGCATCGCCGAGGCGCGCAGCGTCGGCAGCCCGCCGGCGCTGGCCACCTGCAGCGCCTCCTGCCAGCAGGTCACCGCCCGGGCCTGGTCGCCGAGGGTCTGGTGGGCCTGCCCGGCGAGCAGGAGCGCGCTCGTCCGGGTGGCCGCGTCGTCGCCGGCGTTGGCCGCGATCTTCTCGGCGAAGGCGAGCGCGTCGGCGGGGCGGCCCACCTGGAGCAGGGCCCGGGCGTGCACCACCCGGTCGGCGGCGGGCACCCCGTCGCGGGCCAGCTCGGCGGCGCGTTCGGCGTACTCGACGGCCAGGGCCGGCTCGCCGGCGTGCATCGACCGGCGGACGGCCCGGCCCAGCGCGGCCACGCCCAGCGGGGTGACCGTACGGGCCGGCGCGTCCGGCCGGAGCTTGACCGCGTCGGCGAGCACGGCGGCCCGCTCGACGTGCTCGGCGACGAAGTCGTCCCGGGCCGGGTCGGTGAAGCCGCCCGGCGGCGTGACCGGGCTGTCCGGCACCGGGGCAGCCCACCGGGCCAGCGCGGCGTGCCGCTCGGCCAGCTCGGCCTTGCTCACCCCGGCGTACGCGGCCTCCCGCATGAGCGGGGTGGCGAAGGCGTACCCGGTGCGGGTGCGGTGCAGCATGCGGCGTTGCAGCAGCTCCTCGACGGCCCGCTCCAGCTCGACCGCGGCCACCGCGGCGGGCCGGCCGTCCCGCCCGACGCGCAGTTCGCGGAGCGCCTCCAGGGTGCCGGTCGGCACGGTGTCGCCGACCACGGCGGCGTCCCGCAGCACCGAGCGGGCGTCCGCCGGCAGCGCGTCGATGCGGGCGGCGAGCACGGCGGCCAGGTCGCGGGAGAGCAGCCGGCTGCCCAGCGAGCCGGGCGCCAGCCGCCAGCCGCCGGAGTTGCCGGCGCCCCGCTCGGCGACCGCGGTGAGCGCGCCCCGCTCCATCAGCAGGGTGACCAGCTCGGCCAGGTAGAACGGGTTGCCCTGGGCGGTGGCGAGGAGCCGGTCCGCGTCGGCCTGCGGCAGCCGGCCGCCGCCGAGGTAGGTGGTGAGCAGCCGGGCGGCGTCGGCGCCGCGCAGCGGGGGCAGCGCGTGCACCTCGGCGTCGGCGACCCGGGTCAGCGCCCCCGCCGTGCGCACCAGCTCCGGCCGGCCGAGCAGCAGCACCAGCGCCGGGCCGGCGAGCCGGGACAGCGTCAGCCCGAGCGCGCTGATCGTCTCGGCGGTGGCGTCGTGCAGGTCGTCCACGACGATCACCAGCGGCGCCTCGGTGGCCAGGGCGCTGAGCAGGCCGGCGACCGCGTTCGGCACGGCCTCGGCGTCGGCGGGCGCGCCGCCGGCGGTCCACTCCCCGTTGTCGGTGGCGCTGCCGTGCCCGCCGGGCAGCTCGGCGTACCCGAGCAGGGCCAGCAGTTGGTCGGTGGCGAGCGGGGTGCCGCCCTGCCGGCCGAGCCGGTGGCCGAGCCGGCGCAGCCGCTCCTCCACGGCCGGGCGGGTGAGCGCGGTGGACGTGTCGTTGGGCAGGCCGACCGCGGCCCGGACCAGGTCGGCCAGCGGGGCGAGCCGGCGCCGCTCGCCGAAGGCGGCGCAGCGGACGGAGAGCACCCGGGCGCCGGTGTGCGCGGCGTACCGGCCGGCGCCGACGTCGTAGCCGGCGGCGAGGCGTTCCACCTCGGCGGCGAAGCGGGACTTGCCGATCCCCGCCTCGGCGGTCATCAGCAGCACCCGGGGCTCGCCCCGGTCGATCACCTCGGCGAGCCGGCCGGCGACCCGGCCGATCTCGGTCTCCCGGCCCACGAACGGCGCCTCGTCGCCGAGGCCCGAGCGGGTGCCCGGGGCGTCCAGGAGCCCCAGCAGCTCGTACGCCTCGACCGGCTCACGCTTGCCCTTGAGCCGCAGCGGACGCAGCGCCCGCCAGGAGGCGACGTGCCGGGTGGCGGCGGAGGTGCGTGCGCCGCCGTAGACCGCGCCGACGGCGGCGGCGTCGGCGAGCCGGGCGGCGGTGTTCACCGTGTCGCCGATGACGGTGTACTCGATCGCCGCCTGGATGCCGGCGATCACGTCGCCGGTGTTCAGGCCGACCCGCAGGCCGAGCGGCGCGCCGCCGCCCCGCTCGTCGTCGAGCACCCGGCGGACCGCCCGCTGCATGGACAGCGCGGCGCGGACCGCCCGTTCGGCGTCGTCCTCGTGCGCGACCGGCGCGCCGAAGACCGCCATGATGCCGTCGCCGGTGAGCTTGTCGACGTGGCCGCCGAAGGTCTTGACCGCTCCGGCGAGCGCGGCGAGCACCCGGTCGGTGACCGCGCCGACCCGTTCCGGGTCCAGGTCCTCCGACCAGGAGGTGAAGTCGGACAGGTCGCCGAAGAGCACGGTGACGACCCGCCGCTCGGCGGCGGGCAGGGTCGCGGCGGCCGGCAGCGCGGCGCCGCAGTTGTGGCAGAAGCGGGCGCCGGGCACGGCCACGGTGCCGCACACGGGGCAGGTCACGGCTGCTCCAACTCCGTGACCCCGGTGCCGGATTCCCGGGGGGCGACCCCCAGGTACTCAAGTTGGGCCCGGACCGACCATTCGGCGGCCCACCAGAGCGACCGGTCGACGTCGGCGTAGACCCGGGCGACCACCTCGGGCGCGGTGGTCGCGCCCGCCTCGACCGCCGCGCGGACCTGGTCGAGCCGGGCCCGCCGGTGGGCCAGGTAGAACTCCGCCGCGGCGCCGCAGTCGGCCAGTGCCGGGCCGTGCCCGGGCAGCGCCGGGATCCCCCGGTACGCGGAGAGCAGTTCGAGGCTGGCGAGGTAGTCGCCGAGGTGTCCGTCGGGGTGGGCGACCACGGTGGTGCCCCGGCCGAGGATGGTGTCGCCGGTGAGCACGACCCGCTCGTCGCCGTGCTCGGCGAGGAAGCAGACCGAGTCGGCGGTGTGCCCGGGGGTCGGCACCAGGCGGACGGTGAAGCCGGCGGCCTCCACCGGGGCGTCCGGGGTCAGCGGCGCGGCGCCGATGGTGTGCGCCGGGTCGGCGGCCCGCACGGCGGCCCCGTCGAGCAGGTCGGCGAGGCGGGCGGAGCCCTCGGTGTGGTCGGGGTGCCCGTGGGTGATCAGCACCGAGCCGATCGGCCCGTGCGCGGCGATCCGGCCCAGGTGGCCCTCGTCGGCCGGTCCGGGGTCGACCACCACGGCGGGCGCGCCCGGGGCGGCGCGCAGCACCCAGGTGTTCGTCCCGTCCAGCGTCATCGGCCCGGGGTTGGGCGCCCGCAACAGGGTCACCCAGCCGGGCAGCCCGTCCGCGAGCGCGGCCACCGGCCCCGTCACATGCCCGCCCATGGCTGCGATCGTACGACCCCGCCCGCCACTCCCCGCGATCTTGCAGCTTCGACCGATGGTTTGTGGCCGTTCGCGGCTTTCCGCGGCCACGGATCCGCAGGATCGCGGGGAGAGTGCGGTGCGGTCAGGCGACCTCGACGATGACCTCGACCTCGACCGGGGCGTCGAGCGGCAGCTCGGCGACGCCGACGGCGGAGCGGGCGTGCCGGCCGGCCTCGCCGAAGACCGCGCCGAAGAGGTCCGAGGCACCGTTGATCACGCCGGGCTGGCCGGTGAACCCGGACGCGCTCGCGACGAAGCCGGTCAGCTTCACGATCTTGACGACGTTCTCCAGGCCGACCAGGGCGTCGACCGCCGCGAGGGCGTTCAGCGCGCACCGCTCGGCGAGGTCCTTGGCCTGCTCGGCGGAGACGCCGGCGCCGACCTTGCCGGTGGCGAGCAGCTTGCCCTCGGCGATCGGCAGCTGGCCGGAGACGTAGACGTGCTGGCCGGACTGCACCGCCGGCACGTAACTGGCCACCGGCGGCACGACCTCGGGCAGGGCCAGCCCGAGTTCCGCCAGCTTGGCGTGAGGCCCGTTGCTCATGCCCGTCAGCCCTTCGGACGCTTCAGGTAGGCGACCAGCTGGTCCGGGTTCGGGCCGGGGACCACGGCGACCAACTCCCAGCCGTCCTCGCCCCAGTTGTCGAGGATCTGCTTGGTCGCGTGGACCAGCAGCGGGACCGTGGCGTATTCCCACTTCTGCATCGGTGGAAGGCTCCCTTGCCTGGCGTGGACTGGTTTCCAGGCACAGCCTACGGTTTGGGCGTGGGCCGGGGCGCGGGACGCTGCTCGGGGGTGGTCGGCACCTCGCCGCACGGGCCCTCGTGGTCGTACGGCTGGGGGCAGCGGGACTTGTCGGGCAGCAGCAGGTCGCAGAAGACGCGGTGCCGGTTGTTCTGGTCGTCGGCGGTCGAGACGGTGGTGTCCCCGGCGTCCAGCTCGGGCAGGAAGCCCAGCGAGACCGCCACCGTGCCGGCCAGCGCGGTGGCCGCCGACAGGTCGGCGACCCGGATCGGCAGGTGGATGACGTAGCCGGGCTCGTCCTCGTCCCGCCCGCCCGTGCGGTTGGGGATGCGCAGCACCTCGTTCGGCTCCGCGCACCGGCGGTACGACCGCTCGTTGATCGGGAGACCGTCCGCGTCCCCCCGGTCGGTGAGCCGGCCCGCCCGGTCGCCGGGCGGGAACTGGGCTCGAGCGATATTGTCCGCGTCGCGCATGTACTGCCTCCGGGCCTCAAACCATGAACTGACCGCCGTCCGGACCGGGCCCACCGCCCGACCCGCTCCCCGCCGGCACGAACGTAGGACCGCAGCCCGGCGGCCACAACGGGACGCGCATGGTCGATCACCTGAAGTCACATATGCGACACATGCCTCGTCCAGAACGTGACGACGCGGGCCGACGGCTCGTGAACGGTGCACAACGGAAGGACCCATCGACCGCTACCCTTCTGCCTCGGACGGGCGAGCGACGTCGCCCGCCGCGCCCGAACCCTCTTCCACGCCCAGCGGCGGCGAGGATGCCCATCCCCGGGGGACCAGATGACCCAACCGCCGAACGACGGAGCGACCGGATCGCCGGCCACCCCAGCGCCGGGCGACACCACCCCCGACGAGCCCGGGCCGGGCGCCATCCCGGCGTCCCCGCCCGCCTACCCCGCGTACCAGGCGCCGGTGGCCCGGCGCCGGCGCGGCCTGCTCATCGCCTCGCTCGTGCTGGCCGGCGCTCTGCTGCTCTGCGGCGGGGGCGGGACGGCCGCCTTCCTGGCCCTGCGGAACACCGAGGACGGCGAGGGCGCCAAGGAGCCGGCGGTCGCGGTGGACAACTTCCTCACCGCCGTCTACCGGGACCAGGACGCCAAGAAGGCGGCCGACCACGTCTGCTCGGACGCCCGCGACCAGGAGAAGCTCGACGCCAAGGTGGCCGAGGTGCGCAGGTACACGGCCGGCTACGCCAACCCGCGCTTCCGCTGGGCCAGCCCGAAGGTGGACAACCAGACCGGGGACCGGGCCACCGTCACCACCAAGGTCACCATGACCACCGCCGACGAGAAGGTCGCCGAGCAGGCGCTGCGCTTCACCGTCGTACGGAAGACGGGTTGGTGGGTCTGCGAGGTGGCCTGACGCCGCCGGGTGGATAGGCTCGACGGGTGCGAGCAGCAGAGCGGCCGGCCGACCCGGCCTATGGATGGCCGGCCCGCCTGCACGTGGTCACCGGCAAGGGCGGCACCGGCAAGACCAGCGTCGCGGCGGCCCTGGCGCTGGCCCTGGCCGAGGGCGGCCGGCGCACCCTGCTGGTCGAGGTCGAGGGGCGGCAGGGCATCGCCCAACTCTTCGGCACCGACCCGCTGCCGTACGAGGAGCGGCACCTCACCGACGCCCCGGGTGGCGGCGAGGTACGGGCCCTGGCGGTGGACGCCGAGGAGGCCCTGCTGGAGTACCTCGACATGTTCTACAAGCTCGGGGCGGCCGGCCGGGCGCTGCGCAAGCTCGGCGCCATCGACTTCGCCACCACCATCGCGCCGGGGCTGCGGGACGTGCTGCTCACCGGCAAGGTGAAGGAGGCGACCACCCGCACCACCGGCCAGCGCCGGGCGTACGACGCGGTGGTGCTGGACGCGCCGCCGACCGGGCGGATCGGCCGCTTCCTCAACGTCACCGCGGAGACCGCCCGGCTGGCCAAGGTCGGCCCGATCAAGACCCAGAGCGAGGGGGTCGCCGCGCTGCTGCGCTCCCCGATGACCGCGGTGCACGTGGTCACGCTGCTGGAGGAGATGCCGGTCCAGGAGACGGTCGACGCGATCGCCGAGCTGACCCAGCTGGGCTTCCCGGTGGGGCGGGTGATCGTCAACGGCGCCCGGCCGCCGGTGCCGGCCGGGCGTGAGGTCACCCAGGCCGAGCTGAAGCGGGGGCTGCTCGCCGCCGGGCTGCCGGCCGACCGGGCCACCGTGGCCGGGCTGGCCGGCGAGGCACGGGACCAGCAGATCCGGCGCGAGCTGGAGGACTCCCTCCGGACGGACCTGGTGGAGCTGGGGCTGCCCCTGACCGAGCTGCCGCTGCTCCCCGACGGGGTGGACCGGGCCGGGCTGGATCGGCTCGCCGAACTCCTCGGCCGGGCCGATTGACTCACACCTGACCTCGGCACGGGCGCACGGACCCCACCGGCCCGATACGCTCGATTGGTGCCTTCCGAAGACGCGGCGCCACGGCTGGACGTCGACCAGATCCTCGCCGATCCCGGCGTGCGGATCGTCGTGTGCTGCGGCGCCGGCGGTGTGGGTAAGACGACCACGGCCGCCGCGCTCGCCCTGCGGGCGGCCGAGCGGCACGGCCGGCGGACGGTGGTGCTCACCATCGACCCGGCCCGCCGGCTGGCCCAGTCGCTCGGCCTGACCGAGCTGGACAACACACCCCGCCAGGTCAAGGGGCTCGACGTCGAGGCCAGCGGTGGCGAGCTGCACGCCATGATGCTGGACATGAAGCGCACCTTCGACGACGTGGTGCTCCAGCACACCGATCCGGCGAAGGCGGCGGAGATCTTCGCCAACCCCTTCTACCAGGCCATGAGCTCGACCTTCGCCGGCACGCAGGAGTACATGGCGATGGAGAAGCTGGGTCAGCTGCACGCCCGCGGCGAGTGGGACCTGATCGTGGTGGACACCCCGCCGTCCCGCTCCGCGCTGGACTTCCTGGACGCCCCGGCCCGGCTCTCCCGCTTCCTCGACGGGCGGATGCTGCGGCTGCTGCTGGCGCCGGCGCGCAGCGGGGGGCGGAGCATGTTCAGCCTCGTCACGGCCAGCTTCGGGATGTTCTCCAAGGTGGTGCAGAAGGTGCTCGGCGCGCAGCTGCTCACCGACCTCTCCGGCTTCGTCGCCGCGCTGGACTCGATGTTCGGCGGCTTCCGGCAGCGGGCGGAGCAGACGTACCGCATCCTGCAGGCCCGGGAGACGGCCTTCCTGCTGGTCGCGGCGCCGGAACCAGACGCGGTCCGGGAGGCGGCCTACTTCGCCGGGCGGCTGCGCGAGGAGCGGATGCCGCTGGCCGGCCTGGTGCTCAACCGGGTGCACCGGCCGGCGGTGCCCGACCTGGGCGCGGCCGAGAGCGTCGCCGCCGCGGGGCGGCTGGCGGAGCTGGGCGGGCACGGCGCGACCGTCGACGTGCTGCGGGCGCACGCCGCGCTGGCCCAGCAGGCGGTACGCGAACAGCAGGTGGCGACCCGGTTCACCGAGGAGTTCCCGACGGTGCCGGCCGTGTCGGTGACGGCGCAGCCCGCCGACGTGCACGACGTCGACGGGCTGCGGACGATCGGCGCGGCGATCAGCCGGCCGTGACCGGCGTCAGCCGGCGGCGGTGACCAGGACCTTGTCCTTGCCGGTCTTGTCCTTGGCGTTCTTCTTCATCGCGGCCTCGAACATCTTGCGCCAGCTCGTCACCTGCGGGTGCCGGCGCAGCAGCGCCCGGCGTTCGCGTTCGGTCATGCCACCCCACACCCCGAACTCGATCCGGTTGTCGAGCGCGTCGGCCAGGCACTCGTACCGAACTGGGCAGCTCCGGCAGATCCTCTTCGCCACGTTCTGTTCGGCGCCCTGTACGAACAACGCGTCCGGGTCCCCGTTCTGACACGCCGCCAGTGACGGCCAGTCAGTGATCATGCCCATGTGTACACGTCCCCCCTTGCAGTACCTACCGACCTCGTGCGACCAGCCGTGAATTTCCCCCCCGGTCGTCCGGCCCGTTCCTTCCCCAAGGAGGCACGGACGACGTGTGGCTGTCGCCGCCACCATCATGCTCTGTAGTCGCCTGATTACGCAACGTTGTCGGCGAAATCCATCATTACGGACACTCCCGGCTTACCGGGCCTTCGCCCGCCGCTTACCCGGCCCGGGTACGTGAAAACGCTGCGGACGCTCCACCGTTCGGTGGAGACTCGCGGCAGGTCACACGCAACCACGTACCGGGGGTCGTGCGTTTAGCACAACGAGGTCGGCGCGCGCAGGAAATGGGGAAAGAACGCCCCAGCGCCCCTCGTTCCCTACTCGCGTACCCTGTCGAGGTGACCTGGATGCGGAAACGTGACCACAATGTCTTCACCAACGCCGCATCGCTGCTTGTCTGTGGCCTGCTGGCCGGCGTGGTGGTCGCGGCGGCGGCCTTCCCCGCGGTGGCGATGTCCGGCTTGGCCGCGAAGGCCGGCGCCGAGACCTTCGGCGCGTTGCCGAAGGAACTGACCGTGGCCCGCGCGCCGCAGATCAGCTACCTGCTCGCCTCCGACGGCAAGACACCGCTGGCGACCATGTACGACGAGAACCGGCGGGACGTGAAGCTGGCCGACATCGCGCCGGTCATGCAGAAGGCGATCATCGCCGCCGAGGACCACGACTTCTACAAGCACAACGGCGTCGACCTCAACGGTGTCGCCCGTGCCTTCGTCAACAACCAGTCCGGCGCCAACTCCCAGCAGGGCGCGTCGACGCTGACGATGCAGTACGTCCGGCTGGCCATCGCCTACTCGGCGACCCACCCGGCCGACGTGGTCGCGGCGACCGAGGACACCAGCGCCCGCAAGCTGCGCGAGATGCGCTACGCGATCCAGATCGACAAGGAGTTCTCCAAGGACGAGATCCTGGAGCGCTACCTGAACATCGCCTCGTTCGGCAACGGCGCGTACGGCATCTACGCCGCCAGCCAGGTCTACTTCGGCAAGCCGCCGAGCAAGCTGAAGATCGAGGAAGCGGCGATGCTGGCCGGCATGGTCAAGGCGCCGACCACCAACGACCCGACCACCCGTAGCGGCCGCCCGCTCGCCCTCGACCGGCGCAACTACGTGATCGACAACATGGTCAAGATCGGCGCGATCAACCAGCAGGAGGCCGACGCCGCCAAGGCGGCCCCGATGGTGGTGAAGGACAAGCGCACCCCGAACGGCTGCGTCTCCACCAACGAGAAGGGCTGGGGCTTCTTCTGCGACTACTTCTACCGCTGGTGGCTGCAGCAGGAGACGTTCGGCTCGACCACGTACGACCGCGAGCGGCGGCTCAAGAGCGGCGGCTACACCGTCATCACCACCCTCGACGCGCAGGCGCAGCGGGGTGCGGACAAGGCGGTGCGCAAGGCGAAGAAGGAAGGCGCCAAGGAGGCCGCCATGGTCGCCGTGGTGGAGCCGGGCACCGGCCGGGTGCGGGCGCTCGCGGTGAACCGGTCCTTCAAGATCGACGACCCGAAGAACCCGAAGAACAAGATCTCCAGCGACCCGGCGAAGGCCAAGAAGAAGATCCGCGGTAACTACCCGAACACGGTCAACCCGCTGCTCACCGGTGGCCAGGGCATCACCGGCTACCAGGCGGGCTCCACCTTCAAGATCTTCACCATCGTGGCCGCCCTGGAGAAGGGCATCCCGCTCGGCTACACCATCAACGCGCAGCAGAAGTTCAAGTCGGAATACATCATCGACAGCAGCTCTCCGGCCGCCTGCCCGGGCACACACTTCTACTGCCCGACCAACTCGACCGGCAAGGCCGGCGGCGTGCTGAACATGTGGAGCGCCTTCTCCCAGTCGACCAACACCTACTTCGTCCCGCTCCAGCAGCAGGTCGGGGCGGAGAACGTGGTCGACGCGGCGAAGCGCCTCGGCATCCAGTTCCGGGCCGCCAACGACGCCAAGTTCGCCGGCACCAAGGACGCGGCGCACCAGTGGGGCGCGTTCACCCTGGGCGTCTCGCAGACCACCCCGCTGGAGCTGGCCAACGCGTACGCGACCCTCGCCGCGGACGGCAAGTTCTGCGAGCCGATCCCGGTGCAGGAGATCAAGGACCCGGAGGGCAACAAGCTCGACATCGCCAACCCGCGCTGCGAGAAGCGGGTCAGCACCGAGGTGGCCCGGGCCGCCGTGGACGCCGCCCGCTGCCCGGTCGGCGACAACTCCTCCACCAGCAAGTGCGGCGACAGCCGTACCGCCCGCCAGGTGAAGACGATCGTCAAGGCGCCGGTGGCCGGCAAGTCCGGCACCACCGACTCGGAGAAGACCGCCGCCCTGGTCGCGATGACCAAGCAGTACGCGGTGGCCGGCATCATGGCCGACCCGGACTGGCCGCAGACCAACGTCAAGATGAAGCACAACCAGCCCGACGGCATCAACCCGCCGGTCATCGAGACGCTCCGCGACGCGATGGAGGGCAAGGAACGGATCAACTTCGAGCCGCCCGGCAAGAAGATCTCCGAGGGCGACCAGCGGTCCATCCCGAGCGTCACCTGCCAGGACCTGGACGCCGCCAAGTCCCGGATCAACGGGGCCGGCTTCGAGGCGGTCGTCTCGGACGTCAAGGTCCCGTCGAGCTGCCCGGCCGGCAAGGCCGCCGGCACCAGCCCGGACGGCCGGACCATCAAGGGCGGCGTGGTCACCATCCAGGTGAGCAGCGGCGGCGGCACCCCGCCCGGGACGACCACCGGCCCCGGCGGCCCCGCCACCCCGCCGACTCCGGGCCGACCCCCTCGGCCCCGCGGCTGACCTCCGCACCAACGACGGGCGGGCACCCTTTCGAGGGTGCCCGCCCGTTTCGCGTACCCGGGTCAGAGGCCAAGCTGTCGGCGTACCTCGGCGGCCACCCGGCCCCCCTCGGCCTGGCCGGCCACCGCGGCCTGGGCCGCCTTCATGGCCGGGCCCATCTGCGCCTTGCCGGTGAAGCCGCCGGCCGCGAGCGCCCCCGCGACCAGCTCGGCCAGTTCGTCGTCGGAGAGCTGCTTGGGCAGGTAGCGGTCCAGCACCTCGCCCTCGGCGGTCTCCTTGGCGGCCTGGTCGCCACGGCCGGCCTCGGCGAAGGCGGTGGCGGCCTCGCGCCGCTTCTTCGCCTCCTTGGTCAGCACCGCGAGCACCTCGTCGTCGGTGAGCTCGCGCTTGGCCTTGCCGGCGACCTCGGCGGTGCCGACGGCCGCGAGGGCCATCCGCAGGGTGGAGGTGGTCAGCTCGTCACGCGCCTTGAGAGCGGCGCGCATGTCGGCAGTGAGGCGGTCCTTCAACGTGCTCATGGACGGTCAAACTACCCTGAACGCCATGCGAAAGCGCACACTATTCCG
The DNA here is from genome assembly GCF_052068055.1 of Micromonospora sp. L32. Taxonomy (NCBI): domain Bacteria; kingdom Bacillati; phylum Actinomycetota; class Actinomycetes; order Micromonosporales; family Micromonosporaceae; genus Micromonospora; species Micromonospora sp. L32. The sequence continues at coordinate 46,879 of NZ_JBQHDD010000001.1, read as the reverse complement.
CCTCGCCGCCGGAACCGTCGCCGCGGGCGCGGCCACCCTGGCGTACGCGTCGCTCGTCGAGCGCAACATGTTCACCCTGCGGCGGTACGACGTACCGGTGCTGCCGGCCGACGCGGAGCCGCTGCGCGTGCTGCACCTGTCGGACCTGCACATGATGCCCGACCAGGCACGCAAGCAGCAGTGGGTGGCCTCGCTGGCCGCCCTCGACCCGGACCTGGTGGTGGTCACCGGCGACAACATGGCCCACCCGGAAGCAGTCGAAGGGGTGCTGCGGGCCCTGCAACCGCTGCTCGACTACCCGGGCGCGTTCGTCTTCGGATCGAACGACTACACCGGGCCGGTCTGGAAGAACCCGTTCACCTACTTCCTGCCGAACCGGGAGTACACCGAGGGCGTCGAGCTGCCGCACGAGGAACTGCGGGACGTGTTCACCGGGGCCGGTTGGGCGGACCTGAACAACGCCCGGACATCGGTGAAGGCCGGCGGCCGCCTGGTGGAGCTGGTCGGCGTGGACGACCCGCACATCGAGCGGGACGACTACGACGCCGTCGCCGGGCCGGTCGCCGCCTCGGCCGACCTCGGCATCGCGCTCGCGCACTCCCCCGAACCGGCGGTGCTGGACCGGATGGCCGCGGACGGCTTCAGCCTGCTGCTCGCCGGGCACACCCACGGCGGCCAGGTCTGCGTACCCGGCTACGGGGCACTGGTGACCAACTGCGGGCTGCCCCGTTCGATGGCCCGCGGGCTGCACCGCTGGCCCGGCTCGGACTCCTGGCTGCACGTCTCCGCCGGCCTGGGCACCCACCCCACCGCTCCGGTGCGGTTCGCCTGCCCGCCGGAGGCGAGCGTGCTGACGCTCATCCCGCGCTGAGCTCCCCGGCGCCTGCGCCCCGGGCCGGGTCGAGGGGGTACCGAGTTTGACCATCGGACCGGGTGGGCTACTATTTGTCGGCACGCCTCGGGGTGTGGCGCAGCTTGGTAGCGCGCTTCGTTCGGGACGAAGAGGTCGTCGGTTCGAATCCGGCCACCCCGACCAGAGGTAACAGCAGGTCAAGGCCCCTCCACGGAGGGGCCTTGATTCGTTCCTGCGGCCTACTGCTCTTCCGAAGGCAGCGAGAAGGCAGCAGACGACGCCAGCACCCTGCGATCCCGGTCTCGCGTCAAGGCGGCCCTGAACGGCCGGATGCGCCGCCGCCTCAGCGCGCGCCGGCCGCTGCCGCGCTACTTCTGATCAGGGGGGCCCATTCGTCGTCGGTGAGTGAGGCGGTCGCGGCCGCGGCCGTACGCGTCGATGTAGCCCCAGCGTCCTGGGATGTCGAGGAGTTGGAGGTGGCCGATATGTGCGGGTATAGCGGGATTTGTGACCATGTTCTCGTCAACTGGCTCGATGCCGAGCATGGTACGCAGCAGCAGGAGCGGCGTTCCTGAGGACCAGGCTTGGGGGCTGCATGCCGTGGGGTACTCGACCGGGTACCTGGTGCGTTCGCGGGGGTAGCCGGCGAATGCTTCTGGGAGGCGGCCCTGGAAGTAGGTGGCGGCGTCGAGAATGCCGCTGGCGATGCGGGCGGCCTCTTCGTTGAAGCCGTAGCGGCGCAGTCCCCAGGCGATGAAGGAGTTCTCGAATGGCCAGACCGTGCCGATGTGGTATCCGACGGGGTTGTACCGTCGTTCGGTCGTGGCCAGGGTGCGCACGCCCCAGCCGGAGTACATTGCGGGCGACATCAGGTGTGTCACGACCGCCTCAGCCTTGTCTTCGGCGACGATGCCGCTGCCGAGCAGGTGGCCGATGTTGGAGGACAGCGCGTCGACCCGGTCCGCGCCGGGGCCGGCCAGGGCCAGGGCGTAGTACTGCCGGTCCTCGAGCCAGAAGTCGCGGTTGAACCGGCGCTTGAGGTCCGCCGCGTCGCGTTCCAGACGAGCGGCGTAGTCGGGATCGTTCCAGAACTGGCGGGCCAGCCGGGCCGCGCGCCGCTTGGCGTCGTAGGTGTAGCCCTGCAGTTCACAGGTGGCTCGGGGGAATCCGGGCAGCCGGCCGTCACGGTAGGAGATGGAGTCCAGGGAGTCCTTCCAGCATTGGTTCTCCAACCCGGTCTGTTCGTTGCGACGCTGGTAGGACACGTAGCCGTTGCCCATCAGGTCGGCGTATTCGTCGATCCAGGTGATCGCCGCGCGGGCGGCGTGTTCGAACTGCCGCACCGTTGTGGCGTCGCCGCTCCACCGCTCGTACTCGTCGAGCAGGATCACGAACAGGGCAGTGGCGTCGGCGGTGCCGTAGTACGGGCTGTGCGGCTGCTCCCCGAACGCGGCGGTCTCCCCGTACCGGATCTCGTGCAGGATGCGCCCCGGGTCCTCGTCGCGGAAGTCGTCGATGTTGCTGCCCTGCCACCGGGCCAGTACCCGGATGGTGGTGGCGGCCAGCTCGGGCAGGAACGGCACCGTCTGCAAGCTGGTGATGATGCTGTCGCGACCGAACATGGTCATGAACCAGGGCAGACCGGCGGCGGGCATGCTGTCCCCGCCGCCGACGGCAGGCCGGAAGCGTAGTGCGGCTAGATCAGTCAGGCTGCGCTGGTACGTGCGCTTCAGCGGCTCCCAGTCGGTCTCCAGCGTCGGTGCCTGCTCGAGCCACCGGTGCAGCTCGGCCGCCATGTCGTCGATGGTCCGGGTGGTCGCCCCACGGGCCACCAGCGGCACGGACCGACCCCGTACGACAAAGATCGGTTCAACCTGCAACCGGGTGCTCCATTCCTGGCCCGGCTCGATGTGCACCGTGAAGGTCAGCCCGTGCTCGTCGATCTGGGCGGGCTGGTTGGCGCGGATGACGGTCTCCCGGTGAAAGGTCTCCCGCTGGTAGCCCAGGACGAGGTGGTCGTCCTCGACCCGCTTGAGGTAGGTGCCCTTCTTCGCCGTGGCGTTCTTGACGTCGAACAGGTCAGCGAAGTCGCTGCCCGCGTCGACCCGCACGCACACGTCGGCCGGGTCCTCGCCGTGGTTGATGACCGTCACGTCCTCGACCAGCCCGCTGGATAAGGTGCGATGCCGCAGCACCGACAGCTCGGCGTTGACGTATACCGTCGCGGCTCCCGGCACGAGGAAGAAGCGCGTCTCGAAGTACTGCACATCGTCGACCGACAGCGAGCTGAGCCGCATCCCGTCGACGGTCAACACCCACGTCGACAGGTACCGCGTGTCGAAGGAGAACAGGCCGGCCGGGTCGGCGAGGGTCGCCTCGATATCTCCACTGTCCGTGCTGACAAGGAACGTATTTCCATCCAACAGCGTCACCGCGCCGTCGCTCATCCGGTCCCCCCATGCACGCTGCCGGCCGTCCCCGGTCCGGCCTGCCCGGGTGGTCCGGGAAACAGCCGACCGAACAGAACAACCAGGTCAAGGCTTCCGTCCAGGCGAACCTCACCCCGCAACACAGCCGGCAACAGCTTCTCCTCACCCGCTACCAAGCGGTCGAACCAGGCGCGGTCGGCGCGGAGGACCGCATCCACCTCGGAGTCAGCCGGGTCGACCCTGACCTTCCCGTCATCGAAGACCAGCGTCCACAGCTGCCAGCAGTCCCCATCCACAATCTCCACGCGCAGCCGGCCGTGCTCGTGCTCCAACCACGGCACGTGCCCCCGATCGGACAGATCATCGAAGAATGTCCTGGTGGGATTGGTCATCCTCAACCGCCTTGCCGCCTCGACGCGCCACTAGGCACCGGCATGTCCCGTCTCCGTACCCGTCGAAGCGGGCCGCATTTATGGACTTTCGCAACTCCGGGGGCAGGGAGCCAACAGCAGCGGTGACCTGACCAGAGGTAAGTGAAGGTCAGGGCTCCTCCTCGGAGGGGGCTTGGCCCACTCCTGGGGCTCACCGCTCGGTCGGAGCCGGCCGGCTACCCCCGGAAGTCTCCGTGGCTGTCGCCTCCGCCGGGCCGCCCCGCCGAGCGAAGGCACGGGCAGCCGGCCGGACGCGGTCGGCTAGCGGAGCGACCGGAAGGCGGTGCGCAGCTCTTCGGACAGGAGCTGTGGCTGTTCCCAGGCCGCGAAGTGGCCGCCCTTGTCGAGCTTGTTGTAGTGGATCAGATTGGAATACGCCTGCTCGGCCCAACTCTTCGGGGCCTGATACATCTCGTTCGGGAAGACGCTCACGGCAGCCGGGACGGAGACGCCCTTGGCGGCGAAGAAGGAGAGCTTGTTCTCCCAGTAGATGCGGGCCGCGGAGACTCCCGAGTTCATCAGCCAGAAGAGCGTGATGTTGTCGAGGACGTCGTCCCGCGTGAGGCCGACGGATTTCCCGGCGAAGGCCTGGCAGATCAGGTCCAGGCTGGCCGCGTCATGGTCGATCATGTAGCTCGCCAGCGCGATGGGCGAATCCGCGAATCCGGTCAGTGTCTCCGGACGCGTCCCCATCAAGAGGGCGTAGGCGGAATGCTTCCAGAAGAAGTCGAGCTGCTCGCACGTCTGCTTCTCCTCGGCGGAGAGGTTGGCCGGCAGCGAGGCCAGCGGGTTGGCGGCTCCGGTGACGCCGGTCTGGAGCAGCGTGTCGATGTCGGGCGGGACGACACCGGGCATGTTGGTGTGGATGCCGGCCAGTTCCGGAGGCGCCTGCAGAGCGATGACGTCCGTGATGAGCGCCCCCCAGTCGCCGCCCTGCGCGACGAACCGCGGGTAGCCGAGGCGCCTCATCAGCTCGATCCAGGCGCCGGCGATGCGCTCCGGGCCCCAGCCGGGCTCGGTCGGCTTGCCGGAGAACCCGAAGCCGGGCATCGACGGGATCACCAGGTGGAAGGCGTCCGAGGCGGCCGCGCCGTGTGCCGTCGGGTCGGTGAGCGGACCGACGATCTTCAGCTGCTCGATGATCGAGCCCGGCCAGCCGTGCGTGACGATGAGCGGCAGCGCGTCCTCGTGCTTCGACCGGATGTGGAGGAAGTGGATGTCCAGCCCGTCGATCTCGGTGATGAAATTCGGTACGGCGTTCAGCCGTGCCTCGACCTTGCGCCAGTCGTACTCCTTCTCCCAGTAGCGGGCGAGCGCCTGGCTGGTCTCGAGCGGCACGCCCTGGGACTGATCGCCGACGGTCTGCTTCTCCGGCCAGCGGGTGGCCGCGATACGCGCACGTAGCGCCTTCAGATCCGCCTCGGGCACCTCGATGGTGAACGGCCGGATCTCCACGGTCCTCGTGCGCGCTTCGGTCTTGACAGCCATCTGGCCACCTTCCGTTCGAGCTGATCAGAGGTCGAGCGGGAGCCTTCTGCCCTCGTGCCGCGACAAACGGCAAAGCACCCCGCTCCTGCCTCGCGAGGGCATTTCGATGACGGCGCTACCCGGACTTGCGGCAGGTCACAGAGGTGCACGGCCCATCTGCCCAGAGCGTAGGACGCCTCTTCACGGGTCGCGGGCCATACCACCGATCCCGCCCGGCGCTGCGGGCCGAGTCCGCCCGAGTGTCCGAAACGTCGGTCACAACCGGGCGCGGCCCGGTGTCAGTGCGGTGAGGAACCCCGGACGACCCGCCCGGGTGAGCCGCACACCGAGGAGCGCTCCTGATGTCCACCGCGCACGTCGTCGTGACCCTGCTGGCCGCCGCCATGGTCGGCTTCTCCGCCGCCTCCGTCTTCCTCCGCGCCCCGTGGGTCGTGCAGCCCCTGGCCGACTACGGCGTACCCCGCTCGTGGTGGCCCTGGCTCGGCACCGCCAAGGCGGCCGGCGCGGCGGGACTGCTGGCCGGCCTGTTGGTGCCGGTCGTCGGCGTGCTGGCCGGGATCGGCCTGGTGCTCTACTTCACCGGCGCCGTCGTCACCGTGCTCCGGGCGCGCTCGTACTCGCACATCCCGTTCCCCCTGCTGTACGCGGCGCCGGTGGTCGGCTCCCTGGCGCTGCTGGCCGCCTCCTGAGCGGCGCGGAAGCCCCGGACAGGCCCCGGACGGCGCGGTCGCGGTGCGGCCGGCCGTCCGGGGCGTCGACGGTTCAGGCGACCTTGACCGGCGCCGAGCGCAGTTCGTTGTCGTACGGGAGCGCGTCCCGGGCGTCGAGCAGTTCGGCGACCGCCCGGAAGGAGACCTTGCCGACGGCCAGGTCCTCCGCCGTGACCGTGTAGTCGATGACGAAGCGGGTGGTCTTCCCGCTGTCCGTCGCCGGTACCGGATGGGTGGACGATCCGACCGGCACGTAGCCGGTGGGGGTGCTCCGCTCGAGGTCGACCCGGACGTTCTCGTCGTACCGGGTGTTCCGGACCTGGACCGCGACCCCGATGGTCTGCCCCACCCGCGCCGTCGACGGCACGTTCAGCTTCACGACGGCGACGTCATGGGTCCGGACCGACACCACGTGGCTGACCGAGGCGGTGCGCCCGTCGAGGGTGCGCACGGAGAGCCGGACGGTCCAGTCGCCGTCACCGGGGAACCGGTGCACCGGGTACAGCTCGGTCGACGTCGTCCCGTCACCGAAGTCCCAGGCGAAGGAGGCGAAGCCGGCGCCGGCCGGGTCGTAGGCAGAGCTGCCGAGGCTGACCTGGTCGTAGGAGCTGGGGTCGCTCGGGTAGTGGTAGAAGTCGACGGTCGGGTCGGCCGCCACGTCGAGCTGGAAGGTGTGCACGGCGCTGCCGTCCGAGCCGACCTGGAACAGGTACGTGCGGCCGGCCTGCGCCACGAAGGTCAGCGGGTCGTAGTCGTAGAGGCGCGTACACCCCACCCGGGAGAGCGCGGTCAGCGAGGAACCCGTGTAGGCGGCGATGCCGGCGTAGCCCGGGTTCGTCCGGGCCGTGATCGAGCCGGTGGTCGTCGGCGTGTACGCGTACCAGGCCGTGTGGCCGGCGCCGCCGCAGGACGAGGGCTCGCCGGTCTCGGCGGTCGCGCCGGCGTAGTTCCGGGTGTCGGCGTACGGCAGTGCGCCTACCGTGATCGCGTCGGCGAAGTCGTCGTTGGCCGGCGCCACGGCCTGGTCGAGCGAGAACCGCAGCGAACCGCCGGTGGTGTCGCCGAAGCCGCCGGTGCCGACCATGAGGTGGTACGTCGTGCCCGCGGTGACCGCGAAGCGGATCCTCGACCGCTGGCTGCCGTTGTCGTCGTTGCAGGCCACCTGCGTGAGGGAGCCCTGCCCACCGGTCCAGGCCGAGAGCACGCTGTAGTAGTCGCTGCCGTACGTGTGGGCCTCGACGCGGCCGTCCACGGTCGGGGTGAAGCTGAACCAGACGGACCCGCGGTTGGCGCACCCGGTCGGGTCCGTCGGGTCCGTGGTGGCGCCGGTGGTGTCGATGGTGGTGGTGAAGGGAGTGGTCCCCACCGTCGTCGCGGCGGAGAAGTCGTCGTTCGCCGGTGCGGCGTAGGCGGCGGTCTGCCCCGCGACGAGCAGGGCGACCACCCCCGTGAACGCGACGGCGAGCCGGGCGACACTGCGTCTGATCACTGGAATCCTCCTGGGCCCCGTATCCCACCTGGATGGTGACCGTCCGACCGTACGGCGGCGGGCGCAGCGCCATAGTTGAATGGATCACTGGTTTTGGTTAAGGGGCACAGGCGCGGGGCCCGGCGGTCCGACCGGGTGGTCGGTCCGCCGGGCCCCGCAGGGGGTACGTCAGAGCGGGCGGTTCGGCTCGCTGACCGGGCCACCGGGGTACGCGGTGGCGGCCGCGTCGGGCACGACCTCGACGTCGGTCACCACGTACTCGGTGTCGGTGGTGGTGGTCGTCGGCGTCCGGTCCTCGTCGTCGCCCGTGCGGTGCTTGGCGGCGGCGATCCCGGCGGCGGCAGCGGCACCCGCGGCGGCGGCGCCGGCCGCGACCGCGGTGCCCGAGACACCGGCCTTGCCGCTGTCACCCTGGGACGACGCCGCGTGCGCGACGCCCGGCGTGCCCACGCCGTGCCCCTCGCCGACCGAGCCGCGCCAGGCGCCGGTCTCGGCGCCCCGGGACTCGATGAAGCTCTTGAACTTCTCCAGGTCGGACTCGGCCTGCTTCTCGACGATGTTCAGCTTGTCGCCGGTCTTCTCGACCAGCCCCTCCGGCTCGTACTCCAGGTGCAGCCGGACCATGGTGCGGCCCGCGCCCACCGGCTGGAAGTAGACGGCACCGGCGTTGGTCGCGCCCTCGGTCGCCGCCCAGGCGACCTTCTGGTCGGGCACCTGCTCCAGGACCCTGGCGTCCCACTCACGCTTGACGCCGGCGATCTGGGCGACCCAGTGCATCCGCTGGTCGTCGAGCTGGCGCACCTCCTGCACGCCACCCATGAAGCGGGGGAACTCCTCGAACTGCGTCCACTGGTTGTAGGCGGTGCTGACCGGGACGTCGACTTCGATCGACTTCTCGACCACGGTGGTCATGGCAATCCTCCTCGTTCCGGTCGACCTCCCTCCACGCGGGAGGGAGCAGCGTTTCTCGTCCACCAGAATCCCTACCCACCGTCGGGCGGCTGAACCGGAAAATGCCGGAGCCGGCGACAACCCGCTGGTCACGGGGGTCGCCGGCTCCGGGTCGTACGTCAGGACAGGGGCGCGATGAAGAAGCCCGCCTGGTCCACGATCAGCTCGGTGCCACCCTTGCTGTTGTGGTACACGGCGATCTCCCCGCCGGTGCCCGCCCGGACGACCGCCATGTTCGCGGCCGTCTCACCGGCGACGAAGTTGACGTTCGAGGCGGTGGGCGGCGCCGCCCCGGTACGCGGGTACGCGGTGAGGACGCCCGGGGCGCTCGGTCGGGTGGCGGTCATGTTGAACACGGCCGCGGTGGGCGTGGCACACGTCGCCGGGCACGCGGTCTGGACGTACCGGGGCAGGAAGGCGACCTTCTCGTACGGCTGGAGCGGACCGCCGTACCCCCGGCCGTCCAGGCCGATGCTCGCCCGGGTGTCCACGATCCGGTGCGGGTCCAGCGGCACGTAGCCGTCGACGGCGCCCGAGGCGGCGGAGCCGTAGTAGCCGGCCAGGTCGGCGATCACGTGGGTGGTACCCGAGCTGGCGTTGTGGATGCTGACCTTTCCGGCGACGACGGGCACGGTCACCAGGTTGGGGATGGTCTGCCCGGTGACGAAGTTCAGGTTCGATGCCACCGGCACGGTCGAGCCCGCCGGGAAGACCTTCAGCACTCCGTTCGCCGTCGGCCGGGTCACCGTGACGTTGAGGATCGCCGCCGTCGCGCCGGCCGGCAGCTTGCCGGAAAGGTCCACCTGCCGGGTGGTGTTGGCGGGGAACGGCCCGGCGGCGCCGGCGCGGGTGTCCAGCATTCGGGTGGGCGCCAGGGTCCGCAGGCCACTGCCCTTGGCGCCGTACCAGCCTTGAAGGTCGGCGACGACGTGCACGGTGCCGCTGCCGGTGTTGCGGATGCGCAGCTTGCCGTTGGACATCGGCACGGTGACCAGGTTCGGCACCGTCTCCTTCGGCACGAAGTTGACGTTCGAGGCGTCCGGCAGCTTGACGCCGTCCGGGTACACGGTCAGGAACCCGGCGCTGGTCGGCTGGGTCGCGGTGACGTTCAGCACGACCGCGGTGATGTCCGCCGCCGGCACCCCGCCGATCTCGGGAATCGACAGCACGACCTCCGAGTTGCCCGGCACCGGCGTCCGGGTGGGCACGCCGACCGCCGCCCGGGTGTCCAGCACCCGGGTCGGGGCGACCGGCTGGTACAGCGAGCCGACCACGGTGAACAGCGGGCCCACCGAGGCGTTGCCGGCGCGCGACTTCGTGCTGAGGTCGGCCGCGCGGAAGCCGATGAAATCGACCCGGGCGTTCATGACGACGCTCCCCGCCCGGCGGAACGTGTGCCGCAACGACCCGGCGGTCCCGACCCGCCAGTACCGGTCACCGGTGAACTTGAACGCCACCGAGCCGCCCGGCCCGTCCGTCGGGTACCAGTACGTCGGCACGGCGGTGGCCTCCGTGTCGAGGAACCCGCCCCCGGGCACCCGACGGAAGCCGGTCGCGCCGACCTTGCCCTGCCCGACCCACTCCACCGCGCCGCGGTCGTGGTACCCGTTGCCGGTGCCGGTGTTCGACACGTGCGGCAGGTCGGCGTGCGGGTTGCCCAGCAGGTCGGTGCGGAGCACAGCGGGCGCGTCGGCGTCAGCGCTGTCCAGGCCGGGTGAGCCGCTTTCGAGCTCCCACCAGCTGCGGGACTGGCCGCGCCGGTCGAGTCGCACCAGGTCGAGGATGTCGTGCCCGCCCTGCCCGGTGGCGGCCCGGAACGCGTCGAGGGTCTCGTGGGTGGTGCCGCCCCACCGGTACGGCACACCGCCACTGCGGGAGCCGATCAGGTTGTGGTCGGACGTCGACCCGGCGGACGACTCCGGCGAGACGGAGATCGCGGTGGCCCGCGACGGAGCGTCGCAGGGCTGCGGGTCGTACTCGGGGCCGCCCGCGGTCTGGACGACGTTGTTGTGCAGCCGGACGCCCGGCGAGACGCCGGCCACCTGGATCGCCACGTCGCACTCGTTGACGACGGTGTTGCCGGTGATCACCGTGCCCGGCGCGTCGGTGACGTCCACCCGGCTGTCCTCGAAGGCGTTGCCGGTGATCACCGCCCCCGTAACCCCCGGCTCGACCACCACTCCCGCGGCCCCGCCGTGGGCTCGCAGCCACGCCCGGCTCACCCTGACGTCGCTGGACCCGCCGGTGAGCCGGATCAGCGCGGGGGCCTCGAACTGGTTGCGGATCGCCAGGCCGTCCAGGGTGACCCGGGAGGAGCGGTCCACCACGACGGTGCTGCTGCTGCCCCAGGTGGCGGCGATGAAGCCCTCCAGGACGACATCGTGCACGCCCGCCAGGCGGAAGACGGTGTCGGTGAGGGTGTAGTGGTCGCCGACGCGGACCTCACCGTCGGGGCTGTGCACGGCCCGGTAGGTGATCGGCGCGTCCGGGGTGCCGGACCGGTCGAAGGTCACCGTCTCCCGGTAGTCACCCGGATGCACCAACACCGTCTGGCCCGGCTGCGCCACCGCGGCCGCGGCACCGATGGTGCAGTACGGCTTCTCCGTGCTGCCGTCAGCGTCCGGCGTGCAGTCCTTGTTGTTGACGTACACCTCGGCGCGCGACGCGGCCTCCTGGGTGACGGTGGGCGCGGCCACCGCAGGCGCCGCCGGCCCCGTCAGACCGACACTCGCCACCAGTGGCAGGACCGCGAGCAACGCGGTGCCGTGTCTTGTCATCGATCTCCCCCGTGATATCGAGCAGGTGCGGCGGCAGCCTATCCGATCCGTCGCCACTGTGGACGACGCCTGTGGATGCGTGCAGAACCCGGACCGGACGCTGCCATGGCCGGCGCCGGGCCGGATCAGGATGCCGGGCCGATGAAGTACCCGGACTGGTCCACGACGGCGTGGGCCATGCCCGCACTGCTGTTGTACAACTCGATGCCCGAGCCGACCGCGACCACCGCGGCGTTCGAGGCGGTCTCACCCGTGACGAAGTTGACGTTCGAGGCGGTCGGCCGCGGCTGCCCAGCCGGGTAGGCGATCAGCACGCCCGGCGCGGTCGGGCCGGTCACCGTCACGTTGCCCACCAGGGCGGTCGGGGCCGGGCAGGCCGGCACGCAGTTCACCGTCGGCATCAGCGCAGGAAAGCGTACGGTCTCCCGGGCGGCCAGCGGCCTGGAGCCGCGACCGGAGAGCCCGGTGCCGTCGCGGGTGTCGACGACCCGGGTCGGGTCGATCGGCACGAAGGTCTGGGTGGCGTTCGGGCTGAACCAACCGGCCAGGTCGGCGACGACGTGAGTGGTTCCGGAGCTCTGGTTGTGAAGGCTGACCCGGCCGTTGACCACCGGCACGGTGACCAGGTTGGGGATGGTCTGCCCGGTGACGAAGTTCAGGTTCGACGCGGTGGGCACCGCCAAGCCGTACGGAAAGACCTTGAGTACCCCGTTCGCCCTCGGCCTGGTGACCGTCACGTTGAGCACGGCGGCCGTCGCGCCGGCGGGCAGCCGGCCGGACAGGTCGAGCGGGCGGGTGCCGTTGGCCGGGATCGGGACCGCGGCGCCTTCGCGGGTGTCGAGCACCCGCACCGGCGACACCGGGGCGAAGCCCGACCCGGATTCCGCGTAGAAGCCCTGGAGGTCGGCGACCAGGTGGACGGTGCCCTGGCCGGAGTGGTGGAACGAGACGGACCCGTTGACCACCGGCACGGTGACCTGGTTCGGCACCGTCTCCTTGGCCACGAAGTTGACGTTCGACGCATTCGGCCAGCCACCGCCGGTCGGGTAGACGGTGATGAAACCGGCGGCGGTCGGCTGGGTGACCGTCACGTTGAGCACGACCGCGCTGATGTCCGCCACCGGAACCCCGGCGATGCTCTCGATCGGCAGGGAGATGGTGCCGTTCGCGCCCACCGGGGCGGCGTAGTTGACGCCGATCGGGATCCGGGTGTCCAGCAGCCGGGTCGGCGCCACCGGCACGTATCGTGCGCCGACCTGCGTGCAGACCGGTTCGAGGTAGGTGCTGGCCACCCGGAAGTCGCTCTGGCTGGCCTGCACCTGGACGCAGGCGGAGCCGGCCCGGCGCAGGGTGTGCTCGGCGGTGCCGGAGTCGCTCACCCGCCAGTACGGCTCGTCGGTGAACTTGTACGCGTACGCGGCCCGCTCCCGCTCGACCGGCCAGGGCGAGTGCAGGCCCGTCCGGGCGACCACGTCGAACGGGCCACCGCCGACCTTGCGTTCGAGCCGCACCGGGTCCTGGGTGGCCGGGCCCTGCGCCTCGACCGCGCCCCGGTCCCGGTAGCCGCTGCCGGTCCCGGTGTTCGACACGGCCGGATCGTCGGCGTAGGAGTTGTCGAGCATGTCGGTGTCGAGGGCGCCCCGGGCGCCCGCGTCGGCGGAGTCGCGCGCCGGCGAACCCTCCCTGGTCTCCAGGTAGCCCCGGTCCTGGCCGGCCGCCCACGTGAGCTTCGGGTCCGCGACGATGTCGTGGGTGGCCTGCCCGGTCGCCTCGACGAACGAGGCCAGCGTCGGGTACTGGCTGCCGGCCCAGACGTAGGGCAGCCCGCCGCCCAGCGGGTCGATCAGGTTGTGGTCGGTGCTGGTCTGCGGCGCCGACTCGGCGGAGACGGTGACGGCGGTGGCCTCCACCGAATTCGCGCAGGTGGGCTGACGCAGCCGGTCGGTCACCACGATGTTGTTGCGGATCGAGGCTCCCGGCGAGGCACCGGCCAGCTCGATGCCGCGCCGGCATTGGGTGTTGACGGTGTTGCCGGTGGCCGTCAGGCCGGGGGCGTCGGTGGCGACCAGGCCGGAGACGTCGAGCTGGCTGGCGGTGACCGTCGTGCCGGTGACGCCCGACTCGACGGTGACGGACGGGCCGGCGAAGTTGCGGAGGAAGCTCCGGCTGAGCGTGACGTCGTCCGAGGCGCCGCTGATCCGCACCGCTGTGGGCCCGTAGGCGCCGCCCAGGATGGTGAGCTTGTCGAGGCGGATCCGGTTGACGTCCTTCAGCCGCACCCCGTCGGCGTAGTTGGCGCCATACACGACGAAGCCTTCCACCACCACGTCGTGCACGCCGGTGAGGTCGAGGATGGTCCCGGTGACCGCGCCGGTGTTGAACTTGCCCACCCGCGCCCACTGCCAGGAGACGTTGATCGCCCGAAAGGTGATCGGTGCGGCCTCGGTGCCGGACCGGGTGAACTTCACGTTCTCCTGGTACTCGCCCGGCTGCACCAGCACTGTCTGGCCGGGACCGGCTACCGCCGCCGCCTCCGAGATGGTGCAGAACGGCTTGGCCGCGCTGCCGTCCCGGGTGGCCGGGGTGCCGGCCGGGCACCAGGTCTTGCTGACATACAGCTCGCCGGCGGCCGTTCCCGCGGCCGTGACCGACGCCGGCCCGGCGACCGCCGCGGGTGCCGCCGGCCCCACCAGGGCCGCACCCGCGAGCAGCGGTACGACCGCGAGCAGCGCCAGCAGTCGTCCGGTTGTCATCAACCACCCCCGTGATCAAGTGTCCCGAGCGGGGAGCGTACACCGACGGGCGCCGATGAAGCAGCGCCGGAAGGCCACCGACCCCCACCGTTCGGCCGGTCCGCGGGGCGACCTACGCGACGACGACACAGGGCGGTCGAGCGCTGACCGTCGGCGACCGATCAGCGCGCCTGGCATTGTTGACGGCATGATCGCGCTGATTCGATCCCGTTTGACCAACTGGACCGTATTCATACCCATCCTCGCGGTCGTGCTGCTCGTCCTCACCTGGGGTCGCGACCTCTCCGGGGTCGCGGTCGCGTTGGTGGCCGGCTTCCTGGCCGGCGCGGTGCTCGCGGCCGTCCACCACGCCGAGGTGGTCGCGCACAAGGTCGCGGCGGCCCGGGCCGCCCGGCGGAACCGGGTGCAGATCAGCCTCAACCTCGCCCTCGGCTCCGCCATGGCCAGCATCGGTCTCACCATCCCGGCGATCGCCCTCGCCTCGATCTGGCTGGAGGGACCGCTGCTGCTCGGCCTCGGCGGCACCCAGTTGGCCCTGTTGGCGCTGACCGCGGTGACCGGGGTGCTCACCGTCGTCCCTGGCCGGGCGACCGTCCTTCAGGGCGGGGTCCACCTGGTGCTGCTGGCCGCGTTCGTCTTCCTCGCCGCCAGCCCCTGACCGCGCCTTCGGCCGTCGTCGGTGACGGGAGAGGCGCCGAACGGCGCAGCGGCCGCGTCCGGGTCGACGAGACCGGGCGCGGCCGCCGCGGGCCGGGCTGGTCAGGGGGCAGCGATGAAGTAGCCCGCCTGGTCGACGACGACGTGGGTGCTGCCACTGCTGTTGTTGTACGCGGCGATCCGGCCGTCGGCGCCGACCTTCACCACGGCCAGGTTGGACGCGGTCTCCTTCGCGACGAAGTTGACGTTCGACGCGGTCGGCGCGGCCTGGCCGGCCGGATACGCGGTGAGCACCCCTGCGGCCGTGGGCGCGGTGACGGTCAGGTTGAGCACCGCCGCCGTCGGCTGGGGACATCCGCCGTCGCACTGCTGACTCACCAGGACGCCGGCCGACGCCTTCGCATACTTCGTGAACGGCCCGTCGTAGGGCTTGATCCAGCCGGTGCGGTTCCGGCTGTCGGCGATCCGGTGCGGTCCGTGCGGCATATAGGTCTGGTCGGCGCCCGACGCGGCCGAACCGAAGTACCCGGCCAGGTCGGCCACCACGTGGGTGGTGCCCGAACTGGCATTGCGGATCATCGCCTTGCCGGCGACGACCGGCACGATCACCAGGTTGGGGATCGTCTGCCCGGCCACGAAGTTCAGGTTCGAGGCCACCGGCACGGGCGACCCGTCCGGGTAGACCTTGAGAACGCCGCTCGCCGTCGGCTTCGTGACGGTGACGTTCAGGATCGCGGCCGTCGCGTCCACCGGCACCCTCCCCGACAGGTCCAACCGCCGCTCACCGTTCGCAACCAGCGCCGCGCCGGTACGGGTGTCCAGCACGCGGGTCGGGGTGAACGGCTTCAGGCCCGAGCCCTGCCGGCCGTAGAAGCCCTGCAGGTCGGCCACCAGGTGCACCGTCCCGCTGCCGGTGTTGCGCAGGCGGATGCGGCCGTTGGCCATCGGCACCGTGACGAGGTTCGGGACGGTCTCCCCGGCGACGAAGTTGACGTTCGACGACTGTGGCGCGCCCACACCGTCGCCGTCCGGGTAGACGGTGATGAACCCGGCGGCGGTCGGCCTGGTGACCGTCACGTTGAGCACCACCGCGGTGATGTCCGCGGCCGGCGTGCCACTGATGCTGGGGATCGGGAGCACGATCTCGGAGTTCGCGGCGACCGGCGTGGTGGTGGCGGTGCCGACGGCCGCACGGGTGTCGAGCAGCCGCGTCGGCGTCACCGGCTGGTAGAGCGCACCGACCGTGGTGCAGTGGTAGTAGGTGTATTCCGCCCCATTCCGGAAGTCGGTGAAGCTGGTGTGCGTGGTGACGCAGGCCTCCCCGCCCCGACGGAACGAGTGGTCCAGCGTCCGCGCGGCGGTGACCCGCCAGAACGGCTCGTCCCAGAACCGGTAGGCGATGGAGCCGCCCTCGCCGTCGGTCGGCCAGGCGTACTGGGGCGCGGCGATCGCGGTCACGGCGAGCGGGTCACTGCCCCGCTTGCGCTGGATGCCCACCTGACCGCCGTTGACGCCACCCTGAGCCTCCACCGCGCCCCGGTCGTGGTAACCCGGACCGGTGCCCGTGTTGGCGACGGCGGGGTTGTCGCTGTGCGGGTTGAGCAGCATGTCGGTGCGGGTGAGCCCCTTGGCGGCGGCGTTCGCCGAGTCGACCGCCGGTGAGGCCGGGTCGATCGGGAAGTACATCCGGGCCGCTCCCTGCCAGTTGGCGATGCGCGGATCGGCGGCGATGTCGTGACCGCCCTGCCCGGTGGCGGCGCGGAACGACGGCAGGTCGGGGTAGCTGGTCCCGGCCCAGGAGTAGACGGCGCCGCCGCTGATCGGGTCGATCAGGTTGTAGTCGGCGACGGATCCCTCGACGGACTGCGGGGAGACCGCGATCGCGGTGGCGTTCTGCGTGGTGGTGCAGGCCGCGCGGAGCCGGTTGGTGCGCACGACGTTGTTCTGGATCTCCACCCCAGGGGATGCTCCGGCCACGTCGATTCCCCGGGTGCAGTAGGTGAGCACCGTGTTGTTGGTGACCACCGTGCCGGGGACATCGGTGGCGATCAGACCCCCGTAGTAGAGCTGGTTGTGGACGACGACACTGCCGGTGACGCCCGGGTCGATCCGCACCGCCGGCTGCGGAGTCGCGGCGACGTTGCTGAAGAAGCCCCGACTGATGGTGACGTCGCTGGACCCTCCGGTGATGCGCACGACCTCGGGGCCGCGCGATACGGAAGCCGTGACGCCGTCGACGGTGACCCGGGTCGAGCCGTCGACCACGAGGGGCGTCTTCTCCGGCTGGGCCGCCAGCCGGAAGCCCTCGATCACGACGTCGTGCACTCCGGTCACGGTGAAGACCGTGCCGATGGTGGCGTTACCGTCGACGCTGCCCACGTCGACCCGGCCCTCCGGCCCGTTGACGGCGCGGAAGGTGATGGGCGCATCCGCCGTGCCCGAGCGGTTGAAGGTCACCGCCTCCGGGTAGGCGCCGGGCTGCACCAGCACGGTCTGGCCCGGCTGGGCCACGGCCGCCGCCGCCGAGATCGTGCAGAACGGCGCGGTCATGCTGCCGTTGCCGCCCGGCGCGCAGTCCTTGTTGCTCACGTACAACTCGCTCGCCACCGCCTGGGTGACCGGCGCCGGCGCGGCGACCGCCGCGGGCGCCGCCGGGGCCACCAGGCCCGCACCGCCGACCAGTGGTACGACCGCGAGCCGCGCCCACGCACGTCTGTCCATCAACCGCCCCCGTGACGAATCGATCATGCCTGGCCGGAGCGTATCGTGACGGACGCCGATGTGATCAGGGTCGGACGGGCGGCGCCCGTCGGCCGATCGGCCAGGCCCGGGCGGCGCAGCGGCCGCGTCCCGGTGTCGGGGCGCGGCCGCTGCGGACCGGCGGCAACCGTCAGGCCGGGGCGATGAAGTACCCGGACTGGTCGACGATGGCGTGGGTGTCGCCGCTGCTGTTGTTGAACGCCGCGACCTGGCCGTTGGCGCCGACCTTGACCACGGCCAGGTTGGACGCCGTCTCCCCGGCGACGAAGTTGACGTTCGACGCCGTCGGCGCCGCCTCGCCCGCCGGGTACGCGGTCAGCACCCCCGCGGCCGTCGGGGCGGTGACGGTCAGGTTCAGCACGGCGGTGGTCGGCCGGGGGCACTCGACGCCACAGCCCGTCTCGCTCTTCACCGCGACCGACGCCTTCTGGTATCTGACCAGCTTGCCGGGGAAGACCCCCAGCCAACCCGAGCCGTCCCGCGTGTCGGCGATCCGGGTCGGCCCGTACGGCACGTAGACCTGGTTGGCGCCCGACGCGGCCGAGCCGAAGTAGCCGGCCAGGTCGGCGACCACGTGGGTGGTGCCGGAGCTGGCGTTGCGGATCATCACCTTGCCGGCGACCACCGGGACGATCACCAGGTTGGGGATCGTCTGCCCGGCCACGAAGTTGAGGTTCGAGGCCACCGGCACCGGCGAGCCGTTCGGGTAGACCTTCAGCACGCCGGCCGCGGTCGGCTTGGTGACCGTCACGTTCAGGATCGCCGCCGTCGCGTCGGCCGGAAGCCGGCCGGCGAAGTCCAGCTGCCGGTCGGCGTTCCCGGCCACCGGCGTCGACGTCCGGGTGTCCAGCACGCGCACCGGGCTGAGCGGCTTGAAGCCGGAGCCCTGCCGGCCGTGGAAGCCCTGCAGGTCGGCGACCAGGTGCACGGTGCCGCTGCTGGTGTTGCGGAAGCGGATGCTGT
The DNA here is from genome assembly GCF_052068055.1 of Micromonospora sp. L32. Lineage (NCBI taxonomy): Bacteria > Bacillati > Actinomycetota > Actinomycetes > Micromonosporales > Micromonosporaceae > Micromonospora > Micromonospora sp. L32. The sequence continues at coordinate 28,618 of NZ_JBQHDD010000001.1, read as the reverse complement.
CGCCCATCGGCACGGTGACCAGGTTCGGCACGGTTTCGTTGGCGACGAAGTTGACGTTCGACGAGCTGGGCAGCGGGGTGCCGTCCGGGTAGACGGTGATGAAGCCCGACGCCGTCGGCCTGGTGACCGTGACGTTGAGGACCAGCGCGGTGATGTCCCGGGCCGGCACGCCGCCGACGCTCGGGACCGGCAGGACGACCTCGCCCTTCGGCGGCACCGCCGTGGTGGTGGCGGTGCCGATCGCCGCCCGGGTGTCCAGCAGCCGGGTCGGCGCCACCGGCGTGTAGGGCGCCCCGACCGTGGTGCAGTGGGAGTAGCTGTACTCGGCGGCGACCCGGAACCCGGTGAAGCTGGTCCGGGTCAGTACGCAGGCCGGACCGCCCCGGCGGAAGGAGTGGTCGCGGGTTCGGGCGTCGGTCACCCGCCAGAACTTCTCGTCGGCGAACTTGTACGCGATGGCGCCACCGTCACCGTCGGTCGGCCAGGCGTACTGCGGGGCGGCGATCGCCGTCACGGCGAACGGATCGCTGCCCCGCTGCCGCTGGATGCCGACCTGGCCGCCGATCACGCCGCCCTGCGCCTCGACCGCGCCTCGGTCGTGGTAACCGGAGCCGGTGCCGGTGTTGGCGACGGCGGGGTTGTCGGTACGCGGGTTGCCCAGCATGTCGGTGCGGGCGACCCCCTTGGCCGAGGCGTTGCCGGAGTCGACCGCCGGCGAGTTCGACTCCAGGGGGAACCACGACCGCATGGCGGTCCTCTGGCTTCCGAGCAGCGGGTCCGCCACGATGTCGTGACCGCCCTGCCCGGTAGCCGCACGGAAGGCGGCCAGGTCCTGGTACGCCGTGTCGCCCCAGGAGTAGAGGGTCCCACCCGTGATCGGGTCGACCAGGTTGTAATCCAGCACTGTGCCGGCCACGGACGAGGCCGAGACCGCGATGGCGGTCGCGTTGGCCGGCGTGGTGCACGCCTGCCGGGTCCGGTTGGTGCGCACGATGTTGTTCTCGATCGACACCCCCGGCGAGGCCCCGGTCACGTCGATCCCCCGGACGCAGTTCGTCACGAGGGTGTTGTTGGTGATCACAGTGCCCGGCGCGTCGGTCACCCGCAGCCCGGAGTAGGAGAACTGGTTGCCGCTCACCACCGCGCCGGTGACCCCGGCGTCGATCGCGAGGCCCGGATTGCCGGCGGGCAGGTTCCCCAGGTAGCTCCGGCTGACGGTGACGCCGTCCGAATCACCGGTGATCTGCACGGCACCCAGCAGCGGACGCGACGCCAGAACGGCGACCCCGTCGATGGTGATCCGGTCCGAGCCGTCCACCACCGCGGCGGCCTGGCCCGTCGCGCTCACCAGGCGGAAGCCCTCGATCGTGACGTCGTGCACCCCGGCAAGCGTGAAGATCGCGCCGGTGACGGTGCCGCTGGTGTTGCCGACGGCGACGGAACCGTCCGGGCTGTTGACCGCCCGGAAGGTGATCGGTGCGCCGTCGACCCCCGAGCGGGTGAAGGAGACGGCCTCCGGATAGTTGCCCGCGTGGACCAGGACCGTCTGCCCGGCCTGGGCGACGGCCACCGCCGCCGAGATGGTGCAGAACGGCTTGTCCAGGCTGCCGTCCCCGCCCGGCGAGCACTGCTTGTTGCTCACGTACAGCTCGTCGGCCACCGCCTGGGTGACCGATGCCGGCGCGGCGACCGCCACGGGCGCCGCCGGACCCACCAGGCCCGCGCCGCCGACCAGTGGTACGACCGCGAGCCGTACCCACGCACGTCTGTCCATCAACCGCCCCCGCGACAAGTCGATCATGTTGTGCGCGGAGCGTATCGCGATGCCCGCCGATGCGAGCAGCGCCGATCGGTCGATGCGCCCGACCATTCGGCCTGACGTCAGTCGTGCCGTTCGGTCCGCTCGATCTCGGCGAACGCCGCGCCCAGGTAGCCCTCGACCGGCCGGCCGGTCACCGCGAGCAGGTCGGCGACGAGCAGCGGGGCGTGCCGGGCGATCGCCGCCGGATCGGGCGGGGATTCGTCCTCGCCGGGGCCGTACACGCCGAGCGCGGAGGCCAGCAGGACCAGCACCACGTGCGGGTCGACCTCCGGCCGCCACGGGGCCGCCGTCCGGACGCAGTGCTCCAGCACCTGCCGGATGTCGTCGCCGTCCAGCCCGTCCGGGTGGGTCTCCTCGAGCAGCAGCCGCACCACCGCGCCGAGGACCAGGCCGGACCGCTCGGCCCCGCCGAGCCTCGCGGTCGCCGCCTCGTACGCCGCACCGTCGCGGGCCTTCGCGGCCTCGACGGCGTCGGTGGCGGCGACGGCGATCTCGCGGGCCGATGCGGGCAGGTGTCGCCAGGTCACGCTCACCGGGCCAGCATGGCAGAGCCGACCGACAGCGCCGGTCGACGTGCGCTTGATCACGTGGCAGGCGCGAGCGGCGGCAAATTCCGTCGCGACCTGTCAGACCCGCTGGAAAGAATCGCGGCATGCTGCGCCGATCCCTCCCCCGCCGCCCGGAAGCCCGACGCATCCTGCTCGGCACCCTGCTGTCGGCGATCGGTCGCGGCCTCACTCTGCCGTTCCTGTTCATCTACCTGACCGACGTGCGCGGGCTCTCCGACCCGCGCGCCGGTCTGGTCATCGGCTGGTACGGCGCGGTCACCCTGGCGCTCTCCCCGCTGGGCGGGACGCTGATCGACCGGTTCGGCGCCCGCCGGGTGGTGCTGCCGTCCCTGCTGATCGAGGCGATCGGCACCGGGTCGCTCGCGCTGGTCGACTCGACCGCCTCCGCGTTCGGGGTGGCCACGGTGATCGCGATCGGCAGCTCCGCGATCTGGTCGGGGCAGAACACCATCCTCGCCTCGCTCACCGCCGACGACGAGCGGCAGCGGGTGTACGGGCTGAACTTCGCCCTGCTCAACCTCGGCATCGGCGTGGGCGGCCTGACCTCCGGCGCCATCGTCGACGTCGCCCGACCGGTGACCTTCCAGGCGATCTACCTGCTCGACGCGCTCAGCTACCTGACGCCGGCGATCATCCTGCTGACCCTGCCGCACGTCGGGCACCGGCTCGCCGCCGGCGCGGCGGGCGCGAAGACGGGCGGCGGGGGTTACCTCACCGTGCTGCGGGACCGCCCGTTCCGCCGCCTGGTGATCTTCGGCCTGGTGCTCACCACCTGCGGGTACGCCCAGATCGAGGTCGGCTTCACCGCGTACGCGGTCCGGGTGGTCGAGGTGACCCCGCGTGTCGTCGCCTGGGCGCTGGCCGGCAACACCCTGATGATCGTGCTCTCCCAACTGCTGGTGATCAGGCGGATGGAGGGGCGCAGCCGCACCGGGGGGCTCGCGGTGGTCGGCGCGGTCTTCGCGACCGCCTGGCTCACCCTCGGCGCGGCCGGCCTGATCGGCACCGGCAACGCCCTCGTGGCGGCGCTCGGCGTGGTGGCCTGCGCGGCGATCTTCGGGTTCGGCGAGACCATGCTGTCGCCGGTGATGCCGGCGCTGACCAACGCGCTGGCCACCGACGAGCTGCGCGGCCGGTACAACGCGATGAGCTCGATGATCTTCGGGATCAGCGGGGTGATCGGCCCGGTCACCGCCGGCCCGCTGATCGGCGCCGCCGACGGCAAGGTCTGGGTCGCCGTCGTGGTGGGTGGCTGCCTGGCCGCCTCGCTGATCGCCCTCTCCCTGCGCCCCCTGCTCACCGCCATCCAGGACGGTCGCGTCCCCGCCCCCGCCGCCCGCACCCCCGAACCCACCCCCGCCTGACCACTCCCACCCCCACCCACGCCCCCACCACGCCGCAAGCTCCGGGCACTTTCACGGAAAGCGTGGCTATGACGCGTTCCATAGGCCCGTTTTCCGTGAAAGTGCATGCGCGGCGGGGCGGGGCGCGGCGACCGGGGACGGGGACGGGCCCCGGAGCGACTGCTCCGGGGCCCGTTCGTGGGCGGGGTCCTGCCGTCAGGCGGCGGGGACCTCGGCGGTGGTGCGGATGCGGTCCAGGGCCGGCGCGGAGACCGGCGAGGACGCGGTCAGGTACGCCACGAAGGCATCCAGGTCGATCATGCCGGTGACCTGGTTGGTGCCGCTCTTGAGCGCGGTGAACCCGTCACCGCCACCGGCCAGGAAGTTGTTCACCGTGACCCGGTAGGTGCCGGCGTCGGTGACCGTCACGCCGCCGAGGGTGAGGCTGCCCCGGACGACCCGGGTACCGGCGCACGGGTCGGCGGTGGTGCCGGTGGCGCCGTTCACGTCGACTGTGTAGCGGACCGTCGAGGACGGGTAGAGCGTCCGGCCGACGACGAACTGCTGCTCCAGCACGCAGTAGAGCTGCGCGCCGGTGAGGTCGAGCGTGACCAGGTTGTTGGCGAACGGCTGGACCGTGAACGCCTCCTCGTAGGTGACCTGGCCGGCGTCGAGGTCGGCGCGGACACCACCGGGGTTCATGAACGCGCCGAGCGCGCCCTGCTCGTTGTCGGTCGCCGCGAACTGCGCGTCGGCGATCACGTTGCCGAGCGGGGACTCGCCCTTGGCCGTACCGAACAGGGTCTCCTGCACGCGGTTGAGCGGCTCGGCGGTCTCGCCGACGACCTTGGTGGCGACCGGGCCGAGCGCCGTCTTGTAACGGGTGATCAGCTCGGTCTGCGCCGCGTCCTTGGTGACGTCCCGGGTGACCACGACGTTGTTGGCCTTGGCGGTCAGCACGTCGCCGGTCTTCCGGTCGATCTGCAGGTCGATGTCGGTGACCAGGCGTCCGAACGAGCTGGCGCTGGTGACCAGCTTGCCGTTGATCTCGCAGTTGTACGCCTGGTGGGTGTGCCCACTGACCACCACGTCGATCGACGGGTCCATCCGGTTGGCGATGTCGACGACCGGGCCGGTGAAGCCCTTGCAGTCGTTGATGCCGCCGGTAGCCTCCTGCTGACCGCCCTCGTGCAGCAGCACGACGATGCTCTGCACGCCCTGCGAGCGCAGGATGCGGGCGTACTTGTTGGCGGTCTCCGCCTCGTCGCTGAAGGTGAGGCCGGCGACGCCCTCCTGGGAGACGATCTGCGGGGTGCCCTCCAGGGTCATCCCGATGAAGCCGACCTTGACGCCGTCGACCTTCTTGACCGCGTACGGCGGCAGCAGCGGCTGGCCGGTGGCGGTCTTGAACGCGTTGGCGGAGAGGTACTGGAAGCCTGCGCCCGTGTACGGGGTGCCGTCCGCGCAGCCGTCGACCGGGTGGCAGCCGCCGTTCTGGATGCGCAGCAGCTCGTTGGCGCCCTCGTCGAACTCGTGGTTGCCGACGCTGGCGAAGTCCAACCCGGCCATGGTGAGCGACTCGATGGTCGGCTCGTCGTGGAACGCGGCGGAGAGCAGCGGGGAGGCGCCGATCAGGTCACCGGCGGCGACCGTGATGGTGCGCTCCTGCTCCTCCTCGGTGGCGCCGCGCAGGGCGGCGAGCTGGGTGGCGAGGTATTCGGCGCCACCCGCGGGCTGGCCGGCGATGTTGCCGCTGGAGCCGGTCGGCGGTTCGAGGTTGCCGTGGAAGTCGTTGAGGGCGAGCAGCTTGACGTCGACCGGCTTGGGGCCGGCCTCGGCCTGGCTCGGGTTGACGGCGACCGTGCTCAGCGCGGCCGCGGCGAGTGCGGTCAGGCCGATGGCGGCCCGACGCATCCCGGGGACGGACATGGAACTCCTCGTGAGGTTCGGCGTTGGACGCGGCACGGGCGATGGTTCGCCCGGCCACCCTGATCCGTGCCGTGACAGGGGCGATCGCGGATGGCGGCGGTCGGGGGTCGCCGCTCCGTCAGGGGACAGCCTCTCATCTCCGCCCACCCCGGTCGACTGGGGAAGTCGAACAGACCTGCGGATACGTGAGGTGACCCGGCCTGGACGTTCGGACCATTCCGACATGACGGGTAGGTGAAAGCGGTCCGGCGGTCGGCGTCGGATTCGCGTCGGTGGCACCGACCAGGATGGGAGACGACGACGAGGAGAGGATCCACGGATGACTGACGCGACCCTGGCGGTGGGCACGGTGCGCTCCGCCGACGGCACGACCATCGCGTACGAGCGCAGCGGCGACGGGCCGGCGATCGTGCTGGTGGGCGGCGCGTTCAACGATCGGACCACCACCCGCGCGGTGGCCGCCGCGCTGGCCGAGGACTTCATCGTGTTCGGGTACGACCGGCGCGGCCGGGGCGACAGTGGCGACACCGCCCCGTACGCGGTGCAGCGGGAGATCGAGGACCTGGCGGCGCTGATCGAGGCGGCCGGTGGCACGGCGTACCTCTACGGGATCTCGTCCGGCGCGATCCTCGCCGCCCTGGCGGCCGCCGCCGGGCTCCCGGTCGCGGGGCTGGCCCTCTTCGAGCCGCCGTTCCGGGTCGGGCCGCACGACGGATCAGTCGCGGCGCTCGCGCCCCGGTTGGCCGAGCTGGTGTCGGCGGGGCGGCGGGGCGACGCGGTCGAGTGCTTCCTGCGCGACGCGGTGGGCCTTCCCGCCGACCAGGTACGCGGCATGCGTGACCAGCCGATGTGGCCCTGGCTGGAGATGATGGCCCCGTCCCTGGTCCACGACGCCACCGTCAGCGGGGACGGCACTCTTCCCGCCGACCGGCTCGCCACCATCACCGCGCCGACGGTGGTGCTGGACAGCACGGGCAGCCCGCAGTGGCTGCGCGACGCGACGGGCGCGACCGCCGAGGCGGTGCCGGGTGCCCGGCGGGTGAGCCTGGAGGGCGGTTTCCACGAGGTGCCCGCCGACCGGCTCGCCGCCGAGCTGCGCCGCCTCCTGCTCGGCTGACCGGGCGCAGCGCCGGCCACCGGCCGAGGGGCGATCGCGGAGACGTGGCCGACCCCCCGCAGCGCCGGCCACCGGCCGAGGGGCGGTCGCCGGAAGGCGTGGTCGGCCGCCCCGGGCAGGGGCGGCGGCTCCCGGTGCGGAGGAGCCGGCGCCCGCTGCCCGGGGCGGTCGGATGGCGTGCCGGCTCCCGCCCCTTTCGGGATGCCGGCCGCCCGGCCTGCGCGGGTCGGTGGCCCGCCCGGTGGTTGGTCAGAGTCGGGCCGACCTCGGGGGCCGGCCACGGAGTGGGCCAAGGCTATCGATGCGGTGCGGCAATTGTGGACCGTGAAACCTCTGCGCCGGCAAACAGATCCGCGAGTCCCGGTGGGTCGAGACTGGACGGTGACCGGCGTCGGCGCGATCGTCGGCCCCGGAGCAGCCCTTCCGCCGACGCCCGACCGCCGACCGGCCGGGCGACGCGGCCCGATCGGCGCATCGTCCGCCGGCTGCCCGACGGCGGTCAGGTCAGCGTGTCGGCACGGCCGCCACCAGGTCGGTCAGGTCGGCGCGGGTCCAGTGCCCGGTCACGCCGGGGCGGTCGGCCACGTAGGCGACGGTCCGCGCGACCGACCAGCCGTGCGCCGCCCGCAGCCCGGCCGCGATCATCCCCAGGTAGAACGGCGCCGGCGCGGTCCACTCCACCTCGCCCGCCCGCCAGGGCGCGGTGAAGGTCAGCATCGGCACCCCGTCGCGCACGCCGACCCGCAGCAGCGTCTCGTACCGGCCGGGGCCGAGGGTGGCCCGTCCGGCCTCGACGGCCACGGCGACCAGGTCGAGGTCGGCGCCGGGCGGGCGGTACATCTCCTGCGCGGCGATGTCGGCGAACTGCCCGGCGGTGAGCAGGTAGCCGCGCGCCGCCGCCGTGCCCGGCAGCTCGGGGTCGTAGAACGCCATCCCGCCCGTCCAGGCCCGGGACTCCCCGGCGAAGTGCACGCCGCCGGGGACCAGCACCGCTTCCGTCCGGCGCGGTGGCCGGCAGTCCCGACACCCGGGGTACGACCGCAGCCCGCCGGGTGGCCGGCCACCGGAGAGGTACCAGCCGAGCCGTGCCGGATCCATGTTCGACCCGTACGCGACGTACCAGAGGAGCCGCACCCGGCGAAGGTCAGTAGCCGCAGGTCTGACCGGCGGCATGGCTGACCTGCACGGTGTGGGTGACGCAGCCGCCGTCGTCCACCGCGTGCAGCAGGAAGGCGGTCGGCTCGTCGACCCAGCCGATCTCGTCGTCGGCGCTCATGGTCAGCGACGCCTGCCGCCAGGTGCTCGGCGCGACGGTCAGCACGGTGCCGGCGTACCCGGTGGTCACCGGGCGGTGCAGGTGGCCGGCGGCGACGCGTACCACGTGGGGGTGTCGGCGGACGACCTCGGCGAGCGCGTCACCGTCGGCGAGCCGGACGGCGTCGGCGGCCGGGACGCCGACGGCGACCGGCGGGTGGTGCAGGCAGACCAGGGCGGGCACGTCCGGGCGGCCGGCCAGCACCCCGTCGAGCCAGCCCAGCTGGTCCTCGCCGAGCCGGCCGCCGCCCTCCCCCGGAGTCAGCGAGTCCAGCACCACGACGGTCACGTCCGGATGATCGACGTGGTAGTACGCGGAGAAGCCGCCGCCCAGGTACGGGGTGCCGCCGAAGGCGTCCAGCAGCGACTCGCGGTCGTCGTGGTTGCCGGCGACCAGGTGCACCGGCAGCGGATACCGGCCGATAACCTCGCGCAGTACCGCGTACTCGTCGGGGCGGCCCTGGTCCACCAGGTCGCCGGTGATCACCACGCAGTCCGGGCGGGGGCGCAGCGCCAGCACCCGGCCGAGCGCGCGGTGCAGACCGGCGGCGGGCACGGCGCCGAGCACGCCGGTGGTCAGGTGCGGGTCACTCAGCTGGGCGATGAGCATGGCTCCTCCACTGCGACCGGGACCTTCACGCTAACCCGGCGAGCCGTCGCGGGCGGGCCCGTCGCGCAGCCCACAGGCCGTGTCCACAGCCTGTGGATGGCACATGTGTACGAACGCCAGATGATCTTTCGCGTGGCGGACCGCCATCGGCTGAGTACGCTTGATCGCAGCCCCGGCGCCGGCCGGGCCCACCCCCACCTGGAAGAACGTGGATCACGAGCGAGTCGTCCGCGACGTCACGGTCCGCCTGCCGATGGCGTCGACCGCCGTCGAGGCGTGCCAGTGGACCGTCACCGCGCTCGCCCGGTACGCCCCCGCGACGATCTCCGTCCTGCTCCAGGTCCACGACCGGCTGCGCTGCGTCGCCGCCACCGGATCATGGCAGGTCTTCTCCACCGTGCCGCCGAAGTCCGGCATCGTCGGCCGGGTCTACGCCTCCGCCGAGGGGGCCACGGTGCCCGATGTCACCGCCGACCCGGACTACCTCCCGCTGCGCCCGGACGTGACCGCCGAGATCTGCGTACCGGTGCTCGACCCGGCGGGCCGCCCGATCGGGGTGCTCGACCTCCAGTGGAGCGGGCCGGCCGAGCTGGGGCGGTGGCGGCAGACCGCGGAACGGCTGGCCGGCCGGCTGGGCGCGCGGATCGTGGCCCTCGGCGGACCGCCGGCCGAGAGCCGCAGCGAGAAGCTGCTGCGACACTCCACCGCGTTCACCGCCGCCCCGACCGGTCGGGACCTGATGGCCGCGGCCCTCACCGCGGCCCGGGACGTCTCCACCCTCTCCTGCGCCGTGCTGGTCCTCGCCGGCCGGGGCGGCCCCCGCCTCGGCGACCCGACCGGCGCGCCGGGCGAGTTGGAGTCGCGCATCCGGGCCGAGCTGACCGAGGCCGGGGCCGGGCCGCTCAGCCGGATGGTGGCCCGGGCCCACCGGCACGGCACCGCGTACACGCTGGGCGAGGCGGGTCATCCGCCCACGGACGAGTACGCGCCGCTGGCCCGGGCCGGGGTACGCACCCTGGTGTCGGTGCCGGTCGGCCAGCCCGACGCGGGCGGGGTGCTGCTGGTCGCCGACGAGCGGCTGCTGCGGCCCGACCCGACCACGGTCAACCTGATCGAGCTGCTGGCCGGGCAGGCATGGGGTGCCCTGGACCGGCTCCGTACGCTGGCCCGGCTCCGCGAGCAGGCCAGCTCCGACCCGCTCACCGGGCTCCGGCACACCGGGCCGTTCGGCCAGCGGATCAGGGCGGCCACGCCGGGGCGTACCGCCCTGCTCGCCATCGACGTGGACGGGTTCAAGACCGTCAACGACACGTACGGCCACCAGGCCGGCGATCGGCTGCTGGTCGGACTGGCCCGAGCGCTGGAGGGCGCGCTGCGCCAAGGCGACGAGCTGTACCGGGTGGGTGGCGACGAGTTCGTCGCGGTGATCGAGGTGAGCCGCCCCGAGGAGGCGGTCCGGATCGCCGAGCGGCTGACCGAGGCGGCCCGACGTACCGGGCGCACCATCAGCGTCGGCGTGGCCCTCCCCCAGGCCGGCGAGTCCCCGGAACTCACCCTCCGCCGCGCCGACCAGGCCCTCTACGCGGTCAAGCGCCACGGCCGCGACGGCGTCCGCCTAGCCGCCGCCTAACCCACCCCCACCGACCCCACCGCACTTTCACAGAAAGAGGCCCTATCCGCGCCTGGATAGGGCCTCTTTGTCTGAAGCTGGCCACCCTTGGGCGGGGTGCCCCGGGTGGGGGTCAGGGACGGGTGAGTTCCTTGGCCAGGAGTTCGGCGATCTGGGCGGTGTTGAGGGCGGCGCCCTTGCGGAGGTTGTCGCCGGTGACGAAGAGGTCCAGGGCGCGCGGGTCGTCCAGGGCGCGGCGGATCCGGCCGACCCAGGACGGGTCGGTGCCGACCGCGTCGATCGGCATCGGGAACTCGCCGGCGGCGGGGTCGTCGACCAGGATCACGCCGGGGGCGTTGCGCAGCGCCTCCCGGGCGCCCTCGGCGTCCACCTCGGTGGCGAAGACCGCGTGCACGGCCACCGAGTGGCCGGTCACCACCGGCACCCGTACGCAGGTCGCGGAGACCTTCAGGTCGGGCAGCCCGAGGATCTTGCGCGACTCGTTGCGGATCTTCAACTCCTCGGACGACCACCCGAAGTCGCCGAGCGACCCGGCCCACGGCACCACGTTGAGCGCCAGCGGCGCGGGGAACGGGCCGAGCTCGTCGCCGACCGCCTGCCGCACGTCGCCCGGGCGGGAGCCGAGCACCCGGTCCCCGGCGATCTTGCCGAGCTGGAGGTGCAGCGCGTCCACGCCGGCCTGACCCGCCCCCGACACCGCCTGGTACGAGGCGAGCACCAGTTCGCGCAGGCCGTACTCGCGGTGCAGCGGGGCGATCGCCACGATCATCGCGAGCGTGGTGCAGTTCGCGTTGGCGATGATCCCCTTGGGCCGGTTGCGCACCTGCTCGGGGTTGATCTCCGGGACCACCAGCGGCACGTCGCGGTCCATCCGGTACGCGCCGGAGTTGTCGACCACGACCGCCCCGCGGGACACCGCGACCGGCGCCCACCGGACGGAGACGTCGTCCGGCACGTCGAACATGGCGACGTCGACGCCGTCGAACGCCTCCGGGGTGAGCGCGCCGACGGTCAACTCCTCGCCCCGGCAGCGCAGCTTGCGCCCGACGGAACGTTCCGAGGCGAGCAGCCGGATCTCGCCCCAGACGTTGCGCCGGGAGGAGAGCAGCTCGCACATCACGGTCCCGACGGCGCCGGTCGCCCCGACGACGGCGAGCGTGGGCTGCGCCGACACGGGCGCTACCGTCCCGTCCCCGCGTAGACCACGGCCTCGGAGTCGCCGCCGAGCTCGAACTGGTCGTGGATGGCCCGCACCGCCTTGTCGAGGTCGGTGTCGCGGCAGACCACGGAGACCCGGATCTCCGACGTGGAGATCATCTCGATGTTGACCCCGGCCGCGCCGAGCGCGGCGAAGAAGCCGGCCGCGACACCGGGGTGCGACCGCATGCCGGCGCCGATCAGCGACACCTTGCCGACGTGGTCGTCGTAGAGCAGGCCGCGGAACTTGACGGCTTCCTGGATCTTGCTGAGCGCGGCCATGGCGGTTGGCCCGTCGGTCTTGGGCAGCGTGAACGAGATGTCCGTGCGACCGGTGCCCTCGGTGGAGACGTTCTGCACGATCATGTCGATGTTGATCTCGGCGCCGGCCACGGTGTCGAAGATCCTGGCGGCGGCACCGGGCTCGTCCGGCACGCCGACAATCGTGATCTTGGCTTCACTGCGGTCGTGGGCGACCCCGGTGATCAGTGCCTGTTCCACGGGAAGGTCCTCCATCGATCCGGTGACCATGGTGCCGGTGTTGGTCGAGTATGACGAACGGACGTGGATCGGCAACCCCGCGCGCCGCGCGTACTCCACGCTGCGCAGGTGCAGCACCTTGGCGCCGCAGGCGGCCAGCTCCAGCATCTCCTCGTAGGTGATCTGCTTGATGTGCCGGGCGTTCGGCACGATCCGCGGGTCGGCGCTGAAGATGCCGTCCACGTCGGTGTAGATCTCGCAGACATCGGCGCGCAGCGCGGCGGCGAGCGCCACGGCGGTGGTGTCCGAGCCGCCCCGGCCCAGCGTGGTGACGTCCTTGGTGTCCTGCGAGACGCCCTGGAAGCCGGCGACGATCACCACCGCGCCCTCGTCGAGCGCGCCCTTGAGCCGGCCCGGGGTGACGTCGATGATCCGCGCCCGCCCGTGTACCGAGGTCGTGATGACACCGGCCTGCGAGCCGGTGAACGAGCGGGCCTCGTACCCCAGGTTGTGGATGGCCATCGCGAGCAGCGCCATGGAGATCCGCTCGCCGGCGGTGAGCAGCATGTCCAGCTCACGGCCTGGCGGCAGCGGGCTGACCTGGTTGGCCAGGTCGAGCAGCTCGTCCGTGGTGTCGCCCATCGCGGACACCACCACCACCACGTCGTCGCCGGCCTTGCGGGCGGCGACGATCCGCTCCGCCACCCGCTTGATGCGCTCGGCGTTGGCGACGGAGGACCCGCCGTACTTCTGCACCACGAGTGCCACGACGGTGCACTCCCTCCCAGCGACGACCCTGAGCGTGCCGACGCCGCCGGTCAATGGTCCGGCGGCGCGTGTCAGACCTGTCCAGGGTATCGGGCGGTACGCGAGGACGGGTCGGGTGATCCCACCATCCGGCGGAAGCGCCCGGTCGACGCCCTGCCCAGGGCGGTCGCGCCGACGCCCGCCGACACGCCGGCCGTCGTCGACGGCACGGGTCCGTGGGCGGCGGGCGGGCGGCGCAGAATGACCCGGTGCCTGCCCATCTGCGCGCGACGTTCCGGTCGGCCGGAGTCCTGGTCCTGCTCCTGCCGGCGCTCCTCACCGGCTGCACCGCCGACCGGCCGGCCCCGCCACCCACCGCCGGGTCCGCCGACCCGGCACCGGCCGAGGTGGACGCGGCCCGGGACGAGCTGGCCGCGCTGGCGGCGGCGGCGCGGGACCGCCACCTGACCGCCCGCTACACCCTCACCGGCACCGACGGGCCGACCCGGGACGTCACGGTGACCAGCGCGGCGGACGGCACCTGGCGGGTCGACGTCCCGGGGGGCGCGCTCGGCGGCACGGCGGACGTCTCACTGGCCGCCACCGCCGACGGCCTCTTCCAGTGCGGCCTGCCGTCTGCCGGCCGCCCGGAGGCGGCCAGCTGCGTCCGCCTCGGCGACCGGGACGACGCGGTGCCGCGCCGGCTGGACCCCCGGGTGCAGCACCCGTTCACCGACTGGCTGGAGGTGCTCACCGACCGACGCACGCCGCTCGCGGTCTCCCCCGCCACCGCGCCGGCCGGCGTGGCCGGCACCTGCTACGCGGTGGAGACCACCTCCGCCTCGCTCAACCCGCCGCTGGACGTCGGGATCTACTGCTACGAGCCGGACGGGACGCCCACCTACGTCCGAGCCGCCCTCGGCACGCTCACCCTGGCCGGGCCGCCCGGGCCGGGGCCGGCCACCGCGCCGCTGGCCGGGCCGGTGGTGAACGCCGAGCCGCTGGGCGTGGCGGCACCCGAGCCGAGCGACAGCACGGGCGCGGGAACGTCCTGACCCGGCGCGGCGTTACGGGTGCGATTGACCACATTTGCCCCCACCCGCCTCGCCGGGCGAATCACCCATACGGGACGCTCTTCGCATGGTCGACCTCACCCCACTACTCGCCTTCCGTTGGAGTCCCCGGGCCTTCGACCCGGCCGCCGAGCTGACCGGGGAGGAGGCGTCCTCGCTGCTGGAGGCCGCCCGCTGGGCCCCCTCGACGGGCAACGCCCAGCCCTGGCGGTTCGCCCTCGGCCACCGCGACGACGAGACCTGGAAGCGGACCCTGGTCAGCCTCCCGGAACCCGACCAGCGCTGGGCCCGGCACGCCGGCGCCCTGGTGGTGGGCGCGCACGCCGGCACCGACCCGGAGCGGGCCGCGTACGACCTGGGGCAGGCGATGGCCCACCTCACCGTGCAGGCCACCGCGCTCGGCCTGTACGTGCACCAGCTCACCCGCTTCGACCGCGCCGCGCTCTGCGCCGACCTCGACCTGCCACCCGCCGTACGCCCGCTGGTGGTGGTGGCGGTGGGCCGACTCGGCGACCCGCTCGACCTGCCCGAGGAGCTGCGCCGGCGGGAGACCGCGCTGCGCCGCCGACACCCGATGCACGCCCTGCTGCTGCGCTGAGCCATCCGGCGCCACCCGCTGGCCGGCCGGAGGGAGAACCGTCGTCGGGCGGTCACTCTCCCCGGCTGGCCCGCAGCAGCACCGCCGCCACGTCGGTTCCCCGGTAGAGCACGTGCCGCCCCTGCCGGACCCGGGAGACCAGCCCGGCGGCGTGCAGCGCGGCCAGGTGCTGGGAGACGTTTCCCGCCGACATCCCGGTCCGCCGGGCCAGGTCGCTGGTGGTGGCCGCGCTGTCGAGCAGCTGGAGCAGCGCCGCCCGGCCCGACCCGATCACCCGGGCCAGCGGGTCGCCGGGCGGCGCCGGGGCGGCCTCCCAGAGGGTGGCCACCGCCCGCACCGGGTACGTGCCGCCGGGCGGCGAGTCCTCCAGCAGGTTCCACAGCACCCGACGGTCGGTGAAGACGCCCGGGTTGAGCGTCAGGCCGCGCCCACCCAGGTCGAAGTCGAGCCGCCACGGGTCGTCGCTGACCAACCGGTCACCGGCCCACCGCAGGGTCGGGTGCAGGTGCGCGAAGAACTCGCCGGCCCCTCGCTCGGCGAGCGTGCCGGCCCGGTGCGCGATGTCCGCTTCCAACAGGGACCGCATCCGTGGCCAGGCCGGCGCCAACGCCTCCTCGTGCCACACCCGCAGTGCGGTGACGAGCTGTGGCAGCAGGCCGCGCGGATCGTCGCGCAGGGCCGCCCCGAACGGGCTCAGCGGACGCGACGGCGTGGTGGCCAGCAGGTCCCGGACCACCACGTCGGCCGGGGTCGCCGCGATCTGGTCGAGCTGCTCGTCGAATTGCACGTCGGGGCGGGTGGGTGGGGGCGTGAGGAAGTCGGGCAACCAGCGGCGCGGCTGGGTCAGCTGGATCAGCGGGCGGACCCGGACGGCCACCTCCGGCCGGCGGAGCACCCGCCGGGCCCGGTCGATCCACGGCAGGTGCACGGCGTGCCGGGCCGGCTCGTCGAGCCCCCAGAGGCTGGAGACGGTCTCCCAGACCGGGGACACCGCGAACCGCACCCCCGCGACGTCGGCGGTTTCGAACCGCAGCTGCGACATCCCCACCCCCGTCGAGAATTCGGCCCAGCCTAAAAGGCTCGACCCGTCGGTGGGGGGCACGGTTTGCTCGACGGCCATGGGGACCAGCGACACCATCCGCACCGCCGTCCGGCACGTCGTGCCACCCGCCGGCCTGACTCGCGCCCTCGCCGTGCAGGCGATGGTCTACGCCGTCGGCAACGGCCTTTTCCAGGCCGGCAGCGCGGTCTTCTTCACCCGCGCGCTCGGGCTCAGCGCCACCCAGGTCGGGCTCGGCCTGTCCATCGCCGCCGGAGTGTCGCTGCTCGGCACCGTGCCGCTCGGCGGGCTCACCGACCGGTACGGCCCACAGCGGGTCTGGCTGGCCGGCCTGGTGCTTGACGCGGCGCTCTTCGCGGCGTACCCGTTCGTGGGCGGTTTCGCCGGATTCCTCGCGGTGGTGGTGACGCTGGCCGCGGTGGACGCCGCCACCGGGGTGGCCCGGCAGGTCTACTCGATCAACGCGCTGCCCCCCGCCGAGCGGGTCACCGCGATGGCGTACCAGCGCTCGTCGCTGAACGTCGGATTCGGGCTCGGGGCGGTGATCAGCGGCGTGGTGCTCGCGGTGGACACGATGGCGGCGTACCGGGGGATGGTCTGGTTCATCGCGGCGGTGTTCCTGGTCACGGCGGTCTTCGTCCGCCGGCTTCCCCGGCTGCCCGAGGTGGCCCGGCCGGCGGAGCCGATGAGCCGGCTGGCCGTGCTCCGGGACCGCCCCTTCATGGCGGTGTCCCTGCTCTCCGGGCTGCTCACCGCGCACCAGACGCTCTACCTGACGGTGATGCCGTTGTGGATCCTGAGCCACACCGACGCCCCGAAGACGGTGATCGCCGGGCTGGTGCTGCTGAACACGATCCTGATCGTGCTGCTCCAGGTACGGGCCAGCCGGGGTGCCGACACCACCTCCGGCGCAGCCCGGGCGTCCCGCCGGGGTGCCCTGCTGATCGCCGGTTTCTGCCTGGTCCTGCCGCTCTCCGGGGTGACCCGCGGCGGGCTCACGGTGGTGGTGCTGGTGGCCGCCGCGGCGCTGCTCGTCGTGGCCGAGTTGATCGAGTCGGCCGGCACCTGGGGGCTGACCGCCACCCTGCCGCCGGCCGCCCAGCGCGGCGCGTACGTCGGGGCGTTCCGGCTCGGCACGCAGTTGCAGTACCTGATCGCGCCGGCCGGGCTGACCGCGCTCGGCGTCGCCACCGGCGGTTGGGGCTGGTACCCGACGGCGGCGCTCTTCGTGATCATCGGGTTGGCCGTGGTACCTGTGGTCGCCTGGGCTGAGCGGACGCCGCGCCTCGGCGAGACCGCTTCGGAGCCGGCGGAGAGGGCCGTGACTCCGATCCCATAGTCCGGACCTGCCTTCCCACCCCCCGTCTCACCACGTAGGGTGACCCTGTCATGTGGCAGGCGTACCTCCTCCTTGGTCGCCGCGACGAGGCCTGACCGGCCGGCACCTCGTCGCGGAGTCGAACCGCGCCGTCCAGCACATCCGAACTTCCCCTCGGCACCGCCCGGGCATCGTCGCCCGGCACCCGCCGACACCTTCCGATTGCTGACGCCCGACATGACCCACGGGAGCACTCCGCCATGGCTCAACCCGCCACTGACGCCGAGACCGATCCGATCGCCCGGCAGCGCCCCAGCCGGATGCCGTTCCACCGCTACCAGCCGTACCAGCAGCAGTTCCGGATCGACCTGCCGGACCGCGCCTGGCCGACCCGGCACGTCGACGTCGCGCCCCGCTGGTGCGCGGTCGACCTGCGCGACGGCAACCAGGCCCTGATCGACCCGATGTCCCCAGAGCGCAAGCGCCGGATGTTCCAGCTGCTGGTGCAGATGGGCTACAAGGAGATCGAGGTCGGCTTCCCCTCGGCCAGCCAGACCGACTTCGACTTCGTCCGGCAGCTGATCGAGCAGGACCTGATCCCGGAGGACGTCACCATCCAGGTGCTCACCCAGTGCCGGGAGCACCTGATCGACCGGACCTTCGAGTCGCTGCGCGGCGCGCGCCGGGCGATCGTGCACTTCTACAACTCCACCTCGACGCTCCAGCGCCGGGTGGTCTTCGGGCTGGACCGCGACGGCATCACCGACATCGCCACCCAGGGCGCACGGCTGTGCCAGAAGTACGCCGAGATCCACACCCCGGACACCGAGATCCACTACGAGTACTCGCCGGAGTCGTACACGGGCACCGAGCTGGAGTACGCGCTGGAGGTCTGCACGAAGGTGATCGAGGTGGTCGACCCGACCCCCGACCGCAAGCTGATCGTCAACCTGCCGGCCACCGTCGAGATGGCCATGCCGAACGTGTACGCCGACTCGATCGAGTGGATGCACCGGCACCTGCCCCGGCGGGACAGCCTGGTGCTGAGCCTGCACCCGCACAACGACCGGGGCACCGGGGTGGCCGCCGCCGAGCTGGGCCTGCTGGCCGGCGCCGACCGGATCGAGGGCTGCCTCTTCGGCAACGGCGAGCGCACCGGCAACGTGGACCTGGTGACGCTGGGGCTCAACCTGTTCTCCCAGGGCATCGACCCGATGATCGACTTCTCGAACATCGACGAGGTCAAGCGGGCCGTCGAGTACTGCAACCAGCTGCCGGTGCACGAGCGCCACCCGTACGCGGGCGACCTGGTCTACACCGCCTTCTCCGGCTCGCACCAGGACGCGATCAACAAGGGCTTCGACGCGCTGGCCGCGGACGCGGCTGCCGCCGGGGTGCCGGTCGACCAGCAGCAGTGGGCGGTGCCGTACCTGCCGATCGACCCGAAGGACCTGGGCCGCACCTACGAGGCGGTCATCCGGGTCAACTCGCAGTCCGGCAAGGGCGGCGTCGCGTACATCATGAAGACCGAGCACCAGCTCGACCTGCCGCGCCGGCTCCAGATCGAGTTCTCCGGGGTGGTCCAGCAGGTCACCGACCACGGCGGCGGCGAGGTCGAGCCGGGCGCGATGTGGGAGATCTTCGCCCGGCACTACCTGCTCGACCACCAGAGCGACCCGGCCGTCACGCTGTCCGGCTACACGATCGGCACCGTCGACGGCAAGGTCGAGATCGAGGCCGAGGTGGAACTCGGCGGGGAGCGCCGCGCGCTCGCCGCGGTCGGCAACGGCCCGATCGACGCGTACGTCAACGCGCTCCAGTCGGTCGGCGTCGCGGTACGCGTGCTCGACTACCACGAGCACGCGCTCTCCTCCGGTGGTGACGCGCAGGCCGCCGCGTACGTCGAGTGCGACGTCGACGGTCGGACGGTCTGGGGCGTCGGGATGGACGCCAACATCGTCACCGCCTCGGTGAAGGCGGTCACCAGCGCGGTCAACCGCGCCCGCGACTGAGGTGCCACGGCAGGGTCCGGCTCCGGCCGGGCCCTGCCGCACGCGCCCGGTCAGACCGGGGTGACCCCGGCCGACCAGCCGTCGCCGAGCACCACCGCCTGAACGACGACCACCCGCTCGCCGTCGAAGGTGATGGCCGGGGAGCCGTGCAGGCGGTAGCCGTCGGCCAGCGCCTCGCTGACCCGGCGGCAGAAGTCGGCGTCGTCCGGCCCGGTCAGCAGCCGGTAGCGCAGCCGGTCGTCATGATCGTCCATCCGCCGACCGTAGCAACCGGTCCGGTGGGTCGAGGCGGCAGCGAGGGCGCGGCTACGACGGCGGGGCCGGCCGGGGCGGCCGGTGCACGAGCAGGCCGGCCGTCACCGCGCCGGCCAGCAGCAGCCCGGCGCACCAGTCCAGCGCGCCCCGGTACGCGTGGGTCAGCTCGGCCGGCTGCTCGTACCCGGTGCCGGAGAGGCCGACCAGCAGCGGCAGCGCGGCCACCGCGAGCAGGCCGCCCACCCGGGACGCGGCGTTGTTGAAGCCGCTCGCCACCCCGGCGAACCGGTCCGCGACGGCGGCCAGCACCGACGCGGTCAACGGCGCCACCACCAGGGTCAGCCCCAGCCCGAAGAGGAGCACCCCGGGCAGCACGTCCACCCAGTACGACGCGCCCGGGCCGACCCGGCGCAGCAGCAGCAGGCCGGCGGCGGCGATCACCGGGCCGACGGTCAGCGGCAGCCGGGGGCCGATCCGCGCCGACAGGGCACCGGCCCGGGCCGAGCCGACCAGCAGCAGCACGGTTATCGGGACGTTGGCCAGCCCGGTGCGGACCGCCGACCAACCGACGACGTTCTGGAGGTAGACGGCGAAGAAGAACATGAAGCCGCCGAGCGCCGCGTAGACCACCACGGTGAACAGGTTGAGCGCCGAGAAGAGGCGGCTGGTGAACAGCCCGGTGGGCAGCATCGCCGCCTCCCCCCGGCGTCGCTCCACCAGCACGAAGGCCACCGCGCCGAGAACGCCGACCAGCGCGGCCAGCAGCACCGGCAGCGAGCGCGGGCCCCGCACCGGGGCGTCGATCAGGGCGTACGTGACGCCGGTCAGGCCGAGTGCGCCGAGCAGCGCCCCGGTCACGTCGAACCGCTTCCCCCCGCTGCGTGAGGCGTCCTCGTCACGGCTCTCCGGCACCCAGCGCAGCGCGGCCAGGATCACCGCGACCGCCAGCGGGAGGTTGATGAAGAAGATCCACCGCCAGGAGAGCGCGTCGATCAGCCAGCCACCGATGACGGGGCCGAGTGCGGTGGTCACGCCGGCCAGCCCGGACCAGGCGCCGATGGCCCGGCCCCGGTCGTCGGGGTGGAAGCTCGCCTGGAGCACGGAGAGCGAGCCGGGGGTGAGCAGCGCCCCGCCGGCGCCCTGGAGGAACCGGGCGACGACCAGCCAGCCGGTGTCCTGGGCCAGGCCGCAGAGGACGGAGGCGACGGCGAACCAGACCACCCCGAGCAGGAAGATGCGCCGCCGGCCGAAGCGGTCGCCCAACGCCCCGCCGAGCAGCACGAACGCGGACAGGGTCAGCAGGTATCCGTTGACCGTCCATTGCAGACCCGCGACGGTCGCCTCGAGTTCGGCGCCGAGCCGGGGCAGGGCCACGTTGACCACCGTGCTGTCCAGGAAGACCATTCCGGAGGCGAGGATCGCCGCCAGCAACGTGCCCCGACCCGCGCCGCTGCGGAGCCGGAGCGCGTGAGGGGGTGCGGTCATGGGTACCAATCTGCCCGCGCCGCGTGGGAGATTCCACGAAACGCCGAAACCGTGCCCGGGTACTGTGCGGGATCGCCGGGAGCCCGCAAGCTGGAGAGGTGTCGTCTGTGCGTACCAGATCAGGAGCCCGTGGGACGGTGGCCGTCGCGCTCGCCGCGGTGCTCGCCCTCGGCGTGGGCGGTTGCGAGGTTTCGCTCGACGAGCCGGAGGCGCCGCCGAGCAGCGCCGGCAACGTCGGTGAACAGCTGGCCGAGCTGACCGTCGCGAAGGCGGGCTCGATGCGGGGCTACAGCCGCGAGCGGTTCCCGCACTGGCGGGACACCGGCACCAACTGCGACGTCCGGGACAGCGTGCTCAAGCGCGACGGGGAGGACATCCGCCTCTCCGGCTGCAACGTGGTCGCCGGCCACTGGGAGAGCGTGTACGACGGGCGCACCTTCACCGATCCCTCCGACGTGGACGTCGACCACATGGTGCCGCTGGCCAACGCGTGGCGCTCGGGGGCGAACGAGTGGGACGACGCCAAGCGCGGGGACTTCGCCAACGATCTGACCCGACCGCAGCTCATCGCGGTTTCCGCGACCTCCAACCGGGCAAAGGGTGACCAGGACCCGTCGCAGTGGAAACCGGCGAACCGGTCGTACTGGTGCAAGTACGCGGAAAGCTGGGTGACGGTCAAGCATCACTGGCGGCTGACGGTGACCAGCGCCGAGAAGGCCGCCCTCAGCGACATGTTGGAGGGTTGCACATGGGCGAACAAGCCGTGACCGGTGCCGGGGCGACTCCCGCGCCGGAGCAGATGCCGGACGCCGGCGGGTACGACGCGGCCGCCGCCACCGGCAGCGGTGGTGGCACCGGCACGACGGCTGCCACCGCCGGAATGACCGCGGACGGCCACCCGGCGGCGCCCGCCGCCGTGCCGGGGGCGGGGATGAGCGCCGACACCCGCCCGGACGCGTCCCCCCGGGAGCTGACCGCCGACCTGGTCGCCGGGCCCGGCGGGGTGATGACCGACGAGGCCGGCGTGGTGACCGGCGAGCTGACCCTGAAGACCCGGTACGCCGACGGGCAGGTCACCCTCTCCGTGCAGTACAAGGACGCCGACGAGTGGTACGCGGTGACCGGCGGGAAGGCCGCGCTGGCCGACCCGGCCGGGTTGGACGCCGTCCACGCCGTCGCGGTCGCCCTGCTCAACCGCCCGGAGGGCTGAGACACGCCGAGGCCCCCAACCCCGCGCGGGGCTGGGAGCCTCGGCACGCCCTCACGGCGTCGGGATCAGCTCACCGGTGTCCGGCGCCCCACCGTCGTCCGGCCGGACCAGCTCCGGCTCCACCTCGTGCGGCCGGATCCGGCCGGCCGCGATCTCCTCGGCGTAGTGGCAGGCGACCTTGTGCCCGCCGACCACCTCGCGCAGCGCCGGCCGCTCGTCGGCGCAGCGGGTCGGCTGCGCCCACGGGCACCGGGTGTGGAAGCGGCACCCGGACGGCGGGTTGGTCGGCGAGGGCAGGTCGCCGGCGAGCAGGATCCGCTCGCGGCGGTCCTCCACCAGCGGGTCCGGCACCGGCACCGCCGACATCAGCGCCTTGGTGTACGGGTGCATCGGCTCCCGGTAGAGGTCGTCGCTGGACGCCTCCTCCACCAGGCCACCCAGGTACATCACGCCCACCGTGTCGGCGATGTGCCGGACCACCGCCAGGTCGTGCGCGATGATCAGGTACGTCAGGCCGCGCTCGTTCTGGAGGTCCTCCAGCAGGTTGAGCACCTGCGCCTGGATGGACACGTCGAGCGCCGACACCGGCTCGTCGGCGACGATCAGCTCCGGGTTGAGCACCAGCGCCCGGGCGATGCCGATGCGCTGGCGCTGGCCGCCGGAGAACTCGTGCGGGTACTTGCTCAGCGCCGACGCGGGCAGGCCGACCGCCTCCAGGGTCTCCCGCAGCCGCCGGCTCGTCGCCGCCTTGTCGTTGGCGAGGCCGTGCGCCTTGAGCCCCTCGACCAGCAGCGACTCCACCGACTGCCGGGGGTCCAGACTGGACAGCGGGTCCTGGAAGATCATCTGCATCCGGCGGCGGGCCAGGCGCATCTTCTCGCCCTTGAGCTGCCGGACGTCGGCGCCGTCGAAGAGGATCTCGCCGTCGGTCGGCTCGACCAGCCGCAGCAGGCCCCGGCCCAGCGTCGACTTGCCGCAGCCCGACTCGCCGACCAGCCCGTACGTCTCACCCGCCCGGATGGCGAGCGAGACACCGTCGACGGCGTAGACGTACCCGACGGTGCGGTCGAAGAGCAGGCCGCTCTTGATCGGGAAGTGGACCTTGAGGTCGCGCAGTTCGACCAGTGGTCCGGTCCGCTCGGTCACGGGACCGCCACCTCCTCGGAAACGGGGTTGTTGCAGCGAAGGTCGCCGCCGGTGGCGGTGGGCTCCAGCGGGGGCGGACCCTCCAGGCAGGCGTCCACGACGTTGTCGCAGCGGGGCGCGAACGCGCACCCCTCGGCCCACGGGATGTTGTCGGCCACCGAGCCACGGATGGCGTGCAGCCGCTCGCCGCGCGGCGAGTCCAGCCGGGGCACCGAGCTGAGCAGCCCGTGGGTGTACGGGTGCCGGGCCCGGGCGAACAGCTCGTGCCGGGCGGCCCGCTCGACCACCTTGCCGCCGTAGAGCACGTTCACCGTGTCGCAGAGGCCGGCCACCACACCGAGGTCGTGCGTGATCATGATGAGCGCGGTGCCGGTCTCGTCGACCAACTGCTTGAGCAGGGTGAGGATCTGCGCCTGGATGGTCACGTCCAGGGCGGTGGTCGGCTCGTCCGCGATCAGCAGCCGCGGCTTGCAGGCCAGCGCGATGGCGATCAGCGCGCGCTGCCGCATGCCGCCGGAGATCTGGTGCGGGTACTCCTTCAGCCGGCGCTCCGGGTCCGGGATGCCGACCGCGTCGAGCAGTTCCCGGGCCTCCCGCAGCGCCTTCTTGCGGTCCATCCCCTGGTGCCGCTCCAGCACCTCGGCCACCTGCACACCGATCGGGATCACCGGGTTCAGCGAGGAGAGCGGGTCCTGGAAGATCATGCCGATGTCCCGGCCACGCCGGTCCCGCATGTCGTCCGGGCGGAGCTTGAGCAGGTCGGCGCCGTCGAAGAGCACCTCGCCGCTGACCTTGTTGCCCCGCCTGGGCAGCAGGCCCATGATCGCGAGGCTGGTGACGGACTTGCCGCAGCCGGACTCGCCGACCAGGCCGACCGTCTGGCCCGGCTCCACGCTGAAGCTCACCTTGTCCACGGCGGTGAACGGCCGCTCGCCCCGCCGCTGGAACACCACGCTCAGGTCGCGTACGTCGAGCAGGCTCATCGGGTCACTTCCTCACTGCACTGGTCCTTCGCTCGCGACTGCGGGGCTCGCAAGCTCACTCCTCGCGCTCGCCGGCACTGGTCCGTCGCCCGCGACTGCGGGGCTCGCAAGCTCACTCCTCGCCCTCGCCGGCGGCCCACGCCGGCCGTGCTGGTCCGCCGCACCGCCCTCACCGCCGGTTCTTCGGGTCGATTGCGTCGCGCATCGCCTCGCCCAGCAGGGTGAAGCCGAGCGCGACCACGATGATCGCGAGCGCCGGGTAGTAGGCCAGC
The DNA here is from genome assembly GCF_052068055.1 of Micromonospora sp. L32. NCBI lineage: Bacteria > Bacillati > Actinomycetota > Actinomycetes > Micromonosporales > Micromonosporaceae > Micromonospora > Micromonospora sp. L32. The sequence goes on along the minus strand of NZ_JBQHDD010000001.1, from coordinate 4,448 downwards.
TCGGGGCGGGCCTCGAAGTAGTGGACGCCGTCCACGCCGAGCATCAGGCCCCACTCGGCGCGGTTGATGTCCGGGTCGCCGAGGCCGAGGAAGGAGAGCGCCGCCGCGTCCAGGATCGCCACCGCGAAGGTGAGCGTGGCCTGCACGATCACCGCGGTCAGCGAGTTGGGCAGCATGTGCCGCAGCACGATGTTGCGCTCCTTGACGCCGAGCGCCCGCGCGGCGAGCACGTGGTCGCTCTCCCGCTGGGCGAGCATCGAGCCACGCAGCAACCGGGCGAAGATCGGCACGCTGACGATGGCCACCGCGAAGATGACCGTCCACTGGCTGGACTTGCTCGCCATGGCGACCAGGGTGATCGCCAGCAGGAGGCTGGGCAGCGCCAGCATCACGTCGGTGAGTCGCATCAGGACGACGTCGACCCAGCCACCGAAGGCCCCCGCGATCGCGCCGAGCAGCACGCCGAGGGAGAGACCGATCAGGGTGGCGAGCACGCCGACGAAGAGGGTCTGTCGGCTGCCGTAGATGAGCCGGGAGAGGAAGTCGCGACCCAGCGGGTCGGAGCCGAGCGGGTGCCCGTCGGTGGCCCCCGGGATGTTCTCCACGGTCAGGTTCTTGGTGAGCGCGTCGAACTCCTGCGCCGGGTCGTGCGGCGCGATCAGCGGCGCGAAGACCGCCACCAGGATGAACAGCCCGACGATGATGGCGCCGACGATGGCGACCGGGTTGCGCCGGAGCCGCCCCAGCGCGTCGCGGAAGAGGCTGACGCCGCCGTTGTCGGCGGTGGCCCGCGCCAGCTCGTCCAGCCGCGCCTTCTTCCGGTCGCCGAGCAGGCCGATGTTCCGCTCGCTCACGCCGCCCGTGCGCTCGTCACCGGTACGGGGCGCCGGCGCGGTGGCGCCGGCCTGGGTGGTCGGATCGGTCATCGGACACGCACCCTCGGGTCGATGAAGGCGTAGGAGAGGTCGACCAGGAGGTTGACCACCACGAAGACCAGGGCGGCCAGCAGGATGATCGCCTGGAGCACCGGGTAGTCCCGGCCACCGGTGATCGAGTCGACGATCAGCGTGCCGAGCCCGCCCCAGTTGTAGACCTTCTCGGTGAGCACCGCGCCGGAGAGCAGCGCGCCGGTCTGCAGGCCGATGGTGGTGACCACCGGCAGCAGGGCGTTGCGCAGGATGTGCCGGCCCCGGATGGTCCGGTGCCGCAGGCCCTTGGCCTCGGCGGTGCGCACGTAGTCCTCGTTGAGCACGTCGAGCACGCTGGCCCGGGTGATCCGGACGATCACCGCCAGCGGGATGGTGGCGAGCGTGACCGCCGGCAGGATCAGGTGCCAGAGCGCGTCGGCGCTGGCGTCGAACTCCCGGGTCAGCAGGCCGTCGAGGACGTAGAACCCGGTGATGTTGGTGTTGTCCAGCCCGGTGGTGACCCGCCCGGACGGCGGAAACCAGTGGATGTTCTGGGTGAACACGTCCTTGAGCAGGTAGCCCAGGAAGAAGATCGGGATCGAGATGCCGATCAGGGTGCCGGCGATCGTCAGGTTGTCGAGGGAGCGACCGCGCCAGCGGGCGGCGAGGTAGCCGAGCGGGATACCCAGGCCCACCGCGATGATCATCGCAGCGAGGGCCAGCTCGATGGTGGCGGGGAAGGCGCGCCCGATCACCTCACTGACCGGGTCACCGGTCCGGATCGAGTTGCCGAAGTCCCCGGTGAGGACCCGCTGCATGAACTTGCCGTACTGCACCAGGATCGGCTGGTCGTAGCCGAGCGCCTTGATCAGCAGGGCGCGGCGTTCCGGGGTGGCCCGCTCGCCGAGCAGCGCCTCCACCGGGCCGCCGGGCAGGTTCCGCAGCCAGATGAAGATCAGCGCCGACAGCGCTATCAGGGTCACCACCAGCTGCAGCAGGCGGCGGACTATGACTCGCAACATCTCTCACACACCAGACTCTCGATGTTCGCGGAATCGGCCCGGGCCGGGGTGGAGCCCCCGACCCGGGCCGATACGCGCCTACGGCGTCAGCCGACGTACGTCACTTGGTGACGCTGACCGTGTTGAACCGCTCGTCGGTCAGCGGGCTGGCGACCAGACCCTTGACGTCCTTGGTGACGACGATGGCCGGCGGGGCGTGCCAGACCGGCACGGCCGGCAGCCACTTGCTGGCGATGTCCCGGTTGACCTGCTCCCAGGCCGCCTTCTTGGCCGCCTCGTCGACGGTGCCGTCGGCCTTGGCGATGGCGTCGAACATCTCGGTCATCGACTGGTCGCCGAACTCGACCTTGCCCCGACCGAAGAACGTGCCGACGAAGTTGCCCGGGTCGTTGTAGTCACCGGTCCAGCCCAGGATGTGCAGGTCCTGCTTGCCGAACTGCTGCACGTCGTCCTTGAAGCCACCGTTCCACGGACGCGGCACGCCGTTGACCTTGATGCCGACGGCCTGCAGGTCGTTGGCGAGGATCGTGAAGATCTCCTGCGGGTTCGGCATGTACGGCCGGGAGACGTCCGGCGGGTAGTAGAAGTTGAGGGTCAGACCCTCGGCGCCGGCCTCCTTGAGCAGCTGCTTGGCCTTCTCCGGGTTGTACTCGTACTTCTGCACGTCCGGGGCGTAGCCGAGCACGGTGTCCGGCATGAACTGGTCGGCGACCTTCGAGCCACCCGGGCCCTTGGTCTGCACGAGCTGCTGACGGTTGAGGGCGTAGGCGATCGCCTGACGCACCCGCAGGTCCTTCAGCTTCGGGTTCTTCTGGTTGATGCCCAGGTAGAGGATGTTGAACGCCGGCCGGGCGACGACCTGGAAGCCCTCACCCTCGAGCGCCTTGCGGTCGGCCGGGGCCGGGAAGTCGATGCCCTGGACGGTGCCCGCGCGCAGCTCCTGCTTGCGGGTGTTCTCGTCCTTGATGATCTTGATGATCAGCTTGTCGACCTTGGCCTTCTCCCCGAAGTAGTCCGGGTTCCGGTTCAGGGTGATCTCGTTCTTGGCCTTGTCCCAGCCGCCGAACGTGAACGGACCGGTGCCGACGGGGCCGCTGGTGGCGAACGAGCTGTACTCGAAGGAGTCGCCGTTCTGCTTGACCGTGTCGGCGTCGCCCTTCTTCAGGGCCTCCGGGCTGGCGATCGAGAGCGCGGTCAGCGCGAAGGCGCCGGGGAACGCACCCTTGTACTGGTTGAGGGTGATGACGGCGGTGCCGTCGTCCTTGGCCTCGCACTTGTTGTAGACCGGCTTGCCGGCGTCGGGGTTCTCGTTCTTCGCGAAGCCGCCGAAGACGTCCATGTAGTAGATCATCTGCGACTGGGCGGCGGCGCCCTTCATGTTGTACCAGCGGTCGAAGTTGAAGCAGACCGCCGTGGCGTTGAAGGGGGTGCCGTCGTGGAACTTCACGCCCTGGCGCAGCTTGAAGGTCCAGACCTTGCCCTCGGGGTCGTGCTCCCAGCTCTCCGCCAGGCCGCCCTGAAGCTCGGCCGTGCCCGGCTTGTGCTGAATGAGGGTGTCGTACATCTGCCGGATCGGCCGGAACGACTCACCGTCGTCGTTGAAGATCGGGTCGAAGTTCTTGGGGTCACCGGCACCCGCGAAGATGAAGGTGCCGCCCGTCTTGGCCTCGCCGCTGTCGTCGCTGCGGTCGCTTTCCGCACAGCCGGCCGCGCCGACCGCCAGGGCTGCAACGGCCGCGAGGGTCACGGCCGTTCTAAGCCTTCTCGCCTGCATCTCTCACCTCTGTCATCCGCGTGACCACGCCGGTTTCATGGCCGGTCCGTGAGCGGGAGGCTATGACAGGACTCACCCGCAGCGGAACGGCCGTTAGGCAATCGCTATCAAGCCGACACCAAGTGACCGGGTCTGACAGCCTCGGATCGGCCGACAAACGGGACTGTCACACCCGGCACCCCGCCCCGGACCGTTCCCACGCCGCCGACCAACACCCACCAAAACCCCGCAAACCACCCTCCGGACCACCGCCCGCCCCCGCCGGCTCCTCTTCGGGTACGCGGACACCCGCCCTACCTGCCGCCAGGCGGACGGACGACGCCCGCCGCCGAGGCGAGAATGGTCCTCACCCGTTGACGTCCGGTGGTCGCCGTCCGGGTCGGGTGGGCGTCAGCCGATGTCGCCGGCGCGGCGGTGTCGCCGGCGCGGCGGTGTCGGATCGGCGTGGAGGCCGCCATCTCGGCGAAACGGCGTCGGTCGAGGTCCGGTCGGATCGTCGTGCGGCGACAAACCACTGGCCCCAGAACAGGACGGGCCGATGGTCCGGGCCGGGATGATCTGCGGCGGCTGTCCGCTTCACGCAGGTGTCCGCCCGGCGCTATGTCCGGTTCATGCCTGGATCGGGTCCCCGGTCCAGTGACCGGCGGCACCCTGGCGGCGGAATGGCGGCCGGGCCGGTGTCGTTACATCACCTGGACGATCGCAGCAGCAAGCCCGCTGGCCCGGCCCGATACATGGGGCCGC